>JASJAU010000132.1 GCA_030066855.1 Paracoccaceae bacterium | reverse complement strand
CGATCGCCGAGACCCTGGGCGTGAGGTTCCCCATCGACGTCGACCGCCGGATCGACGGCGGCGCGGCGGTCGGCGCGCACCGCACCTCGATGCTGCAGGACCTGGACGCCGGCCGCCCCATGGAGATCGACGCCCTCGTCGGCTCCGTACAGGAGCTCGGACGCATCACAGACACCCCAACCCCAACAATCAACACCGTCCTCGCCCTGATCCGCCTTAGGGCCAAGACCGCCGGGCTCGCCTGACCTATACTGACCTCGATCAATGAAGGCCGCGCCGGCTTCGGGCAACACTGACCGGACGCGGGCCATGGACAGGGACAAGGTCGTGGAAGATCAGACTTCCGACCGGAGTGTGCGGGCTTTCGCCCTATCGGCGGATGCCGCCGTTGCGGAACTGGGCGCCGACCCGGCGCGCGGCCTGTCCACCGCCGAGGTGGTCCGCCGCCGACAGATCCATGGCGAGAACACACTTAAGCGCCGCGAAGCGCGGTCTCTCCTCTCCATGCTTCTCGAGCAGTTCCGGGGCATCCTGATCTGGCTCCTGATGGGCGCGGCGGCGCTTTCCCTGGTGGTCGGCGACATCGCCGAGGCGATCGCCATCGCCTGCGTTCTGCTGATCAACACAGTGATCGGCTTCAGCACCTCCTGGCGCGCCACCCGGTCGATGGAGGCGCTCTACCGGCTGACCGACGTCACCGCGAATGTCCGGCGTGACGGCCAGGTGCTCGCGCTGTCCGCGGTCGATCTGGTGCCGGGCGACATCGTCCTTCTGGACGGCGGCGATGTGGTTACTGCGGATATGCGGCTTTTGGAGGCCGCCAACCTCTTTTGCGACGAGAGCGCGCTGACCGGTGAAAGCCTCCCGGTCATCAAGACGACTGACCCCATTTCTGACGACGCGCTGCTGGCCGATCGCGCGAACATGGCCTTCAAAGGCTCCGCAGTGGTGCGGGGCACCGGTCTGGGGCTGATCACGGCGACCGGCATGGCGACCGAGCTCGGCAATATCTCGAACCTCGCCATGGAAGCCGAGGCGCAAGGTTTCCCGCTGGAGAAACGGCTCGACAAACTGGGAAGCGATCTGGTCTGGCTCGCCGTCGCATTCTCCGCGCTGATCGCGCTCGCGGGCGTTCTGCGCGGGTTCGATGCGTTCCTGATGATCGAGACCGCCATCGCGCTCGCCGTCGCCGCGATTCCCGAAGGGTTGCCGGTCGTGGCCACGCTCGCGCTCGCGCGGGGGATGCTGCGGATGGCCAGCCGGAACGTGTTGATTTCGCAGCTCTCCGCGGTCGAGACGCTGGGCGGAACGACCATCATTCTGACCGACAAGACCGGGACGCTCACGGAAAACCGGATGACGGTGATGGGCCTCCTCCTGCCCGATCGCGAGGTCGGGTTCGAGGACGAAGGCGAGCTGACCGATGCCGCCGACTCCGAGCTTCGCGCCGCGCTGGAGATCGCGGCGCTCTGCAACACCGCCGAGCTGTCCGCGCCGGGCGGGAATGGCGGGGCGCGGGGCATTGGTGATCCGATGGAAGTCGCGCTTCTCCTCGCGGCTGAAGATGTCGGCTTGCACCGCCCGGATTTGCTGTCGGACCGGAGAGAGATGCGGAGAGTCCCCTTCGATTCCGACACCAAGGTGATGGCGACGATCCATGAGACGCCCGGAGGGTCGATGGCCGCTGTAAAGGGCGCGCCCGAGGCGGTTCTCGCCCGCGCGACGCATTTGGCGACGGAAGAGGACGTGGTACCGCTCACCGATGCGACGAAGTCAGGCTGGTTGGACTGGATCGACGCCGTAGCGGGCCGTGGTTACCGGCTGATCGGCCTGGCGCGAAAGGACGGCATGGGGCCGGAGGACGACCCGTTCGAGGGCCTCACCCTGCTCGGCTTCGTCTCCTTCCTCGACCCTCTGCGCGAGGACGTGCCACCGGCCATCGCAGACAGCCAAGCGGCGGGCGTGCGCGTCGTGATGATGACCGGCGACCATGTCTCGACGGCGCGAGAGATCGCGCGCTCCGCCGGTTTGGGCGAGAACGACAGCATCCACGCCTTCACCGAACATGATCTTGAGACCCTCTATGAGGCCGAAGACGGCGAGGTCCGCGAGGAGTTCCTCAAAGCCGACGTGTTCGCGCGGGTTACGCCGGAATCGAAACTGCGCCTCGTCCGCAACTACCAGCAGGCCGGCCATATCGTCGCCATGACGGGCGACGGGGTGAACGACGCGCCAGCGCTCAAGCAGGCGGATATCGGGATCGCGATGGGCCAGCGGGGCACGCAGGTGGCGCGAGAGGCCGCCGTGATGGTGCTGAAGGACGACGCCTTCACTTCGATCATCGCGGCAATGCGGCAGGGCCGAGTGATCTTCGACAATATCCGCCGGTTTGTGGCCTATCTGATGTCGTGCAACGTGTCCGAGATCATGGTGGTCGGCATCGCCATCCTGATCGGCCTGCCCGCCCCTCTCACGCCCCTGCAGATCCTCTTTCTGAACCTCGTCACCGACGTCTTCCCCGCCTTCGCGCTCGGTCTTGGCGAAGGCAGCGATGATGTCATGAAGCGGTCTCCGCGCAATCCGGAGACGCCGATCATCCCGCCGCGCCGCTGGCGCGACATTGGCGTTTTCGGCGTCTTCCTGACCTGTTCCACTCTCACGGTCTATTGGCTGGCGATCAATCGCTTCGAAATGGACGAAACGAGCGCGACCACCGTCGCTTTCCTGGCACTCGCCGTCTCGCAGCTGATCCATGTCTTCAACATGCGGCGACGGCTGGAGCCGCTGGCGAGGAACAGCGTGACGGCGAACCCTTACGTTTGGGGCGCCATCGTCGTGTCGCTCGCGCTTCTCGCGGCCGCTTGCCTTCTTCCGGCGCTGGCCTCGGTGCTTGAGCTCGCGACGCCGTCATGGCTTCAGATCCAGCTGGTGCTGGCAGGCAGCGTCACGCCGCTCATCCTCGGACAGATCTGGCTCGCCCTCACGCGCGGGGCCGAGGATTAGGCAGAGGCGGGGGATTCCTTTGGAGCGATCCGACCAATTGAAAGCCAACTGAGGGCGATCATCACAGCCGCCGCCGCCAGGCAAAAAGGCAGCCCTCCGATCTGGTAGGTGAGGCCGGAGAGCACCGTCCCGATCAACCGGCCCGCCGCGTTCGCCATATAGTAAAACCCGACATCCATGGTGACCCGATCCGAGCTGGTGAAAGCCAGGATCAGGTAGGAATGCAGCGAGGAATTGATTGCAAACAGAACACCGAAGCCAAACAGCCCGACGACGACCAGCACCGTCAGCCACGTCGTCGGGGCGCCGGCGATCCAGGCCAACGCGGCCAGCGCCGCGGGCGCGAAGAACAGGCTGCCGACCCAGAAACGGGCCGCGCGCGAGAGATCAGCCTCGCTGCGTTTCGCGGCGTTCAAGAGGCGCGGCGCCCGCGCCTGGACCGCGCCGTAGAGGATTACCCAAAGCGCCATGAAACTGCCGATCAGGAAGAACGCGCCGCGCTGGCCTTCAGGCGTGCCGTCGCTGAGGACTGCGTAGAAATAGATCGGTATGCCGACCACGAACCAAACGTCCCGGGCGCCAAACAGGAAGACCCGCGCGGCGCTCAGCCAATTGACGCGCGGGTTCTTTGAGAAGACCTCGCTGAATTTCGCATCTTTCCGCCCCGCCGGAAGACCCGGCGGCATACGCAGGAACACGGCGACCAGGATCACCGCGAGCACCGCCGCCATCCCGAAAACCGAGGGGACGAACCCGAAAAGACCAAGCGCCCCCGCCCCCACCAGAAACCCGAGTCCTTTCACTGCGTTTTTGGACCCAGTCAGCACCGCGACCCAGCGGAACAGCCCGTCGCCTTCCGAGGGCGCAAGCAGCTTGACCGCGCTTTTCGAGCTCATCTTGGCCAGGTCCTTGGCCACGCCGGAGAGCCCTTGGACCGCCATCACGAAGACGACCGACGCCGCGATGGTCCAGGCCGGATCGAGCTGCGCCAGCGCCAGAAGCGCGACGACCTGGAGCGCGAGGCCCGCGTAGAGCGTGCTAGTCAGCCCGAACCGGGCCGCGATCCATCCGGCGGAGAGGTTAGTGATCACGCCTGCGATCTCGTAGAGCACGAATAGATAGGCAAGCTGGACGGGCGAGAACCCCAGCGTGTTGAAGTGCAGAAGCACGAGCATCCTGAGCGCGCCGTCGGTCAGCATGAACGCCCAGTAGGCCGCCGTCACGGCGACGTAAGCCGCAAACCCTTCAGGCCGGCTCACAGGCTGTCACCCACCATCATCGCCACGTCGACCAGACGGCATGCGTAGCCCCATTCATTGTCGTACCAGGCGAAGACCTTCACCTGCGTGCCGTTCACCACCATCGTCGACGGCGCGTCAATAATCGAAGAGCGGGCGTCGTTGGTATAGTCGGCGCTTACAAGCGGGCGCTCCTCGTAGCCGAGGATGCCCTTCAGATCGCCCTCGGCGGCGGTCTTGAACAGCGCGTTGACCTCTGCCTCACTCGTGGGTCGCTCCACCTCGAACACGCAATCCGTAAGCGACGCGTTCAGGAGCGGGACGCGAACCGCATGGCCATTCAGCTTCCCTTTCAGCTCCGGGTAGATGAGCGTGATCGCCGTCGCCGACCCGGTCGTCGTGGGAATGAGCGAGTTGAGGGCCGAGCGCGCTCTGCGCAGGTCCTTGGCCGGACGGTCAACGATGGTCTGCGTGTTGGTGACATCGTGAATGGTCGTCATCGACCCGTGCTTGATGCCCAAGCCTTCGTGAAGAACTTTCACGACCGGGGCGAGGCAGTTGGTGGTGCAGGACGCCGCCGTCACGATCCGATGCGCCTCGGGGTCGTAAATGCCGTGGTTCACCCCGTAGACGATGTTGGCGACGCCGGGGTCCTTGACAGGCGCCGAGACGACCACCTTCCTCACACCCCGCTCGAGGTATGGCGCGAGCGCGGCCTCGGTCTTGAAGGCGCCGGTGCAGTCGATGACCACATCGACTCCGTCCAGCGGCAGGTCCTCGATGCGCCGCGCGCTGACGACCGGAATCTCCCGCCCGTCGATTGTGATGCTGTCGTCCGTCGACGAGAACTCGGCGGGCCAGCGCCCGTGAACCGTATCGAACTCCATCAGGTGCGCGTGCATTGCCGGATCGCCGACCGCGTCGTTCAGAAACGCGATCTCATGGCCCGTTTCAAGAAGCGGCCTGATCGCGAGTTTGCCCATCCGGCCCAGACCATTCACCGCGAATACGGTCATGCCTCCTCCACAGCCTTGCCGATCGCGTCGACCGCTCGTTGCAGCGAGACCCTTTCGAGCGAGTCGAACGGCAGCGCGGCGAAGGCGACGATCCGATTCCGCATCTGGCCGAAGGTCTGCTGGAAAGCCAGGCGCTTCTGCGCGTCCGTGCCTTCGGCTTTAACCGGGTCGGGCAGACCCCAATGGGCCGTGATGGGCTGGCCGGGCCAGGCCGGGCACTCCTCGTTCGCGGCTTGGTCGCATACCGTGAACACGAAATCCATCTCCGGCGAGTCCGGTTTTTGGTACTCGCCAATGTTCTTCGCCCAAAGGCCCTCCGTCGAGATGCCTTTGTCGTTCAGCATCTCGACC
>JASJAU010000131.1 GCA_030066855.1 Paracoccaceae bacterium | reverse complement strand
ATGGAGGTAGAGGCCCAGGCAGGGGGCTACCTTGCAGGCGTTCAGGCAGGCGAAGGCGACGATGTGCCAGTGGGTGATGTCATCGCTCTGATCGTCGATAGCGAGACAGAAGTCACCAATCACGTTTCAGCTCGCACGACTGCCGATGACGACGACAGCGATCCGAAAGTCGAAGAAGCTTCAACACGCGATGACCTACAAGCGCCCGAACCTGAGGCGACACCATCGGCCGAAATAGCCAATGCTTACTCTCCGCCTCGGCCGCCGCTTCCGACTGGCAAGGTTTTAGCGTCGCCTAAAGCGAAACGGCTTGCGCAGGAACGAGGCATCGACCTTTCCGCTCTCCGCGCCCAGGGCATCCCAGAGCCAATTCACGCAGCGGATCTCGCACGCGCCACTGCGAGCGGGCAATCGCTCCTGACGGCTCTGGCGAATGGAGTCGCGTTCGACGCGTTGCTGGATCGCACCGAGAATCCGAATCGCACCATACTACTCGCGGCGTTCGCGGCGGGTGCCTGGCGGGCTCTTTTTGACGTTGACGAAATTGGTGTTGCGCTCCGAAGTCTGGACGGGGCTACCAAGATTGTGTCGAATCCGGACCGCGGTGGCGGACCTGGAGACTTGGCTCAATTGAACCTAGTCGATCTCTGCGGCACGAGGCTCACTGGATATGGACCTGCGAGTGTCGGCGTTACGCTGACGGCAGCGCGCCAAAGCAAGTCCTATGCCTTGACCCTTTCGTTCGCCCAAAGCTCGTTGCCGGCACCGCATGCAGCGGCTCTTCTTGATGACATTGCGGCCCGGATCGAGGATCCGATCCGGCAGCTTTTGTGAGCGATCTATGACCGGATTCCTGAACAAACTCTACATCTCCGGCTCATGGCGCGGAGCTTCGGATGGAGCAACCTTCGAGGTTATGAACCCGGCAGACGAGACTGTGCTGACGAGAGTGGCCTCCGGCACGGTAGAAGACGCCATGGCTTGTTTGGACGCAGCCGAGTCCGCCCTTGCGGATTGGGCGGCAAGAAGTCCCCGTGAGCGTGGCGAAGTGCTTCGCCGCGCCTTTGAGCTATTCAATGACAGGATCGAGGACATCGCACGGCTGATCACGCTGGAGAACGGCAAGGCGGGCGCGGACGCCATGGGTGAGGCCAAATACGCGGGCGAGTTCTTCCGTTGGTACGCCGAGGAGGCAGTGCGCGCAGAGGGCTACCTTGGACTTGCGCCGGCCACTGGAGCCCGGATCCTTGTGCACCAGAAACCGGCCGGCATTGCGGTTCTGGTGACACCCTGGAACTATCCGGCGGCTATGGGTACGCGCAAAATCGCGCCCGCGTTGGCGGCTGGGTGTCCGGTCGTAATCAAGCCCGCCTCCGAAACCCCGCTCACGATGCTGGCGCTGATGCCCATCTTGGAAGAGGCAGGCGTCCCGCCCGGGGTGGTGAACGTATTGCCTTCCCGATCCTCGGGCGCGGTCGTGGGAGCCATGTTGGCCGACTCTCGGGTGCGGGTGGTGAGCTTCACCGGTTCAACGGAGGTAGGGCGCAAGCTCCTGCATGCCGCCGCCGACAACGTGGTGAACCCGGCAATGGAACTCGGCGGCAACGCTCCATTCATTGTCTGCAAGGATGCATCGATCGAGTCCGCCGCCGAGGGCCTGATGGTGGCCAAAATGCGCAATCTGGGAGAGGCCTGCACTGCTGCCAACCGGATCTACGTGCATGAAGACATTGAGAAGCCCTTCATCGAGTGCTTCACCCACAAGATGGCGGCTCTTAAGATGGGCAACGGCCTGGAGGACGGCGTAGACGTTGGGCCTTTGGTCAACGCGGAAACGCGGGACAAGGTCGATCACTTCGTTCGTGATGCCGTCGAAAAAGGCGCAGAGGTGTACTTGGGTGGCGTAAGGCCCAATGGGCCGGGGTTCTTCTATCCTCCAACGGTCTTGGTTAACGTCCCTGACACGGCCGATTGCATCAACGACGAAATCTTCGGCCCTGTCGCTGCGATTCAAAAATTCCGGGACGAGGACGAGATAATCGCGCGCGCGAACGCAACCGAATACGGGCTAGTCGCTTATCTATACACGCGGGACATGGCCCGTGGCATGAAACTCTCTGAACAGCTTGAGTTCGGGATGATTGGCCTGAACCGCGGTCTCGTCTCCGACCCGGCAGCACCTTTCGGCGGGGTCAAGCAATCGGGTCTGGGACGTGAGGGCGGAAAGGAAGGTCTTCGCGAGTTCCAAGAGACCCAGTACATCGCAACCGAGTGGTAGTATGGGTGCGATCGCCAGCCCTTCCGTCCGGAAACTCGCCGCCGACCTCGGCATCGATATCGACGCGCTGGCGCTGCGGCTTGGTCGGGAGACAATTGGGCGCGAGGACGTTCTGAACTCGACCGGGAGTGGCGCTGTTGGAGGGCCGACCCGATACTGGGATGTCGATCACTCCGAATGGGGCCCAGTCCAACAAGAGCCGCTCAGCCGAATGGCTGAGGTCGCCTCTGCCAACCTCGCTGCTGCGCAGTCTCTTATCCCGGCCGTCACCCACCATGAAAGCGCCGATGTGAGCCGGATGGAAGCAACCCGCGCGGCGTTGAAGGCGGAAGGTCGAAGCATCACTGCGCTCGCCTTCCATGTCGCCGTTCTGGCGCGCTGCCTGAAAGAATTCCCACGTTTTAACGCTTCGCTCTCCAGCGACGGCAAACAGCTGATTCTAAAAAAATACGTGCATATCGGCATCGCCGTGGACACTCCAAACGGGCTCGCCGTGCCGGTCATCCGCGAAGCCGATAAACTGAAACTTGGCGAGATCGGAAAATTCCTTCGTGATCTCGCGGCACGAGCGCGGGACCGCAAACTTAGAGCACACGAAATGGGTGGCGCTTCGATGACGATCTCGAACCTTGGCGGCATAGGCGGAGAGGCTTTCACTCCCATCGTCAACCCGCCTGAAGTCGCGATCCTTGGCATTACTCGCACCGAATTGCGCCCAGTCTGGAATGGTGCGGAATTTTATCCTGTCGCGATGGCGCCACTAGATCTTTCCTACGACCATCGCGTGATCAATGGAGCCGATGCCGCGAGGTTCATGGAAAGATACCGAACGCTCCTTAAAGACCCGGATACCCTGTTGGCGGGTGGGTGATGTCAGAGGGGTGATGTCAGAGGAAACCGGACTTGAGCCGGGCAGGGGGTCTGCCTAGCGTTCGGGCATGACCAAGGCCTCTCCCTTTCGCTACTTCAAGACGTCTCCAGAGATCATTCGCCTTGCGGTGATGATGTATGTTCGGTTCCCATTGTCGCTTCGGAATGTCGAAGACCTGCTCCATGAGCGCGGCATCGACGTGAGCCATGAGACGGTGCGCTATTGGTGGAACCGGTTCGGCCCGATGTTCGCCTCTGAGATCAGACGGAAGAGGGTTCAGCAGCTCCGCGCCTACTCCAAATGGAAATGGCACGTCGACGAGCTCTTCGTGAAGATCAACGGCAAGCGGCACTACCTCTGGCGGGCCGTGGACCACGAAGGAGAAGTCCTGGAGGCGGTGGTCACAAAACGAAGAAACAAGCGGGCCGCGTTGAAATTCCTCAGGAAACTCATGAAGCGCCATGGACAGGCGGAAGAGATCGTCACCGATCGCTTCGCCTCCTATCGAGCCGCTCTTCGAGAGCTTGGCGCCACCGAAAAACAAACGACGGGCCGGTGGCTCAACAACCGGGTTGAGAACTCGCATCTTCCTCTTCGACGACGAGAACGGGCCATGCAGCGGTTCAGGCTCATGCGAAGTCTTCAGAAGTTCGCCGCCATCCACTCCTCCGTCTACAACCACTTCAATCACGAACGCAGCCTCACCAGCCGGGATCATGTCAAGCAGACCCGAACCGCCGCTCTCGAAGACTGGCGCGGGCTCGGCGCGACCTAAGGGACAGCGTCATTGTCCTGCCAGAGACGGGTTCGCATTCGTCTGACAGCACCCGGACAAGGGCGAAATCCAGCCGCTGCAACAAAAGAAGCTGACAGTTCAAAGGAAAGAGCGTGCCGGCCATTACGGCATCTGCCTGTGCGCGGAAGATCTCCGGTCGCATTCGACCTATACGAGCGCCCTACCTTGGTGGCGAGAAGCCGCGTCATTGACATCTTGTCCTGCCGGGACATGCCGGCGAAAACTTGATGATGTTCGAGTATTTCCGCGAGCTGGCGTCTTTCCGAGTGAATGATGATGTCCAGCAAGGCCCGCAATTGAGGAGGAGTCATGGAACTGACGGAAAGATGCGCATCCGCGCGGCGGATCGCGGATGAGGCGGGGGAACTTGCGCTGGGGTATTTCCAGAGGCCCGACAGATTGAGGATCGATCGAAAGGGCCATCAGGATTTCGTTAGCCAGGCCGATCGCGAGGTCGAGCGTTTGGTACGGACCCGGCTCGCAGAGGCATTTCCCGATGATGGCATCGTTGGCGAGGAAGAAGCGCCCAAGAAAGGGCAGTCTGACTTCACCTGGGTGATCGACCCGATCGACGGGACTACGAACTTCATCAATGGTATCCCTGCATGGACAGTTGTTTTGGCCGGGGTGAGCGGTGGACGGACCCAAATCGGGGTGATCCACGATCCCTGTCATTGCGAAACGTTTCTGGCCGTGCGTGGCCAGGGGGCGACGTTGAATCAGGAGCGGCTGGCGGCACCATCGGGGCTGTCCTTGAAGGACGGCACTACGGGTATCGGATTCTCGAACCGGGTCGGGACCAAGGGTGTGATGCGGCTGATGCAGGGAATTCTCGACGAGGGCGGGATCTTTCTACGGAACGCATCGGGGGCGCTCTCGCTCGCCTATGTCGCGGCAGGCCGGCTTCTGGGCTACGCCGAGGAACACATGAATGCCTGGGACTGCCTTGCCGGACAGCTGATCGTGGCAGAGGCCGGAGGAGGGATAGAGGATCAGGATGCCGACCTGATGATCAAAATGGGCGGCCGCGTAGTGGTGGGCGTGCCGGGCGTGTACGAGGAGCTGGTACGGATCTCGGATCAGGTCTTCCAGGTGAAGTCTTACGGTCGCCCGGATTAATACGATGCTCTAATCATCTGAACTTAAACCTAATTGGACGTTCTGAATGCAGCCAACCAGCCGGCCTTAAATCAATCCGGCGGGATCAATACCGGGCCGATATCCTTGAAGCTAACTTTGACTGCGCTGCCTTCCTCAAGCGGGTTTTGAACGTCTTCATGTACGGCAAACAGGGACCCGAAGGCGGCCTTGATTGAGTACTCCATGCGCACGCCGACGTAGGTCGATTTGACGATCGTGGCATCGAAGCCGTCGCCTGCATTCAACACGATCCGCGAGGGGCGGACAGCCATTTTTGACGGGCCGGGTGGGAGGCCCCTTGAGGGCAGGTTGTAGTGGTAGCCGTCGACGGCGATTTGTGCCGTGTCGCCCTCGATCGAAAGGATCTCGCAGGGGATCAGGTTCGCCTCGCCAATGAAGTCGGCGACGAAAGCGTCCGCAGGTGCGTCGTAGAGCTGTCGCGGGGTGCCGATCTGGGCGATCTGGGCATTACGCATAACCACGATCTCATCAGAGACGGCGAGCGCCTCTTCCTGGTCGTGCGTGACGTAGAC
>JASJAU010000049.1 GCA_030066855.1 Paracoccaceae bacterium | reverse complement strand
CGCTGGTCGCGAGACAAAGGAGCCAGTTGCGACACTGATCGCGGTCCCAAACTGGAGACGGAAAACGCTTCCTCGGCAGATCCGACTTTGACTTCGCTCTGTCCAGGAGTTTTCGGTAAAGGCTGGGCGACAGAGGCGCCTGAGCGATTTGTTTGAAGTCTAGCTTATCTCATCTCTCCGGTTGTCCGGTTAAGCGAGGAAGCGCCCCGCGGGGCGCTTCCATATGATGTCGGAATTGACTCATTCAGGTCTCGAAAGCGCGGTGATGCGCTAGTCCTCAGTCCACGGCATCCGCGGAGAAAACGCCGATCCCGATGTAGTCCGTATCGCCAACCGTCCCAGTTCCAGAAAAGGTGCCGCCGACTACATCAGCGTCGGTTCCATAGAACGCGCCCGAGTAGCCGAAGCCCCCGGCAGCCGAGGCGAAATCAGGCAGGGCTGCATTGCCAAGAAGCGCCGCGTCCGCCGACAGCGAACCCGCGAATGCGTTGTCTTGAATATCAGCGTCGTCTAGCAGGATTGACCCAGCCAGGGCCCCGGTTTCCTCGTTGGTCCAGTCCCCTCCCGGAAGTCTGTCTTCTCGGATCTGGTAGTCGAGAGCTGTAAGAGACCCGCTGACCGTTCCGGCACCGAAGTCGGCCGTTAGAGAGACGTCACCTTGCAGGTTCGCGTTCCAGGTTTCCCATTCGGTGGAGACCTGCCGAACATCAATGCCGCCGCCGCCGGTGTAGCTAGCAATGGTCCCCGCGGTTCCAAGGTCCGCAATCATCGAGTCCTGCGTTTCAACGCCAACCAGTCCACGGGTCTGAAGTTTGAAGCCGTCACCCTCCTCTTCGAGAATGATGCCAAATCGAACGGCCGCGATGCCTCCGCCGCCGGCGAGAAGATCGGCAAATGTAACGCCCTGGCTGAGGCCCATGTTGAACGAAAAGTCATCGGTGCTGAGAATCGCAACGTCCGAATCCAACGCTGAGGCATCAACGATCCGAACAACCCTCGGTGCCGCGTTCCCCACCGCGTTGAAGGTCACCAGCAGATCATCGCCGTCTCCTTGGACAGAGACTTCCGCATCAACATGTTCAAACACTGGGTTGGCACTGGAGGTTTCCGTCCATGACGCTTCCGAAACCTGCCGTGCAACCACTTCACCGCCACCGGCAAGGAAGTCAGCGAGATCCTGATCGGGCGTTCCGTCCTCGTTTGTATCGGCAAATACGCGCAAGACCTCTTCTGACGCCGAGATCAGCGGGTCCTCGTCTACAGCAGTAGTCGAACAGGCGCCGAGGGCCATGAGGCACGCGATGCAGGTTGAATTCAGGAGGAGCTTTGACATTGGGTTCTCCGATAATCGTTAATACTGCGGCCATTCTGGGCCAACTCTTACGTGAGATAGGTTTTTCACCTGGAGCAACGCTGGAAATCAAATCGCGAGGTTTGAGGCGCGGATCGCCAACCGACTTCGCAGGTTTGATTTCCGTTGGACCCCCTTGGAAACTGCCTAGCGGTATCGGTAAATGAAAGTCGCGTTTGATTGTCAACGGTAAGCAAAGAAACAAACCAAAGCAATTGTTTCTGTTTCGGAAACCGGTCCACAGCAATCTGGCAAAGGTCAGGCCCTTCTCTCTTGCCACCGCACAACGCGCGGATCACCCCGCCGCGCTCTAGTCGAGATCCTCGGCGTGGCCGCATTTTCACCCATCAGCCGTGATCGGCCGCGTATCGAGATTAGGCGACTGTCTAGATCGTTGTCTCTCGCCCCTTGTTTCGCTGATTGCAGCGCGGGTCGCCAGATTTGATCATACGATTTGTTAGTTCCGCATTCCAGTGATCTGAGCTGCGAGACCAAAGTGAATCGGCCCTGACGGTGCATTGGCTGAGTTTCTCGTGGTGGGATTGCCGTCCACTTCGGCCATATGGGGAAGCGGAACTTCCGCATGTTTCACATTGGTTGGATGGAAGGCGCCTAGTTTTCAGAGTTTCCTGAAAGTCAACAAAGCATCGAGTGCCGTGTGATTGCGCCGCTACCGCGCGTTGGCTCGATTGCTGCTTCCCCCTTGACGCCTTGCCTTGTTCGAATTCTCGTCGAAACCCGGTCGGCGCGTTCAAATCCGCTGATGGGCCGTCATCCGAAAAGAGGCGGGATCATGCGTAAAGCGGGCTCGACCACTGATCTGCTGCATCGGAGCGACCAGCGAGGCTTTTGCGGAACACTGGTGAGCTGCGCGCGGCGCTTGCTTCAGGTCAAGTCCATCCCGTTTGCGTTGCTATATGTCCTGAAAGCCCTTTAATTGGGTAACTGGGAGAGGAAGCATGAAGCGATTTGATGCCTGGAGAAGCCAAACCGGCCTCGCATTGATCGCGGCGCTGTTCCTCTTTAGCGGCTGTTCAAATGACGCGCCTATTCGGGTCTTGGCTAATGGGGAGCCAATCGAGGCAGTGGATTACGCCGGAAAGGCGTTCCCCTTCTTCTACATTCTGGTCGAAGAAGATGTTGATGGGTCCAGAATCGTTGGCGGAGAGGCTGAAGTCAATTTTATCGATGAAGACTCTCTTGAAGTGAAGCTGCCAGGAGACGCGGTGGAAGAGTACCGACGCGTTGGCGCGACAAACGAGTTTGAGCTTGTTGGCGGAGGGGCCGGTGACCCAGCTTTGGTTGTCGAGAATACTGGTCCGTACAAGTTTGTTTATGTCCCGGCTGGCACTGTCGAGGGGTTCGACTTCGCAGGATTTCTGGGGTTCGAAACGCCAGTCGATCTTCGCACAGCGGAGACGGCGATTTACGAAGGCGAGTACATGGGGGTCGCATTTGGAACTGCTGCAGTATCAGGCTACGCACTAGTCGAAGGCAGGGGCGGCGAATTGATAGCGGACTTCTCTGATGGCTCAGTAGCCGGCGTGCTTATTGAGGCTCTCGTCCCAATCATACTTGACGAAGACGGTCTCGAGAACGACGCGTTGATTGCGACTCTGGATCTGGAAGACGGAGTAATCACTTCTCGCGGCTTTGACGGCAGGGTTACGGGGGAGGTATCCGTTGTGATTGACCTGGCCGCGCCCGTCGCGGTGGACCCCGCCTTCATGAACACCAGTGTCGATGGGGTTTTCTTCGGAAACGCGGGGGAGTCGGCCGGCGCGCTCTTCAATGGGCAAGTCACGCTCGACTTGGATCCTGATCCGGACCTTACTTTGGACTTCCAAGGGCTCTTCCTAGGTACTGATGCCGCACTCGTTGCGCCGTAGGGATCCTCAGTTGTGAGGCTTGGCGCTCGAGTTTCGGCCTGAACCAATGCAAGGCGACAGGGTTGGCGCCTGTAGTTGGCTCCCGGAAATTCATACTCAATCCGCATAAGGCGTTTTTGCGCTTTGTTTCGTTAGGCCTGTTGCGGAGACCGCATGTAGAACTCGCCGCGCGCCATAGCAGGATGATACCCCTGCTTGCTCGTGTCGAGTTGATCCCCCTGTCGCGGCGCCTGGAAAGAGCGTTGTTGATGCGTCGAAATCTCAGACGATCAGGGAAATTGTTGGGAAGCCGGCCGCCTTGACGGTTTCAGGGAACATCACAATTGTGGCTGGAATTCGGTGATCAGTGATCGATGCAAGAGTTGCTGCGAATGCGCGGCCTTGAACTACATGCTGCTCCCGAATTCAGTTAGCTGGACGTGGCTCGAAAGATCGAACTCATCGAGGATCCGACACGTGCTTTCAAGTGGTCTATCGTCCTGATCAGAAATCAGATGGTCGAGCGACCGCCTGGAGCTCGGTCGGTCAGAATCGCGAGAACGAATATCGTCAGTGAGCCGAGGCAAACATACGCGATAAGTGAGGCCAACAGGGAGCCGCCAATCAAAATAGTGGCCAGCGCGGCGACAATTCCGACGGGTATTGCGAAAAGGAAAACGCCAACTGCCATGAACCAACTGTACGGCAAAGAAATGACCTTTATGTAAAGTGCGTTGTCGCTCCTGTCCTAAGCAGCAAGAATCCGCCGGAGTTCACGTTCCTGTCATCAATTTCTCGCCGATCAAAGGCTGTTTTCGGGCGCGTTGGCGGTGTTTCGCATCCCCGTTTGAGATTGAAGAGCGCTCGCCAAAACAGGTTTCCCTGTGCGACGGACTTGAAAGCCCATGCTTTGGGGGTGCGCAGAATTCGGTGTTCGAGATTTCGATGGGTCCTGGACACGGGTCCTGCGCGATCGTGATTGCGCAAATTGCTTTTCGCAACGAGCCGACCGGAACGGGCTCTCTTTTCGGCCCTCGCCTAATCGGAGCCCTGCATGCATCTGGTGATGCAGCGAATGTTGGATTTTTGAGAGCTGCAAGCGGAATTGGACGCGACCAGTGCGGTGACGATTGGACGCGTGAATTTCGCCGTTGGCCGCCTGATGAAAGGGCCGGCCGTCGCGCCATGTCTCTTTCTGTTTCGCAAAACTGTCACCGCCGAAGCGTAGCTTGCGGTTTGACTAAGGTGATGTAAGCTGAACTCGACGCGGTTGTGTAATGAGAGTTGGGGTGCAAATGCGTGATGCTGCCGTCAAATCTAAATGCTTTTGCCATATAGGGCATCCAAAAGCCGGGAGCACCACGCTTCAGGTCAATCTTTTCAAAGGCCACGCGAAGTTGAATGCCCTCTTCCCGGTACGGGTTGGAGCGCCAACGAACTCGCCGTTTGGGGCGAGGAAGACGATTGAATTTTTCGACTCTCTGGGGACAGATGGGGATTGCGCGAGACGATCCTTTGAGGTCCTTTGGCGCGACTATGTCGCCCCTCGGATGAGTGGCGAGGCCGTCAACATCCTGTCGGACGAGCATCTGAGTTTCGGCAGCGCTCCGATCAAAGAGGTCTTTGAACGCCTCGCGTCAGTCGCTCCTGACATGGAGATCATCGTCGTCATTCGAAACCAGACCGACTTGTTGCGCTCATGGTATGATATGTCGCCGGTCCTTGGGGGACCGGGCGGGTGGAGATACGTCAACTTCCAAACGTGGCTGGACTGGGCGTTGAGCGGTGAGTTTCTGGTTGCCAACAAGATGTTCTACGCCGATGAAATTGAAGCGGCCCGGGCCGTTTTCGGCGCGAGCAGAGTTCACGTATTCACCTTTGAAGGTTTGTTTGTAAAACGTGCGGAGCGTGGTGCATTGGCTGCTCTGCTTGGTCTTGAGGAATGCGAGGTGTCAGCCCTTTTGGACTCTTCGCGAGAGAACAATGCGGAGAGCCACGCGGCAAGAAAGCTGGCGCGCCGCATGCTCGGCCCCGTCCATGCGTCTTGGTTTTTGCCCAGAGGAATTCGCCTTTGGTTGATGGCGCGGGCGGCCGGGTTTGTTTCAAACCGGCGGACGCTTATTCCAGAAACCTGTTACAAAAGGGTCGAAGCATTTTACGGTGATCAATACTACCAGGTGCAAAGTAGTGAATCTCGCTGGGAGAGCTATCTAGAGGCGTTTGGTGGCCTGACATTCGCCCTGGGACCCAAGGAGACGGGCAGGTCGTAAGTGAAGACTGCGCGGTTGTGAAGATTGTCAGAGTTGATGCGTCCGGGAGGCTCGGACCGAATCGCTGAACTCGTTCTGAGCAAAATCGGAACAGCCGCGTCTTTGGGCTGAGGCCAAGCACGTGGGCAAAGGCTGTCGCTCCCGTGGATCAAGGATTCCGTTTGTCGGGCGTGGATCAAGATGTCTTCGTGGCGCTTAGCCACGCGCTTGACGATCTGCCAAGCCGGAAATGCGCTGCCTCAATGGAAGATCTCCAAAAAGTCCCGGCAGAACCAAGACACGTTACGCGGCAGGAAGGGTTACAGATAACCGGATCGCAACCGGGAGTGATTGGCGCGGACTGACGCGCGCGACCAAGTCTGAGCGAATCTCCTGGCGGCACGCGCGTGCGAAAGGCGCCAATCAAATCAGAACCGCGCGGTTCGCGGGGCCTCAGACGGTCTCGGGTTCCACGTGACGGAACTCTTCCATTTTCCGAAACTCTTGCTTCAGTTTCAGCGGTGGCGCCTTCGCTCCACTCTCTTTAGGCGCGGTTGGCTCAAAGCCATTCAAAACCCAACCAACCACACGCGGCGCAACAAGAGCCAAGATCCAGATACCCAAAATCGGGACCGTGAACAAAATCGCGATTCTTAGCCAATCTCCCCCTGTGAACGCCTTCAACGCGGACAGTTGGATGAAAAAGGCGGTCGCGAAGAAAGCGGTCCAGAGCGCGAACATGCAGGCGAGCCATATCCGCGCGAGCCCGCGCGACCAGTTCAGCTGCTTCAATCTTACGAGAACGCCCATGTCCCAGTCTCCATGTCGTAATGACACGCCCAAGGCGAGAGCTTACCAAGGGTCGAGAGAAAGAAGAGGGAATTATGCGAGACGCACCTCAACTTTTGGAAGACTGTGGTATTCCTGTGGATAATCTTCTCTGGAGAGCTGGCGCCGAGTTCAAAGAAATCGAGATCGTCTGCGGGAATGCCGATAGGAGGAGGGTGCCGAAGAAATTGCCGGGAGGCGCAAAAAACAGGATTTATTTGCGTTCCGGTGGTCCCGATTTTCTGTTCGTGAGCATTGCCTGATTCGTCAATGCGCTGTTGCCATTGACTTGCCTCAGAAAGGCGCCGATGTCTTGGGCATGGGGCGTCTTGGGCCCCGGGGCGCCAAATAGAACACAGGCGATGAGACTGGTCCGGCGGCGACCGACTTGTGCATGGACACGCCAGCTCCGCTGCCTATCGTCCGCCCGACGGCGCCGTGTGTCTCGATTCCCTTTGATCGTAAAATGCGATCGCATTGGACGTGGGTGCTGTCGGTGGATCGGCCGCGCCGACCAGGGGTAGCCGAGAGAAGGGACATCGAGATGGATCGCAACTGGGAGCGTCGGCGCCGGTCGTTTCAACACTCCGCTCTCGCCGCGAAAGGCCTGTATCCATGGGAGCCGTGTCCATGTACCGGCGCCTGACGTTCTTGGGCTTGATAACATGCTGCGGTCTGATCCTTACCTACGGTCTGGCGCCCTGGCCGTCCCTGCCCCAAGGCGTTTGGCTCCAAAGACAGGGCGACACGGTCCTGCACGCCTTAGCATTTGGCGCTCTGGCGCTTCCTATGACGCTTCTAACGGGCCCCGGCCCCGGGCTGGTTATGACCTCGGCAGCCGCGGGCGCTCTAGAGCTCCTGCAGTCAATCGCCCCTGGCCGCGAAGCTGACATCTCAGACCTCGTTGCCGGGGTTGGGGGCGCGCTGTTCGTGACTATCTGCGTCTCTTTGATTGGAAAATCGTCGAGAAAATGGCGGCATGGGAAAACCCCACGAGAGAAGTGAGGGCGACCGCACTGACACGGCGCGGCGAAACGGGTCTTTCGGGCCGCGTCCGCGCGGCGGCGCTTTGGCATGGCGATTGGGCGATACCAAAAACCCGCAACGGGTAGCGCGGCAGCCGCGGGCTACTAGCCTAACCGCCCGTCGCGGCGTTAACGATGACGCTTGGGATCACCAGCGAGACCGCCCGGTTCCACCGGGTCACCGGCTGCTCCGCGATGAAGACGATATCGTTCGGGCGCATTTCGAACCGGGTTGCGAGGAGGAGGTTCGCGGCGTTGGCGGCGTCGAGATTATAGGCGGTGAGCCCGGCGAATTCGCGCGGGCTGGTCGACCCGCGCAACACGTAAATGTGCCGGGGGTTGCCCTCTTTCACCTCGAACCCGCCTCCTTCGCCGTAGAGCACGTCGGCCAGCGTGGCCCGCTGCTCGAACGGCAACGCGACGCGCTTCTGGGCGGCCACTTCGCCTGCGAGATAGACGAAGTCCTGCGCGATCGCGCCGAGTTCGAACTCGCGATCGAACCGCGACTGGGCCTCGGCGATTTCTGTCTGCCGAAGCGAGATCTCGGTCTGCAGCTCCGCGACCGCCTGACGACGCGCCGCCTGCTGGAAATTGCTGAGCGTGATCTGCTCTTCAAAGAAGGCCCGCGCCAGGTCGAGATCGAACCGCGTGTCGACAAAGAGGCTGTCTCCGTCGATCAGGCGCGACCGCTGCAGGCTGGGATCGGCGCGATAAGCGGGCATGGGGATTTGATAGAGCGCCCCGTCTCGATAGAGCCGGAGGACGACGAGCTCCTCGTTGGCTTCGGTGATGCCGCCGGCCAGCTGCAGCGCCTCGCCGAGCGTGAGCGGCGTGAGCGTGATGGGCAGAACCGAGGCTTGCCGGACCGCGCCGCCAATGGTGACGCGCTTGGAGTTGAACTCCGCGACCTCCAGGGAGAACGCGGGTTCGATGCCGGATTCGACCAGGCGTCGGAAGAGCGAGGATTCCGCCTCTTCCAGCGTCATGCCGGCGACTGTCACCCGCCCGACATTCGGGATCGCGATGGCGCCGTCGTCCTGGATCGTGAAGCCCTGCCGGGCGTTTTGAGCGGCGAGCAGCCCCGTCAGCTGCTCCACAGTCGAACCGGCGGCCGGGGAGGCGAAAAGCAGCACGTCGCCGATGCCGAGCGCGTAGGGGCGTTCTGGAACGGCGGGCGGCCGGCGGAGCGCGGCGGGAGCGGGGCGGTCGACCGCCGCAAACACCGGCTCCGGCGCTTCTGCCGGGGGCGGGCGCGACAGACCGGCCGTGGCGGAGCGTCGGAAGGCGGCCGGGACGGATTTCGGCGTGTAGGGCGCGCGATTGGCGACCAGGGTTGTTTCGGCCGTGATCGGCACCACGCGCACTTTGAGCCCGGCGGCGGTCGTTTCCGGGGTGACGCCTGGGCTGATATAGGCGACCCCGCAGGCGGAGAGGTTCAGACAGAGAGCGAGCGGAAGTAAGAAGCGTGTCAGCAAGGGGCCCTCATCAGTTGCCTGTCGTGGAATTGGCCGAGCCGCCATCCTGTGTGGTGGCCCCGAGCAACAGCCCGATGAGCCCGATCGCCACGGCGCCGCGCGCGAGCCCCGCGCCATCCAATGCGATCGCGCCGCCGTCGCTGTCGTCCGCGCAGGCGAAGACGAAGCCTTGGAAGCCTTCGAGCTCTTCATTGCTCGACGCGTCGACGGTGCAGAACCGCGAGCAATCAGGCAGCGTGGCTTGGAGATAGGTGTAGAGATCGGTGCCCGGCACCGCGCAGCGCTCTCCCCGATCGAAAGCGAGATTGACCTCCTGCGCCGCGACCGAAGCCGCGCTGAGGCCGAGCCCGGCCGTTGTAAGAATAATCGACGCCGCCTGTTTCATGACCGCTCTCCTTTGCCTCTCAATTCGCCGCGACGATCCGCGGCGCGTTCGCTCCCAGCTCTTGCGGCCAGGATAGATCAATGGCGCCAACCTCCGGTCCGATCCATTGGCGCGATGTCAGGATGCGCCCGGACGGGGTCAGCGTGTATCGGTTCTCGAACCCGATATCGGCCCCCTGGCAGGCCTCGCGCGCGATGACGAGCCCGCCGGAGCCGGTTTTGCGAACGATACACCGAAACGCGCGCGTGACGATCTGGTTTTCGCCATCGAGATAGCGGTGGACGCGAAGCGCCTCCCCTGCCCCCCGTCCCTGAAGCCGGTCCAACGTGTCGCGGACATCGGCGGAATAGAGATCATTTCCGAGCGAATAGGTGGCGGTGACTAACCGCCCGCGGAGCGCGAGCGCGCTGCCATCCGCCGCCCGCCAGGTCTCATAATCCCCCGTCCGCGCCACCTTTGCGAAGCTCCCCTGGCGCCCGTCCGCTGCGAGCCGCGCCTGAAGGAGCGTGGCCGGGCCGGCGACCGCGATGGGGGGCTCCGATCGCGGCGCGGGGTCCCTGCCGAGCGGCGTCGAGCCGGTGAGCTTGTAATCCGAACATGCCGCGAGAAGGCATGCGAGCCCGAGGACCAGGGAGATCGCTTGCCATCTCATCGCCAGAACCGCCCCCATTCGCCGCCGAGCGCTTCGGCATGAGAATCGCGAGCCCGCTCATAGAGGCGGTTCGGCGCGTTGAGGCGCGCCCCGCCATCTCGAAGAACCGGGCGGATCACCGTGCGGAACGTGTCTCGGGTCTCGTTTCCCGTGATCCAGGCGAGCGGGATCGTGACCCGAATGCCTTTGTCGAACGAGCCCTCCCCGAAGTCCTCCGAGCTCACGTCGGTCAGGGTGGCGAAGGCGCCGATCCGGACGCCGTTGTCAAATTCGCGGTCGAGCGTGAGGGTCGCGCCCCAATCCCCAGCCAGGTAGCGGCCGACATCTACCTGGCCGTGGAGCCCGTTGCCGAGATCGTAATAGGCCGAGAGATGGCCCGTGACGACATCGTAGTCCTGGAACCCGAGCAACTGATCGAAGTCCCGCTGCCGCGCGTAATTGAGCTCGGCGCCGAATCCGTAGCGGCGATCGACCGGCTTCCAGAGCAGCTCCGCTGAGGCCCCGCCGAACATCTTCTCGAGGTAGCCGACGCTCACCCGGCTGTAGAGATGGGGCCCTGGTCGCCCGAAGTGCTCGAGCACCAGGCGCTCGATCGCGGGATCGCCCTCGCGGTTGTAAAGGAAGCTCTCCGACCGGACCTTTGGCAGCACGGACGTCGACGCGCGGGTGGACTGGTCGAGAGACCCGAAGACCCGCTTGCGCAGCGAGCCCGAGAGCGCGAGACCCCGGCCGAAGCTCAGGCGTCCTGTCGCGCGGAGGCCGACATCCGCGCGGAACGGGTCGTCCGGGTCGAAGAGCTCGGTGTCGAGATAGGGTCCGAGCGACCAGTCAAACCGCGGCGCCTCTGTCACCTCGCGATCCGCTGGCGACGCGTCCTGGATGTCGGCCCGGACGAAAGACCGCCAGGCGCCGTCCGGCGCGTGGGCCAGGGCCTCAAGGTCCGATCGGCGGAGCGTGACGGCCGCGAGCGCCATGCCGCCGTCCATCGGTACGATCCGAAAGGTCTCGATCCCGGGCGGAAGCGTTCGAGCGGCGGCCCGCGCGGTGCGGCCGAGCGCTTGCGCCCCGCTGCGATATCGCGTGTTCCGGATGTGGAGCGTCGCGCCCGCGCCCGCAACCGCGAGGCGTTCGAGGCCGATCCCCTGATCGGCGAGCGCCGCACGAAGGCGCGCCTCGGCGGTATCCGCGGCGGCGAACCGGCTGCCCGACTGCTCGGCGCGGACCAGCAGGGGCGGCGGCGCCGGCCCGGGCGTCGCGCCGGCCGGCGGCCGCTTCGGATTGAAATGGCTGCTAAGCAGGAACCCGGTCTCGTTGCCGAACCGATGGAAGAGCGACAGATCGATGGAAGGCGTGACCGCGTAGCTCAGCCCGAGATTGATCGGCGAGTCGACGTCGACCAGCCCGCGGTCGGTTTCCTGGGCGTATGCGTCCGAAGAGTACTCCGCCTCGAAGGTCAGCCGATCCGTGGCCCGCCAGGCGATCCCGCCAAAGAGCGCCGCGTCGCCCCGGAACCACGTATCGGCCGAAAACCGGCCGCCCAGTCCAAAGTCGATCGGCGGCCGCGTTTTGAAGCCGCTGCCGAGGAGCCCGAGCGGGTTGTCGAACCCGCCCTGTGAGGCCAGCCGGCCCCAGCCGAGCCCGCCTGTGACCTGCAGCCGCGGCGTCAGATGTTTGGTCGCGACCAGATACTCGCCGGAGTAGACCCCGGTGCCGAGCACGTCCTGAAGCCCCAGAACGACGGCCGGCTGCCGCTCGGTCTCGCGGGCCAGCGTGAATCGAAAGTCAAAGCTCCGGTCGAAGAGGTCAGCTCCGGGCCCGCCCCAGTCGCTGATCTTCGAGTACCTAAAGGTTCCCGAAAGACGCGGGAAGACCTGGAAGGTGAAGCTGGTCTTCGCCTCCCCGCCGGAGAGGAAGAAGGAGGTGGCGACGTCCGCGTCCTCCCGCGGCGCCGCCGTCGGCATGTCGATGAGGCCCGGGGTGCCGTAGCTGGAGAACGCCCCGGGCCAGCCGAGCTCCGCCGCCGCGCCCGGCAGCGACGCCCAGGTGGCGATCGACGCCGCCAGGGCCAGCCGGGCGAGAGGCCCGGGCCGCGGGAGGGAGTGGCGGGAAAGCGTGCTCGAACCCAAGGGGCGGGCTTTCAGTTTTTTCTGCTCTTGCCTATGTCGGCGCGCGAGATATGGCACATATGCGGGCGTCGGGTCCAGAACCTGGGGGTGCGTCAGCAAGATATCCGCCTCGCCGAAGGGTTATTTCGCGCCGAACCCCGTCACCATGACGCGGCAAGTCCGCCAGAGAATGTAGAAATCGAGCGCAGCCGAGCCCTTGCGCACGTAGTAGCGGTCGAACCGCGCTTTCCGCTCGACGGCCCGCCCGCCTTCGGCGTAGCCGCCGCGCACCTGCGCCAGACCGGTGATGCCGGGTTTGACCTGGAACCGGTCGGCGTAGCCCGGCACGCTTGCCAGAAACGCCGCGGCGTGATGGACCGCCTCCGGCCGCGGGCCGATCACCCGCATCTCGCCTGTGAGAACATTGATGAAGTTCGGCACCTCGTCGAGCCGGGTGATCCGGAGAATCGCGCCCAAAGGCGTGATGCGGTCCCGTTCGACCGGCGCGTCGGGCGCCCGAACCGCCCCCGTTCCGGGGCGCATGGTGCGGAACTTCCAGACATGGAAGACCGACCCCCCGGCCCCCATGCGCGCTTGCCGGTAAAACACCGGTCCCGGGTTGAAGAGCGGATTGAGGAGGAGAAGAAGCGCCGCCAGGACGCCCGTCAGGAGAACGCCGGTGATCGCCATCGCGACATCGAAAACCCCGCCCGGGCGTCTAAGGCGCGCCAAGAGCGTCTCGCCGGACGCCCGGTCGCCTGCCAGCGCGGGAAACGCTGTTTCAAACTGCTCGTGCCGCATCGAACCTGCTCGGCCTCATTATACGGTCATTATACAATCTATATTCCGTCGGCAGTGATGCACGCTGGACAGGGGAAGTGTCCACAAGTTGCTGTGGATAAAACAAATCAAATGAAGCCGTGACTCGGATGCAACAGGAGCCGGCGGCGGCATCGAGGCTTTTCGATTTCGGCAGAACCCCCTACCTTGGCGGCCCGCGCGATAGACCTCAGCCTGATCTGACCATGACCCCGGACATTGAGATACTGCCGATTGGCGACAGCCTTGTTTTTCGCAATCGCGGCTCCCGCGCCCTGGTCCTGAGCAATCCCGCGGCCGCGGAGGTGCTGAAGGCGCGCCTCGCCGGCCGGACCGTGGCCGAGATCGCGGGCGGCATTGCGGACGACCCGGCGGACGCGCCGGACCTCGAGGCCATGATCGGAGACACTCTGGCCGCATGGGAGCGGGCCGGGCTGTTCCGAACCGATCGGCTGGAGGACGCCTTTCCGGCCCCGCCGAAGGCGCCGGCGCCGTTGCGAGCCTCTTTCGCCCTGGCCGGACGGGGCTTTGAGCTGCGATCCGATTGCGCTGACACCTTCGGGCTCATGACGGCCTTTTTCGCCGATTATCGAACCTTCGATCCCGTCGCCGATGCGGCGGTCCTGCGGATTGGAGCGATGGGAGAGGACCATGCGGCCTGGCTCGACGAGGCGCCGCTTTGGCGAACGGGCGATCGCGATGAGACGCGCTTCGTCGCCATGCGCGCCGGCCTCGCCTGCCTGGCGGGGGGCGCCGCCATCGCCGCGGTCCTGCATGC
>JASJAU010000130.1 GCA_030066855.1 Paracoccaceae bacterium | reverse complement strand
ATGAAGCCTGTCCGCAAAGCCAATCTATTGGAGGCCATAACAAAGGCGCTCAAGAAATCAAACGCCAGCAAGTCGTTGTGATTTTTTTTTCGTCCGTTTGACAGCGAACTCCACTTATCCGCAATCCCAAACTCAATTGGGTCCCTAATCTGCGTGTCACGCCCAGCGGCTGCTTGGTCCGCGAAGCAGACGTTCAGCCAAGGTCACCGTGCCGCCCTGCAGCGAATGACGGCTCCGAGCCCAAAGCGGACGTTCGCAGAGCGAACCTGCTTAGCAAGAATTGAATGCATCACCCGCATACCAAAGCCAAATGTGATCAAGCACCAATGGCATGTGAATCGCGCAGGATGAGCGGGCATTCCATCCGATGCTGACTGATTTCATTCTTTGCATGTGAGACCAGGAAATCTGCGCACCATTGGCCCATCTCTCGATGTGGAAGCAGAACGGTCGTTAGTGCTGGAGACAAGTGCTGGGCGATTTCTTGGTCGTCGTACCCCATTACGGCAATCGTCTCTCCAACGCTCTCACCCAGTTCCTTCAACGCCTCATAACAACCAACCGCCATCAGATCGTTTGCGCAGAATATGGCGTCAGGGCGCGTTGTCCCATCGAGAAGGCTTAACGTCGCTGAACGGCCGCCGCTTGGAAGGAAGTTTCCTTCTACAATGAGAGAGGGATCAATTGGGATGCCCGCCGCCCTCAGCGCACGCTCATAGCCCTCCATCCGTTGGTCCGATGCTTCCATCCATGGCTCGCCGGAGATGAACGCGATTTTCTTGTGACCTGCCGCGATCAGCGCATTGGTTGCCACCTCTCCACCGCGCCGTTCAGCGGGTACCACAGACGGCCATCGGCCCCCGTCATCATAGCAGTTAAGGAGTACAGCCTGGTGCTTGGTCAGAGCGTCAGGCGGCTCTGTCTTTCGGGTGAGGATTGAACCATAGATCACGCCTTCAACGCGATCTGCCGACCACTTCCGAAGAACTGCCGTCTCGTACTCTTTGTCTCCGCCGGTCATGACAACTTCTACGAGGACGTCGTGCTTCCACGCCTCTTCCTGGGCTCCCTCAATGGAGATTGCCGCGAACGGGCTGGTCGCAACCTCGTCGAGCATCAACCCGATTACACGATGCCCGGTTGCCTTGGGAGGACGCCCTGCGGCCCTCGGACGATACCCCAGCGTGTCAACCGCATGGAGCACCCGCTGACGCGTTTCCGCGCTGATCCGCATCGTCTCCTGACCGTTCAGAACAAATGAGACGGTCGACTGCGAGACGCCCGCACGGACGGCGACGTCTTTCATTGTCGCCCTTCCCCTAGGTCGGCTTCCTTCATTTGACATGCATGAATCCTACACACTTGCCGGCTGCTAATAAATATTGCTAATAATATTAGCAGAACGAGTCGGATCAACCGCTCTCGGGGAGGAAAATGGCCACGCGAGACAAGTCGTCCCGCCGATTTCTGAGCGAAGCCCAATCAGCTTGGCTTTTGCTCACTCCATTTCTTGCCGTCTACGCGCTCTTTCTCGTTTACCCATTCTTCCGCGGGTTTTGGATCAGCTTGCACGACTGGAACCTGCTAGCCGTCGCATTTAATCCGGACGCAAAGGAGTACGTCGGCCTTCGCAACTATGAGCGCGTCATGTGGGGTCGGAACATCGAATGGGGAGCATTGGCGAGCCCCGCCTTACAGATCATTGGTGTTCTCGGTGTCGTGATTGCAGTTTTCTTTCGCCGGATGAGGCGGATGAGCCGGACCACAGCGATCGCCCTAGGCGTCGCGTCTGCCATGCTCTTTCTTCTCCCGGGATTTCACCCTGGCGAAGGAGGCCGCTGGTTCGACCGCCGTTTCTGGCCGACTGTTGGGAACACATTGGTCTTTGTCGGGCTCACGGTCCCGGGCGTGACTGTCTCAGCGCTCGTTCTGGCAGCCGCGCTCAATCGAGAGACTCGCGCCATGGCTATCCTGCGCACCGTCTTCTTCCTGAGTCAGGTTCTGTCAGTGACGGTGGTAACTCTCATCTGGCAGATCATGTTTTCACCGAGACAGGGTTTGATCGCAAACATCACAGAAGTCTTTGGCGGGTCGCCGATTGTGTGGCTCACCAACGAACAATTCGCCATGGCCGCAATAGTGATCACCACGGTTTGGTGGTCCCTCGGCATTGCGATGATCCTGTTTCTAGCTGGCCTTCAAGACATTAGTCGCGACCTCTACGAAGCAGCGGCCTTGGACAACGCAACTGGGCTCAAGGCGTTCTGGTACATCACGCTGCCCAACCTCCAGCGGACAATCACGCTTGTAATCGTTCTCCAGATTATTCTTCACTTCCAAGTGTTTGGGCAGTCCCACTTGATGACTAACGGAGGGCCAAACGACACAACACAGGTTCTTGTTCGTTACATCTATCAAACTGCTTTTCGTGATAGCGAACTCGGCCGCGCCTCGGCGATGGCGGTGTTTCTCTTCCTGATTATGGGCGGCTTCTCGATCATTCAATTCCTCATTGGACGAGAGGAAGATCGATGATGAACCGTTCCTATTACTGGCTAATCGTCGCCCTCTCGATCCCGGCCTTCGTATGGCTTGTTCCAACCGTTTGGATGGTCTCTCTCTCGTTTCAGCCGAATGAGGTCCTTGCTCGGACAACGTCGACAACCGCGCTCGGACTGGTTCCAATTCCATTCACAGCCGAGAACTACGCGGCGCTCTTCGCCTTTGGTCAAACCCCCATGTGGTTTCTGAACTCGGTTATCGTTGCGGTCGGAATGACCCTTGGTGTTCTCGCGGTCTCAACAACAGCAGGCTACGCGTTGGCCCGGCTCGACTTCCGGTTCAAAACACCGATTACGGTTCTTTGCCTAATCGGTCTCATGGTGCCTGAGCAGGCCGTGTTCATTCCGCTTTACACGATGTTCGCCGACCTTGGTTGGCACAACAGCTACCACGCGCTGATCCTGCCGCGCATGGCTGTGCCGATCGGCGTATTTCTAATGATGCAGTTCTTTAAAGCGATCCCGAAAGACATTGAAGAAGCCGCGCGCTTGGATGGCGTAAGCTGGCTCCGGATCTTCTGGTATGTGATGCTGCCACTTGCTCGGCCTGCGATGATGACGCTGGCAATTCTCACATTCCTCTACGCTTGGAATGACTATCTCTGGCCGCTCGTGTCCGCACAGCAGAAAGAGTACTTCACGATCACACTCGGGCTTGCCAGCATCCAATCAAACTTCGCGCAATCGGAGGGATTAGGCCGCGTGATGGCCTCAGGCGTAATCGCCTCGCTTCCGGTCGTGATCCTTTTCCTGATCTTCCAGCGTTACGTGGTGCAAGCCATGACCGTTGGCGGAAGCAAGGGATGAAATCGCACAGATCAATGGGAGGAAACCGATGAAACATGTGCTAATGACCGCGGCCGCCGCCGCAACGATCGCCACTGGCGCTTTCGCGCAAGAAGTCACATTGGGAAGGTTCTTTGGAGCCTGCGAGGATGCCGGAACCGACACCAAGTCGAGTGTTGGTGAAGCCTGCATAATTCAATCGATCATCAACGCGGCATCGGCCGAGATCGACGGAGTCACGGTCAACACGTTGCCGACTGACTGGGGCAATTTCTACGATCAGATCAAAGCGTCATATGCCGGGGGCACTCCGCCAGACATCCATGTCATGCATCGCCACCGCATCCCAGAGTTTGCCGGACTGGGCGCGATTGCTGATCTGTCCGGCGATCTCGCAGCTGCTGGGATCGACACCTCGGATTGGGCGCCCGCTGCTCTCGACGCTGTAAGCTACAACGGCGGCATTTACGGCGTGCCGCTCGATTTCCATGCCAATCTTTGGCACGTGAACATGGATCTAATGGAGCAAGCCGGGCTGGTCGAAAACGGCGCTCCGGTTCTGCCTTCGTCGCCCGAAGAACTGCTGGCTCACGCCCAAAAGGTCAAAGACGCGACCGGTCAGGACTACCTTGCCGCTGATTTCGCGCAGTTCCCGATTGGCGTCCGCCTCGTGCTCGCTCTCATGTGGCAGCAGAACGCGAACATCTTTACCGACGACGGCACAGCGACGATCAACAACGACGCCGCTGCGAACGCGGTTACGGCCATGACCCAGCTCTTCGATGCTGGCCTGGCCAATCCACAACTCAACTACGCTGACAGCCAACAGGCATTCCTCAATGGCGAATCTGCCATTCTTGTTAACGGCACCTGGGTCGTGGACTTCTACACGGCAGAGGCGGCGAAGCCTGAAGTCGGCCTCAACAACTACTATGTAGCCGATTTCCCGACGCTGTTTGAGACAGGCGCAACTTGGGCAGACACCCATATGTGGGCAATCCCGTCAACGCTGGATGGGGAGAAGAAGACGGCGGCATTAAAAGTTCTGGCCTTCATCAACGACCACAACGTCGATTGGGCGCGCACGGGTCATATGGCGGTACGCAACTCCGTTCTGGAAAGCGACGAGTACGCAAATCTGCCGCATCGGTCCGAGTACGCGGGTACCGCATCCATCGCTCGGGACACCCCACCCAGCGAGCGCTACGGAGCCATTCAGGATGTTCTGAACCGTGAGCTTCAAGCCATCTGGCTGACTGGCAAGGCGGTGGATGTCGCTCTCGCTGATGCAGAGGCGGAAGTTCAAGACCTGCTCGACCGCTAAGCGACTTCCGGTCCGGCCCCGTTCGCCGGGGCCGGACTCAGCGGTGAGGAACTCGATCATGGAACGCTGGTCAACAGAAATGGCCAACGCGTGGTGGGACACGCAACCTTGGGTCTGCGGCTTCAATTTTTTGCCGTCCTCCGCCGTAAACTTTCTCGAGATGTGGCACCGCGATACTTTCGACCGCAGCGCCATCGAGCGAGAGTTGGGCTGGGCATCCGACATTGGCTTCAATGCCTTCAGGATCAATCTGCACTATCTTATCTGGAAGCATGACCGCGAGGGTCTTCTGGAGCGACTGGATTGGCTCATGGGGCTGGCATCCTCGAAAGGGATAGCAACTGTTCCATGCCTTTTCGACGATTGTGGTTTCGGCGGTTTTGAACCCGAGTATGGGCCTCAGCCTGATCCCGTACGTGGGGTCCACAACAGCCGCGCAGTCGCCAGTCCCGGAAGGAAGCTGGTTGCAGAAGGCAAGGAATGGAGCGGCTTCGAACGATATGTTCGCGAGATCGTCAAAGTCCTTCGAGAAGATCCAAGAGTTCTCTTTCTAGACCTCTATAATGAGCCCAGCAATCGCATGATATTTGAGATCGGTGGATCGCGAGTCTACGAGCCCGATTTCACCGAAAACAGTATTCGCCTCATGCGATCAAGCTTCGAATGGGCGCGATTGGAAGACCCCATCTTCCCTCTTTCCGTCGCGGCGTGGGCGACTCCAACTCCTGGGTCTAACGACGAACCTTACCAGTCCATGGCCGATCACTGCGCGATCGAGCTTTCGGACATTGTGACATTTCATGCATATTGGGACGCCGAACATGTAAGAGGCTTCATCGA
>JASJAU010000129.1 GCA_030066855.1 Paracoccaceae bacterium | reverse complement strand
CGGCGGAGACGTGGCCGAGTGGTCGAAGGCGCTCCCCTGCTAAGGGAGTAGGCGGGAAACCGTCTCGAGGGTTCGAATCCCTTCGTCTCCGCCACCCACCCCAGTCTCTGTCCAGGTATTTCGCAATAGCCTGTCTTTGCAGGCGACTCCCGGCGTTTACCTCGGCTCATTTCCCACTGAGACGCACCCATCTGCAGGTATTTGGCGGCAGATCCCCCGCGGTCTCAGATCGACCAACCGCGGGGTTCGCTTTTCCCTGTTGTTAGGGAATCTACAGGGAATTTTTTTGATTTCTGCCAGATCTGGCTGATTTGGGGCCTGAATCCCGCAGCTCTTTCAGTCGGTTAGAGGCCATTTCCCTGCTCGAAAGAACAGGGTATCTCGCTGGACGAACAGGGAATTCAACCACGAGAACAGGGAATCCTCAAACCGGATCAGGGAACCCTTTGGAGGCCTCGTTTGCGAGCGTCGCGGCTTGGCCTTCCCATGCAAGTGGAATGCGCGTTTCAACGAGCGCCCGGGTCGTCATTCCAATGGGCTGTCGCCCTTCCAGAATGGCGTTCTGGATCGCGGGCGAGAGGAAGGCGAGCTTCGTCCGCTGGCGGAGGTAGGACGGCGAGACCCGCTCGCGCCGGGCGAGCTCTGAGATTGGTGTGCCGTTCTTGAGCGCCCCGGCCCAGCGGTGCGCCTTGGCGAGGGTCTGGATCAGCGTCGGATCCGGAGCTGGCGCGAAGCCGCCCGCGACGATCTTCATCTCGACGCCACGGCGGCGGAGGGAGAATGGTACCGTGACCATCAGCGCCGATTGGCTCAGCGCCCCGCCGGCCAGGTCGAGGCTGTTCGCCAGCCCTGTTACCGACAGATTGAGAACGATCTTGCCGGCTTCGAGGCTGCCGCTCTCGACCAATTCCACGAGCAGGCTCGCCGCGCCTGAGTGCAATTGCCCTGCCACCTCAGCGATCTTCTCATCCAACAAATCGGCACCCCGGAGATCCGGCTGGGCGAGCAGAGTATGGGCCTCGGCCAACTGCTCGAGATGCTTGGCGATGATCCTCGCGACCTCGGCCTCGAAGGCCGGAGCCGGCAACCGCCAGCCGCTTGGATCAGGACCGCCGGAGATGAGCCGGTTCGAGACGTAGTAACGCAGCCGGCGTCCATGGCGCTGCGTGTGCGTCGGCGTGAGCAGATCGCCGGTCTCGTCCCGGATCTTGCCGGCGAGCGGTGCCGAGGGAAACTGTGCTCCGTTCGGACCGGCCTTCGACATGCGCCCGCGGGGCCGGACACTGGCCACCTGCAGCTTCGCCTGGACCTTCTCGAACAGGTCCTCGTCGACGATCGCCTTGTGCAGGCCCGGCCAGACCTTGTCCTTGTGGCGGATCTTGCCGAGATAGGTCGGGTTGCGCAGCAGATGGTAGATCTGGCCCCGGGAGAAGGCATTACCGCCTTGCACTCGGCCGCTGGCAAAGACGCGGCGCTTCGACCGGAGCTCCAGCTTCGCCGCCTCCGTCTCCACGCGCTTGAGACAGCCATGCTGTGCGTAGAGCCGGAACAGGGTCTCGACCGTTCTGGCCTCGTCGGTATTGACCACCAGTTCGCGTCGGGTCGGATCCGGATGCCGATCGTAGCCAAGGGGTACATTGCCGCCCATCCAGAGGCCCTTCTTCTTGGAGGCGGCGATCTTGTCGCGGATCCGCTCGGCGGTGACCTCGCGCTCGAACTGGGCGAAGGACAAGAGCACGTTGAGTGTGAGCCGTCCCATCGACGAGGAGGTGTTGAAGGCCTGGGTGACGGAGACAAAGGAGCAACCCGCAGCCTCGAAGCGCTCGACGAGCTTGGCGAAGTCGGCAAGTGACCGGGTCAACCGGTCGATTTTGTACACAACGACCATCTCGATCCGCCCGCCCTCGATATCGGCAAGTAGCCGCTGCAGCCCAGGACGCTCCAACGTGCCACCCGATACACCGCCATCGTCATAGCGGCCCTTCGAAAGCTTCCAGCCTTCGTGGCGCTGACTGGCGACATAGGCGGCGCAGGCTTCGAACTGAGCGTCGAGCGAGTTGAAGTCCTGTTCGAGCCCCTCGTCGGAGGACTTCCGCGTGTAGATCGCCGCACGGATAGCCCTCTTGCTGGTCATCGCTCTGCCCTGCCGGTCAGACCGAAGAACCGTGGACCGGACCAATGTGCACCGGTGATCTCGCGGGCGACCGAGGAGAGCGAGCGATAGCGCTCACCCTTCCAGAGGAACCCGCCCTCGATCACGTCGACGACATGGGTGATGCCATTCCACTCGCGCAGAAGCCTCCTGCCAGGGCGCAGAGCAGGGGGCGTCGGCTTGCCCGTCTCCAGCGCCCTGGCGGCCCGCTCGAGCCTCGCTACGAAGCTCTTGGGTAGCCCGCCCTGCGTCCGGGCCTGGACCTCGAAGGCGATGAAGCGGCGCAGAAACGGGCTGCTTAGGCCCTTCGGCGGCGGTCCATCCATCACCCGTCGCCAGGCCTCGAGCAGATCCTCGCGGGGCAGGGTCTCGAGGGTATCAAGGTCAATCGTCATGTGGGTCTCCGTCCTTACGGTGAAGACACTGACGCTCTGTTTGAGCCGGTAGTCCAGCAGAGAACCCCTGTGTATTGGCGCGTCGGGCGAGCGGGTGCGGCGCATGCGTCAGCGCGAACGAAATGAGAACAAAAAAGGAGAACAAATGCAGTCTTGAAACGGTGTCCGGGTAGGTATACACGAATCAGTATGGGACCGACGTCTGCCTGCGGTCTGGACAGGCAAGACGGAGTGCCGGATGGCAGCCCTGGCTCCAGCGAAAAGTCCACGGGCTGGATAGCCTTGTGGCGGCTCGCCCTGGACAGGGCACGTGCGGTCAACTTCGGATGATGCGGCCGCCGAACTTTGCAAGAGATGCGCCTTCGGGCGCCCATTGTCTCGTATCCGCCGGCGCGTTGCGCAGGCGGTCGCAGAAGGAGCTCGCCATGAGTCCGACCTACCTGACCGTCGCCGTGGGCGACCTGACCCCGTCCCGGCGCAACGCACGGACCCACACCTCGAAGCAGATCGACCAGATCGCCGAGAGTATCCGCGCCTTCGGCTTCACAAACCCGCTGCTGATCGACGAAGCCGATGTCCTGATCGCCGGCCACGGTCGGTTCGAGGCCGCGAAGACGCTCGGGCTCGAGACCGTACCGGCGATCCGGATCACGCATCTCTCGGCGCCCGAGAAGCGGGCGCTGATGCTGGCCGACAACAAGATCGCGCTCAATGCGGGCTGGGACCTCGATCTCCTGGCCCAGGAACTCGCGGATCTCTCCTCGATGGAGCTCGACTTCAGCGTCGAGATCACCGGCTTCGAGGTGCCGGAGATCGATCTGATCATCGAGGGGCAGAGCGGCGAGGCGCCGGGGCCCGAAGTGGCGCCGATGCCGGATCGCTCGGTGCCGCCGGTGACGCGGCGCGGGGATCTCTGGATCCTTGGCCGCCACCGCGTGCTCTGCGGCGACGCCCGCAACCCTGACGACTACGCGCGCCTGATGCAGGGCGAGGTGGCCGACGTCGGATTCACGGACCCTCCATACAATGTCCCGATCGCCGGCCATGTGAGCGGAAAAGGCGCGGTGCAGCACCGGGAGTTCAGCGAGGCCGCGGGCGAGATGAGCGAGGCCGAGTTCACGGCGTTCCTGTCTGAGGCCTTCGGGCTGGCCGCCAGGCACAGCCGCGACGGTGCAGTCTGGTTTTGCTGCATGGACTGGCGCCACCTTGCCGAGATGCGGTCGGCCGGTCTCGCGGCCTTCGGGCCGATGCTCAATCTCTGTGTCTGGGCGAAGACCAACGGCGGCATGGGGAGCCTCTACCGCTCTCAGCACGAACTGGTGTTCGTCTTCCGCAAGGGCAAGACCCGGCACCGCAACAACGTCGATCTCGGCCGCCACGGTCGCAACCGTACCAATGTCTGGACGTATCCCGGCGTGAACACCTTCCGCGCCGGGCGGATGGACGAGCTTCGTGCCCATCCGACGGCCAAGCCAGTCGCGATGGTGAAGGACGCGCTGCTCGACGTCTCGAAGCGGGGTGACCTCGTGCTCGATCCGTTCCTCGGGGCCGGGGCCACACTGATCGCGGCTGAGCGCTCCGGCCGGGTCGCCCGCGGGCTCGAGATCGACCCGGGTTACGTTGATGTGGTCCTGCGTCGCTGGCGCGAGGAGACCGGAGACCAGCCGATCCGCGCCGCTGATGGTTGCAGCCTCGCTGAACTGGAGGGCGACCAATGAGCGACGATCGAGGTCACTATGATGTGGGTTACGGCAAACCGCCCAAGCACACGCGGTTCAAGAAAGGCCAATCCGGCAATCCGAAAGGCCGGCCGAAGGGTTCGCGCAACTTCGCGACGGATCTTGACGAGGTCCTGAGTGCGCCGATGACTGTCATCAAGAACGGCTCTCCGAAGAAGGTCAGCAGCCAGTTGGCGGCCTTGATGCGGCTGATGGAACGGGCCCTCAACGGTGACATGAAGGCTCTAGCGCAAGTGGTCGCCCTGGCCCAGCTGCGGGCTGCCGAGAAGGAGGCGCAATCGGCCGAGCGGTCGCTTTCCGTCAACGAAACGGAGATCCTGGAACGCCACGCCGCGAAGATACTGCGTGAGGCCGGCATCGAGGATGTGTCCGATGCAGCCAGGGAGGAACCCGATGCCGAACGACCTTGATCCCATAGACCTGCTGAACGCGACCCTTCGGGGCGACCTGTCGTCATTCATCCAGCGAAGCTTCGCGACGGTCGCACCGGGAAGCACCTACCAGCACAACTGGCATATCGACGCGGTCGCGTATCAGCTTGAGCGCGTCGCCCGGGGCGAAATCAGACGGCTCATCATCACGACGCCGCCTCGTTCGTTGAAGTCGATCGCGGCCTCGGTGGCATTCCCGGCCTGGCTGCTGGGCCGGGACCCGCGGATGCGGATCCTGGCGGTCTCCTATGCTGAAGGCCTCTCTGAAAAGCACGCGCTTGACTGTCTGAAGGTCATCGAGGCGCCCTGGTATCGCGCCTGCTTCCCGGAAACGCGGATCGCAAAGGGCCGAGGCGCGCGCGCGGACTTCGGGACGACGATGGGCGGTGGGCGCTTCTCGACCTCGATTGGCGGCACGGTGACTGGACGCGGCGGCGACATCATTATCCTCGATGACCCGCATAAGCCCGAAGAGGCCACGTCCGAGGTCAAACGCCTGCAAGTGATCGACTGGTACCGGACGACACTCCTAAGCCGGCTCAACGACCCCAGGTCCGGACCGATCGTGCTGATCCAGCAGCGGGTTCACGAGGCGGACCTGGCCGGTGTACTTCTCGAGCAGGGCGGCTGGGAGCATCTCGATCTGCAGGCGATCGCGGAGGAGCCGGTTGAG
>JASJAU010000048.1 GCA_030066855.1 Paracoccaceae bacterium | reverse complement strand
AGCCGGCTGGAGATCGCGACATAGGCCATGAACATCGATGCGAGGACAAGGCCGGGAAGAATGCCCGCGAAGAAGAGCTTTGAGATGCTCTCGTTGATCGTGACGCCATAGACGATCAGCGTCAGGGACGGCGGGATCATCAGTCCCAGCGTCGCGGCCCCGGCCAGCGTTCCGATGATCATCGGCTCTGGGTATTCGCGCCTGCGGAGCTCGGGGATCGACATTTTGCCGACGGTCGTAAGCGTCGCCGCCGACGATCCCGAGACGGCGGCGAAGACGGTGCATCCCACGATGTTCGTATGCACAAGTCCGCCCGGCAGCCCGGCCATCCACGGACTGAGACCCCGGAACATGTCCTCGCTCAATCGCGTTCGATAAAGGATCTCCCCCATCCAGATGAACAAGGGCAGGGCCGTCAGCGTCCAGCTTGAGGAGGCCGTCCAGATCGTCGTCAGCATGACGTCGCCGACCGGGCGGGTCGTGAAGAGCTCCATTCCCACCCAGGCCACGCCCATCAGCGCGAGACCGACCCAGACGCCGGAGCCGAGGAGCAGGAACAGGACAAAGAGGAACAGAAAGATGATCGAGAAGTCTTCCATGGTCGATTACTCCCCGAAGCTCTGATCGACGAGGTCCCGCTTGATGCGGTGTTTTCCGTCGAAAAGAAGATGAATGAGGTGATCCGTGAGCGCGATCGCCATCACGAAAGCGCCGAAAAGCATCACGGATTGGGGAATCCAGAGGGGCGTTCTGTCCTGCCCCTGGCTGATGTCATTGATCATGATCGAGAAGTTCACGAACCGCCAGCCGTAGTAGACGAAGTACCACATGACGGCCGTGCCGATGGCGAAGCACCAGACGTCGATCCATCGGGCCACGGCGCGTGGCACCGCGTTCAGAAGGATCGAGACGCGGATGTGGCTACCGTGATTGAGCGCGTTGGCGAAGGCCAGGAAGCTCGCGGCGGCCATGAAGTAGCCCGCGTACTCGGGAATGCCCGGCGCGACCTCACCGGTCCAGCGGGCGAGCATCTGAAGAACGATCAACGCAAGAATTGTGATCAGGCAGAGCGAGGCGAGCACCCCTGCCGCGAAGTAGATGAAATCCAGAACGGACCGAAGTCCTCTGAGCGCGCTCATGCCGTCCCCCTAATATCGCGTGTTGCGGGCGGCGAGACGACGCCGCCCGCGAAAGGCTCTATTGCATCGCCTTGAAGGCATCGACGATCGCGGCGCCGTCGTCGCCTGCGGCTTCGAGCCATTCGTTGGTCATTGTGACGCCGATTTCTTTCAGTTCATCAACCATTTGGTCGCTTGCCGGACCGACGGTCATGCCGCCGTCACGGAGGCCCTGAAGGGTGAAGCCAGTGTACTCTTTCGAACGCCAGTTGCCGGCGTACTCGGCGAGTTCAGCGCAGGCGCGGATCACTGCCTTGTTGCCGTCCGAAACGCCGTCCCAGACGCCCGAGTTCACCATCACGTAGTTGCGCGGCAGCCATGCATCGACTTCATAGAAGTAGTTCAGGCTCTCCCACACTTTCCGATCGTATCCGGTGGAGCCCGAGGACACCATCGAGTCAGCCACGCCGGTCGCGAACGCCTGGCTGATTTCGGCTGCTTCGATTGTCACCGGCAGCATTCCGGTCAGTTCGGCCAGCCGCGAGGTCGCGTTGTTGTAGCTGCGGAACTTGATGCCTTCCATGTCGGCAACGGAGTTCACTTCGTTCTTGAAGTAGAGGCCCTGCGGCGGCCACGGCACGGCATAAAGCAGGGTCAGGTTCTGCTCCGCCAGAAGCTCTGTAATCGTCGGTTTTGCGGCCTCCCAGAGCATGGCGCTGTCATCGAAGGATGTCGCGAGGAACGGAATCGAGTCGAAGCCGAAAAGCGCGTTTTCGTTCTGATGACCCGAAAGCAAACGCTCGCCGATCGGGACCTGACCGGTCTGGATCGCCCGTTTGATCTGGGCCCCCGGGAAGAGCGAGCCGGACGGGTGCGTAACGATCTCAATGTCGCCGCCCGTTCCCGTTGTCACGCATTTGGCGAACTCCGCGCCCGTGGCCGAATGGAAGTTCGAGGCAGAGTATGCCATCGGCATGTCCCATTTCTCGGCAGCGGCCGGTGCGGCGAGCGCGATTGCCGTCGCTGTCCCGGCGAGCAGTGTGGTGAGGTCTTTCATGTTGGTCTCCCTTGTTGAGCTCTTGGATCTTGCCTGGTGTTTTTGCCCTCACGTCATGAAACGTGCGGGGGAATATGGACTCAGATCAAGGTTTGGTTGCCTGCCAGAGATGATCTGAGCCAGAATACGGCCTGTTTTCGGGCCTCCGGTCAGCCCGACGTGGTCATGGCCGAAGGCGGTATAGGCGCCATTAAGGCCAGGCACCTCGCCCAGAACCGGAATGGAATCGGCCATGGACGGGCGATGTCCCATCCATTCGACCGCCTTCTTCCAGGTCAGTCCCGGCATGGCGGCCCGGATGTTCTTTTCAAGCAGCCGAAAAGGCGCCTTGGAGGGCGGCGCTTCGAGCCCTCCGAATTCCACGACGCCAGCCAGCCTGATGCGCCCCTCCATCGGTGTCGCCACGAACTTGCCGGATGCGACCATTACCGGCGCCCGCGGCATGACCGAGGGCTCCCATAGCTCTAGGTGATATCCGCGCTCGCTCTCAATGGGCGGTTTGAACCCGAACTTAGCGGCCAGTTTCCCCGACCAGGCGCCTGTCGCGAGCACGGCGCCGTCGCAGGCGATGGTTTCGCCATCGGCTCTGAGCCCCGTAAGGCGGCCGCCTTGGCGGACGGCGTCCTCGACCTCCGCCTTGATGATCCGACCACCCTCGCGCTCCACATGAGCGGCCAGCGCCTCGACATACTTGCCCGGATCGCGGATGCATCCGTGGTTCCGCAGCCGGGCCGCGAATGTGATGTCGGGTCCAAAAGAAGGGTCGTAATCACGCCAAGCCTGGCCTTCGAGGATGTCCCACTCGAATCCGTGCTCCTTTCGCACCGACCATCCGAAGGCGTCGCCGTCGTAGTGGCCCCGGTCCTTGTAAAGGAAAAGGTAGTCGGACGGTTCAATGAGGTTCTCCGCTCCAGTCCCCGCTGCCAGCACCTGGTGGTCTGCGAGGCTGTCGCCGATGATCGGCATCATGGCGGCCGCGCGACGGCGGACGGCGTCCCGGTTTGCGGTGCTCAGGTAACGCGCCAGCCAGGGCGCCAGTTTGGGAAGATAGCCCCATTTCAAAAAGAGCGGCTGGTTGGGGCTGAACAGCATTCTGGGCGCCTTCGCCAAAAGGCCGGGCACCGTCACCGGAATGATCGAGCATGATGCCAGCACGCCCCCATTTCCGTAGCTCGCGCCCGCTGCCGGACCCTCGCGGTCGATCAGAATGACCTTGTGCCCATCCCGCTGCAGCCAGACTGCCGTGGAGACTCCCACGATCCCGGCGCCAATGACGGCGATGGTCTTGCCGGTCTCACTCATGCCGCCCGCGCCTCACTGCGGCTGTAGTGGTTCAACTTGTCTATCGAGGGCCGCGCGCCCAGCCCCGGCCCGTCCGGCACGGTCACGACGCCGCCGTCGCAGGGAAAGGCCTCTTCAAGGATGTCTTCATGCAGGAAATAGCGCGCCTGGTAGAACTCGCAGCCCAAAGTGATCTCTGCCGTCGCCGCGATCATATGCGTTCCGGCCAGATGCGCGAGGCCGGCCTCGAACATGTCGCCACCGTAAGCGGTGAGGCCGTTCCTTGCGGCCTGTTCCGCGGTCTCTTTCGCCCGGCTCAAGCCGCCCGATTTCATGATCTTGACGGACACCCCATCGCAGATCCCTTCGCGGGACGCGCGGGCAAGGTCCTCGGGCCCGAAAACGCTCTCATCCGCCAAAAGAGGGACGTCGATGGCTTCCCGGATCTCAGCCATTGTCTCATAGTCCCAATGGACAACCGGCTGTTCAATGAAATCCGGCCGGAACTCCGCCACCTCCCGCACGTGTTCGAGCGCGGTCTCTGAAGCCAGCCCTTGATTGTAATCCACCCTGACCGAAAACTCCGGGAAATCCTGCCTGAGCTCCTCCAACCGCATCAGATCGAACGCTTGTTCGCCAAACCCCGTCTTGAGCTTGACGATCCGAACGCCTTCGTCGTGCAGGCGATCTAGCAAAGCGCGATCTTTCGACCAGTCCGGATCAGCGAGCGAGACCGAAAGCGGGATCGTATCTCGATGCTTGCCGCCGAGAAGACTGTGGACCGGGCGACTAGTGATCCGACCCTCAAGATCAAAAAGCGCCGTCTCCAAAGCCGCTTTAGCCTCGGTGCAATGCGCGACCGCTTTTAGGGCGTCCGCCATGATTGACGCGCGGTCCGACACTCTGCGGGAAACCACGTGGGGCCGGATATACCGGTCCAGCGCGGCGTAGCTCGCTTCTGGCGAGCCGGTGAAGACAGACCATGGAGAGGCTTCACCAAAACCCTCGGCCCCGCCTTCGGCTCGCAGGCGTAAAATGATCAACTCGCAGCTTCCATCAACCCGGCCAATGCCATGGTCTCGCGACGAAACGACGGGAAGGTTCAGATACCAAAGATCATAGTCGGTAATAATCTGATCCAGATCGGACATGCCGCCAGTTTCCCCCCTCGAACCAGCTTGCCGTGCGCGACCCATCATTTCCAATACAAAGTTTTTGGAATTCCATAACCTATGGTGATACCCTATTCCTTATGTCCACGCCCTTCCGCCAATTCCAGGCGTTTCATGCCACCATGCAGCGCGGAACCGTCACGGCTGCAGCCGATCACCTCGGAATCTCGCAGCCCGGAATCAGCAACCTGCTGTCACAGCTGGAGCGGCGAACGAAGCTGAAGCTCTTTGAGAGGACGCGCGGCCGGTTGATCCCCACGCCTGAAGCGACGGTGCTTTTCGACGAGATCGATACGGTGGTGAGGGGGCTCGACCACGTCAATCAGGCGGTCTTCGACCTTCAGAACCAGAAAGCCGGCCAGTTGCAGGTGGCCACCAACCATGCGCTTGCCTTCGGCTTCATGCCGGCCCAGATCGCCGAGTTCAGCAAAGGACGTCCGAACCTCACTATCGCGTTTCAGTCCCAGTATTCAGGCAAGATCCAGGAATGGGTGACCGCCGGGCTTTTTGAAATCGGGATCTGCGAGATGCCGGTCCGGCAGGAAGGCCTGACGCAGAAGCACTTCTTTTTTGAAACGCTCTGCGCGCTTCCCGCCGACAGCGAGCTGGGACGGCACGAGGTCCTCACCCCCGAACGCCTGGACGGATATCCCTTCATCGTCATGGGCACGGACCACATGGTCAGTCGCCGCACACGCGAGGCCTTTCACTCGCGGGGCGCGCGTTTTCGCATCAAAAGCCACACGGACCTGTTCCGAAATGCCCTGAACCTTGTGAAGCAGGGGCTTGGCGCGGCGCTCATCGATCCATTCACCCTCCGGTCTGACGATGGAGCGGGCTATGTTGTCCGACGTTTCGAGCCCGCGATTCTGTTCGACATCGTGATCGTCACGGCAACCGATAGGCCGCTATCCGCAATAGGTCGCCAGTTTCTCGACCAGGTCGAGCCGAGGATGCGCGACATGGCGATCAAAAAGAAGAAGTCAGGCGACCCACTCTGAGACCGGGGCGGCGGCTTCATGGAGCGGTTGCGCTATCACGTCCACCAGGGTTGGTCCGTCATGAGCGACGGCCTCGCGCAGGACGGGGCGCAGTTGTTCCGGGTCTTCCACCGTCCAGGATCGCACACCGAACGCGGCGGCGACTGCCGCATGATCTGTCCGATTGAAATCGACATTGTAGAACCGCTTGTCGAACCCCGCGTTCTGTCCCGCCTTGATCCACCCATAGACGGCGTTCGAGAACACGATCGATGTGATCGGTATGTTGTATCTCGTCAGCGTTTCGAACTCGCCGCAGCAAAACCCGAAGGAGCCGTCGCCCATGACGGCGACCGTCTGCGATTGCGGTCGGCCCACTTTTGCTCCCATGGCTGCCGCCAGCGCGTATCCCAAGGCCCCATGGGCCCGGTTCGTGATAAAATGCCGCCCAGCTTTCGGCCACCTGTAGTGGGCCGAAAAGTAGGGGCAGGGGGTGCCCGGGTCAGCCACGATTGTCCCGTCGCCGTCGAGCACATCTGCCAGCGCGGCGATGACGGCCTCGGGCAGGATGGGCCGCTTGGCGCTTGCCGCAAGCGGCGCGAAGGCCTCCAGCTTCGCCCGCCAGGCGTCCTTAGCCCGAGAGCGGCCGTCTTGAGGCCCTGCCGCCATGCCTTTCAGTTCCGCCACAAGTGCTTCGAGAGCGAGTCGCGCGTCGGACACGATGCCGACTTCCGTCGGGTAAATCGCGCCGATCACCGCCGGATCGCTGTCGATGTGAACGATCCGCGTGCCAAGGGCTGGCGATCGCCAGCGCTCGGTCGTAACCGAGCCGGCCCGGCAGCCGACGAAGATGACCAGATCGGCCGCCTCGACGACCGCGCGGGTGGATGGAACGCCGCCGTTCGATCCGACCACTCCGACCGCTTGCGGGTGGGTCTCCGCCAACGCGCCCTGACCTGAGACTGTCGTCGCAACGGGCAGGTCGATGAGCTCTGCAAGCTCCGCCAAAACCGCTTCAGCCCCCGCAATGACCGGTCCTCCACCGCAGATCGCCACAGCGCTCTTCGCGCTCGCAATCGCCTCGGCCGCTGCCCGAATATCCTCCGGGTTCGGTCCGCTGCGTCCCGCAGGGAAGGTGCGATGCCGCCCTTCGGCATAGACTTCGCCCGAGTCGACTTCCGCATTCTGCGTGTCGAAGGGCAGCGCAAGATGCACGGCGCCCGGCCGTCCGGTTGTCATTTCCCGAAACGCCCTGCGGATCGCAGCAGGCAGCCGCGCCGCGCTGTCCAGCGAGTCGTTCCACTTTGTGAGAGGTCGAAAAAGCGAGACCTGATCAAGCTCGGTGAGCGGGTATTTTCCGGCAGAGCTGGTCGCCACATCGGTCGTGATCGCCAAGATGGGCACCGAGCTTTCGCTCGCTTCAACGACGCCGGGCAGGATATACGTTGCGCCGCCGCCTGACGGACCCTCACAGACGCCGGGCTTGCCCGTCACACGCGCGTAGCCATCCGCCATGTACCCCGCATGCCGCTCGTCCCGCGTCAGAAAGTGCGTGATGCCGTGATCAAGCCGCGCCAACGCGTCATAGAACGGGAGCGTCGTGTCACCGCATAGCCCGAACATGTGCTTGACGTCATAGGCTTGAAGCATTCGCACCATGGCTTCCGCCCCGGTCAGGTAGTTTGGGCTCTGCATGATTGTCCTCCCTCGACCAAGGCATCTTGGAAAACGCGCGCTCTGGCGTCAATAATGCGGGGCGCGGGAGGAGGCAGGCGGCCATGAAAGTGAAGGGCGGAAAGCCCGTATACGGAGCTTCTGTGGGCATACTGATGCTTGAGGCCCGGTTCCCGCGAATCCCCGGCGATATGGGAAACGCGCTAACCTGGGACTTCCCGGTCCAGTACCGGATCGTCCGCGGCGCCTCGCCGGATCAAGTCGTCCGAAAGAACGCGGAAGGTCTGCTGCCTGCATTCATTTCAGCCGCGCAGGACCTCGTCGGTTCCGGCGCTGAGGGTATCACCACAAACTGCGGATTTCTTTCACTTTTTCAGGATGAACTCTCCACCGCCGTTGGCGTGCCGGTCGCGGCCTCCTCTCTTATGCAAGTGCCCCCCGTGAACGCGCTTTTGCCGCCGGGCAAGATCTGCGGAATCCTGACGATCTCGAGCAGCACGCTGACAAAGGCGCATCTGGACGCGGCCGGCGTGCCTTTGGCGACCCCGATCGGCTCGACCGAAGGTCTTCGGGAGTTCACCCGGGTCATCCTGAACGACGAACTGGAGATGGATGTCGAGGCCGCGCGCAAGGACAACGTCGAAGCGGCGACGGACCTCGTGAATGCGAACCCTGAGATCGGCGCGCTGGTCCTCGAATGCACCAATATGGTCCCACACGCCGCAGCGATCCAGGCTGCGATCGGTATGCCGGTTTTTACCGCCCACAGCTTCGTTCGGTGGTTTCAGGCAGGCATCGTACCGAAGGCGTATTCGGGAGCAGGCTGAAGCGGCAACGAACGCATCCTGCCAGGAACCTGTCACTATGCGTCACGGGTGACTCACCGGTTGATCAAACCTTCCAATCCGAATGCAGCCGTCACCTTGCGGATTTGTCCGCGCAAAGAGGACGAGCCGTTTTCTCGCGTCATACGCATTGCGCCAGTTCTGAAAACAAAAACTGAACCTAGGCCTGAGAGCCCTGGCGCGTGCCAGAGCGTCCGCATTGGGCTCAGCGCAGTCACGGAGGCTTTCGATCGAGTTCCCGGTTGCAATCTGACTATGCTCGCAACCCGGGTAGTGGTTTCTCAACGCTCTCTGGGAATGCCTTAGCATCTTCGATTTCAATGCCATTGTAGCGGACCGCGCTGTTAGTCTTGGTGTGTCCCAACAGGAGTTGGACGGCCCGCGGCTTGCTGTCGATCGCGAGGCTGAAAAATGCGAAGTCGAGCAATCGGTCCGCCAGCTCCAGGCGCACGCGAATAGACCAGACGTCCTGGCGCAAAAGTGGGCGCTTCCGACCAACGCGCCGTCCCTTTTTCCAGGTCGCATTCGATGTGCGAATGGCGGGCAGGCAGTGATCGATTAAGAGATGGCTCCAGCCATGCCGGCCGCGCGATCCGATGAAGTGCTGACGGTTCAGATTGGGTCATCCGAGCCAATATGCCGACCAGAACCGTCAGATGTCCGCTTTGAACGAAAAGCGGCCATTCGGCATCGGCGTTTCACAACCCTATCGATGGGTTCTTTCTTTCTTGCTCGAGTCAACGTGCCTTGACCGGAACTCTCGTGGCGTCTGTCCTGTTTGTTTCTTGAAAACGGTCGCGAAATACTGGCTGGATGAGAAACCGATGTCGTGGGCGATGCTCGTGATCGAAAGCGAGTGGTTCTCTAGTAGTATCTTGGCTTTGTCGACCCGTTCTCGCGAGAGCCAAGCTCCAGCGGTCATACCGGTATGGCGATGAAAAAGCTCGTGAAACCAGCTTGGCGACAGGCCGACGTTCTGGGAGACGATCTCAATCGACAGGTCCTTTTCGAGATTGAGGCGCATAAAGGTGAGAGCGTCTTTTATTCGCGTGTCAATGGCGGATGACACCGGTTGGCTTAAAGCATCAGCGACGTCATCCACCAGGCAAGTGGCATGAGCGCGGATCAGCTCCACTCGGCCGTCCTTCCTTTGATGCTCCATGAGCAGTCTTTTCAGGTGGTGACGCAGCGATGGTGTCGCGCGTCCGGTACGGTTGGAATGGTTCAGCCGTTCTTCGAAAGCCCTCAGCGCGCTCCCGCTCAGACCAAACGCGTGCTTCAAATCCAGTCTGAACTGCGCCCAGCGGATATCGCTAGGTTCGAGCACCTCGTCGACAGCGCCGTGCGCCTCGCCGGGGCGTGTAAGAAAGAGGGCGCCAGCAGCGAGCGTGTATTCTTCCTTCTCCACCCACCAACGCAATCGACCACTTTCGATCAAAACGACCTCGTAGGCATAGGCATGCTCGTGGGGAGCAAGGCTCCCGCCCACTGCGGAGTCCTGACGAGAACGCCCGATTGCGGGGAGTTCGGGCAGCAGCGTTTCCTCGCCCAGAAATGCCTCTCGGGACCACATTTGTTTGAGATTCTCCACTGGCAGCGCTCGAACGCTTCCAATTCATACATTCACTACATTGGCGAGCAATGGGATTCACAGGAGGCGTAGACGTGAGCAACAAGTACGGGCTGGGAGAAATGGAGAAATCCCAGCTTTCGAAAAACGGCTTCGTGTCAGTTTCGAATTTCGCCGAACCCGAAGAACTTGAAGCGCTCCGGGCGATATTCGATCGCCTGTTCAAAACCGGCGCGGGATGGGCGGACGGCAACCAATTCGATCTGGCAGGAACCGACGAGGGAAAGGCCCGTTTGCCGCAGATTCTCAAGCCTTCAAGATACGCACCGGAGCTCCTAAATCTGGCCGTCATCGAAAAAGCCCGTGAGATCACTCGGGACTACTTTGAGACCGATGGGGAGATCACGATGGGCGAGCATATGATCTTTAAGCCTCCGCATGTCGGCGATGTGACCCCCTGGCATCAGGACCAGGCCTATCACGACCCGTCCCAGGACGAGCGAAGCATTAACTTCTGGATTCCATTGGACGACACGGACGTTGCCAACGGATGCATGCAGTATGTGCCGGGCTCTAATAACCTCGATGTGCTGCCGCATCATTCCATCGGAAACGATCCTCGGGTGCATGGGCTCGAGGTAGATGATGCCGAGACGCTGGCCGCGACTGTCGCCGCCTGCCCGTTGAGCGCGGGGGACGCTGTCCTGCACCTTCCCACGACACTGCATTATGCGGGTCCCAACACGACTCCGAGGCAGAGACGTGCGTACATCATCGCGATGGTCGCTCCGAGCAAACCGCGCGCCGTGCCCGTCGACAACTACTGGATGCGCGAGAAACAGACCGCGCGGCTTGAGCGCGCGCAGGCTGCGGGGCTCGTAAACGACTGACGAAAAAGGCAGGCCAGCGGAATGCTGGCCTGCCTCTCCGGCGTCAGCCGAATGACGCTGGGAGCAGCGCTACTCGGCCTTCTCTAGGTTGTGGATCAGCTGGTGCGTTGTGTTCCACCAATGGGACGGCGGCGTATAGAAGTTGTCCGCGGTCGGCCACCCTGTCCAATAGGTTGTGTTGAACGGAAGGAGCTTGGTCGACTGCACCAGCGGAATGAACGGAAGCTCCTCGGCTAGGTAGGCATAAGCTTCGGCAACCAGTCCCGGGACCGACGGGTCATCGGGCGAAAGTGCGCCCATCCTGTCGACGATCTCGGTGTAGGCCGCTGTGCCGGCTGTGTTCCAACGAGAGGTGTTGTTGAACCCGGGGCTCCGCTCACCCACCGCAACCACGTCGCGGTTGTTGTAGCGGGCCATGGACGTCCACGGCTCGTAGATCGACCCGCAGGACAGCCAAGAGTAGGTCAGCTCGTACCGGCCGAAAGGCAGGACCTCTCCCCAGAAAACTCCGTTCTCGACCGGAATCGACTTCGCTTTGATGCCCGCCCGGCTCAGCTGTTCGACGATCACATCGATCGTGCGGGTATACTCGGAAGAGGCGGAATTGACGTGGATGTTGGCTTCGATGGCAACTCCATCCTTTGCATAGAAGCCGTCGGATCCTTTGGTATATCCGTTTGCTTCGATGAGGGCTTGCGCCGCTGGAACGTCCGACTTGTCAGATAAGCCAAGCCCGGCCTCCTTTACCGCATCGATGTACGGCATCATGGAATTGAACGAGATGAACATCGTCTCGGCCGCCTCCGTTGTTCCCTCGTAGGCGATGTTCACGATCTGAGACCGGTCGATGATCAGGGCCAGTGCCTGACGCATCTCGACGTTGTCCCATGGAGCGACGGTATGATTGATTTCAAGCTGCCGCGTGCAAACTGAAGGCCGCGAGTACGGGAGATCGTCGTACCAGGCAATGACATTGGGATTCTGCGCCAGGATGCCTTCAAACGTGCCGAGCGTGACGTTTTGCGCCGCATCCATCTGGTTTGTGGCGACAAGCTGCGCCCGGCTCTCCTCCCCGCCGGACTCAAGCCAGATCAGCCGCTGGGGTTCCGGCAAATCCATGAAACCTGTCTTCGCGCCCCACCACTCATCGTTTCGGTCCCAGATCGCCCGGTTGGTCGCGGATGAGGTGTATGTGTATGGGCCGGTTCCGATCGGCGGGTAGAAAGCGAAAGTCGCGGGGTCTTCGCCCGCCCAGATATGCTCGGGCATGATCAGGAAGGACCCGAACAGCAGAACTCCGAAGTTCTGGACCGCGAACCGCGGGTTAGGTTCTTTGAGCGTGAAGACGACCGTCAGGTCGTCGATCTTCTCAAGACTGGCAACCTGATTGCGCACCGTGGCGGCTTCCCGCGAGGATATCTCTTGGTTGTCCATGGCCATGCCAACAGTGAACACAACGTCATCGGCATTGAAGGCCTCGCCGTCTGACCACTCCACACCTTCGCGGATCTTCAGGGTCCAGACGTCGAAGCTTTCGTTGGACGTGAAGCTCTCACCGAGCCACGGATCAAGTTGTCCGTTCGAGAAATCGAGAATAAAAAGCGGCTCCCACATGGCTTGGTGCGCGCCGTGCATTCGTTTTGTGCCGGGTGTCAGCCAGTTGAAGTTATTCGGGTCCTTGATCGTCCTGTCGAGATCGAAGATCACAGTGTCTTCTCGCGCAACGTCCTGCGCCGCAACGGGTGCGGCCGAAAGCATTGTCGCAATCGCGAGAACGGACGGCACTGCCGCCCAAGAAAATCTGGTCATGAGTTCCTCCCTGTTCTGTCCAAAGTGTATTCTATGTGAGAATTCCAAGCGTTCGACGTCGTTGACAGGAGGATTTCGAACATCCTGTCGCCGCATTTGAAACCGCGTTCGCGTCGGAGAGATATGAGCCTGATATGGTTGGGTTTTCCGCCGCCGTCACTCGTTCTCAAAGGCCGGCTGCCGAGGCGTGATGTCGAGCAGTTAGCGAGAAACGCGATACGGTTCGTGGCCGGAACACGCAAAAACCGCTTTTGGCGGGGTCCTTCGGAGCTCCTTGCGAGACATCAGTTGTGAGGTGGCGCTCCTCAGCGAAATCCCTCTTCGCCTTCGGCATGGAGCTTCGGCCCGCGCGCCTCAATCGACTCGGGCGCGTCCTTGATATCGATATTCGGAGCGTCGTGAACATGAGCATTCCGCTTCTCAGGGTTGGCCGCCCATTTGACAGCGTTCACCAAAACCTTCCGGACGTTCTCATCGTAATATGTCGGATAGGCCTCGTGCCCCGGCCGGAAGTAAAAAATGCTGCCCGCTCCACGTCTGTAGGTCAGCCCGGATCGAAAGACCTCTCCTCCCTGAAACCAGCTGACGAACACCGTTTCCAGAGGCTCGGGCACGCCAAAGGGTTCGCCATACATCTCCTCATGCTCCAGCTCGATGCATTTCGGCAGGCCCCGTGCGATGGGATGCTGGGGCGAGGTGACCCAGAGCCTCTCCCGCTCTCCCGCCTCGCGCCAGGTCAGGTTGCAGGGCGCGCCCATCAACTTCTTGAAGATCTTGGAGAAATGCGCGGAATGAAGAACGATCAGCCCCATTCCGCCCCAGACTGCGTCAGCGACACGGTCCACCACTTGGTCTGATACGTCGCCATGCGCGGCGTGGCCCCACCAAAGCAGTACATCGGTCTGGTCGACGCGCGGTTGGGGCAGGCCGTGCTCCGGCTCCTGCAGGGTCGCGGTCGACGCTTCGATCGCCTCATCCTCATTCAGGGCCGCGGCGATGCAGGCATGCATGCCCTTGGGGTAGATTTCGGCAACCGTCTTGCTCGTTCGCTCATGGACGTTCTCGCCCCAGACCGTGGCACGTATCATTTCAGTCTCCACTGTTTCGGGGCTTGCCGGTACTCGCTCGAGCGATCAGCTCTGGTTTGATGATCACCGGCTCGTTTTTTTGAACGTATACATTCTACTCTGAGCCTGACCAATAATGCCGGCGATTGTGAGACCGCCAATAGCACGGGCTCAAGGGATCGCGATCCAT
>JASJAU010000128.1 GCA_030066855.1 Paracoccaceae bacterium | reverse complement strand
TCCATCCGCTCGCTCTTCAGCGACTGCGACTACACCGGCACCGACGTCGCCGGGGGCGCGGGCGTGGATCATGTCGTCGCCGGGGGCGCGGGCGTGGATCATGTCGTCGCCGGTCAGCTTGCCGATTATCCTACCGGCGCTTTCGACGCTGTGATTTCGTGCGAATGCCTCGAACACAATCCGTGGTGGCGCGAAACACTTGCCAATATGTTCCGCATGACGCGCGAGGGCGGCTTGGTGATCACGACCTGCGCGGGGCCCGGGCGGCCTGAGCACGGCACGACGCGTACCAATCCCAAACTGTCTCCGCACACCGTCGGATGGGATTACTACGACAACGTCTCCCCCAAGAGTATTCGGCGCGCCCTGCCGCTCGACCTCTGGTTTGACGACCACATTCTCGGATCAGACTGGAACATCCACGACACCCACCTGATCGGACTGCGGACGCCCTCACCTTTGTCTCTGGACGGTCTCAGGAGCCGCACGCGCGTCCTGACCCGTCCTCAGGGGCGGCGCGCCCGCATGAACTGGCTCGGATGGCATATCGCCGGAGAATTCGGCAGTGGCGTGGTCCGCAACCTCAGCCGCCGCCTGGCATAACTGCGCTCAGCCGTCGAGCACGGCGGCAATGCCCGCCGCGACCTCGTCGATCTCCCCCAGCCCCGGCACCCAGCGCAGCTGACCTTTGGCGTGATAGTATCCGATGAGCGGAGAGGTCTTCTTGTAGTATTCGACCAGCCGGACCTTGAGGCTTTCCTCGTTGTCGTCGGCGCGCACCGGCTCTCCGGCCGCCGCCGCCTCCTCGGCGCGGTTGACGATGCGGTGGACCAGGGCTTCGTCATTCACCTCCATGGCGATGACGTGATCAAGCGTCTGCCCGTGCCGCTCGAGCAGTTCGCCCAAGGCGTCGGCCTGTCCCAAAGTGCGCGGGAAACCGTCGAAGATGAAGCCGCCCGCGTTGTCGCCTTCCAGCTTCTCTTCGATCAGGCCAATAACGATTTCGTCGGTCACAAGCTCGCCCGCGTCCATGATCGCGGCGACCTTGTCGCCCATCTCGGTCCCTGAGGTCCGCGCCTCGCGCAGCATGTCCCCGGTCGACAGTTGGATCATGTTCCGTCCGTCGACGAGAATCTTCGCCTGCGTCCCCTTCCCGGCCCCCGGCGGTCCGAGGAGAATGATGTTCATCGTCTCGCTGTCCCTTTGGCTTTCCCGCCGCGCTTTTTGCCGCGCAACTGGGATTTCTCGATCAGGCCCTCGTATTGGTGGGCCAGCAGATGTGACTGAACCTGCTGGATAAAGTCCATACCCACCGAGACGATAATCAGGATCGAGGTGCCGCCAAAGTAAGCCGTGATGGCAAGGTTGGTCCGGATCACCTCCGGCATCATGCAGACGAGCGCGAGATAGCCCGCGCCGAGCACCAACACGCGATTGACCACGTATTCCAGGTATTCCTCGGTCTTTTTGCCGGGCCGGATGCCCGGAATGAACCCGTTCTGGTTCTTCAGGTTCTCAGCCACGTCCTCCGGTTTGAAGGAGACATTGAACGTGTAGAAATAAGTGAAAAAGATGATCATCGCCGAGAAGAACAGCAGGTAGAGTGGCTGCCCTGGCCCGAAATAGGCGAGAATCCAACTCATCACCGGCCCCGCGTTTCCGCCGGAGAAGGTTGAAAGCGTTGTCGGCAGAAGCAGGAGCGAAGAGGCGAAGATCGCCGGGATCACGCCCGCTGGGTTCACTTTGACAGGCAGATGCGACGATCCGCCGTCGTAGACCTTCATACCCACTTGCCGTCGCGGGTACTGAATGTGGATTTTCCTAAGACTTCGCTCCATGAAGACCACGAAAACCAACGTCGCCAGAAGCATCACGATGATACCGAGAATCACCGCCGTCGAGAGGGCGCCGGAGCGGCCCTGGGCGAAGAACTGGGCCAATGCGCCCGGAAGCTCGGCGATGATGCCCACGTAGATGATCAGCGAGATGCCGTTTCCGACGCCCCGCGCCGTGATCTGCTCGCCCAGCCACATCAGGAACATGGTGCCGCCGACCAGCGTGATCACGGTGGAAGCGCGGAAGAACCAGCCCGGATCGGTCACCAGACCGCCCGCCTCCATCGACACCGCAAGGCCATAGGCCTGCACGGTGGCAAGGAAGACAGTGCCGTAGCGCGTGTACTGGGTGATCTTGCGCCGCCCCTGCTCGCCCTCTTTCTTGAGCTGTTTCAGAGGCTCCCACATGGACGCCAGTAGCTGGATGATGATCGAGGCCGAGATGTAAGGCATGATGCCGAGCGCGAAAATGCCCATCCGGCTGAGCGCGCCGCCCGTGAACATGCCAAGAACGCCAGCGATGCCGCCCGCCGCCTGCTCCATGAAGTCGCGAAGCGCCTGTCCGTCGATACCGGGAACGGGAATGTAGGTTCCAATCCGGTAGACGATCAAAAGGCCGATTGTGAAGAGAAGGCGCTGTCTAAGCTCGGTGGCTTTCCCAAGGGTGCCCCAGCTGACGTTGGCCGCCATTTGCTCTGCTGCAGATGCCATACGGTCTCTTTCATGCAGGCGCCGCCGGACCGTTTCCCGGTCGGCGGCGCTGGAAAACTTCGCGAAGTATGTAAGCGGCGGAACGGCCGCTCACAAGTCGTTACTCAGCCGCCGACGCGGTTGTGACATTCAGTGACCCGCCGGCCTTCTCGACCGCCGCGATCGCCGATTTCGAAGCGCCGGTGACGCTGATCGTGGCCTTGGCAGAAAAATCACCCTTCGCGAGCACCCGGATGCCGTCCTTCTTGCGGCGGACAAGGCCGGATTCGATCAGGACGTCCTCGGTGATGTCCTTCTTGGCGTCGATCTTCTTGTCGTCGATGAATTTCTGGATCAGGCCCAGGTTCACCACGGCGAACGCTTTGCGGTTCGGCTTGTTGAAGCCGCGCTTGGGCAGACGCTGGTAGAGCGGCATCTGGCCGCCCTCATATCCGTTCAGCGCAACGCCCGAGCGGCTCTTCTGACCCTTGATGCCGCGCCCGGCGGTCTTGCCCTTGCCCGATCCCGGGCCGCGGCCGACGCGCTTGGCTTTTTTCGCCGCGCCGTCATTGTCGCGGAGTTCATTGAGTTTCATGTCGCTTCTCCTTGGCCGGACGCGCCCCCGAAGCGATATGGGACGGCCACGGCGTTTCTTGGTTTGTATTGCGCTCGTTGAGCACCGGGGGCGTATAGTCCCGCCGTATGCGACGATCAAGAGGAATCCTGTTGCGGCTCAGGACGTATAGGGCGGCATCGGCTGGGAACGGGCGACCTTGTAGGCGAGGTCCTTGTTCAACACCGCCGCCACAGCGTTTTGCAGCGCTGGCGCCCGCCGGAACATCGCGTCAAGCGTCGCATGATCCCAGGTCAGGCCGCGAGTCCCGGGCAGCGTTCGCACCGTCGCGGACGCGGGCTCGCGCGTGATGAAGGCCACCTCTCCGATGAACGCCGGCGCGTTAACGGCGGTGACCTGCCCCGCCTTCTCGATCTCGACTGTTCCGTGCGAGACAAAATGCAACCTTTCCAGAGGCTTGCCCTCGTTCGACAGAACGTCGCTAACCTCGGGTGCGATCCGCCGCGCGGCTTTGACTATTTTCCGGAACTGGCCGGGCGAGAGGAACCGGAACATGCCGTAAAGCTCCCGCGTCTCCGCCGTCATGGAAAACGTCGTGCGCTCGGTGATGACAACGAAGATCATGACGAGATTCACCAGCGCCAGCGCCCCGTTAGTGATGATTGCGTCCCAAAGCGGCGTGCCCGCCACGAGATAATAGTAGAAGAGGTAGAGCACGCTTGCCGCGAGCATGAGCAGGCGCAGCCAAAGCTCATCGCGGGCGAGAAACCCGAAAAGGTCGAAAACAAAGGCGGCGTAAACCAGCAGCCCGATCCCAAGCCCGAATATCATCGCATCCCCCTCCGCAGGGTCGGGATCTTTCGGGGTTTTGTGAGATCACGCAATGAAAATCGGTTTGGGCGGCGCGGACCATGCAATTGGAGAATGGAACTTCAGAGAAGCTCAGGCGCATTCAGCGCCGAAACGAGAAACGCCCCAGCCTCACGGCCGGGGCGCCTCAAACGCATCAAAGCGTCTGGCAAGCTCATTGGAAGGAGACTACCCCCGCTCCTCCACGATCTCCACGAGGTGCGGGATCGAGTTGACCATGCCGCGCACCGAAGGCGTGTCCTCCAGCTCGCGGGTCTTGTGCATCTTGTTGAGGCCGAGGCCGATCAGCGTCTTGCGCTGCTTGCCCGGGCGGCGGATCGGGGAGCCGATCTGTTTGACAACGATGGTCTTCGCCATGGGTTTCAGGCCTCCTCAGTCGCGGCTTCTTCAGCCTTGGGCGCTTCATCCCGCTTGGGAAGGATGTCGGCGACCTTCTTGCCGCGCCGCTGCGCGACCGACCGGGGCGAAGCCTGCTTCTGCAAGCCGTCGATGGTGGCGCGGATCATGTTGTAAGGGTTTTGCGAGCCGAGCGATTTCGCAACGACATCCTGAATGCCCAGCATCTCGAAGACGGCCCGCATTGGACCGCCCGCAATGATCCCGGTACCGGTTGGAGCGGTGCGCATGACCACCTTGCCGGCGCCGTGACGACCTTCGATGTCGTGATGCAGCGTCCGGCCTTCGCGGAGCGGCACGCGGATCATCTGGCGTTTCGCCTGCTCGGTCGCCTTGCGGATCGCCTCGGGCACCTCTTTGGCCTTGCCCTTGCCGAAGCCGACGCGGCCCTTCTGGTCGCCCACGACGACGAGCGCGGCAAAGCCGAAGCGCTTGCCGCCCTTGACGGTCTTGGACACGCGGTTGATCGCGACCAGACGGTCAGCGAATTCGGGCGCCTCGTCGCGGTCGCGGCGGCCCCCTCTTTGTTGCGGTTCTCTGGCCATTTGGCCTCCTATCGATCTGTGGCGCCTCGACGCCGTTTGTCCAACCTCGGTGAGCCAGGCTCCCGGGTCATCGGAGCGGCCCGCAGGCCGCCCGCGCTTAGATTTTCAGCCCGGCTTCCCGGGCGGCGTCGGCCAGTGCCTTGACCTTGCCGTGGAACAGGAAACCGCCCCGGTCGAAATAGGCTTCGTCCACGCCAGCCTTCTTGGCGCGCTCGGCGATCGCCTGACCGACTTTGGCGGCAGCCTCGACGTTGTTCTTGCCCACGACGCCCAGGTCCTTCTCCAACGAGGAGGCCGAGGCGAGCGTGACGCCCTGAACATCGTCGATCAGCTGCACGCTGATGTTCTTGTTCGAACGATGAACGGAAAGCCGCGCGCGGCCCGCGTTCACCTTGCGAAGTTTGTTCCGGACGCGCAGGCGGCGCTTCTGGAACAGCTCTCTTTTGGAAAGTGCCATATGTCCGGTCCTTACTTCTTCTTGCCTTCCTTGCGGAAGATGTACTCGT
>JASJAU010000127.1 GCA_030066855.1 Paracoccaceae bacterium | reverse complement strand
GAAAAGCGCTGGGAGAGGTATTCGCCCGACACACGGCCGCCGGCGCGCCAGCCCTCTGGGGCGTGGTCTCTGATGGCTGCGGAAAGAGCGTTCCAGTCGCGAAAACCGTAGCGATACGCGATCGTTTCCAGAGCCTCCGAGTGGCTTATCTTCGCGCCCTCTGATGCCAAGTCCTCACGCAACCGCTTCGCCTGACGCTTGGCGTCCGCAGGTGTTGGCAAATCGCGTGTCATGTCCGCACCTCGTCGCCCGTCTGGAACAAGCCCCATCGCAAAGATCGCTTCCGCGCCAGCCCCGCCAGAACAAAAGCGGTCAAGCCGGTGAGCAGGATTTCCGCCGCGGGCGCCGCAACCCAGACGCCTGGTTCTCCCATGCGACCAGCCAACAGGAAGGTCAGCGGGATCGCAAACAGGTAGGGTTTTGCAAGCCCGAGGATCGCCGCGCGACCTGCATCGCCGATGGCTTGGAAATGCATGGCGATCATCATCAGCGGTCCCGCCAGGAAGAACCCGGCGGAAATGACTGGCAGGATCCGGGCCACCTCCGAGATCACAATCGGGGCCGCGACAAATGCCGATCCGATCTGGGCAGCGAATACGGTCATACCGGCCTGCAGGATCAGGCAATAGACCAGCGCCGCAGACGCCGCCGTGAGGAGGCTCTGATCGCTCCGCTCATATGCTCCGGCTCCATAGTTGTGACCTGTGATGGTCTGCATCGCATAGGCCAATCCAAGAAGCGGGAGGAAGGCGAAGGTGATCAGGCGTGTGATGATGCCATAAGCCGACACCGTGGCGTCGTACTCCGGCGCCTCGACCCACTGCAACGCGGCCAGGATCGCGGCGGCGCCCAGGGCAAGCCCGAGGAAGTTGAGGCTTTGCGGTGCGCCGAGGGCGAGGATGCCGCCCCACCCCTTGAGCGGCGATTGCCGCCAAAGCACCGCAGGTCTCAATCCGGTTTCGCCGAACGCGCGGTAGGTCAGGATGATGCCAAGCGCCAGGGCTTGCGCCAGGGCCGTGCCATAGGCCGAACCGGCGACGCCCATCTCTAACACACCTATCAGAACGTAGTTGAAGCCCATATTGGAGACCGACGTCAGAAGGCTCATCGCGGCCATCAGCAAGACCAGACCTTCATTGCGAAGCGCGTCGGAGTTGACCGACAGGACAAAAACCATCGGCGCGGCAAAGACCGTGATGCGCAAGTAAATCAGGCCCATTTCGGCGAGCGTTTCCGAGCCCCCCGCGGCCAGGAGGGCGACCGGCTTTCCAAGCGCCAGGAATAGCGCGATCAGAACCAGCCCGAGCGTCACGGCCAGCCCATGCGCGCCGGCGAAAACACCACGCGCCCCGTGGAAATCACTGGCGCCAAGGTGGCGTGCAAGGATGCTCGACATGCCCGACGAGACAAGCGTCGCAAGGGCCACGACCAGCATGTAGAGCGGAAACATCAGCGTCACCGCCGCCAAAGCGTCCGGCCCTGCGAAGCGCCCGAGAAAGAGCGCGTCCGCCACCGCAAGCAGACCGTTCATGCCCATAACGAAAATGATCGGCAGCGCCGTTCTTGCGTAGATCGGGCCCAGCGGCCCGGTGAGATATGTGTTTGTTTGGGATGACATGAACCCGTAATCCTCCTGGCTCGCGCCGCGCGATCTAAGGACGGGGCCCGCATTACCATCCGCGCGACTGATGCCGAGGATGACGAAGATCGTGTCCGATACAGAACTTCACCGGGACAAAATGTCAGCGGGCGGCAGGCGTCTGTGGCCTGGCGCGGCTCTAGTCGGCAGGACTTCGAGTCGTCAAGAGGTTTTTTTGCAAGCGGGTCAGATGACGCCGCTTCCGGCCTCCGCCATGCTTCGCGCCAAAAGGTCGAAAACGATCCGGATACGCCGGCTGGTCTGGAGCTCCCGATGGGTCACAAGCCAGATCGGGAATTCCAGCGACGGCAGGTCGGGCAGCACCTTCTCGATGCCGGGTTCGCCATCGCCCAGCACCTCGGGCTGCATCGACACGCCGTAACCCGCCTTTACCAATTCCCAGGCGACCACCCCGCTGGCGCTGGACATGACGAAGCTTTCGGCGCGAGCCGGAATGCCCATATTGTGGAGCGGGGCCATCAGGCGCTCGGGATCGGCGTTGCCGACGAAGTCATACGCGGCGATGTCGCGCGGCGATCGCGGGCGGCCCACGCGGTCGAGATACGAGGTAGTCGCATAAAGGTTCGCGCGGAAGTCGCCGACATGCTTGGCGATAAGGTCCGGCTGTTCCGGCCGGACATGCCGGATGGCGATATCGGCCTCGCGCTGGGTCAGGTTCTGCATGTCGGCGGATGCGACGATCCTGACCCGGATGCCCGGCGCCATCTCGCGCAGGGGCGCGAGCAGGCCGGGGAGAATCGACGCTGACAGAAGATCGGTCGCCGTCACCGTCACTTCGCCGGTCACGTCCTCCGACTTGCTCGCGGCGACCATCGATATCAACGTTGCCGCTTCGCCCATCGCTCGCACATGATCCAGCAGATCGCGGCCCGCCTCGGTAAGCGTTGGGCCCCGAACGCTACGCTCCACGAGCGTCACGCCGAGCTTCGCCTCCAGCTCCGAGATCTGGCGGCCAATGGTGGGCTGCGTCGTCTTCAGCGCCCGCGCAGCGCCGCTGAACGAGCCTTCCTCGACGGTGGCGAGGAACGCCCGAACCTGGTTCCAGTCGAAAGACACAGCGTCCCAGTTCATGCATGGGCGTATATCAAATGTAGGAAATTGGGCAATCGCCTGTTTGCCAGAGAATAGCTAAATCGACGACAACCAAGGAGATACCAATCATGAATACCGCAACAACCTACACGGGCGCCTCTTCGTTCTGGGACAAGATCGCCGCGAAATACGCCAAGAAACCCGTCGCCGACCCGGCGGCCTACGAGGCGAAACTCTCCCGCGTTCGAGCGCTGCTTCGGGCCGAAGACCGGGTTCTGGAGATCGGATGCGGCACCGGCAGCACCGCTCTTCGACTGGCTCCGGCCGTCGCCGAAATCACCGCAACGGACATCTCGCGCGGGATGATCGCGATCGCCGAAAAGAAACGCGTCGCCGCGAGCAACGCCAACGTGACGTTCCGGCAAGCGGCCGCCGATGAGCAGCTGGACGAGGCGCCGTTCGACGTCGTCACCGCGTTCAGCCTCCTGCACCTCGTCGATGACGTGCCCGCGGTGCTCGATGCCGTGTTCAAACAGACGCGGCCGGGCGGCCTCTTCGTCTCGAAGACCGTTTGCCTGGGCGACGCCCATGCCGGTGTGCGCCTCTTTGTGCGCGCGCTTCACTTCTTAGGTTTCGCCCCACGCGTCACGGTTCTGAGCAAAGACTACCTTCGCGAGGCGCTCGTCGCGGCAGGCTTCGAACTGCTGGAGAGCAGGCACTTTGGCAAGGGCCGCCTCAACCCCTTCATCATCGCGCAACGCCCCACTTGATCGGGGCCGACGCCAACACATTCTGAAAGTTCGAAAAAATGCAAAACCAACATCTTCCCCAGGATCCTCGCACGCTGCTGTCGGCGCTTTGGGTCTTCTTTCTGATGAACATCATCTTCCGGGACATCCATCAGTTCCTGTCGCCGGGCTACACGGACTGGGTCATGGCGGGCGAGATGTTCGGCCGTGAGATCACGGATGAGCTGCTGCTCTATGGCGGTTTCGCGGTCGAGGTCATGATCCTCATGGTGATTGTTCCGCACATTCTGCCCCGGCGGGCTGTTCGGATCGCCAATACGGTCGCGGTCGTGTTCACCGCCGCGCTGGTGCTCTTCACGCCGCCAATCGACCCGGACGACGTGTTCTTCCTCGCCGTCGGCCTGGCGACGTTGGCGGCCACCCTGTGGTTCGGATGGACGAAGTTCGCGCCTTCGGACATCCCGAACGGCGATTCCGTATCGAGCCATGCTTGAACCGATGGACCCGCGATCACTGTCAATTGCGGGTCCTAGCCATTCCCAAACGCGCGAAATCACCCGATGACCTTGGCCGCAACATACCCGGATCTGGCCGGCTTTTACGAACGGCTGGCCCCCGGTTATGACCGGCTGCATCGCCGATGGCTGCGTCACGCTGGTGGCGAGGCGCAGGCCGCGCTCGAAGCCGCAGTGCGGGTTTTCGCATCACCCCATGCTGGCCTACTCGACGCCGGTTGCGGCACAGGGGCGTTTGCCCGACGCCTGATAAGCGAGGAGGTGATCCCTCCGGCCAATCTCACCTTGCTCGACCCGTCCGACGCGATGCTGCGTCGCTGCGTTGATATCCTTTGCGAGAAGGCCCGCGGGCGTTTGGAGGCGATGCCTTTCGAAGACGGCGCATTTGATGTCGTGACCTGCGCCTGGGCCCTAGAGACTTCCGCGCGCCCTGCAAAAGCCATCGAGGAGATGCAGCGGGTTCTGCGCCCCGGCGGTTTGCTATGCCTTGCCTTTTGCGCGGATCAGCCTGCGATCGGCATTGTCCAGAAGGCCATCCGGCAGAGCCTCAACCTGCGTGGCGCGGGCCGCTTTTTGCCCCTTGGGGTCGTCCGCGCGGCGATTGAGACCACGGGCGCCGCCAAAGTCGTTTCGGTCCCGGTGACGGGTCCGGTCGCGATGCTGGTCGCGGAGCGGGATCGCAGCTGAGACCCCTAGACCTTCACCGAATACCAATCACCTTGCGCGTCGAGCATCACGGCCTGGAACTCGCTGCAGGTCAACATCGGGGGCGAATCCTGAAGAAAGCCGATCTTATGCAGGAGCCGCCGGGTTGGCCGCGCTGGAGACGCCATATGCGCCGTAATGTGTATCGGGATTCTCGAGGGCGTTTATCAGGAAGTTCGCAAGAGCGCGCCGAGAGACTGACGTGCCTTGTTTTGGGGGGCCATCCTTTCTTTGCCAAAAGGCTTCCTGGCTGTGATCGCTCAGGAATCCGGGCCGGGCCACGGTCCAGTTCAGGCCGGAGGACTGCAGAATCTCCTCCATGCGCGTCGCGCTGCGAACGACGTTGGGGACGACAAGCCGAAGCAATCTGCCCCAGAAAGGCTGTTCGCGGAAAAGAAGCGCCGTCGACGTCACCAGCACCCGGTTGAGGCCCGTCTCCTTCGCGGCTTCAACGATTGCGTGGGCCGAAAGGTAGTAGACGGATGTCGCCGCCTTTGTCGGGCGCCGCCCGCCAAGCGCTGAGATCACCGCATCCTGTCCCCGAAGCGTCTGCTTCAAAAAGCCCGGGTCGCATGGGTCCCCGACGACGACCTGCAGTCTTTCATGCGTGACGCCTATGGACCTGCCGGGCGTTCGAA
>JASJAU010000047.1 GCA_030066855.1 Paracoccaceae bacterium | reverse complement strand
GACCCGGACGGCGTGTTGAAGGTCAACGACAAGCTCCGCCTGGTGCCCGGCCATTGCGACCCGACCTGTAACGTCCACGACTGGTATGTCGGCGTGCGGAACGGCAAAGTCGAGACGCTCTGGCCGGTTTCGGCGCGCGGCAAAGCTTATTGATTTCGCTCCGCTGACGCGGAACGACCGGCCGGGGGGCGCGGCCCCTCCGGACCCCGGAGTTTGATCACCGAGAGGAAGACCCCATGTGGATCGTGCCTGAGCGCGAGATCGCGGATCTCATGACGCGCGAGGCGGCGTTCGACGCCGTCCAATCCGTTTTCGCCGCTATGGCCTCGGGCCAGGCCTACAACTTCCCGGTCGTGCGGGAGGCGATCGGCCATGAGGACGCGCTGTATGGCTTCAAGGGCGGGTTCGACCGCTCGGGGCTGACGCTCGGCCTGAAGGCCGGCGGTTACTGGCCCAACAACCTCGAGAAACAGGGCATTATCAATCATCAGTCGACGGTGTACCTGTTCGATCCAGACACTGGCAAGGCGAGCGCGATGGTGGGGGGCAATCTTCTGACCGCGCTTCGGACGGCGGCGGCCTCTTCCGTTTCGATCAGCCATCTTGCGCGGGACGACGCGAAGGTGATCGGCATGATCGGGGCAGGACATCAGGCGACGTTCCAATTACGCTCGGCGTTGGAGCACCGGGCCTTCGAGAAGGTGGTCGGCTGGAACCTGCATCCCGAGATGCTGCCCAATATTGAAAAGGTCGCAAGCGAAGCCGGGCTGCCGTTCGAAGCGGTCGAACTGCCCGGGATGGTCGAGGCTGACGTGATCATTTCGATCACCTCGTCCTTCGACGCCTCGCTGATGGCCGATCATGTCGGCCCCGGAACGCATCTGGCGTGTATGGGCACCGACACCAAGGGCAAGCAGGAGGTGGAGCCCGCCTTGCTCGCAGAGGCGACCGTCTTCACGGACGAGGTCGCGCAGTCGGTGTCAATCGGCGAGGCGCAGCACGCTGTCGGTCAGGGCCTGATCGCGGAAAGCGACATCTCCCAGCTTGGAGCGGTGATCAACGGGACCCATCCGGGACGGACGTCACCGGAGGAGATCACGCTCTTTGACGGAACCGGCGTCGGACTTCAGGACCTCGCGGTCGCCTCGTCAGTGGTCGATTTGGCGATCCAGCAAGGCAAAGCTATCGAAGTCGATTTCTGAGAGATTTCAGAGCAGTAAATGAGCGGGCCGGTCGTTTGACCGGCCCTTGTTCGTTCAATCCCGGCGCGGCGATCCCGGCCCGACACCGGAGAGCCCACCGGCCACCTGATCGGTCGCCTCTTCGGTCAGCTCGTCCGGCAGGATCAGGTTCAGCACGATCGCGATGAAGGCCGCCGGAAGGAGCCCCGAAACCATCAGCACGCGGAGCCAGTCCGGCAGGTACTGAACCGCGCTCGGCTCCAGCTGCAGTCCGAACCCGATGGAAAGCGAAACGGCGAATATCACCATGTTCCGCCGGTTCCACTCGACATCCGAGAGCATCGAAATACCCGCCGCGACGACCATGCCGAACATGACGATCACGCCGCCGCCCAATACCTCGATAGGCACAGTGCGAATGACACCGCCAACCTTCGGAACGAGCCCGCAGAGGATCAGGAAGAGAGCGCCCCAGGTGACCACATGGCGGCTCATCACACCGGTCATGGCGATCAGACCGACGTTCTGGCTGAACGAAGTGTTCGGGAAGCCGCCGAAAAGGCCCGCGATCGCGGTGCCAAAACCGTCAGCATAGGTCGCGCCCTCGATCTCCTTGTCGGTCGCCTCGCGCCCCGCGCCGCCTTTGGTGATGCCCGAAACGTCGCCCACGGTCTCAACCGCCGAGACGAAGGCCATCAGGCAGAAGCCGATGATTGCAGCCGCTGAGAACTCAAACCCGTACTTGAAGGGCTGCGGCAAGGCGAAGACCGCCGCGCGCTCCCACGACCCGGAAATGGCCGAAACCGGCAGCATCCCAATCAGGATCGCATAGAGGTAACCCGCGATCAGGCCCAAGAGCACCGCCGAGACTGAGAGCATTCCACGCGTGAAGAACTTGAGCGCGAGGGTTACGAGGATCACGACGAGCGCAGCCGACCAGTTCAGAAGCGAGCCGTATTCAGGCGTTCCGATGGCCGGAACACCGCCCGCCGCGTACTGGATGCCGACGCGGACGAGCGCGAGGCCGATCATCATCACGACGAGGCCGGTCACGAGTGGCGGCAGCGCGAAGCGGATGCGTCCGATCACTGTGCCAAGGGCGGCGTGGAAGAGGCCGCCGATGATGACGCCGGTGAAGAGCGCGGCAAGCGCGTCAACGCCCTTGCCCGCCACCAGCGGGATCATGATCGGGATGAAGGCGAAGGACGTGCCCTGCACGATGGGAAGCGCCGCGCCGACCGGGCCGATTGTGATGGTTTGCAGAAGCGTCGCCACGCCTGCGAAAAGCATCGCCATTTGGATGAGGTACAAAAGTTCCGGGAAATCGGGCGAGTTTGAGCCGAAGCCGAACCCCGCCGCGCCAGCGACAATGATCGCGGGCGTCACGTTCGAGACGAACATCGCCAGCACGTGCTGGATACCCAACGGAATCGCGCGGTAGAGCGCGGGTGTGTAGTTCGGGTCCCGGAGTTGTTCCGGCGTCCCGATTGAATGTGTGGCCATTTGGGTCCCCTCCTTAGCCGTCATTGGCGCCGGTTCCTCGCCGGCGCGTCACGGTTCGACGATGTATCCCTCCTCGAACCAGTGCTCCTCCAGATTGGGGCCGCCCCCGATCCGGTCGATCACCGCGAAAAGGCCGGGTTCGCTGAGTGGCGTCAGAACCCCGTGCCAAGTCCCGCGATGAAAGTTGATGCCCTGCCCTGGCGCGGTCATGAACGCGCGGGGCACGCCGGGCCTACCGCCTTGGTCGGGGGCGGCGATCACGAGAAAGGACTTCAATGTCATCGGTATGAACGCCTGCGACCCGTCCGGGTGGCGTTCTACCATTTCGAGTTGGTAGGGCAGCGCCCGCGCCTCGGCCTTGAAGAGGCTGATCCCGGCGCGCCCGTCGCTGAAGTCGAGCGCCGCCCTGTCGTGATAGCGCCCGCAAAGGCCTTGGTTGATGAGCTTGTCCGGCGCGCCCTCGGCCGCCAGCACATCGCCGAACGGGCGGAACGCCTCCGCCGTCAGCGGCTCTATGGCGATGGCGCGCGTCATTGGCCGAGCTTGTCGATCAGGCGAAGCTCCGCGATGCGCTCGACCTGACGGCAGGCTTCCGCGAATTCGGTCTCGCGGTCGTTGGCGAGGCGCCGCTCGAACGCCGCCATAATCGACGCCTTGTTTTGGTCGCGGACGGCGATGATGAAGGGGAAGCCGAATTTCTCGGTGTAGTCGTGGTTGTGCTGGGTGAAGGCCGCGCGTTCGGCATCTGTTAGCGCGTCGAGACCCGCCGACGCCTGCTCCGAGGTCGACTCTGCGGTGAGCCGCTTGGCAGCCGCCAGCTTGCCGGCGAGGTCGGGGTGGGCGTTCAACACTCCTAGCCGCTCGTCGTCGCTGGCCGCGCGGAAGACACGGGCTAGCGCGGAATGAACGCCGGTTGCGGTGTCATGGGTCGGACCGAGCTCAAGATCGAAGGCGCGCTCGGCGATCCAGGGCGAATGCTCGAACACGCCGCCGAATTCGGCGACGAAGGTCTCGCAGTCCATATCGGACGGACGATTTCGCGACGGCGCCGGGTGATTTTCGGCCCAATGCGCGGCGATCTCCTCGCGCGTGGCGAACCAAACGCCTTTGTGACCCTCCATATAGTCGATGGCCCGCCTAAGCGCCGCGGTACGGCCGGGACGCCCCGCGAGACGGCAATGGAGCCCGATCGAAAGCATCTTAGGCTGCCCCGCCTGCCCCTCGGCGTAGAGCACGTCGAAACTGTCTTTCAGATAGGCCTCGAACTGGTCGCCCGAGTTGAACCCTTGGGGCGTGGCGAAACGCATGTCGTTGGCGTCGAGCGTGTATGGCACGATGAGCTGTTCCCGATCGCCAAAGCGATGCCAGTACGGCAGATCGTCGGCGTAGCTGTCGGCGACATAGGCAAAGCCGCCCTCCTCCGCCGCAAGACGGACGGTGTTCATGGAACAGCGGCCCGTGTACCAGCCCCTGGGACGCGTCCCGACAACTTCCGTGTGGAGCCGGATGGCCTCTTCCATATGGGCTCGCTCGTCGTCCTCGGAGAAATCCTTGTACTCAATCCATTTGAGCCCGTGGCTCGCGATCTCCCAGCCCGCTGATTTCATCGCCGCGACCTGCTCCGGCGCGCGGGCAAGCGCGGTGGCGACGCCGTAGACGGTGACCGGCAGGTGGCAGAGCATCCGGTGAAGCCGCCAGAATCCGGCGCGGGCGCCATATTCGTAGATCGTCTCCATGTTCCAGTGACGCTGCCCCGGCCAGGCGGCGGCGCCAACGATCTCGGACAGAAAAGCCTCGGAGGCGGCGTCTCCATGCAGGACATTGTTCTCGCCGCCTTCCTCATAGTTCACGACGATCTGCACGGCGATTTTCGCGCCGTTCGGCCAGTCAACCTTGGGCGGCCTTGCGCCATAGCCCGTCATGTCCCGTGGATACCGCTGCACGCCCGCTCCCTTCGCTTGCTTTCATCCTATCCCAAAAGAGCGCGCCTATCTTTCAAGAAAAACTTGAAAGAGCCTCGCGCCGCACCGCATTTGAACTTCCGCGCCCCCCGCGCGTAGACTGGCCGGGAAGGGGAGGCTTGTCATGGCCGGATATCTCACGACCCATGTGCTCGACACCGCGCGCGGCGCGCCTGCCGAAGGTCTGAAGATCGACCTATACCGCATCTCGGTTGACGCGCGGAGCCACCTGCATTCGGCCGTGACGAACGCAGACGGGCGGACAGACACGCCCATCCTGCCGGAGGACGGGTTCCGCGAGGGCGTCTACGAGCTGATCTTCCACGCCGGAGAATACCTCGACCGCGTCGGCGCGCCGCCCGAGCATCCCCGGTTCCTCGACATCATACCGATCCGCTTCGGGATGTCGGAGAAATCGCACTACCACGTGCCGCTCCTCCTCTCGCCCTTCGGGTATTCGACCTACCGCGGCAGCTGAACCGCTGCTTCGGCGGCCTTTACCACGGCCCCGATCCGGTCGATCACGAACTCCATGAAGAGCCGCGTCTTGGGGTCCTGTCGGCGACGATGGGTGAAAAGGCACGCCATCTGGATCGGCGCGGGCGGCGAGTTTTCAGCCACCGGCACCAACCGGCCTGCGTTCAGGTGATCCGCCACCTCGAAAACCGGCTTCAGAGCGATCCCCCGCCCCGCCAATGCCCATTCCGTCAGGACATCGCCGTCGTCGCATTCATAGCGTCCGCCGACCCGGAACTTCTTCTCGCCCTCCGCCGTCATCAAACGCCACTGGAACTCGCTCGCCCCGGGAAACCGCAGATTCAGGCATTCGTGCTTGTCGACGATCAGCGCCTCGCCTGATGCGGGCTGGCCCCGCGCCTCGATATAGGCGGGCGCCGCGCAAAGAACGCGCCGCACGTCTGCGATCTTGCGGATGCGCAGGTTGCTATCCTCGGGCTCGCCCAGGAAGAAGGCGAGGTCCAGTCCCTCGGTCGTCAAATCCACTTTTCGATCAGTGAGGCGCAGCCGAACGCTGACCTCTGGGTATTCGTCAATAAATTCCGGCACCACCGGAGCAATCAAGCGACGTCCGACGCCCAGCGGCGCGGCGACAAACAAGGATCCCTTCGGATTGTCGGTCAGGTCGATGACCTGCGCCTCGGCGCTGTCGACCGCTTCCAGGATCCCGACCGCGCCTCCGTAGAAGGCCTTGCCCTGCTCGGTCGGCGTCAGGTTACGTGTTGTGCGCTGGAACAGCCGGACACTCAGATGCTCCTCAAGCTGCGAGATTCGCGAGGACGTGACGGCCGGAGACACGCGCAAATCGCGCCCGGCGGCTGACATGCTGCCCAATTCATAGACACGCACGAAGGTCCGGATATTGTCGAGATAGGACATTCTTCTGTTTCGTTTGAAACTGCTTGGTATTTGCAGGCAATACCAGAAAATGTTCAAGCCGCCTAGTCTGGGCTGCAGGGTCAAGGAGAACGACATGTACGATATGGCGGTCATGTGGGATTGGATCGGCTTTGCCGTGCGCTGGCTCCACGTCATCACGGCCATCGCCTGGATCGGCTCGTCCTTCTACTTCATCGCGCTCGATCTCGGGCTGAACCGCAGCATTCCCGGCCCTGCGGATGGCGAAGAGTGGCAGGTCCACGGTGGCGGGTTCTATCACATCCAGAAGTACCTCGTGGCGCCGGAGGCGATGCCCGAGCACCTCACCTGGTTCAAATGGGAGAGCTACGCCACATGGCTCTCCGGCGCGGCGCTACTGGCGATCGTCTATTGGGTTGGCGGAGAGCTCTACCTTCTCGACCCGACCAAGGCCGATCTTTCGCTCTGGCAAGGCGTCCTGATCTCGGCGGCCTCGCTCACCATCGGCTGGCTCGCCTATGATTATCTCTGCAAGTCCCCCCTCGGCGATCAACCCACCGTTCTGATGCTGATCCTCTTCGTCATTCTCGTCGCGATGTCATGGGGTTACAATCAGGTCTTCACGGGTCGCGCCGCGCTGCTCCACCTCGGCGCCTTCACCGCCACGATCATGACGGCGAACGTCTTCTTCATCATCATGCCGAACCAGCGGATCGTTGTGGATGACCTCAAGAATGGCCGGACGCCAGACCCGAAGTACGGCAAGATCGCAAAGCTGCGCTCGACTCACAACAACTACCTGACGCTTCCGGTTGTCTTCTTGATGCTGTCGAACCACTACCCGCTCGCCTTCGCGACCGAGTACTCCTGGCTCATCGCCAGTCTCGTCTTCCTGATGGGCGTCACCATCCGGCACTACTTCAACACGATCCACGCCCGCGCAGGGAATCCGCATTGGACCTGGGCCGCGACGGCGTTTCTCTTTGTGATCATTGCCTGGCTCTCGACAAACCCCATGCTGGATACTTGGGAGGAGGCCGACGCGCGCCCGCTGACGTCTTACGAGCAGAGGTTCGCGTCGGCCGAAGGCTTCTCAGACGCCTACGATCACGTTCTTGGAAATTGCTCTATGTGCCACGCGCGAGAGCCCGTCTGGGACGGTATTCGCTGGCCCCCGAAAGGCGTTGTTCTAGAAACGGAATCCGACGTCGCGCGGCACGCGCAGGAGATCTTCCTGCAGGCCGGGGTAAGCCATGCGATGCCGCCGCCGAACGCCTTCCAGATGGAGGATGAAGCCCGCGCCGCCATCGTCGCCTGGTACCGCGCCGCGGATTAAAACGGCGAGCGCCCGTGCTCCTGCCTGTAGCTGCGCGGCGTCCGCCCGTAGTGCCCCCGGAACGTCCGGTAGAAATGGCTCAGGTTCTCAATTCCGCAGGCCAGCGCCACGTCGGCGATGGGGGCGTTGGACGAGGCCAGCATCAATGCCGCCTGCTCCATCCTAATGCGGTTGATATAGGCGGTCGGCGTCAGGCCCAGATGCGCCTTCATCGCGCGGCAGACATGCTCGTGGCCGCGCCCCGCCTCGGCTACGAGCGCGGAGGCGCCGACGCGAAAGACCTCTGGCTCGCGCGCCCGGGCGCAGGCGTCGACCAGCCAGCCCGGCAGTTTCGCGCCGCTAGTCTCGGGCAGGTCCACGACGCGGACGAGGAGCGTCATAAGGAATTCTTCTATCAACTCGAGCCGCCGATGCGTGGTCTGCAACTCCAGCATCGTGTTGATCGCCCGCTCGATCCGGGGACCGGTCAACGCGGCGACAGTCGGCAAGAGGCCGGGAGACCAGAAGAACCGTCCCTCGAAGGCGTCGGAATACCTGGCCACAAGGTGCTCAGCCGTCTCAATCCGGAACATGATGTTGATGATCCGGCACGTGCCTTTCGACGCAGCGATGGCGTGCACGTCGTCCGGCCGCACGAACACGATCGAGCCGGTCTGCAACCTCTGCTCAATGCCGTTGACCGAGTGCCAGGCCTGCCCGCGCTCCACCAGGAACACCTCGAAATAGTCGTGGTAATGCGGCTGAACGGGACGCTGCTCGGTCAGCTCCTTCCGCGCGAAATGGAACCATTCGTTGTCGCCGATGTAGCTGGCGATGGTGAAGAGACTGGGAGTCATCTTGTGTTCAATTGACCTCCATTGCGCCAAATCCTTCGGCAAAATGTCAAAAAAACACAAAAAATAGTCAAGGGGCGGCGTCCACAGATCGAGGGAATCATGGCGTAATTCTCGAAACGGAAACGCGAACCATGCTTGACGACCCAATCGACCTGTCCTTCAGGCCCACTGTCAATTCCGCCCCCAAGCGGATGACGGCCGATCAGATAGCCCACTACAACAGCGAAGGGTTCATACAGCCTTTCGACATCTACTCCGGCGCCGAGATCGCGGATATCCGGGCCTATGTTGACGGGTTGATTGCGGATATGGGTGAGGCCGGCGGATACGGCATCAACTGCTATCAGGCCCGCCTCTCCGGCCTTTGGGACATCGCCAACGACCCGCGCATCCTCGATCTGGTCTCAGACCTGATCGGACCGGACGTAATCTGCTGGGCGACCGCGATCCTCTCGAAAAAGCCGCACGACCCAAAACGCGTGCCCTGGCATCAAGACGCGAGCTTCTGGTCGCTCTCACCGGCCCGCACGGTCACGGTCTGGCTGGCTATCGATGACGCGGACGAGGCGAATTCCGCCATGCGATTCATCCCCAGCACCCACGACAAAGGGGCGTTGCCGGAAAGCGAGCGCGGCGAAGGCTCTGTTTTCCATAAGGGAACCGCGAATGCCGAGGCGTTGGGCGCCCCCTTCACGAACACGCTCAAGGCGGGGCAAATCTCTCTGCATGCAGACATGCTGGTCCACGGCTCGCTCGCCAATACATCCGACCGGCGCCGCTGCGGCCTGACGCTGCGCTACTGCCCTCCCGAGGTGCGGATCACCGACCCGGACTGGGCCAAGGGCGTGGAGGCCATCATTTGCCGGGGATCGGACCCGTCCGGACACTGGACGCACCATCCCCGCCCCGAGAACAACGACATCACCAAAACCGCCAGCCCGCATGTGGTCGGCAACAACTGACGAGGGCCAATGAAGGTCAAATGGTACGGACACGCGGCCTTCCGTCTCCTCCCAGCGGACGGGCCAACGGTCATAACCGACCCCTACACGCCGGAAGGGGTCGGTTATGCCCCTATAGAGGATACCTGCGACCTGGTCCTGATCTCGTCCGACGATGACGATGCGCATTGCCGCGCCGATTTGATCCCGGGTGATCCGGCAGTTCTTAACGCGCTGAAGGTCGCCCAGAACGGCGGAACAGCCGAAGCCGCCGGCCTCACGGTCACCGCCATCGAAGCCGCTGAATGGGATCACCACCCCGAGCATGAGGTGCCCGGCCAGAACGGCATGTACCGCTTCACGCTCGACGGCATCAAATGCGCACATATGGGCGATGTGGGGAACCCGCTGACCGACGACCAGATTGCGTTCTACGAGGATGTCGACATCCTCTTCGCGCTCGCGGGCGGATACCTGACGATCACGCTTCCGGACCTCATGGAGATGATCCACCGGGTCCGGCCCAAGCTCGTCATCCCGATGCATTTCCGTACGCTCACATATCGTCCGCGAAATACGATGTGGATTGATGCGTTCCTCAGCCATTTCAAAGATGAGCACACGGATTTTGCCTTCGGATCGGAAATCGAGATCGGAAAGGCGGATATCCCCGATCACACGCGGGTCTTGGTGATGGACTACGCGCGGGGGCACTAAGACGGGCGTTCAAGCCCGGTGAACGAATGGGCCGCCGGCGTGGCCCGCAATCAGGGAGGAAGTCTATGCACTTCAAAAAGACCACAATGGTACTGTCGGCTATGGTGCTGGCAGCAACGTCCGGCGCGGCGCTCGCGCAGGATGTCGCGCGGGAAGACACGGTCATCTTCGACCTGGACCGCACGATCAAGGACCCCGACAACTTCAACTGGTTCACCCCCGGCACCAAGCGGATGCACGGCGCGCACCAGACGATGTGGGAGCCGCTCTTCATCCTGAACTACGGCACGGGCGAAGTTGACCCTTGGCTCGCCACCGGGTTCGAGCAGAACGCCGACTCGACTGAGTTCACCATCTCGCTCCGCGACGGCGTGGAGTGGTCGGATGGCGAGGCGTTCAATGCCGACGACGTTATCTTCACGGTCAGCATGGCGCTCGACAACGAAGAGATTTCCTCGCGCGAGGCGGCGACGATCCGGGCGCAGGTCGCGAGCGTCGAGAAGGTCGATGACCTGACTGTCAAGTTCGCGCTCAACGCCTCGAACCCGCGCTTCATCGTCGAGAACTTCGGTGTGCGCATCTTCGGCTCATTCCTGATCATGCCCGAGCACATCTGGAACGGTCAGGATCCGGCCACCTTCGCCTTCAATCCGCCGATCGGCACCGGCCCCTACACCTTCACCTCGTCGGCCACCAACCGGGCGATCTGGGACCGGAACGACGACTGGTGGGGCGCCAAAACCGGCTTCCAGGACCTGCCGGCGCCCCAACGCGTCGTGTTCCTCGAGTCGGGCGGCGAGGAAAGCCGCGCGCAGCTTCTGGCCGCGAACGAGCTTGACGCCGCCCAGAACGTCTCGGTCGGCACCTTCGAGGCCGTTCGCTTTCAGAACGACAAGATCATCGCCTGGTACGATGACTACCCCTATGCGGCCGCCGATCCTTGCGCCCGTCAGCTGGAGATCAACACGACGATCGCGCCCTGGGACAACGCAAACATGCGCAAAGCCGTCGCGGCAATCATCGACCGCACGCAGATCGTGAACGTCGCGGTTGAGGGCTCGACCGTGCCGTCCGAGACGATGTTCGCGCAGTACGGCTCGATGGCGCCGTTCATCGACGCTATCAGGGCCGCCGGATACGGACTTCCCGCGACGGGCGACGCCGACGCGGGCAAGGCGCTGATCGAAGCCGAAGGCTACGCGATGGGCGGCGACGGGATCTACGAGAAGGATGGCGCGGACCTGACCGTCGACATCCACGTGAACTCCGCATCGCTGGAATACACCAAGACAATCGACGTGATCGTCGAGCAGCTGAACCGCGCCGGCATCGCCGCCAAATCGGTTCCGGTTGAGAATGGTGTCTTCTGGGGCGAGGTCCTGCCGTTCGGCGCCTACGAGATGAGCTACTCGTGGCTGTCCTGCGGCTCGGTGAACGAACCATGGGCCTCCATGGGCCGCTACACGGTGAAGGATGTTGTGCCGGTGGGCGAGCGTTCGCCCGGCTTTAACAACACCGCGCGTTGGGACGGGCCGGCAGCGGAGGCTTATTCGGCTATCGTCGACGCCATGGCCAGCCGTCCTTTGGGCGACCCGGAAGTGCCTGGCATGGTGGCGGACGCCTATCAGTACCTCGATGCTGAAATGCCGTTCATCCCGCTGGTGCAGTCGGCCAAGCTGATCCCCTTCAACACGACCTATTGGGAAGGCTGGCCGTCGGCCGAGAACTACTACAACCACCCGTTCTTCTGGTGGAACTCGACGCATCAGGTCATCCACAACCTGACGCCGGCGAACTGATCGCATGGGCGGGGCGGGCGGCTTTGGCCCGCCCCGCAATACCTTCTTGCTGGAATTCTTCAACTGATATGGCCGATCCGGCAGCGCATATCCCGCACCAAGTCCGCCCGCCCGACCCCTTCGCGGAAGCGCGGTCGAAGTCGGGCGCGGATGTGGGCACTTTCCACGGCGAGGACTTGCTCATGCTCCTCCGCTGGAAGGACGTCCGGGCGGCCGCGCGCGATTTCGAGCATTTCGACAGCTCGGTCCGGGGCCGCGTTCCGATCCCGCCGGAAGATGAGATCCGGCCTTTCAGACAGCTCCCGATCGAGACCAACCCGCCCGAACACGGGCGTTGGAAAGAGATCGTCCTCCCCTATTTCCGGCGACCGATGGACCCGGCGGCCAAGGCGGAGTTCGAATGCATCCTCGCGTCCCGCGTGACCAAGGCGCTCAAAGGCAGTGTGATGGAGATGGTGCGCGACTTCGCGCTCCCCGTCCAATCCGCGTCTCTGGCTGTCCTGCTCGACACCGACCGCGATATCGCGGCCGAGTGGCAGGGATGGGGCCTGCATGCGTTCCGCACGGACGGAAAGACCGACCCGGCCAAGGCCGCGCGATTCCTCGAATTCATCGACCGGATGCTGAACCGGGGCTTGGTCGAGCCGGACATGGGGCTCTTCTCCGCCCTGCACGACGCAAGATTCGAGGAGCGCCCTCTCACCCGAGACGAGATGCGCGGTATCTGCCACCTCTCGCTGGCGGGCGGACGCGACACGGTGATCAACGCGATTGTCGGCACGCTGGCTCACATGGCTCAAACCCCGGAGGACCTGGACCGTCTTCGCGACGAGCCGTCCCTCATCCCGGTCGCGACCGAGGAGATCTTCCGCGTGCTCTCCCCCCTCCCACAGATCGCGCGGGTCTGCCCGCATGGCTACGAACACGGCCCTCTGACCGTCGCGCCCGGAGACCGCGCCGCGCTCTGCTGGGCGGCCGCCAACCGTGATCCCGAGGTTTTCGAATCCCCTGAGGAGCTGCGCATCGACCGGGCGCGCAACCCGCACGTCGCCTTCGGGGCGGGCACGCACACCTGTCTTGGCGCGCCTATGGCACGTCTGCTGGTCCGCACCCTGCTTAGCCAGCTGGCCGAGCGCGTTGAGCGGATCGAGGTTCTGAATTCGGTTGCGCGGACCAACCCGTTCGGCACGCCATACCTGTTTGAATCCTTTCACGCCCGCCTCGTCGGGCGGAAGACCTCATAACGGCCGGCAGACGCCGGCTCCCAGACGGGGCGCAATCCTGCGGCCCGCCTCACCCAACCAAGGATCAAGCCCATGCCGGGCATCAAGGAAACGTTTGAAGAACAAGGATACTACCTCGCCAAGGGCCTCTTCCGGCCTGACGAGGTCGCCGCGCTGGACAAGGACTTCGACCGCATCGTGCGTCAGCTGAACGCCAGCGGCGAGGTGGTCGACGCCACGTGGGACGGCGGCGAAGCGGAGAAGATCGCTCAGGCGGGCGACGTCATCCTCCACACCCATAACGTGCAGAAATACTCGCGCACCTGGCTCAACGCCTTTCTGAACGAGCGCTTCCTGGACGTGGTCAGCGAGATCATTGGCGACGACATTGTTCTTCACCATTCCAAACTGTTCCAGAAGCCGCCCGAGAACGGCTCGCCCTT
>JASJAU010000126.1 GCA_030066855.1 Paracoccaceae bacterium | reverse complement strand
GAGCCCATGATCCTCGAGAACAAGCGAAACATTGCCCGCCACGCTGCGCCAAGGAAGGAGCGCGAAGTCCTGAAAGATGTATGTAAGGGGGTTCAGACACCCCTCGGGCGGGTCCCCGACCTGCAAAACCTGCCCGCTGTCAGGCCGCTCCAACCCGCCGACCAGGCGCAGGAGCGTGGACTTCCCGCACCCGGACGGGCCTATGACGCACACGATCTGACCGCTCGAGACGTCGAGCGAGATGTCCCGCAGGACGTCGACTCCGCCGTAGGAATGGCCGATGCCGTCTATTCGGATGTCCATTCAGAGCCTCTCAAAGGCTGGCGGGGCCGGCGCGAACCGGTCCCGCCACGGGTGGGACCCTCAGGCGCCGATCGTCTCGACATAGGAGCTGTCGACCAGCTGATCGATCGTGATGCCGGCGTCCACAAGCCCTTCCGACTGGAACCAGCTCAGCTGGTCCTGCACCGAGGCGACATTGAGCGCCGCGCCGCTGTTGAGCCGCATCGTGCCGTTGATGATCGAAGGCGCAGCCTTGTCTCGGGGCCGGTCCGTGTAGACGTATTTGTGGATCAGATCGACCATCGCGTCCTCGCTCGCGCTCTTGTCGATCATCGCGGCGGCGTAGTCGTCGACGCCTCGTGAGAAGCCCTCCAGAAAGCCTTCGGTCAGCTCGCGCTCCTCGGCGGCGTTCTTGGCCGAGGTGAAAACCGTCGTCACCTGGTAGTTGGGGATGTAGTCCGCGACGTTGCCAATTATGTGCACGGCGCCCGAGCCGGCGAGCGGCTTCGCGATGTGAGGCACGATCGACCAGCCGTCCACCTGGCCCGATTTCATCGCGCCGATGATCGCGCCGACTTTCTGGAGCGGCACGAAGGACATCTCTATTCCTTCCGCCGCCGCCATCTTCGAGCCCATGTAATGGAACGAAGAGCCCGCCTGCGTGACGGCGAAACGCTTGCCATCCAGGTCCTTCGGCGTCGTCACGCCCGCCTGGAACGCCGCGTCAGAGGCGAGGAACTTCTGGCCGTCAATGCCCTCTTCCTCGCTTAGCGCGCCGCCGATCACCTTGATCGCGCCTTTCTCCGCCAGACTGATCAGGCCGCCCGAAATAGCGGTGACGGCATAATCGACATCGCCCGAGGCGATCGCTACCGCCATGGGCTGCGCGGCCTGGAAGAACTCGAACTCGACGTCGAGGCCGGCTTCGGCGAAGTATCCGCGTTCAAACGCGACGAAGCTGCCCGAATGCGAGGTGAAACGCAGCGCGCCAACTTTGACCTTCTTGTTGGATGCCAAAGCGGGCGCCCCGATGCCGGCCGCTGCCGCGGTGCCGCTCATCAGCGCAAGCGCCTTGCGGCGATTGAGTTTGGTCATAATCCCCTCCCTGAGATCATCGTTCCGAATTGAGAGCCTTCATGTCTGTGGCAAGGTGTGATTGCGCCAAATACATCCACGGAGCCTCTGATATGCCCGGGGACCATAGCGGCCTTCGAAAGGAGACAAAAGGCGCCGCCGCGCCCGTCGAAAGATACCTCGGCACCCGTTTCATCCCATGGAGCGCCTTCGGCAAAATCCAATCCTTAACCGGTCGTTAACACGTTTGCTTCGATGCTGCCCCGAGGCAGGTTTCTCGATCAAAGCCATGGCCTTGCTCGGAGTGGATGGCGGCCAGGGGTTTCCCTGAACGAAACCGCTGAACCTTTAAAACTTGGAGGCTCGGGTCGAGAGTTGTGAACCGGCGCGAGTCTGGCTGGCGTCGAGCGCCTAGGGCTTCGGCGACGCCTCTCGCCTCTCAATCTGATCCCGCATCTCTCGACATGGCCGGCGTGTTCCGCCAAATGGTCTCCCGCGACGGTCTGACCATTGGCCGCGCGTTAGAAAGGGTTAATCTCTCCGCCATGGCACCCGCCCGCTCTCTTGTCAGGCCGCTCTTCGGCCGCGCCCGACTGGCCGCCGCCGCCGCCGCCGCGATCGCGGTTTTTGCGCTCGCGGGCTGCAAGGAAGAGCGGGTAGAATTCAGCGCCCCTGGTCTAGAGGTCGAGGCGGGCGCCGATATGGTCTCCGCCGAAAGCTACAAGGTAATCCCCGCCGTCCTGGGCCGCATCTATCTGGCCTTTGGGGCGACGAAAGAGGATGCGATCTATGACGGGCTGGCCGAGGTGGCGGCGGGAGAGGCGCTGGAGGCCCTATACCTCGAACGTGTTGGCGCCATGGCCTCGGCGGGATTGGAGCCCGATCAGCAGATTCACGAGATGGAGCTTCTCGGTCTGACATCGCGCATTGAGGACGGTGGCGTTTCCGTTTCGGCGAAGTGGCGGGTCCTGGGGACGGTCGGCCACGCCGAGCATCTTCATGTGCGCGGCAATGCCTATTCCGCCGACCTGACGCTGGAGCCGGTGAATGACGCGTGGCGCCTGACCGGGTTCAGTCTGACGGATGTCGACCGGACCGATGCGGGCACGCTGCAAGCAAAGATCGAAGGCCCCTGGACCGCCAGCAGCGATGCAACGGACACCCAATGATCGACGTGGACGACCTGCGCTTCGCCTACGCCGGTGGCGGCTTTGAACTGAGCATTCCTCGCCTCGCAGTGGCGCCTGGCGAGAAGGTCGCCGTCGTTGGACCCAGCGGAACCGGCAAAACGACGCTTCTGAACCTGCTTTCCGGCATTGCCGTCGCCGATGCGGGGCGACTCATCGTTGACGGCGCTGACCTCGGAGCACTCTCGGACAAGGAGCGCCGGGCCTTTCGCGCGAATCGTATCGGATTTGTCTTCCAGAACTTCGCGCTGCTCGACTATCTGACGGCGCGGGAGAATATCCTCTACCCCTATCGCATCGGATCGGGTCTCCGCCTCGATGACACCGTCCGGGAGCGGGCAGGCGTTCTGGCCGAGGCCTGCGGGCTTGAGGGCAAGGTCGGTCGGCGCCCCGCCGCGCTCAGCCAGGGCGAGCAGCAGCGCGTGGCCATCTGCCGGGCGCTGGTGACTGAGCCCGCGCTGATCCTCGCTGACGAGGCCACGGGCAATCTGGACCCCGACACCAAGACTTTGATCCTCGATCTCTTGTTCGAACGCGCCGACGCGGCGGACGCCACGCTTCTGGCTGTCACCCATGACCACGAGCTTCTCTCCCGCTTCGACCGCGTGGTCGATTTCGCCGATTTCCGGGCGGCGGCCGCATGAACGCGCTCTTCCTGGCCATTCAATATCTTCGCTACCATTGGGGCAGAAGCCTGGTGCTGGTCCTCGTCGCCGCCTTGATCCTTTCGGTACCCATGGTCACGCAGTCAATCCTGGCGCGAAGCCAAGACGCGCTGACCGAGCGGGCGGAGGCGACACCCATTCTGATCGGCAATCGGGGAAGCCAGCTCGATCTGACCATGAACGCGCTCTACTTTTCGGACGACCGGGCGGAGCCGGTGACCATGGCGGCGACGGAAGAGGTTTGGGACAGCGGCCTCGCGCTCCCGATCCCGCTCCATACCGCGTTTCAGACCAATGGCGCGCGGATCGTGGGCACGACCCTCGACTACTTCGATTTCCGCGATCTCGGCTTCGCGGAGGGCCGCGTCTTCGCTGTTCTGGGCGAGGCCGTGCTGGGCGCCGCCGCCGCCGAGCGGCTTGGCCTTGGCGCGGGCGACACCATCGTCTCGGCGCCCGAAAACCTCTTTGACCTCGACGGCGTTTACCCGTTGGAGATGAGCATCGTGGGCGTTCTGGAGCGCACCGGCAGCCCCGATGACGACGCGGTGTTCGCCGACGTAAAGACCGCCTGGGTTATCGCGGGTATCGGACATGGGCACGAGGACGTGATCACCCGCGCTGAGGCCGATGCGGGCAACGTTCGAGCGGCGGCCAGCATCGTGGAGTTCAACCGGATCACTGAGGATAACATCGACAGCTTCCACTTCCATGGCGCGCCCGAGGCTTTCCCGATATCTGCCGTTCTCGTCGCGCCCTATGACGCGCGATCCGGCACCATTCTACGCGGGCGCTACCTTGATCCTGACCGTCCGCTTCAGGCGGTTGTCCCGGCGGAGGTTATCGGCGATCTGGTGGACCGCATCTTTCGCATAAAGGCGCTCCTGGACGCCGTCACCGCGATCATCGGCGCCGCTGCGGTGTCGGCGATCGCGCTCTCGCTGTTTCTGTCCTGGCGCATGCGGGCGCCCGAGATGGCGACGGCCTTCAGGCTCGGGGCGGGTCGGGGCGTGATCGCCCGGCTTGTGGTCGGCGAGATCACGATATTGCTGCTTGCGGCGGTTTCCCTTTCGGCCATGATTGTCCTGTTGATTCAATCCAGAAGCGAAGCGCTGACGGCCTGGCTTTTGTCCTTGGGCACATAATTGGGACTTGGAAGGAAAGATGAATTTGAGATCGCAATTCGCCGCGTTCGGCGCCCTCGCGCTGACGGCCGGCACGGCCGCCGCGCACTACGGCATGATCATTCCGAGCGATCCCATGGTCAGTCAGGAGGACGGCCGGTCCGTCACGCTCGACCTGTCGTTCTCGCACCCGTTCGAGCTGGACGGGATGGTGCTCGAGACGCCGCTGGCCTTCACTGTCACGCACGAGGGTGAGGAGACAGACCTTCTGGGCGACCTGACGGCGGCCGAGATCATGGGCGAGCCGGGGTTCACCATGGAGTTTCCCCTCAGTCGCCCGGGCACTTACGTCTTCGCCATGACGCCTGAGCCCTATTGGGAGCCGGCAGAGGATGCCTTCATCACACACTACACCAAGACCTATGTCAGCGCCTTTGGCGAGGATGAGGGCTGGGACGCGGAGCTTGGTCTCAAGACCGAGATCGTGCCCTTGTCCAAACCTTTCGGACTCTGGGCCGGCAACGTGTTCCAGGGCATAGTGATGCTCGACGGCGCGCCGGTTCCCTACGCCGAGGTTGAGGTCGAGTTCTACAATCAAGACGGCTCAGCTTCCGTGCCTTCTGATCTGATGATCACCCAAACGATCAAGGCTGACGAGAACGGCGTCTTCACCTACGCCACGCCCGCTGCCGGGTGGTGGGGATTTGCCGCGCTCAATACCGCCGAGGAGCCGATGCAGTTCGAAGGAGAG
>JASJAU010000125.1 GCA_030066855.1 Paracoccaceae bacterium | reverse complement strand
CAGCCGGAGATTCGCGGCATGCTCTTCGATCTCGATTTCCGCAGGCCTTCGGTCTCCAAGTTCTTCGGGCTCAGCCCGGCCGCGGATTTTTCCGACGTGCTCGAGCAGGAAATCGCTTTCGAGGATCAGGCGCTGCGGCTTGACCCGAACACGATCCTAGCGGCACAGACCCGGCCGGTTCGCGACCCTGCCCGGCTCGTGACCATGGCGCATACGGCTGAGACATTCGACGACCTGCAGGCGGAGTATCAGCCCGACATCATGCTTTTCGATCTGCCGCCGATTTTGATCAGCGACGAAGCGCGATCCATCCTCAAGCTTGCCGATGCGGCTTTGATTATCGCCGCAGCGGAGCGATCGACGATCAGCGAGGTTGACGCTTGCGAGCGCGAGGTGTCGGAATACACCAATGTCGCGGGCGTTATCCTCAACAAATGCCGCTACGGCGAGGAAGGCTACGGATACGGCTACGGATACTAGACGGCCGGCTCATTCATCCGTCTCGGCAATCATTTTCAAATAGCCGCCATAACCGTTCTTTCCAAGCGCTTCGGCGGCGTTCAACAGCGCATCGCGCGTGATCCACCCTTTTTGGAACGCGATTTCCTCTGGCGAGCCGGATTGAAGGCCCTGGCGCGCCGAGAGGGTGCGCACGAAGTTCCCCGCATCCAGGAGCGAGGCGTGCGTGCCGGTGTCCAGCCAGGCGTATCCGCGTCCCATAAGCTCGACCGTGGGCGCCCCATCGTTAAGGTAAAGCTCCAGTAGGTCGGTGATCTCCAGTTCGCCCCGCGCCGACGGCTTGACCCGCGCGGCTCTTTCCGGGGCGTCCGCGTCGAGGAAGTAGAGACCGGTCACGGCATAGTTCGAAGGCGGTGATGCGGGTTTTTCGATTATTCGGGTGACCCGTTCGCCCTCGAACTCCAGGACGCCATAGCGTTCGGGGTCGGCCACCCGGTAGCCGAAGACCGTGCCGCCTTCGGTCCGCGCGTCCGCCCGTGACAGCACTTCGGGAAGGCCGTGCCCGAAAAAGATGTTGTCGCCCAGAACCATGGCGGAAGGCGCGCCGTCAAGGAAATCGGCGGCCAGAAGATACGCCTGGGCGAGCCCGTCGGGCGATGGCTGGACGATCCATTCAAACCGTAGCCCCCATTGGCTGCCGTCGCCCATAAGGCGTTGAAATTGCGTTTGATCTTCGGGGGTTGTGATGACCGCTATCTCGCGGATGCCGGCCAGCATGAGCACTGAGAGCGGGTAATAGACCATGGGCTTGTCGTAGATCGGAAGGAGCTGCTTTGAGACGCCGATCGTGATAGGATAAAGTCGGGTGCCTGAGCCGCCCGCAAGGATGATGCCTTTCCGTTTCGTCATCGCGCTCCAAGCTCCTCCAGCACATCCCGCAATCCGTCCCGCCAATTCGGCCGCGCCAGTCCGAAATCCCGTTCCAATGTCGCGCAGTCCAGTCGCGAGTTCTTCGGCCGACGGGCGGGGGTCGGATAGGCGGCGGACGGGATATCGGCGATACTGACATCCAGTCCCGATTGCCGCATGATCTCGCGTGCGAAATCCGCCCAGCTGACGTCGGGGGAACCGGCGAGATGATAGATGCCGCCTGGCGCCCCGTCGATCATCCGCGCCGCCATGGTGAAGAGCGCGTCCGCCACCGCGGCCGCCGGGGTCGGGGCGCCGATCTGGTCCGATACGACAGAGATTTGGTCGCGCTCGCGGCCCAGGCGCAGCATTGTTTTGACGAAGTTGGCGCCGTGGGCGGAGAATACCCACGAGGACCGCAAGACAACCGTTCGCGCCCCGCTGGCCAGGGCGCGGCTCTCACCCAGGAGCTTGCCGCGCCCATAGGCGCTGATCGGCTGCGCGGCCTCGTCGGGCCGCCAGGCCCGGTCGCCGCCGCCATCAAAAACATAGTCGGTCGAGAGGTGCAGGAGCGGCAATTCGCGCTCCGCGCAGGCCTCAGCCAGTGCGCCGACAGAAAAACCGTTAATAACGCTGGCGGCGCTCCTCGGCCTCTGCCCTGTCGACGGCCGTATAGGCGGCGGCGTTGACCACCGCGTGGGCCTCCACCTGCTGCGCCGCGCGTTGAACCGAATCCGGATCGGTGAAATCGGCTTCCTCGCGCCCGATCGCCCGTACCGTGACGCCATCCGGCGCGCGCCGCTGCACCTCAGTGGCGACCTGTCCGGTTCTGCCAAAAAGCGCGATCCTCAAGCGCTCGTCCCCCGCCGCTCCAACGCGACATCCAGAAGCGGCCGCCACCAGTCTTCGTTCTCAAGGTACCAGTCGACCGTCCGCGCCAGCCCCTCCTCAAGCGTCACCGAGGGGCGCCAGCCCAGCTCCTCCCGGATGCGGCTGGGGTCTATGGCGTAGCGCATATCGTGGCCCGGCCGATCCTCGACGAACTCGATCAGGCGGTCATGCGGCGCCGCGCCCGGCCGCCGCGCGTCCAGGAGACCGCAGATCGTCCGGATCAAGTCGATGTTCCGCGCCTCGTTCTCGCCGCCGATGTTGTAGCTTCTGCCGACCTCTCCTGCCTCCAGCACCGTGAGAAGCGCATCCGCATGGTCCTCGACATAGAGCCAGTCGCGCACATTCTCGCCCGCGCAGTAAACCGGGATCGGCTTGCCGTGCAGCGCGTTCAGGATCACCACCGGAATGAGTTTTTCCGGGAAGTGGAAGGGCCCGTAATTGTTGGAGCAATTGCTCAGGAGGACGGGAAGGCCATAGGTCTCGTGCCAGGCGCGGACCAGATGATCCGACGCCGCCTTGGTCGCCGAGTAGGGGCTGCGCGGATCGTAGGGCGTGTCCTCGGTGAACATGCCGCTCGGGCCCAGCGACCCGTAGACCTCGTCGGTCGACACATGGTGGAACCGGAAGCGTTCGGGCCGCTTCTCCGCCGACCAATAGGCCCTTGCCGCCTCCAGCAGCGCATAGGTGCCTTCGATGTTTGTTCGCACAAAGGCCGCCGGGCCATCGATCGAGCGGTCCACATGGCTTTCAGCAGCGAGGTGCAGGATTGCGTCGGGCCGGTGCCTCGCCAGTATCTCGTCAATCCTTTGCCTGTCGGCGATATCGGCCTTCTCAAACGCGTAACCTGGCGCGTTCGACACCTGCGCGACGTTCGCGAGGTTGGCGGCATAGGTCAGCGCGTCGAGATTGACGACCTCATGCCCGGCGCGTACCGCCTGACGTACGACCGCCGAGCCGATGAACCCAGCGCCTCCTGTGACCAGGATCTTCATGCGCTATCCCAGACGAAAGGGCTGTCAAAGTCAGCGAGCGCGACCGCCTCGGCATCCTTGGCCGACAATATAGGTGCGCCCGTCAACTTCCAGTCAATGCCGCAGCTATCCCACCGCACTGACCCGTCCGCCTCGGGCGCGTAATAGTCGCCGCACTTATAGAGGATCTCCGTCATCGGCTCGCGTGTGACAAAACCGTGAAGTCAGCCCGCCGGTACGAAGAGCTGCCGGCCATTGTCGAAACTCAGTTCCTCGCCGATCCATTGTCCAAAAGCAGGCGAGCCTTTCCGCACGTCCACCACCACGTCAAACAGTCTCCCGCGGCCGCAGCGGACCAACTTGGCCTGCGCGTGGGGCGGGCTTTGATAGTGCAATCCACGCAAAGTGCCGACGGCTTCGGAGAACGAGTGATTGTCTTGCACGAAACCGACGTCGATCCCTGCTTCCTCGTACCTCCGCCGGCTCCAGCTTTCCGAGAAGAATCCGCGCTGGTCCCCAAAACGGTTTGGCTCAATCACAACAGCGCCGGGAATGGCGGTCTCGCGCAGGTTCATTCTGACACCTAAGAATCGTCGTTTGTCGGAGTTAGCAGGTCCGTGGTTAACGGTCACCTAAGCGAGATCCGACGCCTGAAACTCGCGGCGCCTTGATGTCCAATAGGTACAGCTGTTTTTCGCGCGATTCCGGGCCGATCGCCCGCTTCCTCGCCCAGTAATCAACTGACGATGCGCGAGTTATTCGCAGCCACGCTCAAGATGCAGCCGTGATATCGGAAATGTGCAAAGAAAACGAAAGCCACCGGGGAAGCGAAGGCAAACCAGGTCGTCTTTGTGCAAGCGCATCTGCCGGATCAGGCCTCTGTATCCAGCCAGATCGTCACCGGCCCGTCATTGATCAGGCTGACTTTCATGTCCGCGCCGAACCGTCCCGTCGCCACATTGACGCCCAGCCCGCCAAGCGCCTCGGCGAAGGCAATATAGGCGGCCTCGCCGGCCTCCGGCGCCGCCGCTGTCGAGAAACCCGGCCGGTTTCCTCGACTCGTATCGGCGGCTAGCGTGAACTGGCTCACTACGAGCGCGTGTCCCCCTGAATCCAACAAAGACCGGTTCATGCGCCCATCCTCGTCCCGGAATATCCTCAGTTTCGAGATCTTCGCGGCGAGTTTCTCGGGCGCCGCTGGCGGGTCGCCCTCCATCGCGCAGACCAGAACCAGCAAGCCGGGTCCGATCTCGCCGATCACCTCCCCCTCGACGGTCACCCGCGCTTCGGACACACGCTGGACCAGTGCCCTCACGTCAGCTCGTCCCGGGTCGGTGGGTTCGCGCCCGCCCGGCTTACCGTCACCGCGGCTGCTCGCGCACCCAAAGAGAGGACTGCCTCGACCCGGGCCGCATCAAGGCCCTCGCCAAGCGCGGCTTTGGAAAGTACGCCGGTCTCATGGAGCGCCGCAAGAACGCCCGCGTTAAATGTGTCGCCCGCGCCGACCGTGTCCACGACGGTGACAACATCCGCTGCCCGGAAGAGCGCGTCGCCAGTTTGGTAGGCCGTGACGCCTCGCGCGCCCTCGGTAACGAAGATGAGCTTGGGCCCCATGCCCAGCATCTCCCGCGCTTTATCCGCCGGATCGCCTTCACCCATGATCCAGGCGAGGTCCTCGTCTGAGACCTTGACGATGTCCGCCATCCCGATCATTCGCCCGATCCGGGCGCGGTAGGCGGCCTCGTCGTGGATAAATCCGGGCCGGATGTTTGGGTCGAGCATGATGACCCTCTGCGCCGCCTCTCGCGCGCAAAGCGCCTCGTAGGCCGCCGCGCAGGGCTCCACGACCAGAGAGATGCCGCC
>JASJAU010000046.1 GCA_030066855.1 Paracoccaceae bacterium | reverse complement strand
CCAGCGGCGAGGTGGTCGACGCCACGTGGGACGGCGGCGAAGCGGAGAAGATCGCTCAGGCGGGCGACGTCATCCTCCACACCCATAACGTCCAGAAATACTCGCGCACCTGGCTCAACGCCTTTCTGAGCGAGCGCTTCCTGGACGTGGTCAGCGAGATCATTGGCGACGACATTGTTCTTCACCATTCCAAACTGTTCCAGAAGCCGCCCGAGAACGGCTCGCCCTTCCCGATGCATCAGGACTGGCCTTATTTTCCGACCGTCAACGACACGATGATCGCAGGCATCATCCACGTCAGCGACGCGACGGACGAGATGGGCTGCTTGCGCGTCTATCCCGGCAGCCACAGGCTTGGCCGAGTTGAAGGCGCGGACGGGCGGCGTCAGAACGACGTGATCGACGCGCACCCGATCGAGGACGCCACGATTGTCGAGGCCGAGGCGGGGGATGTGGTATTCTTCCACTATTTCACGCTCCACGGCTCGATGCCGAACCGCTCGCAGCGCACCCGCAAGACGGTGCTCTGCCAGCTCTACGCCGGAACCGATCAGGTCGAGGACGGCAACCACCACCCTGACGAGCGCATGGTGCTCCGGGGCTGGAACCACAAGATCAGCCGGGCGGCAGCGGGAGAGGCCGCCTGATCTGAACGCACCCGCGCCGGCCGGGCGTCAAGACCCGGCGGCGCATGACAACACAGGGAGGGGACATGGGACGCATTCCAAGCTCCTATCTGATCAATCGTCTGATCACGCTTGGTCTGACGATCTGGATCGCCGCAACGCTTATCTGGATCATTCCAAGGCTCTCGCCGATCGATCCCGCCGAAGTGGCTCTGGGCCGCATGGCGGCGGGCGCCGGCGCGGTCGAGGGCGCGGACGCGATCCTCGAAGAGCTGCGCCGCCAAATGGGCATCGATCAGCCGCTTTTGGTGCAGTATTTCAAGTACCTGGGCGGCGTTCTTGTGTTTGATTTCGGCCTTTCGACGGCCACCTTTCCGACCCCGGTATCGTCCCTGATCATGCAGGCCCTGCCCTGGACGTTGGGCTTGATGATCCTGTCGCTGATCATCACCTTCGTCATCGGCAACCTCCTGGGCGCCCTGATGGTGTGGGACCGCTCTCCCAACCTGGTCAAAGTCGCGATCCCGGCGGCGATGGTCTTCACGTCGATCCCGCCCATCCTCTCGGGACTCTTGCTGATGTGGATATTCTCGGCCCAGCTCCGATGGTTCCCTCTGACAGGCGCTTACGGGCTGAACGTCGAGCCGGGCTGGTCCTGGGACTTCGCCCAATCGGTTATGTACCACGGCTTCCTGCCCGCGCTCTCCATCGTTGTCGTAACTTTCGGCTTTTGGGCCCTGGGCATGCGCGGGTTGATGATCACCGTGCAGGGCGAGGATTACGTGAAGCTGGCTGAGGCCAAGGGGCTGCGCCCCCGCTACATCCTCTACCGCTACATGATCCGGAACGCGATCCTGCCGCAGATCACCGCCTTCGCGCTCAAGATCGGTCTGCTCGTCGCCGGTCAGGTGCTGGTCGAGCGCATCTTCGCCTACAACGGGATGGGCAAGCTCCTATACGACGCGATCCTCGATCAGGATTTCCCGGTCATTCAAGGGATCAGCTACGTGATCATCCTTATGACGGCGGTTTCGGTATTCCTTGTCGACCTGGTCTATCCGTTCATCGATCCGCGCATTCGGCACGAGAGGGCTTGAGATGGCTGACAATACCACTTCCTCCGCCCCCATGACCCGCGCCGAGCGCCGCCTGCAGAAGCGGATGAAGCGCTTCGACAATCCGTGGATGAACCCCAAGCTGATCTGGGGCGTCTGCCTCCTTCTGGGGATCGTGGGCCTTGGCCTTCTGGGCCGGTTGCTCTGGAACCTTGATCTGGTGTTCACGGGCTCCGCGCCGTTGAAACTGCCGCCGGTCGGGTTCGAGAACCTGCGCCGCCAGGAAGGCGTCTGGGATTATCCCCTGGGCACCGACGGCTCTGGCCGCGACCTGCTCGCGCTGATCGTAATGGGCGCGCCGAACTCTCTCTGGGTCGGCCTCCTGGCCTCGCTGATCGGCATGAGCACAGGGATCATCCTCGGCTTCACGGCCGGCTTCGTCGGCGGGCGCACGGACGATGTCATCCGCGTACTCTCGGACGTTATGATCACCATCCCGCCGCTTCTGATCCTCGTAGTGTTCCAGGCGGCCTATGGCGATGTCTCGCTCGCCATGATGTCGCTCCTGATCGCGGGCTTCCTCTGGCAATCGCCGACGCGCCTCATACGCGCTCAGGTGCTGTCGATGCGCGAGTCGGGCTACGTGCAGATGGCGCGGCTGTCGGGCGCCTCGACCAGCCACATCATGTTCCGTGAGATGCTGCCGAATCTCGTGCCCTATCTCTTCGGCTCGTTCATCGCCAACGTTACGACGGCGATCGTGACGGCCGTCGGGCTGGAGGTGCTTGGCCTTGGTCCGCAGCGGATCCCGACGCTGGGCCGCACGATCTACGAGGCGATCAACGCCGGCGCGCTGATCCAGAACCTCTGGTGGTGGTGGGGCATCCCGACGGTGTTGCTCGCGGTGATGTTCATCGGGCTTCTTATGATCAACCTCGGCCTCGACGAAGTCTCGAATCCGAGACTGAGGAGACTGTCATGACCGACAAACCCATCCTCACGCTCAAGGACGTCTCGATCGAGTTCCCGACCCCTTCGGGCATTGTGCAGGCGGTCAAGAACCTCTCGCTGACCGTCAATCCCGGCATCAAGGTGGGCTTCATCGGCGAGAGCGGATCGGGCAAGACCACGACCGCGCTTTCGATCATGCAGATGCTCGAATCGCCGGGCCGCGTGTCCACTGGAGAGATCCTCCTCGGCGAGGCTCAGACAAAGGTTCTGGACCTCAATGAAGAGGAGATGCGCAAGACCCGCCTCAGCCGGGTCAGCTATATCCCGCAGGGCGCGATGAACTCTCTGAACCCGGTGATGCGGGTTCAGAACCAGATGTGGGACGCGGTCGTCGCGCATGAAGGCAAGACGGATCTGAACGAGCTGCAGAGACGCTCGGACGCCGCGCTTGAAAGCGTGGGGCTCCCGGCCCGCGTCGGGCGGCTCTACCCGCACGAGCTTTCGGGGGGGATGAAGCAAAGGGTTTGCATCGCGCTCGGCGTGATCCTGACGCCCGAACTGATCATCGCCGACGAGCCGACCTCGGCGCTCGACGTCGTCACCCAGCGCCATGTCATGCAGACACTAACTGAAGTGCAGGCCAAGATTGGCTGTGGCCTGATCCTGATTGGGCACGACATGGGGCTGATGGCGCAGTCGGTGGATCAGCTCGCAGTTCTGAAGGACGGCGTGCTGGTCGAGCACGGCTCCACACGGCAGATCATCGAGAACCCGCAGCACCCTTACACCAAGGAGCTGATTTCCTCTGTCCCGCTCGTGGGCGGCGAGAGCTTCCTGTCGCCTGCGGTCTCCGCCCCGGCCTCGCAAAAGGAAGGCCCGGACGCGCTCCTCGAGTTCCGGGACGTCTCCAAGGTCTATGGCGACGTCACGGCGCTCCACGCGATGAGTTTCGCGCTCCAGGGAGACACGCCGCAGATCATCTCAATCGTGGGTCAGTCGGGCTCGGGCAAATCGACGATGGGCTCGCTGATGCTGGGCTTCAACCACCCGTCGACGGGCCAGGTGCTCTACGAGGGCAAGGACGTCGCGCGTCTCTCGCCCTCGCAATCGCTTGACTTCCGCAAGAACGTGCAGGCTGTGTTTCAGGACCCCTACGCCTGTTTCAACCCGTTCTATCGGGTCGATCACGCGCTCAAGTTTCCATTCAAGCAGTTCGGGCTATCGAAATCCGAGGCCCACACGCAGCAAGCCATGGAAGATGCCTGCCACGCCGTGGGCCTCGACCCCGACCTGATCCTGCGGCGCTATCCGCACCAGCTTTCGGGCGGCCAGCGACAAAGGCTGATCGTGGCGCGGGCGCTGATGCTCTCGCCCAAGCTTCTGATCGCGGACGAGCCGGTGTCGATGGTCGACGCCTCGCTCCGGGCGACGATCCTTAAGAACATCTACGATCTGAAGGACAAGCACGGGATCTCGATCCTTTACATCACCCATGACCTGGCCACGGCCTACCACGTCTCGGACTATGTCATCGTGCTTTACCACGGGCGCATCGCCGAGGCCGGGCCACCGAAAGAGGTGATCGGAGATCCAAAACACCCCTACACCCAACTCCTGATCGACTCCATCCCTTGGCCGGACATGAACCGCGCCTGGGGCACCGCCCGCGGCGACGAGGTCGAGCATATGCTGGAAGGCAGCGACGGGCCGGCGACGGTGTTCCGGGGCGAGATCGAGGGCTTCGGCCTCAAGACCGGAGCCGCATGAGTCACGCCAGACGGTTTACCGCCGAGAAGATCGGAAAGCGCATCGCGCTTGTACAGCGGATGGCCCACCGCCAGTCGCTGCCCATAGCGCCGTTCCGCTATCTTGAGCTGCCCGACGCGGTGGTTGAGCCCCCGCTCACTGCCTGCTCGGAAAGCTGGCGGCAGATCGAGTGGAACAGCTACTGGGCCGGGCAGAACCAGGACTATCTCCTCCGGTCTGAGTTCACGATCCCGGCGGGCTGGGCCGACGGTCCAATCGCGCTCTATCTGCCCATGGGCGCGGCGGGCGACATCTTCACCCATCCCGAGTCGCTCATCTACGTGGATGGAGTGCCCTACGCCTCCGCCGACCGCTACCATCACACGATCTATCTCGATCCCAAGCTTGCGGACGGCCTGACCCATCGCATCGATCTCCATGGCTGGTCTGGCCTGACCGGTTGGCCGCCGGACCCAAACGACCGCACGCGGCTTTTCATGAAGCCTTGCAAGGTCGTCGAGATCGACGTGCCCACGCGCGATTTCATCGACCGGGCCGAAGTCTCGCTCGACGTGGCCAACAAGCTTGAGAGACACCGCCCCGAGAAAGCGCGGATTCTCAACGCCTTGGACGCCTCCTTTCTCGAACTCGACACCCGCGATCCACTGGGCGACGCCTTCTGGCGGAGCGTCCCCCGCGCGACCGAGGTCTTGGAGCAGGGCCTGAAGAAGGCCGGCCCACCCACCGACGTAACCCTTCACGCCATTGGCCACGCGCATATGGACGTCGCCTATCTCTGGCCCGTCAGCCAAATCCGGCGAAAAAACGCGCGGACTTATTCCAACGTCCTCCGCCTCATGGAGCGATTTCCAGATTACATCTTCTCGCACTCGCAGCCGCAGCTCTACGACTTCACGCGCGAGGATTACCCGGAGCTTTTCGAGGCGATCAAAGAGCGCGTGGAAGAGGGCCGCTGGGAGCTGATCGGCGGCATGTGGGTCGAAGCCGACACGAACATTCCGAGTGCGGAGTCGCTCGCCCGGCAGATTCTGCTCGGCCGCCGCTTCTTCCGCGAGCATTTCGGCGACACGGAGACACCGGTTCTCTGGCTGCCGGACGTGTTCGGCATTACCTGGAGCCTGCCGCAGCTCATGAAACAGGCGGGGCTCAATTGGTTCATGTCCAACAAGCCGAGCTGGAATCAGTATAACCAGATGCCCGCCTCGACCACTTGGTGGGAGGGGATCGACGGCACGCGCATCCTCACCCATTTTCTGACCACGCCCCGTGACGTGCAGCACCTGCCCTTCCCGACGAACTACAAATCCGACCTCTCGGCAGAAGAGGTGATCGGCACCTGGGACAGTTCGACGGTGAAGGAGCATATCTCGGACTTGCCCATCTGCTACGGCTACGGCGACGGCGGCGGCGGGCCGACCGGGCAGCTCATCCGCCGCGCGATCGCCTATCAGGACATGCCGGGCGCGCCGAAGCTCGAGTTTTCGACCGTTCGCGCCTTCTTTGAGAAAATCGAGCCGCAAAGCGCGTCTCTGCCCGTCTGGTCGGGCGAGTTCTATCTTGAGGCGCACCGGGGCGTTCTGACTTCGCAGGCCTGGATCAAACGGGCGAACCGGCAGGCCGAGACGGCGCTGGCCGAAGCGGATTTCCTCTCCGCACTCGCCGTCGGCACCGAGGCGGAAACGGCCAACCGAGCCGATCTGGACACGGCCTGGAAGCGGCTCTGCCTGAACCAGTTCCACGACATCCTGCCCGGCACCTCGATCACCGAGGTCTTCGAGGACGCGCGGAAGGATTTCGACGAGATCGCAGCGCTGGCCGAAGGGACGAGCCTCCGATCCATCGCCGCCGCCGGGACGGGCGACGCGCAGACGGTCGTCAGTACCCTGCCCTGCAGCGTGGCGCGGCAGTTTGAGACGAAAGACGCGCTTCCCGAGGGGTTCGACCCGGCAGGCGTCCAGCACACGGAAGACGGCGCCCTCGTCCGGCTCGGCGAGGTCGCGCCCTGGTCGATCACGCCTGTCGCCGCCGAGGCGCCCGAGCATCCGGTCACCGCAATCCAAACAGACGCCGGAATCACGCTCGAGAACGCCTGCATCCGACTTGAGATCAACCCCGACGGCGACATCACCCGCATCTTCGACAAGCGCTCTGACCGCGAGGTGCTGGCCGCGGGCGCCATCGGCAACCGCCTTCAGGTTTTCGAGGACCGCCCCTTGAGCTGGGACGCCTGGGACATCGACGCCTTTTTCGAGGATCGGGGCGAAATCATCACCGGCTTCACCGAAATGGAGGTGACCGAGACTGGCCCCCTCCGCGCCGCCGTTCGCATCGTCCGCACATACCGCCGATCCACGATCGAGCAGGTCATACGCCTCACCTCCGACGGCGCCCGGATCGACTTCGTCACCGACATCGACTGGCACGAGACGCACCTCCTTTTGAAGGTCGCTTTCCCGGTCAACGTCAAAAGCCAACGCGCCACCTATGAGATCCAATGGGGCAGCATCGAGCGCCCAACCCATCGCAACACGCTTTGGGATTACGCCAAGTTCGAGGTGCCCGCGCAGAAATGGGCGGACCTGAGCGAAGGCGACTACGGCGTCGCGCTGCTGAACGATTGCAAATACGGCTACGACATCCGCGAGAACGTTATGCGGCTTTCGCTCATTAAGGCCGCGACCATGCCCGACCCGGTCGCGGATCAGGGGCGGCACCAGATGACCTACGCGCTCCTGCCGCATTCCGGCGACTGGCGGATGGATGTGATGGACGCGGCCTATGAGCTGAACCGGCCTCTGCGTTCCGCGCGGGCGCGCCCGCGCCCGGCCTTCGCAACGTCGAGCGCCGAGCATTTCTTCGTGGAGACGGTCAAGCCGTCCGAGGATGGCGGCGCCATTGTCGTCCGCGGGTTCGAGGCCTTTCGCCAGCGCGGCCCCGTCACGCTGACCTTCGACCGGCGCTATGCCCGCATCTCAACGTGCTCGCTTTTGGAAGACGCGGAGGTGCTCCTGGCGGAGAACGCCGATCAGGTGACCTTCGACGTTACGCCGTTCCAAATCGTCTCGCTTTTGCTGGAGCCCTAGGCGTTCCAGCGCACGGTCCCCACCCGCCCCACATCGACCCCGCCGATCCGCTCGGCATGGGCGAGGAACTCGTAGGTCTGCGCGAAAGACATCAGCTTCTGCATCGGCGGCTCGAACCATGCGCGGCGGTCCACGACGATGTCGAACTCCTCTTCGACAAGTGGAACGAAGGTCAACCCGAACGGCGCCGACACGGTCTCCAGCCCGAAAGCCACGTCCGCCTCGTTCTGAAGGACTGCAAGCACCGCGTCCTGCTCGCTCAGATTGGGCCGGGTCAGAGTTAGATCGCCCTCGGCAACGCCCGCGTCCTGCAACAGGTGACCGAACAAAACCTCCGCCCCCGCGCCCGCCTGGCGCGGCGCGACGCGCAGGCCTTTCAGGTCGGCGACGCCCGACACCCGACCCGCCAAATCCGGCCTCAGAACCAACCCTCTGCGCCGCGTCGACCAGCGCACCAGCACTGCGTCCCGGTCCCCCAGGGCCTCGCGAACGGTGACTTCGTTCCAACCGTCCGCTTCGTGAAGATGCAATCCGGCGGCGACCCCGTCGCCCGCCTCGAACCCCTTCAGCCCTTCCATGCTGGAGGTGAAGAAGGTCGCCAGCCCGGAGCCCGACTGCCGCAAGGCCCACTCCAGAAGCGGGTCATGACTGCCCAGAAACACCGCCGGAAGATCGCGGCGGACCCCCGGCCCTGTCTTCGCCCCGGCGATCCAGGCGTCGATCTCGTCGGCAGGAAATAGAAGCTTCCCTGTAGCGCGAGAGCAGGGCACCTGGCCCTGCGCCGCCAGATCATAGACCTTCCGCTCGGTCACCCGCAGGAGCGCGGCCAGCTCCCTGACCGTCATGAACTCCGGCCGGGTTTCGGCGCCCGCCATCCGCTCAGTCATGCCCCGGCGCGTTCGGGAAAAAGAGCTGCTGGCCTTCCACCGAGTAGCTCGCGATCGCCTCCTGGCCCGCGTCCGAGACCAGCCAGTCGATAAAGGCCTGCCCCGCCTCAGCGTCCACATTCGCGCATTTGTCAGGGCTCACGAGGATGACGCCGTACTGATTGAACAGCGCCGGATCGCCCTCGACCTTGACCGTGTAGTCCTGCTTGTTGCCGAAGCTGATCCAGGTCGCGCGGTCGGTCATAACATAGGCCCCCATGCCAATACCGGCGTTCAGCGTCGCGCCCATGCCCGATCCGGTCTCGCGATACCAGCCGCCGGAGGCCGCAACGGGGTCGACACCCGCCTCCGCCCAGAGCCCAATTTCTTTCTTATGCGTGCCGCTGTCGTCGCCGCGCGAGGCGAACAATGCGCCCGAGGACGCGATCCGGGTCAAAGCCGTGCCCGCGTCCGACAGCCCTGCGACACCTGCCGGATCACCATCCGGCCCCACGATGACGAAATCGTTGTACATCAGGTCTGTTCGCTCGACCCCGCCGCCTTGGGCCACAAACGCCTCCTCAGCCCCCTTAGCATGGACCAGGAGAACGTCGCCGTCGCAGTTGGCCGCGTTCTTGATCGCCTGACCGGTTCCCACAGCGACCACGTTCACGGTGATCCCGGTCCTCTCGGAGAACGCGGGCAGAAGATGGTCGTAGAGCCCCGAATTCGCGGTGGAGGTCGTCGACTGCACGAAGATCGCACCTTCCGCCGCGGCGCCGCCGCCAGTCACCGCTACGGAGACCAGAAACGCCGCGAGAACACCCTTCTTGATCAACGAATTACTCCCTGCTCCCCACGCCTCAGAGGACAAGCTCCCCGGACAGATAAGCCTCGGCCTCCCGCGACGACGGCGTGTCAAAGAACGCGTCCGCAGGCGTATGCTCGGCAATCCGCCCTCGCGCCAGGAAGACCACGTCGCTTCCCAGCCGCCGCGCCTGCCCCACGTCATGGGTCACGAAGATCACACGCGTCCCCGACCGTGCCACATCTGCCACTATCGTCTCGATCGCCTGTGCGGAGGCCGGATCAAGGCTGGCTGTCGGTTCGTCCAGAAGCAGAACCTCCGGTTCGGTCGCGAGCGCGCGGGCCAGCGCCAGCCGCTGCTGCTCGCCGCCCGAGAGAAGCCGCGCGGCCTGCGCCCCACGCCCGCCGAGACCCACGCGCTCCAAAAGCGCCTCCCGCGCCTCGGGCGACGCGCGGCCCCGCGACTTCAGGACGAAGTCCACATTCGCCGCGACCGACCGCCGAAGCAGCACGGGTTTCTGAAAGACCAGCGCCTGATGCCGCCGGACCTCCGGCCCTATCAGCGCCCCGCCCCATTTGATCTCGCCCTCGGACGCCGGGATCAGCCCATGAATCAGCCGCAAAAACAGGCTCTTACCCGCTCCGTTCGGCCCCATCACCATAGTCACGCCATCGCCGTCGAGCGTCAGTGAGATATGGTCGATCAACCGTCGCCCGCCCGCGCAGAACGACAGCCCCCGCACGGTCAGCGGCATGAGTTTGGAGCCGGACACCGCCTCGGCCTCGACGGGCCATTTCAACCCTGCCTCACGCATAGGCGAACCTCGTCGCGGTCATGCGCAGGCTGTGAACCAGCCCGTTGACGCCCAGCGCGATCACCATCAGCACGATCCCGAGCGCGAGCGCGAGAGGCAGCTCCCCGCGCGAAGTCTCAAGCGCGATCGCCGTCGTCATAACCCGCGTTAGGTGGTCGATATTGCCGCCGACAATCATCACCGCACCGACCTCCGCCACCGCCCGACCGAACCCGGCCAAAGCCACGGTCATCAAAGCGAACCGGCCGTCCCACAGAAGCGCCTGAACCGCTTCGGTCCGGCTTAGGCAAAGCGAGCGGAATTGCTCGGCGTATTCCGTGTGCAGGTCCTCCACCACCTGACGAGAAAGCGCGGCGACGATAGGCGCGATCAGGATCGTCTGCGCGATGATCATCGCGGTCGGTGTGTATAAAAGCCCCAGAAAGCCCAGGGGCCCGGCACGGGACAGATGCAGATAGACGATCAGGCCAACCACAACAGGCGGCAGTCCCATCAGGGCATTCACGACGATCAGGCACGCGTTCCGCCCGGGAAACCGCGCCACGGCCAGAATCGCGCCCAAAGGCAGACCAATCAGGCAGGCGATCAGCGTCGCGGTCAGGCTGACGTAGAGGGAGAGCCCCACGATTTCGACGAGATCGGCATCGAACCCGGCCACAAGACCGAACGCCAGACCGATCGCCTCTCCGAACTCGTGCAAAATTTCCGTCCTGCTGAAAAATTTCCCTGAACGAGACGCTATACCCGGAAATTTCCGCTATCAAGCGGGAATCGCGCTCGCCGCTTGTGGGAAGGACGCCGCGGCCTAAACTCGCTCCGAACCGAAAAGGACCGTTCTGATGAGCGATGCCTCAATCCGCCCCGGAGAGCTTCTCGCCGAGGAAGACCCGCCCCAGGACGCCGCGCTCCGCTTCATCGGTCGAATCCGCACGCCTTGGGCCGACCGCAAGGACTGCCCGCGTCAGGGCCGCCAAGACGGCCCTCTCTGCCGCATCGAACTGAATAGGCCCTGGGACCAGGCGCTCGATGGGATCGAGGCCTATGAGATCATCGAGGTCCTCTATTGGCTGGATCGGAGCCGCCGCGACCTCCTCCGCCAAAGCCCCAAATCCGACGGCCGGACAACCGGCACCTTCAGCCTCCGCTCGCCCGTCCGGCCAAACCCGATCGGCACGGTGCGCGTCCGGCTGGAAGGCCGCGAAGGCGCCTCCCTCCTGGTCCGTGGTCTCGATTGCCTCGACGGCACGCCGCTTCTCGACATCAAACCGGACCTTTGCGCCTTCACGCCAAAAGCGCCGCCAAAACCCGACGTGACAAGCTGAATCCCACGCCTGATCGGGAAAGACCGAGTTTTAGGAGTCGCGCCGCGCCGATTAAGGGGCGGGAAAGGAACTTGGCTTATCGACCGGCATCGGAACGCGGGGGACCGCGCCGATGATGAAAGGGAAGCCAAATGAAATACCTCGCCGCAACCTGCCTCACCCTGGCCGCCGCCCCGGCCATGGCACAGGATTTCACCGCCGCCATCGAAGACTACTACAATTCTCAAATCTCTGCCTGGGCCGACGCCAGCATCCTGATTGAGGCGATCAATGCCCAGAACCAGTCGACAGGCGGATACGGGCAATCCCAGATCGACGCGCTCGATCAGGCCTGGCGCGCCGAGGTCGGCCAGACCGACACGCCGACGATCTCCCCGGTTCTGACAAGCGCGGCCTCCGACTTCCTGCGCGAGCAGGTTGAAGCCTCAGGAGGCCAGATCACCGAAGTTTTCATCATGGATTCCAACGGCCTGAACGTGGCTGCAAGCGCCGTCACTTCTGACTACTGGCAAGGTGACGAGGCGAAATTCACCGAGACCTACGCTGCGGGTCCGGGCGGCTTTCACGTCTCCGAGATCGAACTCGATGATTGAACCCAGCGGTATCAGGGTCAGGTGTCCTTTACGATTGTCGATCCCGCCACAGGCCAGCCGATCGGCGCGATGACCGTCGGCGTCGACGCCGAATCTCTGATGTAACGGCCCGGGGGCGCGTCATGATTTTGGGAAAAGCCGGGGCGGCGGTTCGCCTGCCCGTTTTCGTGAAGTGTCTGGTCATATTGGCGGCGACGACCGCTGCAGTGGCGGGGGCGCTTGCAGTCAGCTCCGACCGGACGCTTCGAGCCACCGCCGAAGACGGCATCCGGACCCTTGCCCAGGACGTGACACTGTTCAAGGCAGAAACGCTTGTTGGCGCGACGCGCTTCCGCAAGGTTGAAGACATCCAGGCGTCGATCGAGGAGACGCTCGCGGCAGAACCCGACCGCATCCTCGGCGTGGCAGTCGTCGCCTCGGACGGCGCCGTACTGGCAACCGCCGGGGACATGTCTCCGGGCCAGTTCGACCAGCTCGCGACACTCGGGGCGGCGGCGGTCTCAACCGGCGCGGCCGAAACAACGGGCAACGGATTCTGGCACGCATTTCGCTATCCGCAGGGCGGCGATCCAATCGGCGCGCTGGCCGCCGTGAACGAAGCTCGTCAGCGCCAGCTCGCGCTGGCCGGCGGCGTGTTCCTTGTTCTCACCATCGCCTCGGGGCTGTTCTTCCGTCAAACCCTTGCGGTTCCGCTGCTCAAGGTGGCGCGGCGCACAACGGACATGGCGGATGGCGATCTGACGAGCGACATCCCCGCCACAAGGAAAGGCGATGAGATCGGCCTGACCGCACGGCAATTGGATATCCTGCGCGAGAAGCTGCACGCAGCCGAGGCGTCCACGCGCGACGCGATCTTTCAAAGCGCCGGGTTCGAAAACGCATCTGTCGCCCTGGTCATGACCGACGCGGACTTTCGGGTCACTCATTTCAACCCCGCGTTCCAGAAGCTTGCGAGCGCGGGCGCCCAAGATCTCCGCCATCGCGTGTCTGACCTCGACCCCGAGGCGCTCGAGAACCTGACACTCGATCCTTTCACTCTGGCCGGTGGCGATCTTGAACAGCCGCGGGACGGCGCGACGCACCCGGCGTCAGCCGATGTGGTATTCGGCGCCCGGACCATATCGCTCACGGTCGCGCCCATCGAGGGAGACGGCGGAACCGTGACCGGCTATGTGATGGAATGGGACGACGTGACCTCCGCCCGCGTGACCGAAGCGGTTCTCAGTGCGCTGGAGGCGGCCCAGATGCGGTTCGATTTCGACCGCGATCACCGATTGACCTCGGCAAACGACGCGGCGCGGACCACGCTAGGCCCCGTCATGCCGGAACTCGGCAGGACGCGAATCGGTGAATTCATCGCCCCAGTCTCCGGCGAGCCGATGGAGCCGCTCCTCGCCTCCAAGGCGGCCGCATTCGACACCTTCCGCCTGGGCTCCGAGACGATCGTTTCCGGCACGCTCTCGCCGATTGTCGACAGCCGAGGCGCCATCTCAGGCCATGTCTTCCTCGGCCTCGACATCACCGGACCAGAGAAAGAGAGGACAGAGGCCCACGCCCGCCAGGAAGCGCTGACGCGCGATCAGAAAACCGTAGTCGAAGACCTGAGCGAGGGGCTGACCACGCTTTCGACCGGCGACCTGTCGGTGCGTCTGACAGCACTATTCCCCCCAGATTACGAGGAGCTCCGCCAGCATTTCAACGCCTCGGTCGAGGCGCTCGACGCGGCTGTATCGGTCGTGCGCGAGAATTCGGGCGCGATCCTCAGTGAGGCCGGCAATATTTCCGGCGCGGCTGATGACCTCTCGCGCCGAACCGAACAACAGGCTGCGACTCTTGAGCAGTTCGCCGCAGCACTGACCGAACTGACGACCTCGGTCTCCTCGACCGCAGACGGCGCCCGCGAAGCGAGCGAGGTGGTCACATCAGCCCGGAACGACGCGGAGAGCTCCGGCACCGTCGTTCAAGAGGCGGTCGAGGCGATGGGCGAGATCGAGAGCTCCTCGGAACGCATCTCGCGCATCATCTCTGTCATCGACGACATCGCATTTCAGACCAATCTCCTCGCGCTAAAGGCCGGAGTGGAGGCCGCGCGCGCCGGTGATGCGGGACGCGGCTTCGCCGTCGTCGCGTCCGAGGTCCGGGCGCTGGCGCAGCGTTCTTCCGACGCCGCGCGAGAGATAAACGAACTGATCTCCTCCTCCGGCGCGCATGTGAGGAACGGCGTCTCGCTCGTCGGAAAAGCCGGCGGCGCGCTGACGGAAATCGTGTCCTCGATCGGGAATATCGCCGACCACGTGACCGGCATTGCCGCCTCGGCGCGCGAGCAAGCCACCGGGCTGGACGAAATCAACGTCGCCATGGGACAACTGGACCAGGCGACGCAGCAGAACGTCGCGATGTTCGAGGAAACAACTGCCGCGACCCATACGCTCCGGACCGAAGCGACCTCGCTCGCCGACGCGGCCGGCCGCTTTCGCACAAGCGGAACCTCAACCGGCCGCGCCGCGCCTGCGGGCCCGAAAACTGTTACGCACTCGACGAAAGCAACCCCTGCTGAGCCTGCTGCCAGCGCCGCCATGCCGCCCGCGATCGATGGCGCGCTCGCGCTTGCTGACGAGGATGACGATTGGGAGGATTTCTAGGGACTCGCATCGCTGCGGGCGCACTTGCGGAGATTGCACCGCGCACAGAGGTTTCGAGCCGCAACTTCGCTCGACTTCCAGCGCTCAGGCGCGAAGCCGCAAACCCTCTGGATCGAACGGTGGCGAGGCCATCAACCGGGCGGCGCGGCGCTCGCCCAAGATTTCCACCTCCGCCTCCAGCCCGTCCACGACGCGCTCGCGCGGCACGAAGGCCAGCGCCACCGACATCCCGCTCCAGTGCGTGTAGCCGCCGGACGTGCAAAAACCGCGCACCACGCCATCGATCCAAAGCGGCTCATAGCCGAAAACATCCGCATCCGCCGCGGCGACCTCAAACGCCTGCAACACGCGGTCCGGCGACCGTTCGCGCTGGGATTCCGCCGCAGCCCGACCGATGAATTCCGCATCTTTCCCGAAAGCGATGAACCGGTCCAGTCCGGTCTCGGCGGCGGTATAGTCTGGCGAGTATTCCCGAAGCCAGGAACCGAAGAACCGGTCAAGCCGGAGAGACATCATCGCCCGCATTCCGAAAGTGCGCATACCCGCCTCTTCGCCAGCCCGCCAGAGCGCCGTCCAAAGCGCCCGCTGCGCCTCCGGCCGGCAGTAGATCTCGTAGCCCAAGTCACCCGTATAGCTCACACGCTGAACCAGGCAATCCGTCATGCCGACCGTCAGCCGGGCGACATCGAGAAACCGCATCGCGCCCGCCGCATCCGCCTGGCCGGGCGCCACTGCCGTGACGAGAACCTCTTTCGCTTTCGGACCGGCGATCTGAAATCCGGTCAGCGCGTCCGAGATGTTCTCGACCCGCGCGCCCGGCTGCCCGTGCAGATCGAACCACCGCCGATGCGCTTCCTGGGCGGCGTAGCTGGCGGTCAGATGAAACTCCTCTTCTCCGAGACAGGAGATCGTGAAATCGCCCAAAAGCCGTCCGCGCGGCGAGAGCATCGGCGAGAGCGCGAGCCGCCCCGGCGCCGGCACGCGCCCCGCCATGATCCGGTCGAGCCAGGCCCGCGCCTCCGGCCCCGTCACGCGAAACTTACCGAAGTTGTGCACCTCGTTGATCCCGACCCCGGTCCTCACCGCACGGACCTCCGCGCGAGTTGCCTCCCAGGCGTTCGAGCGACGGAAGCTCGGCGTTTCAAAGCGCGGCTCGCCCTCCAACGCGAAATAGTTCGGCACTTCAAGACCATAAGCCGCGCCCCAGACCGCGCCCATGCTGTCGAAAACATCGTACATCGGCGTGGTCCGGAACTGCCGCGCCGCCGGCAGCTCCTCGTTCGGATAGGTCACCGAAAAGCGGCGCTGGTAATTCTCGATCACCTTCGGCGTCGTGTAGCCCGGTGTCGTCCAGCGCCCGAAGCGGGCCACGTCCATCGCGAAGATGTCGCGCTCCGGCTCGCCCTCGACCATCCATTGCGCCAGGCTCAGCCCCACGCCGCCGCCCTGGCTGAACCCAGCCATCACCGCGCAGGCGGCCCAGTAATTCCTCAACCCCGGCACCGGCCCCATCAGCGGATTGCCGTCCGGCGCGAAGGTGAAGGGCCCGTGGATCACGCGCTTCACGCCGGCCCGCTCGAGCACCGGGAAGCGGCGGTAGGCGAAAGCGACGCTGTCCTCAATCTTCTCGAATTCATCGTTCAACAGCTCGTGCCCGAAATCCCAGGGCGTGCCGTCTTCGGCCCAGGGCTCGCATTTCTGCTCGTAGAAACCGATGCAGAGGCCCCGCCCCTCCTGTCGGAGATAGCTCTCGCCTCCGGGGTCCATCACATGCGGAAACTCGGCGCCGCGTTCATAGATCTCGGGGATGTCATCGGTAACAAGGTATTGATGCGCCATCGGCAGCAGCGGCAGATATAGGCCCGCCATCGCCGCCACCTCTCGCGCCCAAAGTCCTGCGGCGTTCACCAGATGCTCGGCACGCACCGTTCCCGACTCGGTTACGACGTCCCATCCACCGTCCGCCCGCGCGTTCGTCTCCAGAACCCGGCATTGCGTGACAATCTCGGCGCCGCCCAATCGCGCGGCCTTGGCATAGGCGTGGGTCGTGCCGGACGGATCGAGATGCCCGTCTAACGGATCGTAAAGCCCGCCCAAGACGCCCTCGACATTCACAAGCTCGGCCATCTCCCTGATCTCGCTTGGAGAAAGCACTTCGGTTTCCAAACCCATGTACCGGTGCTTGGCCCGTTCGGACTTCAGCATGTCGAGCCGCTCCGGCGTGTCGGCCAGCGTGATCCCGCCCACGTGATGCAGCCCGCAGGACATGCCGGTGATCTGCTCCAGCTCCTTGTAAAGCCGGATTGTGTAGCCCTGAAGCGCGGCCATGTTGGTGTCGCCGTTGATGGTGTGGAACCCGCCCGCCGCATGCCAGGTCGAGCCGCTCGTCAGCTCCGAGCGCTCGATCAGCATCACGTCAGACCAGCCGAGCTTCGTCAGGTGATAAAGGACCGAGCAGCCGACCACGCCGCCCCCGATCACCACGACCCGCGCCTCGCTTTTCATCGCGCTCTCCCTCTCCGCGCCTGGTCCGTCAGACCCGGCCTTCCGACATCAAACGCGCCCGGAGCTGAGCGGCCCTCGGATCGCCCGCCTCCAGCGCAAACACCCAGGCGTGCGTCAGGAAGAAACATGCTTTGTCGGTATCCCCCGCCATTTTGGCGTGTTCCGCCGCGCGGGTGTAACCCGCGATTAACTCTTCAGTATCAGCTCTGGCGTGGGCGGCGAGCAGCCGCGCCTCAAGCGCCTCGTCCTCCAGTGCCGCCATCGAAACCGTACCGCCTGGCTATTCCACCGCGAGGTCGCGCGCCCGCATCCGTCCGGCGACCCATTGGTGGAACTGATGTGTCGGCCCGTCCATCGCGGGCGAGAAGCGGCCGCCGTCGAACCCCGGCGCGCCGCGACCGGCCTGCATGCCCTCGACCACGCCAATGTCCTCGACAAAAACCACCCGCCACTGCTCGGCGTTCTTCGCGCGGAGGCTCGGCGAGGTGTCAGACGCCGCGTAGTACAGATGGATGTGCTCCAGCGTCCTGTCATGCCCTTTGGGCTCGAGAATGATTGCGAAAACGTGGTCCCGCTGCACGCCCATCATGACGTTCGGGGTCACCGTGATGTACTCGCCCGCGGTCTCCCACTTCGCGGAAAGCCCCGGAAAATCGGGGAACTTCTCGCCATCTTCCCCCTCGATCTGGCGGTAGACTTCCGTGCCTTGCCCTGAAAACCGTCCGCTTTCCTCGATGTGGTAGTGATCCTCCAGCCGTGAGTAGGCGTTCAAACCCGGGTGCACCCAGGGCAGATGATAGCTCTCGCAGTAGTTCTCGACCGCGAGCTTCCAGTTCGTCCGGCACTCCAGCTCGATCTTGCTGTCCGCGCCGCCATGATGGAGCGGCCCGTCGAACTCCTTCCAACGCGCGATCAGGTCGGCGTGAAGTTCGTGGAAGGCGGGGGCGTCGCCGGAGAGGTTGATGAAGACGACGTCCATCCAGACGTGACTCGGCACCTCGATCAGCCCCAGTTCCTCGCGACGGATGCCAGGATGCGCGTTGTGACCCGGTCCGCCGACATGCGGCGTCGCGACCAGGCGGCCGTCATGGCCGTAGCACCACGAGTGATAGGGGCAACGGATCGCCCCCTCGATCCGCGTCTCTTCGGTGACGAGGATCATACCCCGGTGGCGGCAGACGTTCTGAAAAACCCGTACCACGCCGTCCTTGCCGCGCATGGCAAAGAGCGGGACACCAACGAAATCAACAGGCTTGGCATCGCCGGGTTCGGGGATGTCGGAGGCGACGCAAACCCCCGCCCAGGTCGAGAACCAGAGCGGTTCGCGCTCCGCGTCGAAGACCTCCTGGGAGGTGTAATGCGCGTTCGGCAGACCCGTCGCCTCTTCGATCGGGCGCAGGACGCGCGCGAGATCCGCCTCTGACATGGCCCGGTCTCCCTTTTGTTCCGGGCGCAGGATCGCGAATCAGGCGCCGCCCATCGCGCCCCGCTGCGACACCACCGCGTCGCCAAACGGCAAGGGATCAAGCCGGACGGCCTCGCCGGTCGCCGCCGCCCGCTGGGCGGCGAGGCCCATCTCCACCGCCCGCGCCCCGTCGGTAAGCGAGACCTCCGGCCGGCCGCCTTGCCTCACGATCTCCAGAAACCGGGCATGCTGGTAAAAGGTCGAGCCGTTGTGGTCGCCCGCGTCGAGGATGGTCGGGTCGACCGGAATCTCGACGGACATCGGCCCCTTAGGCTGGCGGGGCGACACGACGACCTGCGCCACGGGCGGCGCGCCCAGATGCGTGGGCCAGAAGCGGCCCGGCCCCGGCACCATTGCCTCGATCTTGCCGTCCGGCCCGACCGCCGTGATCTCCTCCTGATAGCGCGAGCCCTCGGCGTACATGCAGAGCTCCAACATCGCGCGGCAACCGTTCTCGAATTCGACGATTACATAGGCTCCGTCCCAGATATCCGGCGCCTCGCCGGCATAGCGCTCGTCCTTGTGGTTCACATCCTGACCCGCCGAGGCGACGATTCTAACCGGCTCGGATTTCAGGATCAGCCGCATCAGGTCGAAGAAATGGCAGCATTTCTCAACCAGCGTGCCGCCCGTGTACCGATTGAATCGGTTCCAGTCGCCGACCTTAGGCAGGAAGGGAAAGCGGTGCTCGCGGATCGTCAGCATCGTCGGCCCGCCGGTGGCGTCGCCGACCTGTTCAATGAAGGTCTGAATGGGCGGCATGTAGCGGTATTCCATCGCCACCCAGATCGGCGCCGTATAACTCTCGGCCAGCGCCCCCAAACGCGCGGCGTCGATTGGATCGGTGTATAGCGGCTTTTCGATCAGCAAGGGCAGCGGCCGCGACGCCGCAATCTCAGCAAACTGATCGACATGCATGTGGTTGGGCGAGGCGATCAAAAGACAATCGATCGACTCGTCCGCCAGCACATCGGCGACCGAGCCCATGAGTCGCGCGTTCGGCGCGATCGACTTCGCGGCATTGGCCTGGATCTCGTTCGGCTCGAAGATCGCGGCGACCCTAGCGTCAGGCAGAAGGGCGATGTTGCGCAGGTGCTCCTGCCCCATCATCCCGCAGCCGATCACGCCATAGTTCGTTCGTTTCGTCATCCCGTCCCTACCTTATCCGCGCCACGTAACGCGCGACGCCCGGATCGAACCAGGTGCGCGAGTACTCGGCGACCTCCCCCTCAGGCGTCCGCCCCCAACGCTCGATGAACCCGCAAGGCGAGCCGGCGGCGAGCCCGAAATCGGGTGCCCTCCATTTCGGCGCCACGCCCAATCCGACGCTATCTTCGGCCCGCGCGATCCAAAGACCCAACTCCTCGCGATAGAACAGATAGAGCGACTCCGAGAGGTCGGCAGGCATCAGTACATCGGCCCAGACACCGTCTAGCCAGATTTCCTCCATCGCCGCCGGTTTGCCGGACAGCCGGCGCAGTCGCCGAATGCGATGCCCGCTGTCGGAGCGTCCGAATGCGGGCAGATCGTCCGGCTTGAGCGTCCGCTCGACCGAGAGCACCTCCGCCGTCGGCAGGCCACCGCCCTCAACCAATTCGAGGCGGAAAAACGCATAAACGCCAGCTGCTTCCGGGCGGTGCCTGACGTAGTTGCCAGACCCCTGCACGCGCTCGAGTAGCCCCTTTTCGGTCAGATCGCCCAGCGCCTTGCGCAGCGTGCCCACCGACACGCCAAGCTCGACCGCCATCGCCCGCTCAGGTTTCATCCTGGCGCCGTCGGCTAACCGTCCCGCCGCGATCTCCCGGATCAGAAGCTCGGCGGTCTGAACGTACTTCGGCAGGGCTGTCTGGTCCGTTTCCATCGGGTCGTCCGAAAATTGATACACTATTGATGCATAGGGTTTCGGATGCTACGCAAGGGGAAATTGCCTGCCCGCCACAGAAAGGCGTACATGGATCGCGCCCGGATCTCCGATGATCTCAGCCTGAGCCGCATCGCCTACGGCATGTGGCGGCTGGACGAGGCCGAGGACACCTCCCCCAACCACATCCGCGCCAAGATCGAGGCTTGCCTGGATCAAGGCATCACGACGATGGACCAGGCCGACATCTACGGCCTCTACACCTCCGAGGCGCTCCTGGGCGCGGCGCTCAAGGACACCGACCTCGTCCAGCAATGCGAGTTCGTCACCAAGGCGAATATTATCGCGCCCTCCGAGCGGTTTCCCGACGCGCGAGTCAAATACTACGATTCTTCCGCCCGGCACCTGACTGCGGAGGTGGATCTCTCGCTCAAGCTGATGGGATTGGAGCGGATCGACCTCCTGCTCGTCCATCGCCAGGACCCGTTCATGGACCCGCATGATACCGGTCCGGCGCTCGATGCGCTCGTCGCGAGCGGCAAGGTCCGCTCGGTCGGCGTGTCGAACTTCCGGCCCTGGGACGTCTCGCTCCTCCAGTCAGCCATGAAAACCCGGCTGGCGGTCAATCAGATCGAGTTGAGCCTTGCCTGCCACGCACCCTTCACGAACGGAGATATCGCCGGGATGCAGGAGCGCGGCATGACGCCCATGGCCTGGTCGCCCCTTGGCGGAGGCGCTCTGATGTCGGTTGAGAGCCGCGTCAAACCGGTGCTTGACCGGATTGCTGGCGAGACCGGAACCGACGCCGCGGCGGTCGCCGCCGCCTGGCTTCTAACCCACCCTTCCGGCATCGTTCCGGTGATGGGCACGAACAATCTGGATCGCATCAAACGCCTGTCGGATGCGGCGAAAGTGCCGATGGATCGGCAAACGTGGTACGAGCTCTACGTAGCCGCTCTCGGACATGAGGTCCCGTGAGATGGCAGACGGAGGAAACTGGCCCATGCAACGCTTCACGCCAGGCCCGGAAACGGCCCGCGACCTGCGCGACACGCTCGGCCGGTTCGCCACTGGGGTCACCATCGTCACGTGCCGCGCGGGCGACGGGCCGCTCGGGATCACCGCGAACAGTTTCTCCAGCGTCTCGCTCGACCCGCCTCTGGTTCTTTGGGCGCCGGCGCGCGCCGCGCGGCGCTTCCCGGCCTATGAAGCGGCGGAGCATTTCGCCATTCACGTTCTCGGCGAGGAACAGTACGATCTTTGCGCGTTTTTCACCCGAAACAGCGATTTCGGCCACTTGGACTGGCGTGAGAACGAGCACCGCGTTCCGCTCATCGAAGGCTGCCTCGCGCGGTTCGAATGCGCCCGCCACGCCATCCATGACGGGGGCGATCACGCAATCATTATCGGGCGCGTCACGAATGCCGCTATCGGCCAGGGCGAGCCGCTGGTTTTTTCAAAAGGACGATACGGACGCTTTACAGAACGGGATTAACACCCGACAGTAAGACCAACGGCCCGCAACAAAACAAATAATTCGGGCCGGGACAGGGAGGAGAGGCGCTATGGCGCTACTGCATGGCCTATTGTGGCCGTTACGGCTCTGGAACGATCACGTTCTGAGAGTCGGTCGATGGATCGCAATCGTCGCGATCGCGCTAATGGTCCTGGCCATCCTGATCCAGGTCTTCTTCAGATACGTCCTGAGCAATCCGCTCGCCTGGCCGGAGGAGGCCGCGCGCTTCCTCATGCTCTGGATGACCGGCCTCGTAGCGCCGACGGCCTATCGCCGGGGCGGGTTCGTCGCCATCGATCTGATCAGCGAGGCGATGCCGAAGGCTGCGGCGCATATCCTGAACCTGGCGCTCCTTCTTGTTTCACTGATGGTTCTGGCGGTCGCGGTCCCCATCGCGTTTGGCGAGGTCACGGGCTTCAACGCCGCGTTCAAGACTTCAGCGCTCTACTATCCGACGGGCGACGGTTGGGAGAAGGTGCCGCGCGTCTGGATGCAGTATTCGATTGTGGTCGGCACGCTCCTGATGATCATCGTTAACATCGAGCTGCTGCTACGCCAGATCATCAAAATCCTGGGCGGGGAGGGCGATCTACCCCCTGTGATGGAAGCCGAGGCGGGGGCCAAATGACATGCTGATCTGGTTCCTGCCCGTCTTCCTGGTTTTCCTCGCGCTCGGCCTGCCGGTCTTTTTCGGACTTCTCGCGGCGCCCGGCATCCTCCTATTCCTCGCCGATCAGACCAGCGACATAACGCTGCTTTACCGCAATGTTTACAACGGGATGGACAGCTTCCCTCTGATGGCGATTCCGTTCTTCATGCTCGCGGGCGAGATGATGAACCGGGGCGGCATCACGATCCGGCTGGTCGAGTTCAGCCAAGCGCTCATGGGCCACCTTCGAGGCGGTCTGGCGCACGTGAACGTTCTGTCATCCATTCTCTTCGCGGGTCTCTCCGGCTCGGCCGTGGCTGACACCTCGGCGCTCGGCTCGATGCTGATCCCGGCGATGGAGAAACAGGGCTACACCCGCCGTTTCGCCGCCGCCATCACAGCTGCGTCTTCGGTGATTGGCCCGATCATTCCACCCTCGGGCATCATGATCATCTACGCCTATGTCATGGGCGAGAGCGTTGCGGCGCTGTTCCTCGCTGGCATCGTCCCGGGCGTCATGGTTGGCATCGGCCTGATGCTGATGGTCCGCCTGCTCGCTGACCGCTACAACCTGCCCAAGGCTGAGCGGATCGTCACGAAGAACCAGACGATCGACCCGGTGGAGAAATGGGTCTCGTTCATCCTCATCCGCCTCAACTTCGCGGGCCTGATCTATCTCTTCGCGCCCTTGGGCGAGGAGCCGGACGCGATCATGAGCTGGGGCGTCTTCGTTGTGGCGCTTGCTGCCGTTCACGCGCTGCTCGTCTATCTGCGTGGCATCGTCGATCCTGATTTCCGCATCATCACCAAACGCGCGGTCGTGCCGCTTCAGACGCCGATCATCATCCTCGGCGGCATCCTGATTGGCGTCTTCACCCCAACCGAGGCCGCGGCGGTCGCCGTCTTCTACGCCGTGCTCGTCGCCGTCTTCATCCTGCGCTCGATGAAGATGAAGGACTTCCCGGAGGTGCTGATCCGCTCGGCCATGACCTCCGCCGTCGTTCTTTTGCTCGTCGGCGCGGCTATGGCGTTCAAAACGGTCGTCAGCCTGTCCTACGCACCGCAGATCCTCGCTGAGTTCATCCTTTCGCTGACAGAGAACCCGTTGATCCTGTTGTTCCTGATCAACCTCCTTCTCTTCATCGTAGGCATGTTCCTAGACGCCGGACCCGCGATCATAATCCTCGGGCCGATCCTGGGGCCGATCTTTGTCGATCTGGGCGTTCACCCGGTCCACTTTGCGATCATTATGAGCGTCAACCTGACCGTCGGGCTGGCTACGCCGCCAATGGGACTGGTCTTATTCGTTGCATCCTCGGTATCAGGGGAAAGGGTCGAGACGATCGCCAAGGCGATCCTTCCGTTCCTCGCGGTCGAGGTCCTGGTGATCTTCCTGATCACATACGTGCCCGAAATCTCTATGACCGTTCCCTACTTGTCCGGCTTCATCAGCTGCGGGGAAGGCGTGGGCTTTGCCGAGTGCATTGCGCCGAGCCGAGGGTTCTAGCGTGGGGCATATCAACCAGGAAAACCGAAACTCCAAACCAACTGTCATGTCAAAAATCTCACAGGGAGGTATCCAATGATAAAGACAATGACGAAGTCGCTGATGGTGGCGGCGATTGTCGCGGCAGCTCCGCTGGCGGCGGCCTGGGCCGGCGGCCACGCGATCAATCTGCGCGCGACGGCCAACTCGAATGAAAACGACGAGGACTATGACGGTCTGATCGTCTTCAAGAACTATGTCGAGCAGGCCTCCAACGGCGCGCTGACTATTGAAATCTTCATGGGCACGCAGCTCTGCTCGAACGGCACCGAGTGTCTGCAGGGCGTCGCCGGCGGCGACATCGACATCGCCATCTCGACCTCGGGCGGTTTCGCGACGGTTCTGCCCTTCGCTCAGGTCCTGGACCTGCCCTACCTGATGGCCGACGACCGGGTGGCGGAAGCTGCGATGGCCGCGGGCACCGAGTTCATGACTACGATGCAGGACATGACTCTCGAAGGCTCTGGGGATCTCGTGCGCCTGATGACCATCGGCAACACCGGCGGCTGGCGGAACTTCGCAAACACGCAGCGCCGTGTGCAGGGCCCGGGCGACTTGGCTGGTCTGAAGATCCGGACCGTCGTCGCTGACCTTCCGCAGGAACTGGTCCGCGCGCTCGGCGCGTCGCCGACGCCGATCTCGTGGCCGGAGCTTTTCACCTCGTTCCAGACGGGCGTGGTTGAAGGCTCCAAGAACGGCATCACCGACATAATGTCGATGAAGTTCCCGGAAGCCGGTCTGCAGTACCTCACGCTTGACGGTCACGCCTACATGGGCGCCCTCTGGATCATGAACAATCCGAAGTATCAGAGCCTGTCGCCTGAACTTCAGCGCGTTCTGAACGACGGTTTCTACCAGCTCCAGCAGGCAACCTTCGCCTCGCCGAAGCGGAAGTCGATCCAGGCCTATCAGGACTTCGTGGCCGGTGGCGGCGACATCTATGTGCCGACGCCCGACGAGAAGGCCGCATTCGCCGAAGCCGCAGCGCCGGTCTATGACTGGTTCAAAGAGAACGTCGATGGCGGCGAGCGTATCTTCAACGCGCTCACCTCTACCGTGGCCGACGTCGAGGCGGAGCTGAACGCGGTCCGCTAAGGTGCTTCAAAATCGAGAGAAAGGGCGCCCGCGCGGCGCCCTTTTTCATGCCTCGCGGTAGTAATCGCGCGGGCTGACGCCCCGCCGGTCACGAAACACCCTGAAGAACTGCGAGTAGCTGCCAAACCCGGCATCCAGAGCCGCCGCCGTCAGCGTCGCCCGCCCGCCCCGCATCGCCAGATCCACCCGCGCCAGCATTTCCTCGGCCCGGAACGCGCCGATCCCCATGCTCGTGTCGCGCTTGAACACCCGCGCGAGACGGCCGGAAGACAGCCCGGCAAGTTCGCCCAGCTCAGCGCTCGTCACCCCGGGGTTCGACCTGAGGGCCGCCACCGCTCGGGCCACGCCGGGATGCACCCGCCGCCCCTGAGGCCCCGTCGCCGCCCGCCAATGCGCCCAGGCCCGAAGCAACCACCAGCGCAAGCCCACCGCTCGAGCGTTCGCGGCCGGCTCGGTGCGGATCGCCTTGGCAATCCGCTCAAGCTCCGCCGACGCCGCGTCCGAGATCCTGCGCGGGTCCGCGCCGCCTGCGGCCGGAACTCGCAATGGCGGAAACGGCGCCTTAACCTCCGGCGACAGCACCCGGTCGGAGATCAGGAAAACCCACATGTCGAAATCTTCGCTGTCGGACAGCAGCACGTGCGACTGCCCTGCGAAGGCCCAGAGAAGCGATCTGCGCCTCAGCATATGGATCGCCCCGTCGATCAGATACTCGGCCTCGCCTGAAAGCGCGTGCAGGACGACCAGCTCCTGATGCGCCTGTGCCCCACGGCCCGGCCGCCGCCGATCCGAGCGCTTCCAGCACAGCCCGCCCGGAGCAGGTTTGATCAGCGGATGAGGCGCGTGTTCGACCATTTTTGCAATGTATTGGCTCCATCATGCAAAGACGAGCACGGAATTCCAAGATATCTGCAATATCAAGGAGGACGCGCCATGACCAACACATCATTCCAGAAAGACGGCTACGCGGTGTTTGATGACGCCCTGTCGGCAGACGAGCTCACCATGTTGCAAACCACCTGCGACAAGCTTCTGGAGGAGCCGCCGGAAGACGGCGGAGAGGGACGGCACACAATCGGCCTTGGCCACGCCCGACGGTTCCTCGCCCACCGCCACGGCGACTTCCCCGACCTTCAGGCCTTTGTCCTCGGCAAGACCTTGGGCCGGATCGCCAGGGAGTGCCTTGGTGACGACACGCTTCTCTTCAACGAACAGTTCGTCGTGAAGGGCGCGGGCAAGGGCGCGAGCTTCGCCTGGCATCAGGACAGCGCCTATGTCGGCTACGATCACGCGCCCTACGTGACGGTCTGGATGGCGCTGGACGACACGACCGAGGAGAACGGCTGCGTCTACATCATCCCCCGCGACCTTGAGGCCGAGCCTGGCATCGACCCTCACGAATGGCAGGACGACACGAATGAGCTGAACGGCTACTTCGGCGAGGACCCCGGGCGCCCGATGGTCTGCAAGGCCGGCACAGTTGTGGCGTTCTCCTCGCGCACGCTCCACCGCTCGGGTCCAAACACCACCGGAAAGCCGCGCCGCGCCTACATCGCGCAATATTCGGTCGGCGCCATCCGCGACCCGGAGACCGGGGAGTTGAAACGCTTCGCCACGCCCGTGGCCGCCTGAGTGCAGGGGCTGAGGGGGGAGCCAATGACGCGGGCAACATGCTGCGCCAACCGCTTCGGGCGACGCTTCCGCCCGGGCTCTCCTGGGTGGTCCGCGGAAACCTCGGTCCAAACGGCGGAGGCGCGGCAACGACAAAAGCTCGAAGTGTCGCGTTGAGTCAGACCCGCTTCCTTAATGCACGTACGCGGCGTGGCAAAGCCGATTTAAGTCCGTCGGCGCGATCGGCGCTTGGAACCATCGGCCATGACTTTCCACGGAAACAAAGGGAAAGCACCTGATGAAAAAGACCTTCTCTTTCGCTGGCGCGCCGGTCGAGCGCGTCCTCACGGTCAAATGCCTCAGGGACGCCAAGGGCAAACGCAAATTCACGCAAACCACGGCCACAACTGAGGAGGAGGCCAGGGCCGCTTCCGAAGCAGGGATCGAGATGCTGATCGGTGGCGCCCCGGTACTGGGCGCGATGCGCGCCGGCGCGCCGCAGGCCTTCATCACCGCCGGCGTCCACATCTGGAGCTTTCCGAGCAAGGACGAAATCCTCGCGCAGGCCTTCAAGCTGCTGGAAGCCGGGGCTGACGCGATCTACTGCCCGCGAGAGCCGCGTATCGTCGAACATCTGGCCGAAGCAAAAGTTCCCGTCATGGGGCATCTCGGCCTTGTGCCGCGCATGGCGACCTGGACGGGTGGCGTCCGGGCGATTGGCCGGACTGCCGACGAGGCGGTTCGGCTCTTTCATGACTTCAAAGACCTGGAGAACGCGGGCGCGTTGATGGTTGAAGCCGAGGTCATCGCGGCGGAGGTGCTTGCCGAGATCGCCCAGCGCACCAGCCTGACCGTCGTGTCACTTGGCTCCGGTCCGGGTGGGGACGTCGACTATCTCTTTCAGGAGGACATCTGCGGCGAGACGCCGACGCGCCCGCGCCACGCCCGCGCCTTCGGCGATCTGGCTGCTCTGCGCGAACAGATGAACGCGGCACGTGTCGCGGCGCTGGCCGCGTTCCGAGAGTCCGTCAACGACGGCTCCTTCCCTGCCGCCGCAGAGACCGTATCAACCGACTTGCAGGAGCTGGCGGACTTTCTTGAGAGGATCTCCTAATGAAAGACGGCAGCCCACTGCCTTCAGTTGCTCAAGATCTGGAACCGCGTCCAACTCCCGTCCAAACGCTCCCGATGCGTGTAGCGGTATGGCACGGCATCCCAGCACATGACCTCGTCATATAGATTGTCGAGCGCCCAGGTTCCGGCGGTGGTTTCAACCAGCAAAACCGCATGCGGAAAGAACTCGACCTCATGAAAGGCGATGGCCATCCTAAGCGCGGCCCTCGGCAGCCCCAGATCAGCAAGCCGCTCCCGTTTCTCCAACGCGAAGTCCTCGCAATCCGCGCGGCAGTTCTCCGGCAGGTCCCAACTGTCCTCGACTCCATTGATCTCCCAATCTGAGGCCAGAGCGTTCTCAGAGTTCACCTGAGCGTTGATACGCGCCAGTCGGTCGAACAGGGCGCCGCTCCAGACAAGCTCCGGCTCTCCGTCCATTGCGCAGGCCTCAGGCTCTTCGCGACAAAAGACCCGGTAGGCCTCGGGCGGGGCGCCAATGAATAACTCCGGCAAGTCCATCCTGGTACAGCGCGGCGCCTCGAGGGACTGCGCGAGCCCGGCCGCCAACACGAGCGCGACCGTCAGGATCATTGAGATAGTTTCGCGCCAAGGCATAGACGGACAATAGAGCGATTCAAACCCTGGGAAACGCCGGCGGCGCGGGTCGCGCAAGAGAAAACGACCCGCAGGAGCGCGGGCCGTTTCCTCGCGCGTTTCCGATACTCGTTACTCGGCCGGCAGAGCCGCTTCAGGAGGATGGCTCGTGCCGAAATGCTGCCGGTTCAGCCTCAGGACAAGGAGGATCATGAGGACCTGCGCGACAAGCGCGAAACCCGTGACGCCCCAATAGACCACGCCGAACTTGCCGATGATCCCGGCGGTCACGAGACCCTTGTTGACGAAGAAGTGGATCATGACCGACAGCGCGACGCCGGGGCAGACCAGCGCGTAGGAGCCGGGCGATGTCTTCTCGCCAAAGACAAAATCGTCGAAGTACCTCTGGCGACTGAGGACGAGCAGCCCCAGGCCGAGGAACAAAACCTGCACGGTCAGGAGCCGCGCAAGGAAGACCAACGTCTCGCCCGCCGTCTGATGCGAGTCGAAACTGGTGTGGAGCCCGTGCCCCTGCCGCAGGAACAGAATGCCCAGAACAGTCAGGATCGGCACGACGATCATCAGCGTTGGCCCGGATTCCCGCGCGGTTCCGTAATGCAGCATCGAACTGAACGCCGTGACGGCGGCGAGGACCGCATAAAGAATCGCGGCGAAGGCGAAGAAGGTCGACAGGATGAGTGACGCGCCCACCGTCACGGGGTTCAGGCTCATCGCCGCGGGCGCCGCCAGCCCCACTCCGACCATCGAAAGCGCGAAGGCGGGGAGAAGCTGGGCGAAGGAGTTGTTCGCGGTCATGTCGAACACCCCGCCCTCCGACAGGATGCGGCCCAGGAAGTCACCGATCGTCCGAAGCGCCCACAGCCCGATGGCCAGAAAAGCGGCCAAAGCGAGCGGGAAGAGGTATTCAACGACGCTCCAGAGCCCCGGCACAAAGACCAGCCCAACGATGAACATCGCGTTGATTGTCATCGCCGCCGCCAGCGGCGCGGCCAGCAGCGTCGTCTCGGCGTTCGAGGCGCGGAGCTTGCGGTAGGCCTCGGTCCGCGCGAAGGCCCTGAGCGAAGTGAGGTTCCAGACCAGCGAACGGACGTTCATGAAGGCGAAGACCGCGATGCCGGCCATGGCGGCGACGATCATCGCCTTTTGCAGGACCGCGCCATCGCCCGCCAGAACGGCGAGGAGGTCTTCAAAGACCGGCACCGGCTGGCCGGGATGCGGCACCCAGAACAGCAGGTACATGAAGAACGTCACCGCCAGCCCCCCGGCCCCAAGCGCAGCGAGGAAATAGATCGGTGAATAGGTGTCTGAGGGTTTTGACAGGGGCATGGACATAGCGCTTTCCACGGGTTGTTCGTTTCAACGCCTTAATACATGCATTTATTCATATGTATTTGATATGGGTCAAGCTGCCGCAGTCGTTCAGAAGCGCACTGAAACTCGAACTGCGGCATTCAATAAATTGTTTTAAAATGATTTCTGATCTTGTTGTTAAGTCCAGGTGTGCCCGGATTCGCCAAAACCCATTCAAGCACTCGTATGGGTTTGAGCCGCGAAATCTCCGCCGAAACACGAGGATTCTTCAACAACTGGCCACAATGCTGCCGACATTACAGGTCATGTTCGGTTCAGTCGTTACGAGGTCCACATGTACCGTCAGATACAACGCAAGAGTAAGCTGGAAACGCCCAAGCGCCGGTGCCATCGCTGCCACGGCTCAGGCACTTCGCCGTGCAGGTCCTGCGGCGGATCGGGACGGGTGGCGACGTCGAAGGACAATTTCGGCGCGCCGGTCTTCTCGCGCTGCACAGCCTGCTTCGGAAACAAATCCACGCGCTGCTCCTATTGCGCCGGCGTGGGATTCGTCTAGGCCCCGAACTTCAGCCGCCTCGACGCCCTGAGCGCGATCAGCGTATTCCACCGCCCCGGCTTGCCCGCCTTCTCCATTATGAAATGCGTCTCGCCCGATAGCGCGGCATTGGTGTTCCACCGCCCGTCCGGCCGCCGTTTCTCAAGAAGGACGTCCACCGCGTCCCGCATCCGATTGTCCCAGGGAACGCCCAGCGCGCCCAGGCAGTCCAGACCGCGCAGAATGTTGAACTTCCAGCGCCAGGGGTAAGGCAGCTTCAGGAACTCCGCCTTGATCACTTCGCCGGTCCGGTCCGACCGGAAGAGGCGGTGGAGGAGGAGGAATTCGACGGAGTCGCGGGCAATGCGCTCGAGCTCCTCAAGCCGATAGCTGTGCCCGGCGCGCCGGTACTCATGGATCCCCTCCAGCACTGAAACTGTGGAATGCATCGAGCTGTGCCGCGCGCCCTGCCGGTTCGACAGGCAGTTGAAGCCGCCGTCACCCATGTGCTGGCCGATAAGGAAATCGATCACCGAGTCAAGCTTCCGCTCCGCCACGCCGAAGTAGCTGGCGTAGTTCAGAAACATGCCCGTGACGCAAACGTCCGAACCGCCCGAGGTCAGGTTCGGCCCCATGCCGCCGTCGGGGTTCCTTTCCGTTCGGACGACCATGTCGACGCTCTCACAGATTGGTGGAGAAGCGGGATCGATACCGAGATTCTTAAGATCCAGAAGCGTGTAATGCGTCGAGGTCCACTTGGGGAAATAGTACTTCTCGCCCCAATGCCCCTCTGGCTTCCGCGCCGCGAGATAGGCCGCGCCCCAGCCCTCACTCGCGATTCGATCCCGCAGTGAGAGGTCATCCTCGCCCAAGAGATCGCGCCGCGCCTGGTACTGGACCGCCACGTCACCGGCCAACAGCCAGTCGATCACCGCCTGGGGCGCCTCAAGCGTCATTCGGGAAGTCTGAAGCGCCCGCCCCGCACCGGTCAACCGCGCCCCTAGCGGAACGGGTACATCCAGGGCTTGTAGTCGTCGATCAGCGCCTGGGCCCGCGCGATCTCCTCGGCCGTCATGCGCGGTGCCAGCTCGTTCAGCGAATCGACCGCGTCCGGGTCGCCGCCGATGCTGGAGAGCCCGTACCAGAGGTAGGCCCGCACCAGATCCGGCTCGGGAATGCCCATCCCGAGTTCGTAGTACCAGCCAAGACCCGATTGCGCGCCCGGATGCCCCTTCATCGACGAGCGCAGATACCATTCAAACGCCCGCTCCAGATCGCGCTCGACCCCCAGGCCCATTGCATACATCACGCCGATCAGCTCCTCGGCATCCGCGTTGCCAGACCGAGCCGCCGGCAGAAGCGCCTCGCGCGCCTCCTCGAAACGGCCCGCCTCCATCAGATCGCGGGCCTCTTCGATTTCGGCGAAGGCAGGGGTTGCGAGCGCGAAAATCGCTGCCAAGATGACCCAATGACTCGTTTGTTTCATGCACTTGCCCTGTGTGTGGCGCTTCCCGTCTCCGCCGCCGATCTGCCGCGGCCTTTGGGGGATGACGACTTCATCGCATTCGATCCTGCAAAGGCCAAGATCGGCCAGCTTTTGTTCTACGACAAGATCCTGTCTGGCAACCGCAACATCTCCTGCGGCACCTGCCATCACCATGATCTCGGCGGTTCGGATGGGTTGTCACTGGGCATCGGCGAGGGCGGCGAGGGGCTAGGCCCCAAGCGCCAGGCGGAAAGCAGCGCGGACCGCATCCGCAAGCGCATTCCTCGTAACGCACCGGCCCTTTGGAATCTTGGCGCCAAGGACATCGACGTCCTGTTTCACGACGGTCGGCTTGAGACCTCTGACCTCTTCGGCAACGGCTTCAACTCCCCGGCCGAGGAATGGCTGCCGCTGGGGTTGGAGACCATCCTCGCCGCGCAGGCCCTTTTTCCGATCACCGCGCGGTTCGAAATGGCGGGCGACCCGGAAGAGAACCAGGTCTCGGGCGCGGTGAACGATCGGATCGACAACGCCTGGCCCATCATCGCCAAACGCGTCCGCGTCAACGCTGAATACGGCGCGATGTTCGTCGATGCCTTCGATCACATCGATCGCCCGGAACAGGTGACGATTGTCGAGATCGGCAACGCGCTCGCCGCTTTCATCGGCACTGAATGGCGCAACCATGACAGCCCCTTCGACCGCCATCTCGCAGGCGACAAGACCGCGCTCTCGCCTGAGGCGCAGGCGGGCATGGCGCTGTTCTACGGCGAAGCGGGCTGCGCAGCCTGCCACTCAGGGCCGCTCATGTCCGATCAGGGCTTCCACGCGCTTGCTCTACCCGCGTTTGGCCCCGGCAAAACCCGGCGCTTCGACCTTCAGCCGCGCGACGTTGGTCGGATGGGCGAGAGCAACGCTTTGGAAGACGCCTACCGCTTTCGCACGCCGATGCTGCGAAACGTGGGCCTGACCGCGCCCTACGGCCACAACGGAGCCTACCCGACGCTGGAGGGCATGGTGCGCCACCACGCCGACCCCATCGCCGCGCTGGATAAATGGGAACCGGAGATGGCGAAGCTGCCGGACGCGCCCTGGTTTCAGGACGTCGATTTCATAGTGCAGGCCGACAGCCGGGAGATCGCCCGCCAGCGGGCCAAAGTCGACATCACGCCGGTGGAGCTTTCTGACCGCCAAATCGCCGAAATCACAGCCTTTCTTGAGAGCCTGACGGGAGAAACCGCGCTCGAGCGGCCGCTCGGGCGGCCAGAAGCTGTGCCATCTGGTCTCACCGTCGACTGACCCCTGTTCCTCGCCCGGCCAAGGGTTAGGTTCGAGATATGCTGCTGGATGTCCGCAACCTGAAGAAAAGCTTCGGCGATGTCGCGATTCTCGACGGGGCGTCGTTCGACGTCGACGCCGGTCAGACCCTCGCGCTGACGGGTGAGAGTGGATCGGGCAAGTCTACGCTTCTGCACATTGTCGGTGGGTTGGAGCCCTCGGACGGCGGATCGGTTGAGATCGACGGCCAGCCGCTAGCGCCGATGGGCGATGGGGAGCGGGCGCGGCTCAGACGCGACGCGATCGGGCTGGTGTTCCAGCAATTCAACCTGATCCCCTCGCTCGACGCCGCCTCCAATATCGCCTTTCAGGCGCGTCTCGCGGGCCGCGCGGACGCGGGCTGGATCCGGGAATTGACCGGGCGGCTTGGCCTGACCGAGCACGCGGCGAAGTATCCCGAGGAGCTTTCGGGCGGCCAGCAGCAGCGGGTCGCCATCGGTCGCGCCCTCGCCGCACGGCCGCGCCTGATTCTTGCCGATGAGCCGACGGGAAACCTTGATGAAGACACCGGCGACATCGTTTTCGACCTCCTCCTGTCGCTCACGCGGGACGCTGGCGCGGGTCTTTTGATTGTCACCCATTCCGAACGCCTCGCGGCGCGGGCGGAACGTCGCCTCCACCTCTCGCACGGCAAGGTCGCTGCATGACGGCGGCGATCCTCTCCGCGCTTCTTTCGCATTGGCGGCGAAAACCATTCCAGCTCGCCACGTTGATCCTCGGCCTCGCGCTCGCCACCGCGCTCTGGTCAGGCGTACAGGCGATCAACGCGGAGGCGCGGCAAAGCTACGCACGCGCGGCGGAGGTCGTGGGCGGCGGCGGGCTGGATGAACTGGTCCACCTGGGCGGATCGCCGATCCCGGTCGAGACTTACGCCGCGCTCAGGCGCGGCGGCTGGCGTGTCAGCCCAGTGGTCGAGGGTTGGATCTTTGGCGAGGGCGGGCGGGTCCGCCTTCTGGGGATCGATCCACTGACGGCGCCGCCAGACACGCGCGCTGCGGAGGCGGCGGCGGATTTGGGTTTGACCGAGTTTCTGGGGGATGGCGGCGCGGTGCTCGCCGCGCCGACCACTGCAGAGCGCCTGAGCGACCTTAACGCCCGCGTCGAGCCAATCGACGGCCTCGCCCCCGGCATCGCCTTCGCCGATTTGGATGTGGCGCTTGAGCTATTGGAAACAGAAGGCTTTTCTCGCCTGATAGTCCATCCCGAGCAGCCCCTCCGCCAAGCCCCGATCGCCGAGATCGCCCCCAACCTCGAACGCCGCGCCCCAGACGCGGCAGAGGACCTCGCCCGCCTCACCGACAGCTTCCACCTGAATCTGACCGCGTTCGGGCTCCTTTCCTTCGCGGTCGGTCTCTTTATCGTGAACGGCGCGGTCGGCCTCGCCTTCGAACAGCGCCGTCCAGTTTTCCGCACCCTCCGCGCCATCGGCGTCACCTCGCGCCAGCTGGTTCTATTCCTGACCATCGAACTCACCGTTCTCGCCCTAATTGCCGGCGCGCTCGGCATCGGCCTGGGCTACCTGGTCGCCGCCGCGCTTCTGCCGGATGTCGCGGCGACACTCCGGGGTCTTTACGGCGCGACCGTCGAGGGCGCGCTCACGCTCTCGCCCGTCTGGTGGGCGCTTGGCTTCGTCATCGCGCTTCTGGGCACGGCGCTGGCCTCCGCGAACGCGCTTTGGCGGGTCGCGCGGCTCTCTCCCCTTGCCGCCGCCAAACCCCGCGCCTGGTCCCGCGCCTCGGCGGGGACAAGCCAGACGCAGCTCATCCTCTCCGCGCTCTGCCTCGCGGTTTCGCTCGGCGCGCTGGTTATCGGCGGCGGATTGATCTCGGGATTCTTGCTGCTCGGCGGGCTCCTTCTCGCCGCCGCGCTCGCTCTTCCGGCAACCCTTTCGGCAATCCTCGGGCTGGCCGAGCGTACGGCCAAAGGTCCGATCTCGGAATGGTTCTGGGCCGACACGCGCCAGCAGCTTCCAGGCCTCTCTTTGGCGCTCATGGCGCTTCTCCTCGCGCTCGCGGCCAATATCGGTGTCGGCACCATGGTGCAGAGCTTCCGCGAGACCTTCACCGGCTGGCTGGATCAACGGCTGGCGAGTGAGATCTACGTCACCGCCGAGAGCGAGGCGCAAGTCCCTGACATGCTTGCGTTTCTGGAGCCGCGCACAGACGCGATCCTGCCGATCTGGGACACCGAGGGCGAGGTTCTGGGCGCGCCCGCCGAGATCTATGGCGTCGTCGATCATCCGACCTATCGCGATAGCTGGCCTTTGCTTCACGCCGTCCCGGATGTCTGGAACCGGATCGCCGACGGTGACGGCGCGCTCGTCAATGAGCAGCTCGCCCGGCGCGAGGACCTCGCCCCCGGCTCGACCCTGCCCATGCCGGGCGGTTGGGAGACGACCGTCACGGGCGTCTATAGCGACTACGGCAATCCGCTTGGGCAGGTCATCATCCCCAAAGACATCCTCGTCGCCCGCTACCCCGATGTTGAGCGCACGAACTTCGGTCTGCGCGTCCCCAAAGACGAGATTGACGCGGTGCGGACCGCGCTAGTCGTGGAGTTCGGCCTGCCGCCGGACAACATGATCGATCAGGCCTCGCTTAAGGCCTTTTCACTGCAAGTCTTCGAGCGAACCTTCGCCGTAACCGGCGCGCTGAACGTGCTGACCCTAGGCGTGGCAGGCCTCGCCATTCTGACGAGCCTCTTAACCCTCGCCGCCATGCGCCTGCCTCAGCTCGCGCCGGTCTGGGCGCTAGGCCTCACCCGCGAGCGGCTGGGGCGGATCGAGCTTCTGCGGTCCCTTGTCCTCGCCGCGCTGACCTTCGTGCTGGCGATCCCCGTGGGCCTGATCCTCGCCTGGGTGCTCCTCGCGGTGATCAACGTGGAGGCGTTCGGCTGGCGCCTGCCCATGATGCTCTTCCCGCTGGACTGGCTCTGGCTCGGGGCGCTCTCGCTTCTCGCCGCAGGCCTTGCCAGCCTCTGGCCCGCGCGGCGTCTCGCCTCCCGTCCGCCCGCCGATCTGATCCGGGTTTTCGCCAATGAACGTTAAGGGTTATCTCACAGCGCTCATGTTCGCTCCGACAGTGGCCGCGGCGCAGGGCTTCGCGGGCCTCGGCACGACTGCGGACGGCTACAGCCTCCCCGACCCGGGGACCCGTTTCGAGTACCCCGCCGATCACGGCGAGCACCCTGATTTCCGCATTGAGTGGTGGTACCTGACCGCCAATCTCGACGGGGCGGACGGCGAGAGCTATGGCGTGCAATGGACGCTCTTCCGCAATGCGCTCTCGCCCGAGGGACAACCCGAGGATCAGGCCTGGATGGCGCATGCTGCCGTTTCCGGCCCCGAAGGCCACCTGCATGCCGAACGCTTCGCGCGGGGCGGGATCGGGCAGGCGGGCGTCAAGGCGGCGCCATTCGAGGCCTTCATTGACGAATGGCAGATGAGCGGGCCATCGCTCTCGGACATCTCGCTCTTCGCGCAGGGCGGCGACTGGGCCTATGAACTGACTCTGAAGGCCGACCGGCCCTTTGTCCCGCAAGGCGCGGAAGGGTTCTCGGTTAAGTCTGAGGAAGGGCTCGCAAGCCATTATTATTCGCAACCTTTCTATCAGATTGCCGGAACTCTCATCCTTCCTTCCGGCGACATCGAGGTCACCGGACAGGGATGGCTCGACCGGGAGTGGTCGTCGCAGCCGCTGGCCGAAGACCAGACCGGTTGGGACTGGGTTTCGCTCCATCTCGACACCGGCGACAAATTGATGGGCTACCGCCTGCGCCGCGAGGAGGGCACCGCCTACACTGTCGGCACATGGATCACCCCGGACGGCACGCCCAGCCCCTTCGCGCCCGGAGACATCACGATGGACGCGCGCCGCTTCGCCGATGTCGACGGCCGCGAAGTTCCGGTCGCCTGGGCCATCACCGTGCCGGAGCGCGGCGTCGACATCCTGGCAGACGCGTTGTTCGATCAAAGTTGGATGCCCACCGCAGTTCCTTACTGGGAGGGGCCTGTGCGGGTGACCGGCAGCCATCCGGGACGCGGATATCTGGAGATGACCGGCTATGAGTGACGATTTCACGTCCCTGCCGGGCACGCTCGACGCCGTCTGGGCGCGGCTTGAGGCAGGGGTGAGGGAAGCGGAAGCGCCTGCCCGCACCATCGCGCTCGCGACAAGGCCGGAAGCGGGCGGCGCGGCAGTTCGCATGGTGGTCCTGCGCCGCGCCAGCCGGATGCTGGGGGAAGTGGAGATCTACACTCATCTGGCGTCCGCCAAAGTCGCGGACCTTCGGTCGGACTCCCGCGCCCAGCTGCTGGTGTGGGATCCAGCGGCGCAGTTCCAGATCCGACTCTCAGTGACCGTCGCGATCGAGGACGGCCCGACGGAGGTTTGGGAGAGCCTGGGTCCCGGCGCCCGCCTCAACTACGCCACCGCGCCCGACCCCGGCGAACCGGTCGAGGACCCAACCCGCCTGATCCCCGATCCCGACCCAGGTCTCTTCCTGCTGCTCCGCGCCCGGATCGAGGCCATCGAGACGCTGCATCTTGGTACTGATTGCCACCGCCGCGCCCGGTTCGCAGCACCAAGCGCGACCTGGCTCGCGCCCTGAACCCTCGCCAATTCCCCCGCGCCGCGCTACCCCTGAGCCCATGACGCCAGCGCGACCCATTCCCCTCACGCGGGACCTCGTCCTGATCGGCGGCGGTCACGCCCATGCGCTTTTGCTGAAACGCTGGGGGATGCGGCCCCTGCCCGGCGCGCGCCTGACGCTGATCAACCCCGCGCCGAGCGCGCCCTATACGGGCATGCTGCCCGGCTATGTGGCGGGGCACTACGGGCGCGACGAGTTGGAGATCGACCTCGTCCGCCTCGCCCGTCACGCCAGGGCGCGGATGATCTTCGGCATTGTGATCGGCATCGATCGGGAGGCGAAGACGATCCAAGTCGCCGACCGGCCGCCCATCGCCTATGACATCGCGTCTTTCGACATTGGCATCACCTCCTACATGCCTGATCTGCCGGGCTTTTCCACGCACGGCGTAGCGGCCAAGCCACTCGGCCCCTATGCGCTCCGCTGGCACGCCTTCCTGACCGAGAATCCAGACCGCCCGGTCGCCGTGATAGGCGGCGGGGCCGGCGGCGTGGAGCTCGCGCTCGCTATGCGTCACAGGCTGTCAGAGATGGGGCGCGGGGCGGGCGTCACGCTGATCGAGACGGGCATAATCCTCTCCGAGTTCGGGCCTGTCACGCGGGCGCGGCTCCGGCGGGAGCTCGAACGCGCTGGCGTGGACGTGATCGAGAACACAACGGTCGAGGTCGTGGGGTCCGAATCCGTCGCGCTTGGCGATGGCCGGGAAATCCCCTCCGCCTTCACGGTCGGCGCAGCGGGAGCCCGGCCATTCGACTGGCTGGAGGAAACCGGACTCGATCTGACAGAGGGATACATTACTGTCGACGAGACCCTGCGGTCGACCTCGGACAAGTCGATCTATGCCACAGGCGATTGCGCCCACATGGCGCACGCGCCCCGACCAAAGGCGGGCGTTTTCGCGGTGCGGGCTGCGCCGGTTCTCGCGCATAACCTCCGAGCCGCGCTGAGCGGATCGCAGCGGAAACCTTTCCGGCCACAGAAACACTATCTCAAGCTCATCTCGTTGGGGCGCAGATCGGCGCTTGCGGAGAAATGGGGGCATTCCATCGGCGGCGACTGGGCCTGGACCTGGAAGGACCGGATTGACCGGAGATTCATGGACCGTCTAGCCGATCTGCCGCCCATGCCGCCCCCGGCCCCGCCCCGCGAACGAGCGCAGGGCGTGATTGAGTCCATCGGGCCGAAGCCCCTCTGCGGCGGCTGCGGCGCCAAGGTGGGCACGGGCGTGCTGGACGGAGTTCTCGCAGGGTTGCCTGCCATGACCCGCGACGACGTGGAGACTGGAGCGGGCGACGACGCCGCCGTTTTGCGGTTCGAGAACGCGCGGCAAGTGATCAGCACCGACCACCTCCGCTCATTCTGGGACGACCCCTTCGTCATGGCCCGGATCGCGGCGCTGCACGCCTTGGGCGACGTCTGGGCCATGGGCGCCGCGCCGCAATCGCTGCTGGCCCACATCATCCTGCCGGAGATGGTGGAGGCCAAACAGCGGGACTGGCTTACGGAGATTATGAGGGCGGCCTCGCAGGTCGCTGCCGAGGCGGGCGCAGGCGTCGTCGGCGGACACACCACTGTGGGCGCGGAGCTGACCATCGGTTTCACGGTGACCGGCCTCCTGGACGGCCCACCGGTCACTCAAGCCGGCGCGCGAGCCGACGACGCGCTGCTTCTAACCCGGCCAATCGGGTCGGGGACCATCATGGCGGGCGAGATGCAGCGGACGGCCAAGGGGCGCGACGTTCAGGGCGCGCTGGTGGCGTTGTCCCGTGCGCAAGGCGACGCTGCGGCCTTTCTCGCGCCGCTGGCCAGCGCCATGACCGATGTCACCGGGTTCGGGCTGGCAGGGCATCTGGGGCGCATGGCCGACGCGGCGGGGCTGACAGCGGAGGTGTCGCTGAAACACGTTCCGTTCCTGGCTGGCGCGGAGGACCTCGCGCGGCAGGGCGTCCGATCGAGCCTCTACCCCGCCAACCGCGCCGCCGTTCTGGCCGACGCGCCCGACACGCCGCAAGCGGCGCTGTTGTTCGATCCGCAGACCTCCGGCGGGCTCCTCGCCGCGCTTCCGACAGCGGCAGCGGAAAAGGCACTGGAGCAGATTAAGGCGCACGGTCACCCGGCGGCGATCATCGGCCGGATGACGGCTTACGAGGGCGTCACGCTCCGCGCTCTTTGACCCAGTCAGCGACGCGCGAGGCCAGATCGGCGCGGCCCGCCTCATCGAGACTTGCTGCCACCAGCGTGTCATCAACCTCGGCGCCGAGCCGCGCCCGCACCCGGGCGTAACGCGGGTCGTAGTGGCGCTCGATCAGCTGCACCGCAAGTTCCCGAAACGCACCCGCCTCCGCGAGCCGGACCCATCCTTCGACCCGCTCCCGACCCTGAAGCCGGACAAGCTTTTCAAGCCGCGCGACGAGCGCCGACGGCTCCTCGGTGATGTCGCAGTAGGCCTCTGTCAGGTAATCGGCGCGGGCCGCGACCGGGACGGAGAGCTCCAGCCGCGGTGCCTTTTGCATCGCCTCGAACAGCGCAGGCGGCAGGTTGATCCGCCCGATCTTGCTCGACTCTGCCTCAACCACGACGGGTCGAGCGGGGTCGAGCGTGATCAGCGCCTTAGTTAGCGCGGTCTCGAACGCCTTCTGGCTCGGCTGCCCGCTGAGCGCGCCGAGCGCGGAACCCCGATGTCCCGCCAGCCCCTCCAGATCCAGCGACTGGACTCCGAGCGCTGGCAACATGTTCAGAATGTCGGTCTTAGCCGTCCCGGTGTTGCCGTCGAGCAAGATCAACTCATGCGGCAGGGACGACTCATAGAGCCGCGCGACGACCATCCGGCGGTAGGTCTGATAGCCGCCCTCCAGCGTCTCGGCCCGCCAGCCGATCTGGCGCAGGATCGTGGCGAGCGATCCCGACCGCTGCCCGCCGCGCCAGCAATAGACCAAAGGCCGCCAGCCGCCTTCAAACTCCGCGAGGGGGCCTTCGATGTGCTTCGCCGCGTTCCGGGCCACAAGCGCCGCGCCAAGCTTGCGGGCGCGAAACGGGCTGTCTTGGACGTAGATCGTGCCGACCCGCGCCCGCTCCTCATCCGAGAGGACCGGCAGGTTGATGGCGCCGGGGATGTGGTCTTCGGCGAACTCGGCCGGCGAGCGGACATCGATCAAGGTATCGAACCCAGCATTGAGGAGCGCGGGCAAATCGGTCGGTGCGAAAGCCATGACGAGGGGCTTAAACGGTCGCGCCCGCCCGCGAAAGGAGAGACTGCGCCATCGCGCGGCCGGATTGGAATCCGTGTTCCGCCCGTTCGCCCAGCGTCCAGTCGCCACCGACGACAAGGCGCTTTTCCGGCGCGCCGAGGAACGGACGGCCGAGCGGCTCTTCGGCGTAGGCGTAACGCCAGCGATGTGCGTCAAGGTAGCGGACGGCGGGCAGGTTCAGCCCGAAAGCGTCGGCGAATTCCTCAAGGATCGCGGGCGCGATCACCGCCGGGTCGATGGTCAGCGTCTCGCGGGCGTAGTCAGGGGTCATGTGGATGACCCAGGCCTCGCGGTCATCTTGCCTGCCGGGTTTCGCGTTCATCCGGTCAGCGCGGAGGATCGGATCGCCGGAGACACTGGGGATCAGCGCCAGGGGCGCGTCAAACGCTGCAAGGCAGGTCCAGACCGGGTGCATGCGCACCGCGTCGATCTCGTCGGCCAGCCGTGGCTCGATGCTGGCGACCAACTCGCGGGCCTGAGGCGCCGGGACCGTGATGATGACGTCCGAGAAATGAGCGTAAGACCGCCCCGAGCCCGTGCGGAGCACCCATCCGCCCAATTCGCGCGAGAGCGAAGTGATCCGCACGTCCTGGCGCAGGTCCACCCGGTCCGCCAGCGCGTCGAAGAGAAACCTCATTCCGGGGGCGCCGTACCGCGAGCCGTTCGCGCCAACCGCGCCCAGCGAGGCGAGGAAGCCGTCGAACTCATCGCAGGTCACCTGAAGCTCGGGCGCGCCGTGATCAAAGAG
>JASJAU010000045.1 GCA_030066855.1 Paracoccaceae bacterium | reverse complement strand
GCGCCGCGCGCGCGGCTTCGCGGTCTGGGCGATCCTGAAGTCGCTTGGCCGCGAGGGCGTCGCCGCGCTTGTCCGCCGACATTGCGACGGGGCTCGAAGGCTTGCCAACCGGCTAGCTGGCATTCCTGGTATCCGGGTCGAGAACCGCGTGAGCCTGAACCAGATCGCGCTCCGGTTCGAGGATGGCGTGGGGACCGGAGACGCGCTGACGGCCGCCATGGAAGGCGCGCTCAATGACGGCGAGACCTTCGTCAAAACGGCCGAGTGGCGGGGGCGGCGCATCCTGCGGTTGTCGATCATTGAGGACGGCACGGATGTCGAGGCGCTCGACCGACTGGCGGAGAAGATCGAACGTGTCTGGAGCGGCATGCGATCGCTGCGGCAAGCGGCGTGAGCTGGCGGGGCGACCCGCGAAGACCGGTGCAATCAGAAAGACCACAAGGACGGCCCGCCATTTGGCGGGCCTCTTTCGTTGTCCATGAGAAATATCACGCAAACAATTGAAACAAATGCACTCTTCTACTGATCGAATACTGAAACCCACGGCGCGTAAACCGCTTCCGTGGCCGACGCGATCGGCATCACGCAACCCGAAACCCGAATATCAGACAGGAAGAAGATCATGACCACAGCAACCATGGAAAAGCCCGCAAAAGTCGCGAAAAATGGCGTGGACGTGCCGGCGCTTCTCGGCACCATCGGCGTGGTGGGGGAGAACCCCGAACTCGCCAAGTTCCAGTTCCGCGCCAACGGCGAATGGCAGCGCGGCACCCACTCCAGCACGACGGTGAACGGCTACTTCGGCGCCGGTGAGGAGCATGGTCGCGAAGCCGACTTTGTCATCGAGGCCGACCACCCGGTCGTGTTCTGCGGCGGCGACAACGGCGCGAACCCGATGGAATACCTTCTGACCGCGCTCGCCGCCTGCATCACGGCGGGCATCGGCAACATCGCATCGGTCCGTCAGATCGAGCTCAAGTCGGTCCAGGTGCGGGTCGAAGGCGATGTCGACATGCGCGGTCTTCTCGGTCTCGATGACAGCGTGCGGAACGGCTTCCAGAGCATCCGCGCGAACGTTGCAATCGATGGCGACGCGGCCCCCGAGGCGCTCGCCAAAGTGGTCGAGCAGGCGGTCGCGCGTTCGGCTGCCTACGACATGCTCAAGAACGGCACCAGCGTTGACGTTTCCCTCGCGTGACGCGGCATCGGGCGGCCCGTTTGAGGCCGCCCAACTCCCTCGAATACAAGGAATTCTCCCATGCAACAGCGATTTGATCGTGACGTTCTCGTCATCGGCGCCCGCTGCGCCGGAGCGGCGCACGCGCGGCTTCTGGCCGAAGCTGGATTGGATGTGCTGGTTGTCGACCGAGCCGAGCCCGGGACCGATACGCTCTCATCCCACACAATGACCCGGGGCGCTGTCGCGCAACTCTCGCGCTGGGGCATGCTGAGGGGCCTCGTCGATGCGGGCACGCCGGGCATCGCGCGCAGCGTGTTCCGGTTCGGCGAGACCGAGTCCGCGATCGACATCCGGCCCGTCGCCGACGGGCCCGGCATGATCGCGACGCGGCGCTGGAAGCTCGACGCCATGCTCGCTGGCGCGGCGGAGGAGGCCGGCGCCGAGATCCGCTACAAGACCGCGTTTCGCGATGTGATCCGGGATGACGCTGGCCGGGTCGCGGGCGTTCGCCTCGCGGGACCTGAGGGTTGGGACTACTCGGTTCGCGCCCGCTTCGTCGTCGGCGCGGACGGTCTCCGCTCGAGCTTCGCCAATGCGGTCGGCGCCCGCGAGCGCGTGATCGGTGAGGCGCGGCTGGCGCACATCTACGGGTATTTCGCACTGCCAGAGCAGCGCGACAATCTCGTCGCCATCGTTCCCGGCTTGTCCATCGGCCTCACGCCGACGGATGGGGGCATGACCACGGTTATCGTCTCCGCCGAACCCGCCCGCATGCGTGACGAGATGAGGAAGCATGGCGCCGAGGGCGCGCTCCTTAAACTGACGGATGAGATCGACCCGGTGCTCGGTGCGCTGCTGCGCGGCGCGCAGATGACCGAGCGGGCGCGGCTTTTCGCCGGACACGCCACGATGCGGCGCGAATCCTCGGGCCCCGGATGGGCGCTGATCGGAGACGCCGGCCAATTCCGCGATCCGGTGACCGCGCATGGCATCACGGACGCCTTCCGGGACGCCGAGCACTTGGCCGCCTGCCTGCTTGAGACCGGCTACGACGCCACGGGCTACGAACGCGAGCGCGATACCGTGACCGACCCGATCTTCGCGCTCACGGCCCAAATGGCGGACCATGACCGCCCTATGGACGAGATCGCCGCGCAGTTCATCCAGTTCAGCAAGCTGATGCGTGATGAGCAGGCCTGGATGGACCGCCGCTTCGGTCCCGCACAACTGGCCGCCTGAAACAATCGAAACGCGGGGCGACATCGCGGTGAAACGCGCGTCGCGCAAACCGGGCAGAGACAAAGACACAACGGTAAAGGCAAAGACGATGTTCGATTTCATGATCCAGAACCGCGAAACCCAGGTCGCGGCGGCGCCCGTGCTCTTTCTTTCAAGCGCGATGGGCGAAACCTGGGAGTGGAACGGCATCGCCGACTGCCTTGGCCCGCGCGGCGCCTGCCAGATGTTTGACCATCCGGCGGATTGGGCGCATGCCGCCTTCATCGCCCCGGACGGCGCCCACCTGGTCGCTCATGGCGCCGCCGCTTACGACGCGCTTCGGGTCGCCGCCGGCTATGGCGAGATGGTCAGAAGCGTGACGCTGATCGACCCTGACCTGATCGCGGGCCTGCCCGAGCTCGCCGCCTGCCTGCAGTTCCGCCGTCACGCCGGGATGATCCGCCGCGTTCAGACGCGGGTCGCGGAAGAAGACCGCGTCGGCGCAGCAGAGCTGGCCGTCGATTGGTGGATGGGCCGGGGCGCTTGGTCACGGACCGCGCCAGAACTCCGGGGTCGGCTTGAGAAGGCGATCGCCCGGCTCTCCGCCGATTGGCAAAGACAGGCGGCAGCGCCCTTCGATTTGACCGAGCTGTCTGGGATCGCGGCGCCCGTCCGCGTTATCACCGGCCGCCGCGCGCCCTCCGACACCCGGGCCATGACACGGCTTCTCAAAATGGTCTTGCCAGAACTGAGCGCGCGCTTCGTCAAGTTCGCGAGCGCTTCCGCCCACCTTACCGATCCGCACATCGTCGGGCCGGACGTGAGCAATTTCATTGTTTCATGCGACCTTGCTTGGCAAGATCAGCCGGAACAACGGATGGCGGCCTGACCGGCCGCCGTCCTGACGAGGGGAGTAACGGAATGCGCGAAAAGACACCGTATGAGAAGTACGGAGGGTTCTCCACGGTCAGCAAGATCGTGATGCGCCTCTACGACAAGCTTCTGGACGACGACGATGTCGGGCCATTCTTCGACGATGTCGACATGCCGCGCCTGATCGATCATCAGACCAAGTTCGTCTCGTCCCTGATGGGCGGACCCGCTTCATTTTCGGATACGCACATCGCCAACGCGCACCGCAACCTCACGATCCACAACGCACATTTCGACAAACTGAAGGAACTCATTCAGGAGACGCTGGACGAGTTCTCAGTGGAACCCGGTGATGCGGCCGCCGTTCTCGGTGCCTTCGAGGCGCGCCGCGGCCTTCTGGTGGAGGATTGATGTCTCTCGAAGCGATCAATGAGCAGCTCCTTCGCGCCATCGGCGTGGGCGTGGCGCTGGTCCACACGCCCACAGGCGCGGTCCGCTATGCCAACGACACTTTCGGCGAGTGGTTCGGCCCGATTGAGGACGAGGCCCGGCTGCCGGACCTCATGGCCGGGGCCGAAATCTTCGAAGCGCTGAAGCAACTGGAGGCGAGCGGCACGCTCACCACCGAAGTCAGCTTCAAGCGCCGCCGTCGCTCGATGACCGTGGCGATCGAGGTTAACCGCGCGCTGGACGAGGAGGAAGACCTTGCGGTGCTGGTTTGTCAGAATATCAGCCGGATCAAGGAGTTGGAGTCGATGATCGATTCCTACGCCATGATGGTCGAGCGCAACACGCATGAGATCCGGCGCGAGAAGGAACATGTTGAGAAGCTCCTCCTGAACATGATGCCGCGCACGGCTTATGAGGAGTACAAGTCCTTCGGCGTCGTCGCCCCTCGTCTTTTCGATGACGTAACGGTGCTGACGCTGAGCTTCGCCAACTTCGAGAGCATCATCGCCGAGCATGATCCGGCCGTCATCGTCAGCGAGTTGAACGACGTCTACACGGCCTTCGACCGGATCGGCGAACAGTTCGGTTGCGAGCGCGTGCGCACCACTGGCGACAGCTATGTCGCCGTCTCGGGCGTGCCCGATCCGGTCCGGGACCATGCGGGCTCCGTCGCAAGCGCGGCGATCCGTTTCCTGCGCTATCTCGAGCAGCGGAACACCTCGCATCCGATCAAGTGGATCGCGCGGGCTGGCATCGCCAGCGGTCCGGTCATCGGCTCGGTCGTTGGCGTTCAGAAATACATCTACGATGTCTTCGGACCGGCCGTTTCCGCGGCCGACCGCACCCGCTCTGCCGCGCCAGAGATGGAGGTCGCCGTCGACGGTTCGGCTGAGCGACATCTGGACGCGCGTTACGTCATCGAGGGTTTGGACGGCGCGGGCGTCTTGCGCGAGACCGGCAAGGCAGGGGCCATGCAGAGCTGACGGATGACGCTTGGTCCGGGAGAGCCCGTTGAATCTGGATGAGATCCTGTCTTTGACCGAAGACGCCCTGGCGGTTTTCGGGCCTGACGCCGAATTGGTCGCTGTCAGCCCGGCATTTCGCGGGCTCTTTCAGCCTGTCGAGGCCTTTCTCGCGCCCGGCACGCCCTGGCCACTCTTTCTGACCGAAGCCGTCCGGCAGGACCTTTTGCAGATGGAGGCCTCGCGCCGCCTGGCGATGATCGAGGAGTCGCTGACCGACCCGGCGCGTCCCGCGAGCGAGGTCGTGGCGAAAACCGCGAGCGGGACGCTGACCTTCGCGCTGAAGGCCGCGTCGGACGGTGGTTTCGCCCTGCGCGTGGCGCGCCAGACGTCGGATGACGCCGCTGAAGAGCGCGAGCTTGAGCAGATCATGTCCAAGGTGCTCGAAGCCTGTCCCACCTGCCTGACGATGGCGCGGATCGGCGACGGCCATATCCTCTATCGCTCGCCCGAGGCGACGGCACTGCTTGGCAAGGGGTTCAACAGCCGCGCGCACTTCGTCAATCGCGAGGAGCGCGCGGATTTCATTACCGCCCTTCTGCCGGGCGCGCGCGTCGACGACTTGCGCTTTACGGCGCGCCATGCCGAGGGCCACGAATTCGAGGCGGCCATCTCGGCCCGTCTGATCGACTACCGGGGCGAGGATGTCATCGTCTCCAGCATCACGGACCTGACCGAAGAACTGGCATTGCAGGACGAATTGGGCCGGCAGAAGGAGCAGGTCTTTCAGTCGGAGAAGATGTCGGCGCTGGGCGAGGTCCTCGCCGGCGTGGCGCACGAGCTGAACAATCCTCTATCGATCGTCGTCGGCAACGCGCAGATGCTTCTTGAGGACGGCATCGACGGCCCGGCCCTCAAGCGGGTGGAAAAGGTGTCGGACGCGGCAGAGCGCTGCGTCGGGATTGTCCGCGCGTTTCTGTCCATGGCGCGCGACCGGCCCTTGAAGATCGAGAGTCTGGCGGTAGACATGCTGCTGGACACCGCCCGCGACGCGTTCGAGGCGACCGAACCGGGAGAGATCGAGATCGCGATTGAGGCGCATGAAGGGCTGCCGCCGGTGCAGGCGGACGAGGTGCAGATCGTTCAGGTCGTCACCAACCTGATGATCAACGCCGAGCAAGCCATGAAAGGGCAGGCGGACGGTCGCATCGCGTTGTCCGCAATGCACGTGCCCGAGAAGCGGCTGGTTCGGCTGCGTGTGACCGACAACGGGCCCGGTGTGCCGCCTGATATCGCCCCACGCATCTTCGACCCGCTCTTCACGACGAAGGAGATCGGCAAGGGCACCGGCATCGGACTGGCGCTCTGCCATCGCATCGTCACCGCGCACGGCGGCCGGATCTCTTTGGACCAGCGGGCCAAACAGGGCGCCGCCTTCACCATCGACCTGCCGGCGGACACGGTGGAGGTCGACTCCCCATGAGCGGCTGGCGCATTGGCGCGGATATTGGCGGAACCTTCACCGATCTGGTGCTGCGCGACGACCAGACGGGTGCGGTCGCGCTGGAGAAGCTCCTGACCACGCCCGAACAGCCGGACGACGCGGTGATCGCGGGGGTTGCGGCGCTTGTAGACCGAAGCGGTCTCGCGGCGGCGGGGCTCGACGCGCTCCTCCATGCCACGACGCTTTTCACCAACGCGCTGATCCAGCGGCGCGGGGCCAAGACGGCGTTGATCACCACCGCTGGTTTCGAAGACACCATCGAGATCGCCCGCGAGCACCGGTTCGACATGTACGATCTCAGGATGCGGCGGCCCGAACCTCTGGCGCCGAAGGCGCTGCGCTTCGGCGTCGTCGAGCGGGTCATGCCGGACGGAAGCGTCCATACGCCGCTGGACGAGGCCTCGCTGGCTGAGGCAGTGAGGGCCGTCCGCACCTCAGGCGCCGAGGCGGTCGGCGTTTGCCTGCTTCACGCCTATGCCAACCCCGCGCATGAGCAGGAGGTCGCCGCGCGCCTTGCCGCAGATCTTCCGGAAGTCGCCGTCACGCTTTCGTCCGAGGTCGCCCCAGAGATTCGCGAGTACGAGCGCACGTCCACGGTGCTGGCCAACGCCTATGTGCAAGGGATTGCGGAAAGATATCTGGATCGCATGCTGTCACGGCTCGCCGAGCTTGGGGCGCCCGAGCGGCTCTTTGTCATGCAGTCCGACGGTGGTCTCCTGACCCCCTCGACCGCGGCGCGGCTGCCGATCCGTCTGGTTGAATCCGGCCCGGCGGCAGGGGCGCTGGCGGCGGCGGCGCATGCCCGCGCGATGGGGCTGAAGAACGTGATCTCCTTCGACATGGGCGGCACCACCGCCAAGGCGGCGCTTATTGTCGAGTGCCAGCCGCTCACCGCGCCGGAGTTTGAGATCGACCGCCGGTACAAGTTCCATGCGGGTAGCGGGCTTCCCGTCCGCGTACCGGTGATCGAGATGATCGAGATCGGAACGGGTGGCGGATCGATCGCGCGCGTGGACGCGCTCGGCCGTCTGCAAGTGGGTCCGGAGAGCGCGGGCTCGGCGCCCGGACCGGCGGCCTACGGCCGGGGCGGCGATAAGCCGACCGTGACGGATGCCGATCTGATACTTGGCCGTTTGGGTGAAAAAAGCTTCCTGGGCGGTGATATGGCGCTCGAAATTGAAGCGGCGCGGAACTCTGTCGATGCCGATCTGTCGTCGCTCGCGCTCTCGACGGAAGCCGCCGCCGCCGGGATCGTCGCGATGGCCGAGGAGACGATGGCGCAAGCGGCGCGCATTCACGCCATCGAGCGTGGGGTGGACCTGCCGGATTTCACGGTCTTCGCCTTTGGCGGCGCCGGTCCGGTTCATGCCTGGGGCGTCGCCGAAAGGCTTGGCACCTCCGAGATCGTTTATCCCGCCTCGGCGGGAGTGATGTCGGCGCTGGGCCTCTTGACCGCGCCAATTGCTTTCGAGCGGGCGAGGGGGCTGACCTGCCTGCTAGACGATGTGGACTATGAGACCGTCAACGCCGCGTTAAGCGCGCTTGCGGCAGAGGCTCTCGCCGAGGTCGAGCAGGCACAGCCGGGACAGCCGTCGATCAGCCGCGCCGTGTTTCTCCGCTATCAGCGGCAAATCCAGGAGGTACGGGTTCCGATCAGGTCTGGCGACGCATTGGATCGGGCGGCTGTGGAACAGCTCAAGACCGACTTCGCCGCCGCCTATCGGGCGATCTACGGCCGCGCCTCGGAGGCCCCGATCGAAGCGGTGAGCTGGCGCGTGACCGCATCCTTCCCGACCCCGCCCGCGCCCTTTCCCGAGATGGCGCCGGGCAGCGGGGAGGCTGACGTCGCCATCAAAGGCCAGCGGCCGCTTTGGATTGGCGGCGAGTTCGTGGAAGTCCCGGTCTATGACCGCTATCGTCTCGGCAGAGGACATCGGTTCGAGGGACCCGCGCTGATCGAGGAGCGGGAATCGACCGTTGTTCTTGCCGGGCCGGCGGAGGCCGAGATCGGGGATTTCGGAGAGATAAGGGTGAAACGCGCATGAGCCTTCCCGACGATCCGCTCGCCATCGACCTCCTCTGGAGCCGGCTCATCGCCACAGTAAACGAACAGGCAGCTGCGCTGATGCGCACGTCGTTCTCGTCGATCGTGCGGGACGCAGGCGATCTGTCGGCGGCGGTCTTCGATCGGCGCGGGCGGATGGTGGCGCAGGCGGTCACAGGCACTCCGGGCCACATCAACTCGCTCGCGACAGGCATGAGCTACATCCTGGAGCGCTTTCCGATTGAGACAATCGGCGAGGGCGATGTGATCGTAACCAACGATCCCTGGAAAACGGCCTCGCAACTACACGACATATCGGTGGTCACGCCTTTGTTTCGCAATGGTCACCTCGTCGCGTTCTTCGGAAGCTGCTGCCATACGCCCGACATTGGCGGGCGCGGGCTGGGCGCCGACGCCCGCTCGATCCACGAGGAAGGGCTCTTCATTCCCATCATGAAGCTGATGGAGGCGGGTCGCATGAACGCGACCTTCCAGGCGTTCTTCGAGGCCAACGTCCGCACGCCCTTCGAGGGCATGAAGGACATCGAGGCGCAGATGGTCGGCAATCAGGCCGGCGCCGATCAGCTTGCCGCGTTCCTCGAGAGCGCGGGGCTTGAGGACATCGAAGACCTGTCGGATATCATCACCGACCGAAGCGAGGCGGCGATGCGCGCGCGGATCGCCGAGCTCGAGGACGGAGAATACGAGGCTGAGCTCGAGTGCGACGGGTTCGACGCGCCGCTGACGCTGAAACTGCGCCTCGAGGTGCGAGGAGACAGCCTCACCGCCCGCTATGTCGATGTTCCCCCTCGCGCTCAATCCGGGATCAACGTCGCACTGAACTACACTGCCGCTTACACGCTCTACGGGCTGAAATGCGCGCTCTCCCCGGACATCCCGAACAATGACGGCGCGTTGCGTCCCATCGCGGTGGACGCGCCTCGGGGATCGCTCCTCGCTGCCGAATATCCGGCGGCGGTTTGCGGGCGGCATATGATCGGCCACTATCTGCCCACGCTGGTCTTCCGGGCGCTGGCGGAAGCGCGTCCGGAGAACGTGCTTGCGGGCGGCTTCGACGCGCTCTGGGACACGCATGTGTTCGGGGATGATGACGGGACCGGCAAGGCCTATTCGCTCACCTGGTTCTCGTCTGGCGGCGTGGGGGCCATGCACGGCCTTGACGGGCTCTCGGCCACCGCCTTTCCAAGCGGCGTCGCGGCGACCCCCATCGAGGTCGCGGAGGAGCGGGGGCCCATTCGGTTCCTCTACAGGAAGCTGCGTGAAGACTCCGGCGGGGCGGGGCGCTGGAAAGGCGGTCTTGGCCAGTCCATGGCGTTCGAGGTCGGCGGGCGCGGCCCGGTCTGGTTCTCGACCATGTACGACCGGGTCAGGACCACGGCACCGGGTCTTTTCGGCGGCGGCGACGGGGCGCCTGGCTCAGTGGTCGCCGAGCCTGGCGGCGCGCTTTCCGCCAAAGCCGTGCACCGACTTGAGCCGGGAACCATCGTTCGCCTGGACCTGCCGGGAGGCGGCGGGTACGGCCCCGCTGAGACTGGCCAATGAGGGCCGCCGACATCGCCGCCCGCCTCCTCGAGGCCTGGGGTTTTGATACCGCCTTCGGCGTGCCGGGCGAGAGCTACCTCGCGCTCCTCGACGCGCTCCACGACAGAAGCGCCCCGCGCTTCATTGCCTGCCGGCAAGAGGGCGGGGCGGCCATGGCGGCCGAGGCGCACGCCCGCGCGACCGGCCGTCCGGGCCTCGCCATGGTCACGCGGGGGCCGGGCCTGACAAACGCTTCGGCGGGAATTCACATTGCAAGGCAAGGGTCTACCCCGCTTCTCGTCCTCGTCGGCATGCCGGCGCGGGGCACCGAGCGCCGGGAGGCGTTTCAGGAGATGGACGTCGAGACCTTTGGGCGGACCGTCGGCAAGGACGGGCTGATCATCCGCGACGCTTCCCGCATGGCCGAGCAACTCTCCCGCGCCGTTCATCTCACCATCTCTGGCCGCCCCGGCCCCGTGGTGATCGGGTTGCCAGAGGACATGCTCGGGGACGACGCGGGCGAGCTCCCCGACGCGCTTCTCGCCGCGCCGGAGCCGCCCCGGGCGCTGCCGGACGCGTCGAGCCTGGCCAGGGCCGCCGGACTGCTAAGAAGCTCCGAGCGGCCTTTCATCATCGCTGGCGGCGCGGGCTGGCGCGCTGAGGCCTCCGAAGCGATCGCGCGTCTCGCCGATCGTCTCGGCGCCCCAGTCAGCGCGGCCTGGCGTCGGCAGGACGTCCTCAACAACACCCATCCCGCCTACGCCGGGCATGTCGGTCTCGGCATCGATCCCGCGCTCGCGGAACGCGTCGGCTCCGCCGATGTCATCCTCGCAGCGGGACCTCGGCTGGGCGAGAACACCACCTCCGGCTACACGCTTCTCACGCCGCCGGTCGCGGGTCCGAAGCTGATCCACGTCCATGCAGATGCGAGCGAACTGGGCGCGGTCTTCAAACCGGACGTCGCCTTGGCGGGCGACCCGGCCCATACCCTCGAGGCCCTCGCCCATTCCGACCTCGGCGATCCGGCCTCGCGGGCGGAGTGGCGGGACGGCGCACGGCGGGACTACGAGGCCTTCGCAGCTCCCGTATCGGACCCCGGACCGCTTCAGCTGTCCGAAGCGGTTGCACATATCTCCTCAAGCGTCCCGCCGGAGACGGTCATCGCCAACGGCGCCGGGAACTACGCGATCTGGGTCCACCGCTTCTTCCACTACCGCCGCTTCGGCCAGCAGCTGGGCCCGCAATCCGGCTCCATGGGTTACGGCATTCCGGCCGCTATTGGCGCCTGTTTCGCAAATCACGGCGCCCCTGCGGTCGCCTTCGCAGGCGACGGTTGCGCGCTTATGACCATTCAGGAGCTGGCGACGATCGCCGAACATCGCCTGCCGATCATTGTGATCATTGTCGATAACGGCCGCTACGGCACCATCCGCATGCATCAGGAGCGGGATTTCCCGGGCCGCACCGTTGGCACCGATATCCAAAGCCCCGATTTCGCCGCTGTGGCGCGAAGTTTCGGCCTTGAGGCCCAAACGATCTCAACAACCGACGCGTTCAAGGCGGCCTTCGACACCGCGTTCGCCACCGGTCAGCCGCATCTCCTCCACTTGCTCCCCGACCCACGCGCAGTGGCGCCGGGGCGATCCCTGTGAGGAGCCCGGACATGCCCCAAACCACCCACGACGCCCTGGAAGACCCGCGAAACGCGGACATCCGCATTTATGTGAACGGCAAGATCGTTCATCGAGACGAAGCTAAGGTCTCGGTCTACGACAGCGGCTTCATGCTTGGCGACGGGATGTGGGAGGGGATGCGCCTCTACGATGGCGTCTGGGCCTTCTTCGATGAACACATGGATCGGTTCTTTGACTCGTGCAAAGCAGTCAGCCTCGATCCCGGCATGGACCGGCAGGGCGTCTTTGAGGCGCTCGAGGCCACGCGCCGAGCCAATGATATGAAGACGGACGCCCATTGCCGCCTGATGCTGACACGCGGTGTGAAAGTGAAACCATTCCAGCATCCCTCGCTCAGCCAGTCCGGCCCCACGCTCGTGATCATCATCGAGCATTCCAGACCCGCAGATCATCTCCAGTCAGAGGGCATCCGACTGGCAACAGTCCCGCAGGTACGCGGCCTTCCGATGAGCCAGGACGCCAAGTACAATAGTCATTCCAAGCTGAACTGCGTGATCGCCTGTCTACAGGCCGAACAGGCGGGCGCGGATGAGGCGTTGATGCTCGACCCGCATGGCTTCGTGAATACCACGAACGCCTGCAACTTCTTCATTGCGCGACGCGGCGAGGTTTGGACGTCGACGGGCGATTACTGCATGAACGGCGTGACCCGGCAGAAGGTCATCGACCTCTGCCGCGCGAACGGCATTCCGATCTTCGAGAGAAATTTTTCGCTGGTCGAGGCATACGGCGCCGACGAAGCTTTCCTCACTGGAACATTCGGCGCTCAAACGCCAGTCTCCGAGATCGACGGCAAGGCGATCGGAAACGGTGAGCGTCCGGTGACGCAGCGCATTCGCCTCCTCTACAAGGGTCTGATCGCCGATGAGGTGAGTCGGGCTCAGGCGTCGTCGTAAGGCAGATCGTTCAGCGAGACGTTGATGTAATCCGGCTCCGGCGTCTCCGGAAAGCGAACGGCCCTGACGGCGTCATGCCCCTCCAACAGCGCCTTCACCGACCGGTGCATCCCGTCCATCAGCCGGCCCTCGGCGCACAGGATGATCGGGTGCTCGATATCCGTCCGGCGGACCATGTCGATATGCGCGGCGAGGGATCGCGGGGTCGGCGTAGCGGCGGGATCGGAATACCACCAATTCTCGTCCAGCTCGCGAAGGCTCTCGAGCGGCACCAGGGCCACCGGAAGACTGCTTGCCAGATCGACCAGGCGGTGAACGTCCCAGATATGCGTGTCGCCGTTCACGACCCGCGCATGATACTGCTTGCGCATAGGCGGACCGTATCCGCCAGGGTATTCCCGCTCAAGGAATAGACGGCTAGTTCAGCGCGACCTCATCGGACCGGATCAGCCCCAGCACGTCTCGCGCCTGCGCGTCGAGGAGGTCCAGATCGAGAAACTCGTCCGACATCCGACGGGTCTTGTTCTCCAGGCTGTCGACCTCCGCCGCCAGCCGGGCCTTCTCGGCGCGGAGCACTTCCGCCTCCGCCTCGATCTGCACCCGCCGGAACAGCCCGAAATCGCCCTGGACGCTGGCGAAGGTGAAATAGACGCCAAGCGAGAACATCGCGGCGAAATAGGCGATGATGCCAAAGGAAGCGCGTCTGCCGGGACCTGCCATAACCTGCTTTCACGGTCCTCTGACCGGGACCTGAGAAGCAGATAACCACATGTGATTCCTCAGGGGAATCCCCAAAACGAACATGGGCGGGCCGCCTCGCGAAAACCCGCCCATTTTCTCTTGGCGGAAATACACCGGTCGGATGCGTCGCGGCGCGAAACGCGCCGCAATCCCGTCACCCGGCGATCGACGCCTGGTAGATCGAATCGATCGTCGCAGCGATCGTTGCGTTGAAGTCCTCGTCCGACTGCTGCGCTGTCAGCCCCTCGGCCAGAGCTCGGCTGAACGAGGCGATCATGCCAGTGTTCTCCGCCAGCATCCGGTTTGCGTCGTCGCGCGAATAGCCGCCCGACAGGGCCACGACGCGCATAACTTTCGGATGATCGACCAGCGATTTGTACTGGTTGGCCCTGGTGGGAAGCGAGAGCTTCAACATCACCTCCTGACCCTCCGGCAGCTTGTCGAGATGCGCGCTGATCTCGGCCAGAAGGAGGTCCTCCGCCTCGGCTTTGTCGGCGATGGAGATCGTGACCTCCGGCTCGATAATCGGCACCAGCCCGTGTCCGAGGATTTGATGCCCAATCTCGAATTGCTGCGCGACGACGTCGGCGATGCCCGAGGGCGTCGCGGCATGAATTACCGACCGCATCTTGGTGCCGAAGATGCCTTTGCCAACTGCGCGGGACAGGAGATCATCGAGCTCCGGCATGGGATTCATTAGCTGGATGCCGCCCTGCTCGTCCGCCAGCCCCTGATCGCACTTAAGGAACGGGACCACACCCTTGTCGTTCCAGAGGTAGTCTGCCGCGGGCTTGCCGCCGAATTCGCGATCCATGGTCATCTCGAAAAGGATCGCGCCGATCACCCTCTCGCCGTTGAAGGCAGGGGCGTTGACGATCCGAGCCCGCATCGCGTGCATCAGATCGAACATCTCGGCGTCGTTCGAGAAGGCGTCCGCGCCGATACCGTAAAGGCCCAGCACCTTGGGGGTTGAACCGCCCGATTGATCGAGCGCTGCGACAAATCCCGCACCCGAACGCATCTGTTCCGCTTGTTTCTGATTCATGACGTGGTCCCTGTTTGAATATTCGGCCTCTCATAGCGAGGCCGCGTCCCGGCTTCAACGCGCGGCGTCGCTCGAAAGCGCGGCGACGCCCGGAAGTTCCTTGCCTTCCATCCATTCAAGGAAGGCCCCGCCCGCCGTCGAGATATAGCTGAAGTCGTCGGCGACGCCCGCCTTGTTGAGCGCGGCGACCGTGTCCCCGCCGCCGGCGACCGAGACGAGACCGCCCGCCCTGGTCAGCTCCCCCGCTTTCCGCGCGGCGGCATTAGTGGCGGTGTCGAAGGGTTCAATTTCGAACGCGCCGAGAGGGCCGTTCCAGATCAGCGTCTTGGCGGCTTCGAAGGCGGCATTGATCTTTTCCACTGACTGGGGCCCGGCATCGAGTATCATGCGGTCGGGCGGGCAGTTCTCCGCCGGCACCGTGACACTGTCGGCGCCTGCCGCGAATTCCGACGCCGCGACCACGTCGATGGGGAGGATGATCTCGCAGGCGGCTTCCTCGGCCCGCTCCAGAATCTCCCCCGCGGTGTCGGTCATATCGTGCTCTGCCAGCGATTTGCCTACATTGACGCCCTTGGCGGCAAGGAACGTATTCGCCATACCGCCTCCGATCACCAGCATGTCCACCTTGCGTACGAGATTGCCGAGGAGATCGAGTTTGGTGGACACTTTCGCGCCACCCACCACCGCCACAACCGGCCGCTCCGGCTCCGTCAATGCGGCCTCGAGCGCGTTCAGCTCGGCCTCCATAAGCCGGCCCGCTGCGGATGGCAGGAGATGCGCGATCCCCTCCGTGGAGGCATGCGCGCGGTGCGCGGCCGAAAATGCGTCGTTAATGTAGACTTCGCCCAAGGCGGCGAAGGATGCGGCGAGCATCCCGTCGTTTTTCGGCTCGCCCGGATGGTAGCGCGTGTTTTCCAAGAGGACGACCTGGCCCGGCTCCATCGACGCGACGGCCTGTTTCGCGGGGCCTCCGATGGAGTCTTCGGCGAAGGTCACCGGAGCGCCCAGATGGGCCTCCAGCGTTCCGACGATCTGCGAGAGCGACATCTCCGGCACCCGCTGCCCTTTGGGTCGCCCGAAATGCGCCATCAGTACGGGCTTGCCACCCTTCTCAAGGATGTCCCGGACTGTGGGCACGATGCGCTCGATCCGTGTGGCGTCGGTCACCTGGCCATTTTCGACGGGCACATTCAGATCGACCCTCACCAGCGCGACCTTGCCGTCGAGGTCCATGTCGTCCAGCGTTTTCCAGGCCATCGGTCCCTCCATGGCGTGTGCTCGCTTCTCCCTACCGGCCTGCCGCACGGCGTCAATATGCGTATCGTCGCGGGCGGTCGGGGAATCGCGTTTTCCTTCCGCCCCCGGCGCGCTAGGGTCCGCCGCAACGCCAATAAAGGACAAGGTCATGGCCGAGTATAACGACCCTGAGAACACCATTCTGATCGAGCTGAAGGACGGCACCGTCGCAATCGAGCTTCTGCCCGACATCGCGCCCCAGCATTGCGAGCGCATGAAGACGCTGGCCCGCGCGGGCGAGTATGACAACGTGGTTTTCCACCGCGTGATCGACGGCTTCATGGCTCAGACAGGAGATGTCGAGCACGGCGATTTCGAGGACGGCTTTGACCTCCGCCGCGCGGGCACCGGCGGCTCAAGTCACCCGAACGTTCCTGCTGAGTTCAGCAAGATCCCCCATGACCGGGGCACTTTGGGCGCCGCGCGGAGCCAGAATCCGGATTCCGCCAACAGCCAGTTCTTCATCAACTTCAAGGACAACCACTTCCTGAATGGCCAGTACACAGTCTACGGCCGCGTGGTGTCTGGCATGGAGCATGTGGACGCGATTCAGCGCGGCGAGCCGCCGATGAACCCCGACCGGATGCTAAGCATGAAGGTGGCCGCCGATGCGTAGGCTGGCGCTCGCGCTCGCGCTCGTTGCAGGTCCTGCTCTGGCCGAAGACGGCCCCGGCCCGAACCTCGTCATCGAAATCGCGGGCGAAGCCAACGGCACGGTCGTCATCGACATGCTCGAGGACGTGGCGCCGCAGCATGTCGCCCAGATCACGACGCTGGCCGAGGAGGGCGCTTATGACAACGTGGTCTTCCACCGCGTCATCGAAGGCTTCATGGCCCAGACGGGCGACGTCCAGTTCGGCAAGATGGGCGGCGACATGCGCATGGCGGGCCGGGGCGCGTCTGAACGGCCGGATCTGCCCGCTGAGTTTTCGGATGTGCCCTACGATCGCGGCATCGTCGGCATGGCCCGGTCGCAAGACCCCAACTCGGGCAACAGCCAGTTCTTCATCATGTTCGACGAAGGCTACTTCCTGAACGGCCAGTACACGGTCGTTGGCCGCGTGATCGAAGGCATGGACATAGTGGATGCGATCAAGCGCGGAGAGGGGCCGAACGGCGCCGTTCTTGGCCAGCCGGATGTCATGCAGACCGTAACGGTCGTTCGTTAGACCTGCCGGGCCGGGGACCTGCCCGGCCCCACATCCCTTCACTCTGCCGTGAGGGGGGCTATCCCGGACCGCCGCTTCCTGCCACCTATGCGAAAGCCGCACAAGGAGGAGGTCCGAGATGCGACCGCGACTGTTTTTTTCCGCCATCACGCTGGTTTTGGGTCTGGGGATCACGGCGGTTCAGGCCAGTCCGGAGTTCTGGCGCTACGAATGGCCCGACACGGATTTCGAGCAGACTAGCGTCGAAAGCTGGACAGAGATCCTATCCGGCGGACCGCCGAAGGATGGCATCCCGGCTCTTGACGATCCAACCTTCGTCGATGCGGGCAAAGAGAACCGGATTGGCGACCGCGAGCCGGTGATCACTGTCGAGATAGATGGCGAGACGCCCCGGGCCTACCCGATCCGCTACCTCACCTGGCATGAAATCGTTAATGACGAAGTGGGCGGCGTTCCGGTTGCTGTCACCTTCTGCCCCTTGTGCAACTCTGGCATGACTTTCGACCGGCGCGTAGGCGGCGACGTCCTGAGCTTCGGCGTCTCGGGCAAACTCCGCAACTCCGACATGGTCATGTACGACCGCGAGACCCAAAGCTGGTGGCAGCAGGCCATCGGCACCGGCATCGTCGGACGCTACACCGGAACCGAGCTGACGCAGCTGCCGTCCTGGATGGAGAGCTGGGCCGAGTTCAAGGCCCGAAATCCTGAGGGGCTGGTGATGGACGAGCCGAAGTGGCGCCGCGCCTATGGCCGGAATCCTTATGTGAGCTACGACAGTTCGACCCGCCCGTTTCTCTACAACGGCGAGATGCCGCCCCATGGCATCCTGCCCTTGGCCCGCGTCGTGCGCGTGGGCGACCGCGCATGGCCGGTCGAGCGACTGCGCGTCGAGGGCGACGTGACCGAAGCCGGCGTCACCATCTCATGGAATGCCGGTCAGGCCTCGGCGCTCGATTCCGCGCGGATCGACCAGGGCCGGGATGTCGGCACGATCCGCGTTCGCGACGCTCAGGGCAACGATCTGCCGCATGACATTCTTTTCGCCTTCGCCTTCCACGCCTTCTGGCCGGACGGCGAGTGGATGCTGGCGGGAAGCTAGCTTTTCACCGCTCTGCGGGCGGCGATCCTGGCGAGGGGGCGCGGCACCCTCGCATACCACCGGAGTATGTTTCCTTTAGGAAGATCAGCCTGCCAGACGCACCAGCGCGTGCCGCTTCTTGCCCGCCGATAGCTTGACCGGAGAGGAAAGGGCGCCAGCATCCAGCATCAGGCCGGGATCGTCGAGCAGCGCGTCGTCGATCCTCGCGCCGCCTTCGGCGATCAAACGCTTCGCGGCCTTGCCGCTGTCGGCAAGGCCAGAGCGGACGATCAGCTGGACGATTGAGATGCCGTCGCCCAGATCATCGGAGGAGATCTCCAGCGTCGGCAGATCCTCACCCACGCCGCCTTTCTCGAAGACCTCGCGCGATGTCGCGGCGGCCGCCTCCGCCGCCTCGGCGCCTCGGCAGAGAGCAGTCACCTCGTTTGCAAGGATGATCTTCGCCTCATTGATTTCCGAGCCCCCGAGGGCGCCCAGACGGTCGCATTCGTCGACCGCAAGCTCCGTAAACAATTTGAGAAACTTGCCCACATCCGCATCCGGCACGTTGCGCCACCACTGCCAGAATTCGTAGGCCGACATCATGTCCTCGTTGAGCCAGACCGCGCCTTCCGCCGATTTGCCCATCTTTTTTCCATCGGCCCGCGTCACCAGCGGTGTCGTCAGTCCGAAGGCATCCGCGCCCTCGACCCGCCGGATCAGGTCCGCGCCGGAGACGATATTACCCCATTGGTCAGAGCCGCCCATCTGCAACACGCAGCCGTAACGGCGGTGAAGCTCCAGGAAGTCATAAGCCTGCAAAAGCATGTAGTTGAATTCGATGAAGGATAGCGCTTGCTCGCGGTCGAGCCGCGACTTCACGCTCTCGAAAGCAAGAAGCCGGTTGATCGTGAAGTGCTTGCCGATATCGCGCAGAAACTCGATGTATTTCAGCTCATCCAGCCATTCGGCATTGTTCACCAGCGGCGAATCCGTCGGCCCGTTGCCATAGGAGATGTACCTCGAGAACACCTGCCGAATGCCGTCGGCATTGGCGTTGATCTGACCGACCGAGATCATCTTCCGCATTTCGTCCTTGCCGGAAGGGTCGCCGACCTTGGTTGTCCCGCCCCCCATAAGCGTGATTGGACGGTGCCCGGTCTTTTGCATCCACCTTAAGAGCATGATCTGCACGAGGTTCCCGATGTGCAGGCTCGTCGCCGTCAGATCGAAGCCGATATACCCCGTGACCGGCCCGTTGAGCATGGCCTCGTCGAGCTCCTGCACGTTGGTGCAGTCGGCGAGGAAACCGCGTTCGATGATCGTGTGCAGAAAGTCCGATTTCGGGTGGTAGGTCATGGCGTTCCGTCTATGCTGGCGCCGGTCGGCGATGCCCCCGGGCGCGCCCTTATAGACATGCCGAACGCGGAGGAAAAGGGATGAGCGGGGACCGCGCGATCTGGGCGCTGGGCGCAATGTCCGGTACCTCTCTCGACGGGGTCGACGCGGCTTTGATACTGACGGATGGGCGGCGGATTCTCGAGTTCGGCGAGACCGGCTACCGGCCCTATTCCGAGGCCGAGCGCGAGGTCCTTCGCGCCGCGCTCGGCAAGGTCGCCGGAGAACAGGTCGAGGCGGCGGCCGAGGTTGTCGAAATCGCGCATGCCGCGCTCCTGGGCGGTTTCCCGGAGGCGGAGATTGTCGGCTTTCACGGCCAGACCACATTTCACAAGCCCGATGCGGGGCTGACGACGCAGGCTGGGAACGGCCAGGTCCTGGCAGAAGCGTTGGAGCGGTCGGTCGTTTGGGATTTCCGCTCCTCCGACGTGATGTTGGGCGGGCAGGGCGCGCCGCTTGCGTCCTTCTATCATTTCGCCTTGGCGCGTCGCATGGAGGCGCGGGCGCCGCTCGCGATCCTCAACTTGGGCGGAGTCGGCAATCTGACCTGGATCGACCCCAAGAAGACAGCGCCGGAACTCAAGGGCGCGCTTTTGGCGTTTGACACCGGGCCGGCGAACGCCAGGATCGACGATCTGGTCGCGGAGCGGCTGGGCCAGCGCATGGATGCGGATGGCGCCCTGACATCGCGGGGCGTGGTGGACGGCGACATTCTGGAGGCGCTTCTGGAGCGGGAGCCTTATTTCGCTCGCGTTCCGCCCAAGTCGCTCGACCGGGACGATTTCGCCGGCTGGGGCGCCGCCGTCGCCGACCTGTCGGACGCCGATGCCGTGGCGACGCTCGCCGCCGCCAGCGCAGGCGCCGCGGCCAAGGCGCTCGACCATTGCCCGGAACCGCCCGCCCGTCTGCTCGTGACCGGGGGCGGGCGCAAAAACCCGGGGCTGATGGAGATGATCAGCGCGCTCGTTCCCTGTCCGGTCGGGCCAGTCGAGGAGGCGGGATTCGATGGCGACATGATCGAAGCGCAGGCCTTTGCATTTCTCGCCGTCCGGGTCCTGCGCGGCCTGCCGACCTCGGCGCCGGGCACCACGGGGGTCGCGGCGCCGGTGGGCGGCGGGCAGGTCAGCCGCCCGGGACGGGTGCCGCAGCAGATCCAGGTTTAGTCAAGCGCCGCGCAGAGGGCCGCAGGCATCAATCCGAATGACTGGCGACCGGTGATCCAGCCCTCGAACTCAAGAAGGCAAAGCGCGTCGCCTGGCGAAAACTGCGCCGATCCCGGCGGGGCGGCAAGCGGACGGATTCCGCCATCCCTTAATCTGACCTGCAACCGCAACTGACCGGCGTCATCGCTTGGCCGGGGGCTCAGTCCGATGACCTCGGCAAGATACGCGTCAACGCGCGTTCGCGGCTCGACGAAAACGATCAAGAGCCCCAGAAAGGGCAGTGTTATGGCGGCGAAGAAGAGCCACTGACGTCTTCTTTTTTGACGAAGAATCCGGTCGAGCTTTTCCTTTGTCTCCTGTCGCATCAGCCAGGAATGTGGAAATCCCGCGGCGCGAGCTCGAAACCTTCGAACTGAAAGCCTGGGCTGACCGTGCAACCGACGAGTGTATAGGCGCCCATCGATTCCGCGCATTGCCACCAATCGGGCGGAACCACGATCTGCGGGCGCTGGCCGGAGACCAAGTCGGGACCCAGAATCCAGGGTTCATAGGGGCCGTCCTCGGTCTCAGAAACGCAAAGCGTCAGGGGCGCGCCCATGTAGAAGTGCCAGGTTTCCGCTGCATCCACCCGGTGCCAACGGCTCATTTCCCCGGCTTGGAGCAGAAAGTAGATGGCCGTCCCGGAGGGTCGCGGTTGGCAGACTGAGCGCCAGGTCTCAGTGTACCAACCGCCCTCGGGATGCGGCTCCAGAGATAGCAATTCGATGATATCGTCGGCGGTCAACGCGCTCCTCCAGCGATCTTCAGGATGGCTTCCTGACGAGAGGCTACGCCGATCTTGGCGAAAATCCGAGTTGCGTGATTCCGCACCGTCTTCTCGCTCATTTCCAGTTCAAGCGCGATCGCCTTGTTGCTTTTCGCCGCGCAGATCAGATCGAGAATCTCGCGCTCGCGCGGCGACAACCCGTCGATCTCAACGCCGGCGGAGGCGCCGGTGAAATCGAGAAGTGCGGCGCGGAAGTCCGCCCAGGCCGGCTCGTCCGGTTGCAGAATATGGTTCTTCGAGTCGAGCACGATGAATTCCGCCCCTGGAATCCGCTGGGCCAGAAAGCGGCCCTCGGCCAGCGGCGCAACACCGTCGCCATCGGCATGCAGGATCAGCGTGGGCGCGCGGACCTGAGCCAGTTGATCGGTCACGTCCATGTCTGCCCGAGCGGTCAAAAGCGCCGCGCCGACCTCGGGCGTCGTACTGCGGCGGCAGAGATCGTTGAACCAGCCCATCTTTTCCGGGTCGCCATCAGGCAGGAACCGGCGCGTGAAGACCTCGCGGAACGCGGTGTTCGGATCGTCGAAGCCGAGGCGGAACACCTCGACCATGGCGTCGTACATGGCCGCCGCCTCGGGCATCCCCCTGTGATGGGCGCCCCGCGCGTAGCCGCCCAGGATCACCAGGTGCGAGACCCGCTCTGGATGCTTGGCGGCGAAGGCCACCGCCGCGCCTGTCCCCTGGCTCATGCCGATCAGGATGAACGGCTCGGGCATCTCGGCCGCCGCGACCACGCGCTCAAGGTCGTCGGTCCAGGCCGGCACGTCCAGCCGCCCCGGATCGCGGTCGGACATCCCGCAGCCGCGCTCGTCGTATCTGAGGTAGTCGAACCGCTCCTCAAAGAACGCGACATAGTGGGACCACAGCGGGCTGGCGTCGTCATGTTCGAGATGGGTGAGCCAGGCCGCCGCCTTGACCAGGGGAGGCCCCGATCCGGCGCGGGTCCAGGCCAGAGCGCGTCCGTCGCGCGTCTCTGCAAATCGGATCGGCCGCATAGCTTTCCCCTGACCGGGACATCCGCCCCATGATTTCGCGCTGTTCTTTGTCCGTACCGGGACATCTGCCCGATATCGAAGTTCCGACTGCGCGGGCAGTCTCATAAGCATCGGAACTCAGGTCAATCCCCGGAAGAGGGGGTCAGGAAAGGACAGGAAGATGATCTTCAACCGCCGCAAAGCCGCCCGCGTCCAGACGCTTTCCAACGATCAGCGGACAGCCCGCCGCGCCGAGTTGCGCCGTCGCATGACGCGGCTGAACACCAGCCGCATCTGGCTTTAAGGGAGCCGCAAGGCGGTTCAGGCGGCGAGGTCGTAGTGGTCGAGATGCCGCTCCCGCACGATCGCTTCCTCATCGGGATGAATGTGCGGCACCCGCCAATCCTCGCCCACGAAGGCTTTTAGCGCTTCGAGGTCCCGCCAGAGCATGACGATCGCGAATTCGGCCGGCGTTTCGGGGCGGGGCAGGCCGAAGTGGATCACTTCCACCCCATCCGTGCTCTTCATTAGCGGCACGGCGGTGTTGAGGAAGAAGTCGCGAAACTCCTCAATCCGGTCCTCGTAGATGCTGACCCGGAAAATGCGTAAGATCATATGCGCCAGCCCCGTTCCTTGAACTGAACTACCGCGCGTCGGGCAGGCAGCTATTGATTGCATGCAGCATCGTCGCCGGCGCGCAGTCTGCACCGCAGCTCGCCCCGCGTCTCGGCCGCGGCGGCTGCGGCTTCTTTGGCCGCGGAGCCCGATGACGTTGTTGCTCGATCTTTCGTCGCGGTCGCAGTTCCGCCTTGAGCGGTTTCTCGCGCTTCGAAAGCGTCAATCGCCTTCCGCCGCTCCTCCGCTTGCAATGCGCGTCGGCTGGCGCGGTCGCCCTTGTCGTTCGCAATGCCGTTCGAAGTCGTGGCATTCTCGCGGGTTATTATCGAATTCTGCCTCGCCCGTACGCGGTCTTCCCGCGCTTCGCTCCTATCCTCAGGGGCGGTCAGCACGTCAGATTGTCCTCCTGCGCCTGTCAGCGCGGCGGTTCCCTGGTTTGATCCCGCATCGTTCCGGCGGCGGTCGGTCGTGGTCCCAATAATGCTGGGAATTACTGTTAAGACCTCCGCCGGAATGCCGCCGGAGCGTCTGTATAGCCGATCTCTTTGGGCGTTCGTGAGTGTTCCGGTCTCAGGAAACCCATTGGCGCGCTGAAAGGCGCGAACAGCGTTTGCCGTGCGGCGCCCGGGAATTCCATCAACCGGTCCGGCATCGAATCCCAAGTCATTCAATGCCTGTTGATCTTGCATTGCTTGCCTGCGCTTGGGCGAGACTTGAGTGTTCGCCTTAGCTTGTGTGCTGGACTTCGGAGCAGGCGTCTTGAGGGCTTTGTTTATTCCCTCTTGCACGGCTTTGCCGGTCGCTCTCTCCAGCGCGTCTCGCAGAAGACTGCTTTGCGCGGCCGCAGGTTCAGCCATCAATAGACAGGGTAGAACTGCGACGCAGGCCTTCAGAACAGGTCTCATGATGCTCCCCCGATGAACCCGCTGCGAAATGAGTTTCAAAAGGCACCATAGCACAAATCAGCGCATTCCCGAATTCTGATGAGTCTGGCGCGGCCTGCCGTGAGCAAGCTTGGCGATCATTTCACTCGGCGGAAAGCAGGTCAGCACGGGCGGCTGGTACACCTTCCGCGCGCGAATGGGAGAGTGCAAATGGCGTCGTCGCCCTGCTGTCTTGTTGGGCGATCGAAATCGCGTACGAACTAACGCAGGATCGACTTGCCCGCGTAAACCGCTGTCTCGTCAAGCATTTCCTCGATGCGGATGAGCTGGTTGTACTTCGCCAACCGGTCCGAGCGCGCGAGCGAGCCTGTCTTGATCTGACCGCAGTTCGTAGCGACTGCGAGGTCGGCGATCGTGGCGTCTTCGGTCTCGCCCGAACGGTGGGACATCACGCAGGTGAAGCGGGCGCGATGGGCCATATTCACGGCCGCCAGAGTCTCAGAGAGCGTGCCGATTTGGTTCACCTTGACCAGAAGCGAGTTGCCCGACCCTTCGGCGATCCCGCGCGCGAGCCGTTCGGGGTTGGTCACGAAAAGGTCGTCGCCAACAAGCTGCACCTGATCGCCCAGGACCTCGGTCAGCGCCGCCCAGCCATCCCAGTCGTCCTCGGCGCAGCCGTCTTCGATAGAAAGGATCGGGTAGTCATTCACCAGCGCCTGCAGATAGGCGACGTTCTCGTCCGAATTCAGCACCGCATTTTCGCCCGCCATATGGTAGGCGCCGTCGCGGTAGTACTCGGTCGACGCGCAGTCGAGCGCGAGCATGATGTCGTCGCCGGGCGCGTAGCCCGCTTTCTCGACCGCCTTAAGGATGAAATCCAAAGCGTCCCGCGTCGACGAGAGGTTGGGCGCGAACCCGCCCTCGTCCCCGATGCCGGTGGAGAGACCCGCCGCCGACAGCTCTTTCTTCAGCGTATGGAACACTTCGGACCCCATCCGCACCGCTTCGCGGATGTTTGGCGCCGAGACCGGCATAATCATGAATTCCTGGATGTCGATCGGATTGTCGGCATGCTCGCCGCCATTGATGATGTTCATCATCGGAACGGGCAGGACATGCGCAGCTGTGCCGCCGACATAGCGATAGAGCGGTTGGGTGGTGAAATCGGCCGCCGCCTTAGCCGTTGCCAGCGACACGCCGAGGATGGCGTTGGCGCCGAGCCGGCCCTTGTTGGCGGTCCCGTCCAGCTCAATCATCGCCGCGTCTACGGCTTCCTGTTCGGTGACATCGAACCCGACCAGCGCTTCGGCGATCTCGCCATTTACCGCCTCGACCGCCTGTAATACGCCCTTGCCCATGTAGCGGGCCTTGTCGCCGTCGCGCTTTTCGACCGCTTCGTGGGCGCCCGTTGAGGCGCCGGACGGCACGGCCGCGCGGCCCATGGTGCCGTCTTCGAGGATGACATCGACCTCAACCGTCGGGTTGCCCCGGCTGTCCAGGATCTCGCGGGCGTGGATATCGATGATCGTGCTCATGGCCGTTCCCCTCCGATGGCGTTTGCCGCTGCGCTACAGCAGTCCCATGGAACAGGCAAGGCGTCAAATGGTACCGCTAACACGTTTCGCCTCAGCGGCCAGTTTCTGCTCCCGCCAGAAGGCGTAAAGACCGGATCCTACGATCAGCGCCATGCCGATCCAGGCGGTTGGGACGAGCCGTTCGTCGAAGATGACGTAGGCGATCGTAAGCGCGAAGATCAGCCGCGTGTAGCGGAAGGGCGCGACGGCCGAGACCTCGCCCATACGCAGGGCGGCGGTGATCAACCCGGTGGACAAGGTGACGGCCACCGATGAGGCAAGGATCATCACGATGGTGCGCCCGTCCATCGACTGCCATCCTCCGAAGAAGGGGACTGCCAGCGCCGCCAGCGCAGATGTCGCGAGCAAAGCCCAGGCCGAGACAAAGAGGGTCGAGATCTCCTTCGGGATGAGCCGGGTCGCCACGTCCCGAGTCGTCGTCGCGAGAATGCCCAGAAGCGGGATCAGGAGGACCGCGTCGAACGCGGCGGAACCCGGTTGCAGGATGATCAGCACGCCCAGGAACCCGATCGCGACGGCGCTCCACCGCCGCCAGCCCACCGACTCGCGCAGGAACACTGCGGCGGCCAGGGTGAGCGCCAGGGGCTGTGCCTGGAACAGCACTGTCAGCGTCGAGAGCGGCACCAGCGCGAGCGAGGTCACGATGGCGGAGGCGGCTACGACCTCTCCGCTCGTTCGCAGAATGACGGTCGGGTGAAGCACGTCGCGCCATCGCGCGTGCTCCCCCGATCGCAGGATCAAAGGGACGAAATTGAGACTGCCGAGAAAGGATACCAGCGCGATGGTCTGGGCGACTCCGATTTCGACGGTCACGAACTTGATCAGCGCGTCCGCAACCGCGAACGACGCCATCGCCGCTGTCATGAAAAGGATGGCGCGGGTGTTTGCCAAAGCCCAGTTCCTGTCTGGATCGCGCCCGCCATATCAGCCGCGGGCGGGGATGAAAACGCCGCTTTCCGCCATGGACGAAGGGGCTGCGCCCATGCTATCCCTTGTGGAATGCATGCCGCTGACCCCAACATAAGCGAAAACCGACCCAGAATCCGCCAGCTCGACGAAGCCGCCGTGAATCGCATCGCGGCCGGCGAAGTGGTCGAGCGTCCAGCTTCGGCGGTCAAGGAGTTGATCGAGAACGCGATTGACGCGGGCGCACGCCGCATCGACGTTACCGTCGCCGATGGTGGAAAGCGCCTGATCCGTGTCGATGATGACGGCTGCGGCATCCTGGCGGAGGACCTGCCGCTCGCGCTCTCTCGCCATGCGACCTCAAAGATCGATGGCAGCGACCTTCTGAACATCCACACATTCGGGTTTCGAGGCGAGGCGCTCCCGTCCCTGGGCGCGGTTGGGCGTCTGACGATCACCTCGCGCACGAAAAGCGGGGAGGGCGCGGCGATCGCCGTCTCCGGCGGTCAGGCCGATCCGGTCCGGCCTGCCGCCACGCCGGAGGGCACCACGGTCGAGCTCCGCAATCTCTTCTACGCCACGCCCGCGCGGCTCAAATTCCTCCGCACCGATCGCGCAGAGATGCAGGCGCTGACCGACGTCGTCAAACGCCTCGCCATGGCCGAGCCCTACATCCGCTTTGCGCTGACGGACGCGACCGACGCGCCGCGCGAGACCTTCCGCGCTGAGGCCGAAGCAGGCGCGCCGCAAGACGCGCTCCGCCGCCGTCTCAAGACGATCCTCGGACCCGACTTCACCGAGAACGCGATCGCCATCGACGCGGAGCGCGAGGGCCTGCATCTCAGCGGTTTCGCCGCGCTCCCGACCTATTCCCGGGGCGCTGCCGTCCAGCAGTTTCTCTTTGTGAACGGCCGTTCCGTCCGCGACAAGCTGCTGACCGGCGCGCTCCGGGCAGCCTACATGGACGTCCTTCCGCGCGACCGGCATGCCGCCGCCGCGCTTTTCATCGACTGCGACCCGACGCTTGTCGACGTGAACGTCCACCCGGCCAAATCCGAGGTCCGCTTCCGCGATCCCGGCACGGCCCGGGGCCTCATCGTCTCGGGCCTTCGTCACGCGCTGGCCGAGGCGGGCCACCGCGCCTCGACCACTGTCGCCTCAGACGCACTCGGCGCTTTCACCGCGCCCGACGACGCGCCCCGCGTCTACCAGATGGATCGTCCGCGCCCAGCACCACTGCCGCGCCAGACCGGGTTCGCCGAGGCGCAGGCTCCCTTCGCCGAACCTGCCGCCCGCGTTGAGACGCCGGCAACGTCGGGCGAGAACCTACCGCTCGGCGCCGCCCGCGCGCAGGTTCACGAGAACTACGTCATCGCCCAGACCCAAGACGGGATCGTGATCGTCGATCAACATGCGGCGCACGAGCGTTTGGTCTACGAAAAGTTGAAGGCTCAGATGGCCGAGACAGGCGTCAAGGCGCAGACGCTGCTCGTTCCCGACATCGTCGAGCTTGGAGCCGGGGCTGACCGCCTTCTCGCGATATCAGAGGACCTCGCCAAACTCGGACTGGCGATCGAGCCCTTTGGACCCGGCGCGCTCGCCGTTCGCGAAACCCCGGCCATCCTCGGTCACGTTGACGCCAAGGCGCTCCTGACCGACATACTCGACGAACTGGACACGTATGGCGAGACCACCGCGCTTTCTGAGAGGATCAACGCCATCCTCAGCCGGATCGCCTGCCACGGCTCGGTGCGCTCGGGCCGGCAGATGCGGGCCGAGGAGATGAACGCGCTCTTGCGTGAGATGGAGGCGACACCCAATTCCGGACAGTGCAACCACGGCCGCCCCACTTACGCTAAGCTCGCCTTAGCGGACATTGAGAAACTCTTCGGCAGGCGATGATCCAGATTGGCGACACCTCCTTCGCTCTGACCGACCCGATCATCCTGATCGGGTGCGTCACTGTGACTATCGTGCTGATCATCCTCGCCCTTTTGGTGGCCGCGGTCCGCCGCGCCGGTCGCTCGGCCGACCTGATCGCGCCGCTCGCCCAAGACATTGGCGCGCTGGGTCAAAGGGTTCAGGGTCTCTCCGACGGCCAGCACCAGCTCTCCGGCGGGCTCGAGCACGTTTCCAAGGCGCAGGCAGCCAGTCAGCAGAACATGCTGAAACTGATGGAGGAGCGTCTGGCTGAAGTCTCGCTGAAGATGCACGATAATCTAGCCAGTTCGGCCACCAAGACCGCGCGGTCCCTGGGCGAGCTTCAGACCCGGCTGGAGACCATCGACAAGGCGCAGGAGAACATCGAGAAGCTCTCCGGGGACGTTCTGTCTCTTCAGGACATTCTGTCTAACAAGCAAACCCGGGGCGCCTTCGGTGAAATTCAGTTGAACGACATCGTCACCAAGGCGCTGCCATCGGACAGCTACACGCTCCAGGCCACGTTAACGAACGGCAAGAGGGCGGATTGCCTGATCCATTTGCCCAACCCGCCGGGTCCCATCGTCATTGACTCGAAGTTCCCCCTTGAAGCCTATGAAATGCTTCGGAAAGCCGAAACCCAAAACGAGCTAAATGACGCCGCCCGCGCGCTCCGAACCTCCGTCAAAACGCACATCAAGGCGATTTCGGAACGCTACATCCTCGACGGCGAAACCGCTGACGGCGCCCTGATGTTCCTGCCGTCTGAGGCCGTCTACGCCGAGCTTCACGCCAACTTCCCCGAGCTTGTCCGCGAGGGTTTCGCGGCGCGCGTCTGGATCGTCTCGCCCACCACCTGCATGGCGACGCTCAACACCATGCGGGCGATATTGAAAGACGCGCGGATGCGCGAGCAGGCGGGCGCGATCCGCAAGGAACTGGGCCTGCTCCACGGCGACGTCGACCGCCTCACCACCCGGGTCGAGAACCTCGACCGGCACTTCGGGCAGGCGGCGAAGGACATTCAGGATATCAAGATCAGCGCTGATAAGGCCGGGCGGCGCGCCAAGCGGCTCGACAGCTTCGATTTCGAGGAGCTTGCGCCGGATGAGGGTGCCGAGGTCGTCAAGCTGACCGCCAACGACTAATCCCCCTCGCGGCGCTGGCGAAACGCCTCTCGCTGCATCGCCCACCAAAGCGCGAAGCTGTTCTTCCGATCCGCTACCTGCCGGACCGTTAACCTCCTCCGCCGCACCACGGCGCGCGCCACGCGGAAATCGAACCTGCGCTTCTTCTCCAGATATGCTTCAGGCAGCCGGCTGCGGATGAACCGCCAGAGCCAGCCGAGTTGCAGGAACGCGACCGCTTTGAACGCCATCTTCCGGACGGACAGCCAGATCATGCGGCCGGTCGAGGTCACGAAGGCCACGAACCAGAAGGGCAGCTTGACCGAAAAGAGGATCAGCCAGAGCCCCAGCGACGAGACCGAAAGCCCAAGCGCCGCGAAGACCACGATCAGCGCCGCGATGACCTGCACGGGCCGGTCGAGCCCGCCGTACCAAACCATCATCGCCCTATACTGACCGGAGATCGCGTCGCGATACCGCGCCAGGAACGCCTCCACCCGGTTCAGCATCGCCTTGCCGAGCAAAAGCGGCATGCCAGTCGTCATCAGCCATTTCTTCAGGAGCTCGATCCGGAAGAACGTCGCCGTTTCCATCTTCAGCCAGGCCAGAATGCTTGGCAGTTCGATTGAGAAGAGCTTCTTCCCGATGATCTGAATCTGGATCAGGATCAGCCCCAGCGCGACCAGCACGTCCTGACCGAAATACATGGTCAGCGCGACCGAGATCGCGACAACGACGATCAGGATGAGAATGGCGCGGAGGAGCATGCGCTCAGTCTGGCCTCAGATCGCGTCGAGCGCCAGCGCCCCTAGCTGAGCGCCGCCTGCAGGTTTTCGTCGATCTTCTCAAGAAAGCTCGTGGTCGTGTGCCATCCCTGATCCGGCCCGACCAAGAGCGCCAGGTCCTTGGTCATGTGGCCGGATTCCACGGTGTCGACGATCACCTTCTCCAGCGTTTCAGCGAAGGACATGAGTCGCGCGTTGTCGTCCAGCTTCGCCCGGTGTTTCAGCCCGCCGGTCCATGCAAAAATCGAGGCGATAGAGTTGGTGGAGGTCGACTTACCTTCCTGATGCTGGCGGTAGTGCCGCGTGACCGTGCCGTGCGCGGCCTCCGATTCCACGATCTTTCCGTCAGGCGTCATCAGGATCGAGGTCATCAGACCGAGCGATCCGAACCCCTGCGCCACGGTGTCCGACTGGACGTCGCCGTCGTAGTTTTTGCAGGCCCAGACGTAGCCGCCCGACCACTTGAGCGAAGAGGCGACCATGTCGTCGATCAGCCGGTGCTCGTACCAGATCTTCTTGTCGGCGAAGGCTTCCTTAAACTCGGTCTCGTAGACCTCGGCGAAGATCTCCATGAACCGACCGTCATAGGCCTTGAGGATCGTGTTCTTTGTCGAGAGATAGAGCGGCCAGCCAAGGTTCAGCGCGTAGTTGAAGGACGCCCGGGCGAAATCGTAGATCGACTTGTCGAGGTTATACATACCCATGACCACGCCAGACCCCGGCGCGTCGAAGACCTCGCGCTCGATCACCTCGCCATCCGCGCCCTCGAATTTCAGGGTCAGCTTGCCGGCGCCCGGGAAAAGGAAGTCAGTCGCCCGGTACTGGTCGCCATAGGCGTGACGCCCCACCACGATGGGTAGGGTCCAGCCGGGCACAAGTCGCGGCACGTTCCGGCAGATGATCGGCTGGCGGAAGATCACGCCGCCCAGGATGTTACGGATCGTGCCATTGGGCGAGCGCCACATCTTCTTCAGCCCGAACTCCTCAACCCGCGCCTCGTCCGGCGTGATCGTGGCGCATTTCACGCCGACGCCGACCTCCTTAATCTTCTCGGCGGCGTCGATGGTGATCTGGTCGTCGGTGCGATCCCGTTCCTCGATCCCCAGGTCGTAGTAAAGGAGATCGATGTCCAGATAGGGCAGGATCAGCTTGTCCTTGATGAAGGCCCACATGATGCGGGTCATCTCGTCGCCGTCGAGTTCGACGATCGGGTTTTCGACTTTGATTTTGGTCATGACGGCCCGTTCCCTTCAGCCGGAAATCTCCATGCCGCCATAGCGGAAAAAGCCGTCACTGGAAAGACGGTATGCAACGGTATACGAAAAACGCCGCACCCTAAGGCGCGGCGTTCCCCGGTCCCTCGATTTGTCGGGTTTAGCGGACCAAAGCCCAGGTCTGCGGGCCGCCGCCGGACGGGTCCGACTTGGTCGGGCCGTCGCCGATTTCGGTTGTCATTCCGCCGGGGCAGCCGCCGAAGGTGTCGGCAGAACCGTAGTCGAAGTTGCCGTCGGCTTCGCCATAGACATCCATCAGGCCTTTGACGTCGGAACCCAGCTTGATCTCTTGCTCGGACGCCATTTGAACGCCAGTAAACTCATTGTTCGAGCCAAACTCGATGTTCGAGCGGCTGAAGAGATAGACCGAATACTTCCCATTGTCGCAGGCGTCCGGGTGTTCGAACGTGTTGTTCGACCCAACGAGGATCTTGTCGGGCGAGCAGAACACCACGTTGTACATCGTGTGATCAGAGCCGATCTTGACCTCTTTCTGGGCCATGATGGCGATGTTTTTCACCGTCTTGACCTTGCTGAGATCGGCCACGTCCTTCACGTAGTAGAGCATTCCATCCTTCAGGTCGCTCGCCTTCTCCGGCTCAAGCTTGTCCACCTTTTTGGTCCTGTAGATGTAGCTCGGCATGTAACCGAGGCTGCGGCTTTTCATCGAGGCGCATATGTCCGGGATCATCGGGATGAGCTTCAGGTCGTGCGTCGCTGCGCGAACTGTGCCGCTCGGAATGCTGTTGCTGCTGCCCTTCTGAAAATCTCGCGTGCGGCGCATTTCGATATAGGTGCCCTCCTCAAACGAGTTGTCCGATCCGATTTTCACGCCGTCGTAGCCATAAAGGCAGAAGTTATCGATATAATCGTTGTTCGACCCGGAGATGATCTCGGAATTGCTGAAGAACCCGCCGTTCTCGCACGTCGACGACGCGCTCGTTTCGGTCGCGGCGACGGCGCTGGTCACGACATTCAATGTGTTGAAACCCACAAACCGCAAGAGCCATGTCCGAAGCGCATTGCTCCGGCTGCCGGTTCGGTTGGCGATGACCTGCACTGCGTTCACTGGCGTCGCGCCGACAGTAAACGTGTCGGACGCGCGATCGTAGTTTCCGTAGGCGAAGTCTTCGGCGACGATCAGGGAGCCATCCTCGCTGGTATAGTGCTTGGCGGCGTACTCAAGGCCGGCGGCGGTCGCCTTGGTTTCATCCGGCAGGTCGATGGACACCGCAAGCGCGGCCGCATCGCTGACGGCCTGCAGCTTGGCCTTGGTCATCATGCCGTTCGCATAATCGACCGCCAGGCCGCCGATCATCAGAAAGGTCACGACCATGAAGAGCGACCAGGGTGAAACCCAGCCGTCCTCGCGCGATTTGAAATCGCGGGCGTTGTTGCGGATATAGTCAGTCATTTTCATGGCTGCCTCGGGTCTCAGCTTGTCGGCTCAAGGCGGTAGTGCGCCTCGGCGATAAGCTCCGCGCTGTTCGACGTGATGATCCCGAGGCTCGGGACCGCGCGGAACGGGCGGATGATCTGGGTCGTCACAACATCGCCATTGGTGGTGATGGTTGCGGTGAAGCCCCGTTCGGTGCCGACGGTCTCCTCGACCCAGACCTTGGCGGCGTCCTCATCCATCCGGCCAAGGGCCACCATGCGCGAGCTGTCGCTCGCGACGCTCCACATTTCGGTCTGACCGACCATGAGCATCGTGGAGTCGAAGACGACGCCGATCACAAGGATGTAGATGGGAAACCAAATGACGGCCTCGACCGATGCCGCGCCGTGCTCTTGCTTCGCGAATTTCCAGGCAGCTTTAACCATTTCACCAGCACCAAACCTACACTTAGCATGAAGGACTAGCGCCGGAATTGAGGTCGAAATGTGGCCTAATGGGGTGTTTTCTAAGTAATTGAGTTAATCGCGCTGCAAAGCCCCAATTGTCAGCGCGTGGTCTCGGTCAGCCGCCGCTCCACGTATCCGGTGACGTGATTGATCATCGTCTCCATGTGAGGGTCTTCAAAGAAGTGCCCTGCGCCGTCGATCTCGGTATGCGTGATCGTAATGCCCTTCTGTTCGTGCAGCTTCTCGACCAGCGAATGGGTGTCGCGCGGGGGCGCGACCCGGTCCGCGGTGCCGTTGATGATCAGGCCCGAGGACGGGCAGGGCGCGAGAAACGAGAAATCGTACATATTGGCGGGCGGCGAGACGCTGATGAACCCGGTGATTTCGGGACGCCGCATCAGAAGCTGCATCCCGATCCACGCGCCGAACGAAAACCCGGCGACCCAGCAGTGCTTGGCGTTCTGGTTCATAGACTGCAGGTAATCGAGCGCAGAAGCCGCGTCGCTCAGCTCGCCCACGCCCTGATCGTACTCGCCCTGGCTGCGCCCCACGCCCCGGAAGTTAAAGCGCAGGACGGTGAACCCCATGTTGTGAAAGGCGTAGTGCAGGTTGTAGACGACCCGGTTGTTCATCGTCCCGCCGAACTGCGGATGCGGGTGCAGGACGATGGCGATCGGCGCGTCTTTGGCTTTCTGCGGGTGGTAGCGGCCTTCGAGCCGGCCCTCCGGGCCTGGAAAAATTACCTCGGGCATATGGTCCCTTCTGCGTCTCGTTCCGATCCGGAGCCAGCCCATTCTTGACGGCGATGGGTCTGGTCTTTAGAAACATTCTAAACTCGGGCAATCACCCCCCAAGCGGACTTGGGTGAGGTAAGGTGAGAACGTCCGGAGGTCAATGATTTAGGGCGCGCGGGAGAGGCTCGTGAAACTGAGCACCAAGGGACGCTATGCGATGGTGGCGCTCGCCGACCTCGCGATGGCGAAAGAGGGGGAGCTTCTGTCGCTCTCAGAGATCTCGAAACGCCAGGACATTTCGCTCCCTTATCTTGAACAGCTCTTTGTGAAGCTGCGCCGCGCCGGTCTTGTGGACTCAGTGCGTGGCCCGGGCGGAGGGTATCGCCTCGGCAAGCCTGCGACCGCGATCCGCGTCTCAGACGTGCTCGGCGCCGTCGATGAGACTGTCAGCGCGATGCACATGGGCGCCGGCGCCTCGGGCGGCATCTCGGGCAGCCGGGCGCAATCCATGACCAACCGGCTCTGGGAGGGATTGTCGGCCCACGTCTATGTCTACCTGCATCAAACGCGGCTCTCCGACATCATCCAAAACGAGCTTGCGCCCTGTCCGGCGGTCCCGGCGCTCTTCACGGTAGTGGACGCATGATACTGCGCCCATCATTCGGACCGGATCAGGATCGATAATGGACCGGGTCTACCTCGACTGGAACGCGACGGCGCCGCTCCGTCCGGAAGCGCGTGAGGCGATGATCGCCGCGCTCGACGTCGTCGGGAACCCTTCGTCGGTCCACGCCGAGGGCCGCGCGGCTAGGGGCCTGGTCGAGCGGGCGCGGTCGGATGTGGCCGAGCTTCTGGGATGCAAGCCGAAGGAAGTGGTCTTTACTTCGGGCGCAACCGAGGCGGCCTCGATGCTGCGGCATCGCCCCGCCGGGGCGGCTGTTTGCGTGGACGCCACAGCGCATGACTGCGTCTGGGCGCATCACGATCTGACCGGATTTCCCGGCGGCAGCGGCCATACGCTCGCGATGGGTCTGGGGAATTCGGAGACAGGTGTCATTACCGAGCCCGTCGCGGTGGACGGCAAATGGCGCTACGGCGCTGGGCTGTGCGACTGGCTTTTTCTCGATGTGGTTCAGGCGGTTGGGCGCATTCCTTTCAGCTTTCACTGGTCGGGCGCGGATTTCGCAATCGTCTCGGCGCACAAGCTCGGCGGCCCAAAGGGTGCCGGCGCGCTGATCGTCAGGGACGGCATCGATATCGACGCGCTCCAGCTTGGCGGAGGACAGGAGCTGGGGCGGCGCTCCGGCACCGAAAACGTCGCCGCCATTGCTGGTTTCGGAGCCGCCGCGCAAGCTGCGCTCAGAGATTTGAACCAAGGCGTCTGGTCGGACGTAGAGAAACTTAGAAATATTCTAGAAAACGGTCTGGCGTCCGAAACAAATGGCACTATTTTTGTCGGGAAAGACAAAACCCGCCTTCCGAACACCTCGTGCTTCGTCACGCCTGGCTGGAAGGGCGAGACTCAGGTGATGCAGATGGATCTGGCCGGCTTCGCGGTCTCATCCGGCTCAGCCTGCTCGTCGGGCAAGGTCAAGACGCCTCGCGTGCTGACAGCGATGGGGTTGGACGAACAGGCGGCGGAGGGGGCGCTTCGTGTCTCGCTCGGCCCGACGACGACGGAACAAGACATACTCGGCTTTGTCGAGGCATGGACGCGACAGGAACGCAAATTCCGCGCCCGCGCGGCATGAAGGAAAGGGAACGCGAGATGGCAGCTTTGGACACTACCGAGGTCAAGGAAGGCGTCGATCAGGAAACCGTTGATGCCGTCCGCTCGCTCTCCGGCAAGTACAAGTACGGTTGGGAAACCGATATCGAAATGGAGTACGCGCCCAAGGGCCTCTCTGAGGACATCGTGCGCCTGATTTCGGAAAAGAACGGCGAGCCCGAATGGATGACCGAGTGGCGGCTTCAGGCCTACGCCCGCTGGCAGCAGATGGACGAGCCCGAGTGGGCGATGGTCGACTATCCGCAGATCGACTTCCAGGATCAGTACTACTACGCCAAGCCGAAATCGATGGAAGAGAAGCCCAAGTCGCTCGACGAGGTCGACCCCAAGCTTCTGGAAACCTACGCCAAACTCGGCATTCCGCTGAAGGAGCAGATGATCCTCGCAGGCGTCGAGGGGGCCGAGAACGCGCCGGCCGAGGGCCGCAAGGTCGCGGTCGATGCGGTTTTCGACTCTGTTTCGGTCGGCACGACCTTTCAGGCCGAGCTTGAAAAGGCCGGCGTGATCTTCTGCTCGATCTCCGAGGCGATCCAGAAGCATCCCGAATTGGTCAAGAAGTATCTCGGCTCGGTTGTCCCGCAGTCCGACAATTTTTACGCCACTCTGAACTCGGCCGTCTTTTCGGACGGCTCCTTCGTGTACGTGCCGCCTGGCGTGCGCTGCCCGATGGAGCTCTCGACCTATTTTCGCATCAACGCCGAAAATACCGGCCAGTTCGAGCGGACGCTGATCATCGCGGATAAGGGCGCCTACGTGAGCTATCTCGAAGGCTGCACCGCGCCTCAGCGCGACACGCACCAGCTGCACGCGGCGGTGGTGGAGCTCGTCGCGCTCGAAGACGCCGAAATCAAGTACTCGACCGTCCAGAACTGGTTCCCAGGTGACGAGGACGGCAAAGGCGGCATCTATAACTTCGTCACCAAGCGCGCCGATTGCCGGGGCGATCGGTCGAAGGTGATGTGGACGCAGGTTGAGACCGGCTCGGCCGTCACCTGGAAGTACCCCTCCTGCATCCTGCGGGGCGAGGAAAGCCAGGGCGAGTTCTACTCGATCGCGATCACCAACAACATGCAGCAGGCCGATACGGGCACCAAGATGGTCCACCTTGGCAAGAACACGAAATCCCGCATAGTTTCCAAGGGGATCAGCGCGGGCAAGGCGCAGAACACCTACCGTGGCCTCGTCTCGATGCACCCACGGGCCAGGAACAGCCGGAACTACACGCAGTGCGACAGCCTGCTGATCGGCGACAAGTGCGGGGCGCACACGGTTCCCTATATCGAGGTCAAGAACAACTCCTCGCGGGTCGAGCACGAGGCGACGACCTCAAAAGTCGATGACGACCAGCTCTTCTATTGCCGCCAGCGCGGTATGGACGAGGAAGAGGCAGTGGCGCTCGTCGTCAACGGTTTCTGCAAGGAAGTGCTCCAGGCGCTGCCCATGGAGTTCGCTATGGAAGCGCAGCAGCTTGTTGCGATCTCGCTTGAGGGTTCGGTCGGCTAAGAAGCGCCGTCGTCGATGAGGTGAGGATGATCCGCCCCATGATCCTGTCTGCTGTCCTGACCGGCGTCTTCTGCGCCGGTTTCGCGGTGTTCATCGACTGGGCGACCGACATGCTCATGCAGAACCAGATCATCGTCATCAGTTTCACCAGTGGCTTTCTGGGCAGCCTGTTCGCGCAAGCCGTGCTCAAACGCTGGAAGAGCAAGACATAAGTCATTGAAAGAAATACTATGATCGTCACTACCACTCCATCCGTCGAAGGCCGCTCTATAGCCGAATACAAAGGCGTCGTCGTTGGCGAGGCCATTCTCGGCGCCAATGTCTTCCGCGACGTTTTCGCTCAGATCACCGATATCGTCGGGGGCCGGTCGGGCGCCTATGAGAAATCGCTTGCCGAGGCGCGTGAGACGGCGCTTCGCGAGCTTGAAGAACGCGCTGCCATGGTGGGCGGAACAGCGGTGGTCGGGGTCGACCTCGATTACGAGGTTATCAACAACATGCTGATGGTGTCGGCGAGCGGAACGGCGGTCGTGCTCGAATGAACCCAACTCCTGCAAAAACAGGGACAATCTGCCGATTTTCCCCATCAATGCCCTTTTTTGGACACGATCCCCTGCAATCTGGAGGCGAGCCAAACGAGGGAAATTGTTGGGATGTCTCTGGCAGAAACACAAAGGCGCGAGTTCGAGGAGCGCCTGAAGCGCATCAACGTGGGCGGCAACAACACGATGGGCGAAGTGCATATCGGACCTCGGGACGAGGTGCGCGCCAACAAGATGAAGCGCCGCTCCAAGCCGTCCAACACCGTTCGCATGAAGCCGAAAAAGAAGAAAAACGTGAACCTTGGCGAAGGCTCGACCTCGGCCATGATCGTGATCGGCTTTTTGATCGGCGGCTTTTCGATGTTCGCCGGTCAGATCGCGGCCTTCCACTTCTTCTCGGATGGCGGTCTTGCACCGGTAACGCTGTCGTTCGAGCGAGCGGACGAGTTCATCCCCCTCGCGCATTTCGCCATCGCGGTGCCGCTGGCCTTCATCTTCGCCTGGGCATTTCACCTGAAAGGGTTTCTGCGCAAGGCGGCCGTGATCGGCGGTCTGGCGGCGGCGTTCTACTATCATGGCGACCTCGTCGAGAGGTTCCCGGGCACCCATGCCAACTTCTTCTCGGAAGCCTATGTGACCGAGATTCTCTCAGGCGCCCGGTCGGCTTAAGCCGCACACCCCAATATCTGAAATCACAAGGGCCCGCCCGCGCGGCGGCGCCCTTTGCCGTGTTTTGAAAGGACAAAAGATGCTTGAGATCAAAAACTTGCACGTCAAACTCGAAGAAGAGGACAAAGAGATCCTGAAAGGCGTGGACCTGTCCGTGCCGGCGGGATCGGTGCACGCGATCATGGGGCCGAACGGGTCGGGAAAATCCACGCTTTCCTACGTTCTGTCCGGCCGCGACGGCTATGATGTTACGGATGGCGCGGCGACGCTCGAGGGTGAGGACGTGCTCGAACTGGAGCCGGAAGAGCGGGCGGCGGCGGGCCTTTTCCTGGCCTTTCAGTATCCGGTCGAAATACCCGGCGTTGGCAACATGACCTTCCTCCGCACTGCCGTGAACGCGCAGCGCAAGGCGCGGGGCGAGGAGGAGCTGAGCGCAGCCGACTTCCTCAAGCTCATCCGCGAGAAGGCGAAGGACCTCAAGATCGATGCCGACATGCTGAAGCGGCCGGTCAACGTTGGCTTTTCCGGCGGCGAGAAAAAGCGCAACGAAATCCTGCAGATGGCTGTTCTGGAGCCGAAGATGTGCATCCTCGATGAGACTGACTCCGGTCTCGACGTCGACGCCATGAAGCTTGTCGCCGACGGCGTTAACGCGCTCCGCGACGCGGGCCGCTCCTTCCTGGTCATCACGCATTACCAGCGGCTTCTCGATCACATCCGGCCCGATGTCGTCCACATCATGGCCGACGGCAAGATCGTGAAAACAGGCGGACCCGAGCTCGCGCTCGAGGTCGAGCACAACGGCTATGCTGATATCCTCGCGGAGGTCGCGTGATGGCGCTGCCTCAATCCAAGACCGACGCGACCGAGGCGCGGATCGCCGCGCTCCAGATGCCCGAGGGCGCGGCCTGGGCGAGCGAGGCCCGGCAGAGCGCGCTTTCGCGCCTTCGCGCAATGGGGCTTCCCGGCCCCCGCGACGAATACTGGCGCTTCACCAACCCGGCAGACTTCAACGCCTCCGCGCCTGGCGCCGCGGCGCCCTTTGACCACGGCGATGAGAAGCCGGTGTTCGGCGATGTGGACCGGATCAAGCTGGTCTTCCGCGATGGCGTCTATGACACGGACGCGTCCGACGACCTGACGCACGAAGGGCTGGAAATCGCCCGCCTCGCCGATGCGGTATCGGCCGACATTCACTGGGCCAAGGACCTATATGGCACAATCGAAGCGCGCTCGCACGAGCCGGTGCCACGCCCCTTCGCCGCCCTCAACACGGCCTTCGCGACCGATGGCATTGTCATCCGCGCGACTGCCAAGGTCTCAAAGCCGGTCTCGCTCATCTACCTCCACGAGGACCCGACGAGCGACGTGATCATGCACTTCCTTGTGAAAGTCGAGGAGGGCGCGGACGTGACGGTTCTGGAAAGCGGGCCCGCCGCCGCGCGCTTCAACAAATGCATGGAGGTCGACGTCGCCGATAATGGCGCGTTCCACCATGTGCGCGTGCAGGGCAGGGACCATGAGCGGCGCGCGGTGACGCACCTATTCGCGCGGCTGGGCGAGGAATCGACGTTCAAATCCTTCACTCTGACCGCCAACGGCGTGATGACCCGGAACGAGGCCTTTATCGAGCTGACCGGGGACAACGCGGTCTCGCATATCGCTGGCGCGGCGCTGGGCGACGGACGGTTCCATCACGACGACACGGTTTTCGTGACCCATGATGCGGTGAACTGCGAGAGCCGCCAGGTCTTCAAGAAGGTCCTTCGCAATGGCGCGGTCGGCGCATTCCAGGGCAAGATCCTCGTCAAGGAAGGCGCTCAGAAGACCGACGGCTACCAGATCAGCCAGTCGCTTCTTCTGGATGAGGACGCGCAGTTCCTCGCCAAGCCTGAGCTCGAGATCTACGCCGACGATGTCGCCTGTTCGCACGGCTCGACCTCGGGCGCGATCGACGAGACGGCGCTCTTCTATCTCCGCTCGCGTGGGCTTGAGAAGGGCGACGCGCAGGACCTCCTGGTGCTGGCATTCGTCGCCGAGGCGATTGACGAGATCGAGAGCGAGGCGCTGGCCGACGACATCCTCAGCCGCCTCGAAGGCTGGCTCACCCGCCACAGGGCCGCGTGAGCGTCGCGCTCGATATCCTGCGCACCTACCGCGCGCCACGCGTGATCCTGCGCCGCCGCCTTTCCAGCGGCGCGCGGGAGGATCGGGCGCTGGCCCTCCTCATGGGCGCTTGCGTGTTGATCTTCGTCGCGCAATGGCCGCGCCTCTCGCGCGAGGCCTTCCTGGACCCCGCCATCGCTTTTGACGCACGTATGGCGGGCGCTCTTTTCGGCTGGGTCTTCGTGGCGCCTCTGTTCCTTTATTGCGTTGCCTTCCTGACTCATGTGGCGCTTCGTCTCACAGGCAGCCAGTCGACCGGATTTGAAAGCCGCCTGGCGCTCTTCTGGGCTTTGCTCGCCGCCACGCCGCTTCTTCTGCTCGCCGGCCTCATGGCGGGCTTCGCCGGCCCCGGTCCGGCGACCGCGCTCACTGGGGTACTTGCTTTCGGGGCCTTCCTTGTGTTCTGGGTGGCGGGCGTGACGGAAATCGCCACCTATCGCAAAGCAAGCCGGGTCTGAGCTGATGCTGAACATCTTTGTGCCAGTCGCCCGACAGGCGCTCAATGACCCGCGCGAAGCGGCGGGCACTCTCCTTGCCATGGGCGTGCCGCGCGACGCGCTCTGGCCGGCGTTCTTTCTACTGATCACGCTTTCGGTCATCGGCATAGCGATCATCTCGGCGGTCTCGCCGCAGACCCCCGTCGCGCCCGTGCCGCCGCCGCCCGTCATCCTCGCCCTGATCACCGCGATCATCTCGGGTGTTTCCGTTTGGCTGGTCTGGAAGGTCGGTCAGGCTATGGGCGGGACAGGCCGCTTCGACGAGGCGCTTTTACTCACCGTCTTTCTTCAGGCCATCATCTTTGCTGGGCAGGTCGTGGAGTTCATGCTGCTCTTGTTCCTGCCGCTGCTCGCGGGTCTTTTCAGCATTGCGATGATCGGCTTCGCAATCTGGCTGAACGTCAATTTCATCGCCACGCTGCATGGCTTCACATCGCTCTGGCGGGCGCTCGGCTGCGTGCTTCTCGCCTCGCTCGGCGCGGCGCTTGTTTTTTTCTTCCTGATGACGCTCACCGGCGCGGGCGTTGGAGTGCCTCAGAATGTATGACGTCCACGCGATCCGGAAGGACTTCCCGATCCTCTCGCGCGAGGTGAACGGCAAGCCGCTCGTCTATCTCGACAACGGCGCATCGGCGCAGAAGCCTCAGGTCGTGATCGACGCCGTGATGAACGCCTATTCGTACGAATACTCCAACGTCCATCGCGGCCTGCACTATCTCTCCACCGTCGCAACCGAGAAATATGAAGCGGTGCGGGGCACGATCGCTCGCTTCCTCGGGGCCGCGTCAGAGGACGAGATCGTCTTGAACTCCGGCACGACCGAGGGGATCAACCTCGTCGCTTACGGCTGGGCGATGCCCCGGATCGAGGCGGGCGACGAGATCGTGCTTTCGGTGATGGAGCACCACGCCAACATCGTTCCCTGGCACTTCCTGCGCGAGCGTCAGGGTGTCGTGCTGAAATGGATCGACGTGGACGAGACGGGCGCTTTGGACCCTGAGAAGGTGATCGACGCCATCGGCCCCAGGACCAAACTCGTCGCGGTCACCCATCTCTCCAATGTCCTCGGCACCCGTGTAGACGTGAAGGCGATAACGGAAGGCGCCCATGCCAAAGGCGTCCCTGTCCTGATCGATGGCAGCCAGGCGGCGGTTCACATGCCCGTGGATGTCGCTGATCTGGGCTGCGACTTTTATGCGATCACGGGCCACAAGCTCTACGGCCCCTCAGGCTCTGGCGCGATCTATATCCGTAAAGAGCGGATGGCCGAGATGCACCCTTTCATCGGCGGCGGCGACATGATCCGCGAGGTCCATAAGGACGAGGTGATCTGGAACGACCCGCCGATGAAGTTCGAGGCCGGCACGCCGGGCATCGTCCAGCAGATAGGCCTGGGCGTCGCGCTGGATTACATGATGGGTCTCGGCATGGAGGACATCGCCGCCCATGAGGAGCGGCTCCGCGACTACGCGCGTTCCAAACTTGACGGTCTCAACTGGGTTCAGGTCCAGGGCACTACGCCGGACAAGGCCGCCATATTCTCCTTCACGCTCGATGGCGCGGCCCACGCGCATGACATCTCGACCATCCTCGACAAGAAGGGCGTCGCGGTCCGGGCAGGGCACCACTGCGCCGGTCCCTTGATGGACCACTTCGGCGTCTCGGCCACCTGCCGCGCGAGTTTCGGTCTCTATAACACCGAAGCCGAGGTCGACGTGCTGGTCGACGCATTGGAACTCGCGCACGAGCTTTTTGCCTGAGTTCGAGATTGCATGCGTCCCGGGGCGCGGCTATACGCGCCACAGGCACCCGTAGCTCAGCTGGATAGAGCGCTGCCCTCCGAAGGCAGAGGCCAGAGGTTCGAATCCTCTCGGGTGCGCCAA
>JASJAU010000044.1 GCA_030066855.1 Paracoccaceae bacterium | reverse complement strand
CGGCTGGGAAATCGACGCTCGCCGCAAAACTGGCCGAGCCCGCCGGGACGCTGCTGATCGCCGAGGATGACTGGCTTGCCGCTCTCTATTCCGACGAAATGACGACTCCCAAAGACTACGTCCGTTGCGCGGCAAAGCTCCTAAACATCATGGCGCCGCATATTGTGTCCGTGCTGAACACCGGCGTCTCGGTCGTGCTCGACTTCCAGGCCAATACAATCGAGAGCCGTCAGTGGATGCGCGACATCGTTGACCTGGCGCATGCGGAGCACCAACTGCACGTGCTCGCGCCGCCCGACGAGGTTTGTCTGGAGCGTCTGCGGAAGCGGAATGCGGACGGCGATCACGCTTTCTCCGTCTCTGAAGAGCACTTTCACCAGGTGACCAAGTATTTCACGCCTCCTACGCCGGACGAAGGATTCAACCTCGTCTTCCACGACGAGCGGTAGCTCGGCCTGACAGACCGCCTCAAGGAAGAGTCGAACATGACAACTGCGATTGACTTGACCGAAGTCCCGGAAGAATTCACTGGCCCCTCCGCCTGGCTGGGCAAGGACATGGCGAAAAACACGGATGCGTGGCTCTATGAGATAACGGGCCAGGATATCGCGGATCTCGAAAATGCCGCGCGGCACTTCCTGAGCCTCGGCAAGGATATCGGGGAGATCACCAAAGCAGACTTCCCTTTACCGCATTTCTCGGATCATGTGGTCGCGCTGAAGACCAAACTGCTGTCCGGAGTCGGCCTGGAGGTCATCCGCGGCCTTCCGATCGCGGATTACACACAGGAGTTCGCGGCTGCGGTCTTTTGCGGCATCGGAGCCCATATCGGCTCCGCCCGATCGCAAAACGCGGACGGCCACATCCTGGGTCATGTCCGCGATACCGGCGCTGATGCAAACGACCCCAACAGTCGGATCTACCAGACAAACCAGCGCCAGACCTTCCACACAGATAGCGCGGATGTCGTCGGCTTGTTGTGTATTCGTGAGGCCAAAGAAGGCGGGAAGTCCCTGCTTGTCAGCGCTGAGAGCATCTACAACCGCATGCGCGCCGAGCGGCCCGATCTGCTGGCGCTGCTCTTTGAGCCCATTGCGACGGATCGAAGGGGCGAGGTCCCCGAAGGCGAGCGGCCCTTCATGGATATCCCGATCCTGAACTGGCACGAGGAGTACCTGACCGTATTCTACCAACGCCAGTACATCGAAAGCGCTCAGCGGTTTCCGGACGCAATGCGCCTGACGCCGGCCCACGTCGAGGCGCTGGATCTTTTTGATGCCCTCGCCAACGACACCGAGCTGTGCTTCGGCATGCAACTGCAGCCTGGTGATTTGCAGTTTGTCTACAACCATTCCCAGCTGCATGACCGGACCGGCTTCCTGGATTGGCCCGAAAGGTCGAGGCGCCGGCACCTGATGCGGCTCTGGCTGTCACCCGAAGGCGACCGCCCGTTACCAGAGTCGTTCAAGCAACGCTACGGATCGATCGAAATCGGCAACCGCGGCGGGATCATCACGAAGCATACCAAGCTGAAGGCCCCTCTCGACTAGCCCGCGCCTCGGGCCCCTGCTTTCCAGACGAGGCCGCGCTTTGACGTAGATACCTCCGAGGCGCAGTCGGGTCGCGTGCGGAAGTACTGGCCCTCCGACCTCGCCAGAGGGCCCTCAACCGGCACGTTCATGCAGCTTGCCGGACCGCGAGCCAGTCCAAGATCGCCCGAGTTGTCTCTTCCGGCTTTTCCTGCTGGATCCAATGGCCACACGCGAGGCTGAGCACCTCGACGTTGGGGACAAATTCCGAGAGGTTTTCGGCGGGCGGAATCACGTCCTGCGTCCCGTAGATCATGAGCGCGGGCTGATGAACGATGGGGTCGACGTTTGCCAGAATGCGCCAGTTCCGGTCCATATTCCTGTACCAGTTGATGCTCGCGGTGAACCCGGTCGCTTCGAAGGAGGAGATGAGTACGGAAAGATCACTGTCATTCATCACCGGATCGCCCAAAGGCGCCGTGGTCCTGGCAAGGTTGATCATCATCCCCGGCTCAGGCGGCGCGGGCGGCGCGTTCTTGCGGAAGAGGTTGCGCAGGAACTGACCGACGTTTTCGTCCAGGACCGCGTCCGCAATGCCGGGCTTCCGATTGAAGTGGACGAAATAGTTGTCTTCGCCGAACACCGTCTCCATGAACTCGATCCAGGGAACCGGCGTTCGGGCCTGGTACGGCAGCGCCAGGTTGACGATCCTTCTCACACGGTCCGGATGCAGAATCGCCATGCTCCAGACGACGTTCGCGCCCCAATCGTGACCGACGAAGATGGCGTCTTGATACCCGAAGTGATCGAGGAGCGCGACAAGATCGCCCGTCAGATTCGCGATGTCGTAGTCCGTCACGTCCGACGGGTGTGACGAGTTCCCATACCCTCGCTGGTTTGGAACGATGACGTGGTATCCCGCGGCCGCAAGGGCCGGCATCTGATGGCGCCAGGAATAAGCGTGCTCAGGCCACCCATGACACAGCACGATGGGATTTCCTCGGTTTTCTTTACCGACTTCAAAGACTTCGAGCTCAACACCATTCAGCGAAATGAGAATCGGGTCGTGAAAATTGGCGATACGATTCATGGCAGCGTCTCCTTGTTTTTGCCTCGACCTCCAACTAGCTCGAAAAGGTTTCAAAATCTGATACCTTTGTGTGTTAGTGAGCAGACATGAAAAGCCGAATTCGACAAGACGCCATCGTGCGGACGCTGCGCCGCGCCGGGACAACCACCATCGAATCTCTGGTCAGAGAGGTCGGCGCGTCGCGAAGCACGATCCTGCGGGACCTTTCGGCTCTGCGGGACGAAGGCTATGTAATCCACGCGGAACAGGGCCGGGGCGGAGGGTTGTCCTTGGATCCGGGATCCGTGCAGGCGACGGCCCGGCTGTCAGTCGCCGAGGTTTTCGCACTCATCATAGGTGTATCAAGTATGCGCGCCGCCCGCGCGCTGCCGTTCTTCGGCCTCGCCGATTCCGGGCTTGCCAAAATAGAGAAGGCGCTTCCGCCAGACAAGCTCCGCGATGTGCGTCGCCTTCTGGACTGCCTGTACGTCGGGCGGCTCGCGCCTCAGGTTGATATTTCGGACCTGGGCGAGATGGACCGCGCCCTGCTGCCAGCATTTGAGTGCGCGTTTCTTGAGCGGCTGTGTTTGAGATTCCGGTATCGAGACGCGAAAGGAACATTGACTGAGCGGACCGTCGAGCCGCAGGCCATGCTGATCTTGCCGCCGCTTTGGTACCTTGTTGCCTGGGACCCGGCACGACAGGGCTTTCGCCATTTCCGCATGGATCGGATCAGCCGACCCGAGGTCATCGAGGGGTCTGCATTCCGATCCAGGCGCGTGCGCTTCGAGGATGGCGCGCAACCCGTTCGTTACGCCTAGCGGCCATGCAAAGAGCGCGCGCAGCGTTCGAAGCGACCCGCTCATCGCAATTATCCTACGGTTCTGGCGGAGTTCCGCAGGGCTGAACGATCGCCTCGTAGAGCAAGCAGGCGCTCCAGACCATGTACGGAGCCGCGGTCGCTCTCGCCCACTCAGAACTTTGTTGGTTGCGGAAACGTGCGTATCATTCCTACGAGACGGCGACCTTCCGGGACCGATGGTGCAATGCAGCAATCACTTCTTCTTACCGGCGCGAGCCGGGGCATAGGCCACGCGACGGTCAAGAAGTTCTCTAATGAAGGATGGCGCGTCCTGACCTGCTCGCGCCATGCGTTCGACACCAACTGTCCGTGGCCCGGAGGCGAGGAGAACCACATCCGGATCGATCTGTCGGACCCCGCCGACATCATCAACGCCGTCGAGGTCATCCGCGAGCGCCTAGATGGACCGTTGCATGGATTGGTCAACAACGCTGGCATATCGCCGAAGGGACCGGATGGCGCACGATTGAACACGATAGACACGGATCTTATGGACTGGGGAAAGGTGTTCCACGTCAATTTCTTCGCTCCAATCGTGCTGTCCCGAGGCCTCAAGGACGAACTGGTGGCGGCCAAGGGATCGGTCGTGAACGTGACCTCGATCGCGGGGTCCCGGGTCCATCCCTTCGCAGGAGCGGCCTACGCAACTTCAAAAGCCGCGCTGGCGGCCCTAACGAGAGAAATGGCGCATGACTTCGGGCCGTTGGGCGTGAGCGTCAACGCGATCGCGCCGGGCGAAATCGAGACCTCGATTCTGTCCCCCGGCACGGAAGAGATCGTCAAGAAACTACCCATGAGACGACTTGGAAGCACCGAAGAGGTCGCGAACGTGATTTTCTTCCTGTGTTCGGAGGCGTCGTCCTATGTGAATGGCGCCGAAATCGAAATCAACGGCGGACAGCACGTCTGAGGCTGAACGCGGCCTTGCAGCGCTGGTGCGGATGCGTGACACGGCACGCGCCATAGACAATGTTTTCGGCACATCCTAGGCTTTCACGCTAACATTGGGCGAGCTGACGATGAGCCGCGTTGCACTCGGGAGCGCGATGAATAAACCACTGGTGTTATTGTCCAGCGCGCGCTCGGGAACGAATTATTTTCTAAGCGTTTTCAAAGCGATGAAACCTCATTCGGTGGTGCTGCGCGAGGTTTTCGGAGCGGGCGGAGACAGTCTCCCTGAACTTGAAGCTCTGACCGGCAGGCCGGCAAAAGAGCTGGCCGAACTTGGACAGGCACAGCCGCTGGTCCTCTGGGATCAGCTGCGGCGAGGCGCGGGGGCGCGTCCGCTGGCGCTGAAGATATTCTACTAACACGCGAGACCCGAAAGCCCGATCTGGGGTCGAATTGCCGAAGAGGCTCGGATCGTCCATCTCTATCGTCGACGCATCCTCGACACCTTGATCTCCCTGAAGTTTGCAGAATCAACCGGGCGCTGAATGACGTCCAGCACCGCGGCCAGCGCACCGTCCCATCCGGTACTGATGCTCGACCCCGAAGAAGTTGCGGCATTCATCGCGCAACGGAAGACCTACGTTCAGTCATTCCGCGAGCGCTTTAGAGACGATGACATCCATGAGATCGCGTACGAGGACATATCCAGAGACTCTCGTCTGTGCGCGGCCGCGATCGCGGACCTGATGGGGTGGTCGCCGCCCGAAGAACCCCTCGAACTGCCGATCCGAAAACAGAATACCAGAGCGGTCCGGGATACCGTGTCGAATTATGGCGACATCGCTGACTATGACAAACCGCATCTTTGAGGAGCGCGCTCGATGTCAATGAAGTACCAGATCGAGAGCGCCCACATTGCAGAGTATGACCTTTGGACGCTTCCGGGGATCGACTTTCCACTTCGCGGACCTCCGGTTTCTCTTGACGGGTCCGCGCCGGCGATTTCGTTTCTCGGGGCCGCGCAGGTCTTCGGGGCCTTTGTGAATCATCCCTTTCCCAATCTCGTGGGCGAGATGCTCTCGGCGCGAGTCTTGAACTTCGGCAACGGCGGGGCGGGTCCGAAGCTCTATCTTGAACGACCTAAGCTCCTGGAGCTGGTCAATGACAGCGCGGCCTGCGTGATTCAGGTTATGTCCGCTCGTTCCGCCATGCAGAACAAGTACATGTCTTCTCTGAATGGGCGGGCGTCCGTTCGGCTCACCTATCCTGATGGAAGAAGCGAGGAGTGCCTCGGCCATCACGCTCTAACGAAGATTGCGGAGGAGGTTTCGAAGCAGGAGTTTTCCGAGCTCGTTGCTGAAACGCTCGAGAACTACCTCGCGCAGTATCGTGAGTTGTGCGAGACGATAGCGGTTCCGAAGGTGCTGCTGTACGTCGGACGCAATCCGCCCATGATTGATGGCGCGACGGAAGATTGGACGCCCGAACAGTTGGTTGGCGCGCATCCGCATCTGATCACCGAAGGCGTCTTCTCCCAGTTGCAGTCATATTGCGATGCGACCGTCGTCGTGACAGGCCACGAAGGATGTGACAAACGCCTTCTAGACCGCGTCACTGGCACGTACACGTCCATCAAGAGGTCCGAGACCTTCACGGTCAGAACCCACAACGCCTACATCTCTCCGCACATGCATGTGCGAGCTGCTCTCGAGCTCTACCCGGTCTTGGAGCCGCTCCTTTCCGGTTGAGGCGTCATCAGACTCTCCGGATTTCGACATGGGCGGCATGAGCGCCTTGCCCGGGCTAAGCGGCCGATTTCGCCTCGCATGTCGCGCCCGGCGCGTCAGAGCGAAGCCGCCGCCAGGCGCTTTCGCTCATAGGGCCTTCGCCCTCACCACCGAAACAGGGGCCGCTCGATCCGATACCGCTACCCTCGACTGGCGCAAAGTGAAGGATGGGCGCTTCACCTAACATCGGGGGAAGATGAGAGAACGCGGCTGAAGCGGGCTGAAAGGGTTTTGCGGCCTCGGCGACTCACGAGCTCGACACGAAAAGAACGTGAAAAACTCGGGGCAACCTTCCGCAAACGCCTGTTCGTTGTTTGGCTATGAAGAACGAGTGGTGAGCCGTGCAGGATTCGAACCTGCGACCCACTGATTAAAAGTCAGTTGCTCTACCAACTGAGCTAACGGCCCACTCGGGCGAGCCAAGTACCGACCGGGTCCTGACCCGTCAAGGGCAAATCGGCCACGCACGTGGGCGCGGCGTTCGCGCGCGGTTGACTTGGGGAGGCGCGGGGCCGCAGGCTCACCCGGCACCTAGGGACGTTCTTTGCATGGTTCGGAAACTCCTCGCCGCGCTGGCCTTCGCCGCGCTGACGGCGTGCGCGCCGCCGATGAACGGGCTGCTCGTCAGCCCCGAGGCGCGGGATCTGGGCGGCGGGCTTTATATCGAACGGTTGGCGGATGGCCAGCAGCTCCTTGTGCTGGACGGAGAGATCACCGGAGAGACCTCCTTCCGCTTTCAGGCACTGCTCGAACAGGCGGATGTGACCGGGCTGGTGATCGCCCAAAGCCCGGGCGGAACGCTCCTGGCCGCGCATCAGATCGGGCGGGCGATCGAAAAGGCGAACCTCAACACCGCCGTGCTGGTCAGCTGCCGATCCGCCTGCGTCGACATCTTCATCGCGGGCGAGACTCGGTCCATCGCCGAAGGAGCCGAGCTTGGCCTGCACGCATCGAACAATCCGGAGTTCGGCTATTCCATCGACAAGCCCTACTGGACGAGTTTCGGCTTCGGGGCGGTGAACGAGCGCGCCTATCGGGTGGCGTTCGACGAAATCTGGCTTTTGACGCCGGAAGAGGCATTGGAGCTCAACCTGGCGACAGAGATCCTCCGCTAGAGCAGCACTCCCTTAACACGCGGGCCGCACGGCGCTATATCGCGCGCGATGACAAAGATGGACGCAACCAGCCTGCCGTTCATGAAGATGCACGGGCTTGGCAACGACTTCGTCGTGATCGACCGCCGCGGCGGCGGGCCAGGCGTGACGTCTGCATTGGCAAAAGCGCTTGGCGACCGGCATAGGGGCGTCGGATTCGATCAACTGGCGGTCATTGAGACGGACGCGGGCGCCGACGCGCGGCTCACCTTCTTCAACGCGGACGGCTCGGAATCGGCGGCCTGCGGCAACGCCACGCGCTGCATCGCCCGCCACCTGATGGACGAAACCGGGGCGGAGGCGCTGACTCTGCGAACCGAGCGCGGCCTCCTCGCCGCGCGGGATGCAGGCGCCGGTCTCACGAGCGTGAACATGGGGACGCCGCTTCTCGACTGGCGCGAAGTCCCGCTCGGGCAGGAGGCTGACACGCTGCATCTGCCCATCGACGGCGACCCGGTCGCGACCGGCATGGGCAACCCCCATTGCACCTTTTTCGTCGACGACGTCGAGGCAGTGGACCTGGAAACACGCGGGGCGGAGACGGAGCATCATCCGCTATTCCCCGAGCGGACGAACGTGCAGTTCGCCAGCCTCATCGGCCCCGACCGGCTGCGGATGCGGGTGTGGGAGCGGGGCGTGGGCGTGACGCTGGCCTCCGGCTCCTCGTCCTGCGCGGTTGCGGTCGCGGCAGCGCGGCGCGGGATCACCGGACGGGTTGTAACCGTCGCGCTCGACGGTGGGAACATCGCGGTTGACTGGCGCGACGACGGGGTCTGGATGACCGGCCCGACGGCGCATGTCTTCTCCGGCGTGCTGACGCCGGATTTCCTGGGCGCGCTCTGATGGACCGGAAAGCGCCCCTGTTCACGACCCTCGGCTGCCGGCTGAATGCCTACGAGACCGAGGCGATGCGCGAGATGGCGGATGCCGCCGGGCTCTCCGACGCGGTGATCGTGAACACCTGCGCGGTCACGGCCGAGGCCGTGCGCAAGAGCCAGAAGGAGATCCGGCGGCTCCGGCGTGATAACCCTGCAGCCAGAGTGATCGTCACCGGCTGCGCGGCGCAGACAGAGCCGGAGCGGTTCTCTGGAATGCCGGAGGTCGATCTCGTCCTGGGAAATGCCGAGAAGATGGCGCCCGAGACCTGGGCTGAGGCCGCAGACTTCATCGGCGACGCCGAACGCGTACGGGTCGACGACATCATGTCGGTACGGGATACCGCCGGCCATCTCATCGACGGCTTCGGCCGTCACCGCGCCTATGTGCAGGTCCAGAACGGTTGCGATCACCGCTGCACGTTCTGCATCATCCCATATGGACGCGGCAACTCGCGCTCGGTCGGCGCGGGCGTTGTCGTCGATCAGATCAAGCGGCTGGTCGATCGCGGCTTCAACGAGGTCGTGTTGACTGGCGTGGACCTGACAAGCTGGGGCGCCGACCTGCCGGGCCAGCCGAAGCTTGGCGATCTGGTCCGGCGTATTCTGAAGCTCGCGCCGGATCTGCCGCGCCTCAGGATCAGCTCGATCGACTCGATCGAGGTTGACGAAGCTCTGATGGAGGCGATCGCGACCGAACCGCGCCTGATGCCGCATCTGCACCTCAGCCTGCAGGCTGGCGACGACATGATCCTCAAGCGTATGAAGCGCCGCCACCTGCGGGACGACGCGATCCGGTTCTGCGAGGAGGCTCTGTCGCTCCGACCCGACATGACCTTCGGCGCCGACATCATCGCGGGCTTCCCCACCGAGACCGAGGCGATGTTCGAGAACTCGCTCAAGCTCGTCGACGACTGCCGGCTCACCTGGCTGCACGTCTTTCCCTACTCGCCTCGGCCCGGCACACCGGCTGCCCGGATGCCGCAGGTCTCGGGCTCGGTCATCCGCGACCGCGCCGCGCGGCTGCGGGAGAAGGGACAAGTTGCGGCGGCGGCGCATCTCGCCGCGCAGGTCGGACATGTGCGCGATGTTCTGACCGAAGGCCCGCGCATCGGTCGAACTCCCCAGTTCGCCGAGGTCGCATTCAACACGGACATGCCCGAGGGCGCGCTGGTTCAAACCCGGATCGCGGGCGTTGAGGGCGGGCGTCTCGCGGGACGCGCCGTGGCGGCTGGCGGCAAGGACGCGGCCTGACATGCATCCAAACCCGGCCTTCAGACAGACGGAGACCGCCCGAAATCTCGCCTTCGCGCGCGAGCGCATGTTCGGCACCCTCTCTATGAACGGGCCCGACGGGCCGTTGCTGGCCCATGTGCCCTTCCTGCTGGCCGAAGATGGCGAGACCGCCGATCTGCACCTCGTCCGCTCGAACCCGATCGCGCGGACCGGCGCCGCCCGTGCCGTCATCACGGTCTTGGGGCCGGACGGGTACGTCTCGCCCGATTGGTACGGCGTCGAGGATCAGGTACCGACATGGAACTACGTCGCCGTCCACCTGCGCGGCCAGCTTAAGCCGCTGCCTCACACCGTCATGCGCGACATGCTGGACAGGCAATCGGCGGCATTCGAGGCGCGCCTGACGCCCAAACCGCCCTGGATGCCCGCAAAGATGACCGACGAGGTCCTCACCCGAATGATGCGGCAGATCTTGCCGTTTCGGCTCCATATCGAGGCCGTCGATGGAACCTGGAAACTGAGCCAGAACAAATCGACTGCCGCCCGGCGCGACGTGGGCGACGCGATCGAAGGCGGCTTCGGGTCGGAACTTGCCACGCTCTCCCGCCTGATGCGGGACGTCGCTGAAAGCTGAAGCAACGCGGCTCGGTTGACATCTGTTAATGCGGAGCATTCCCAGTCGCCTAGCCTTCTTCTCGTTATTATGAAGAAGGGAGGCCATAATGAAGGTCCAAAAAGCATGTCTGGCTGCAGCTGCGGCCGTTTTGATGCCGCTCTCGGCGGTGGCGCAAGACGCCGGCATTGGTGAGACGCTCTACAACCAGTATTGCGCGACCTGCCATGGACTCGATGGCGCCGGCGAGGGGCCATTAACTCAGATTATGGTCGATAAGCCGAGCGATCTCAGGCTGTTGTCGGCAAACAATCCGCAGGTCGCGGGTGAGTTTCCGATGCTTCATGTGATCCATGTGATTGACGGACGGACAGGTCTCCGCGCCCACGGCGGGCCGATGCCGACTTATGGCGACATCTTCATGTCGGAAGAGACCGGCGATCGCGAGACCTATGGCGCGGTGCTTGCGACGCGCGGCCGCGTTCTTTCGCTCGCAATGTATCTGGAATCGATCCAGAACTAAGAACCGAGACCGGGGCGCCGCCCCGAGCTTTCCAACGCGCCCCGATTGAAGCGGGGCGCGTTTTGGTTGTAGGTGCCCATTGACAAGGACTTGGAGCGCCGCATGCAACTTCTCACCGGACCGACATCACCGTTCTGCCGCAAGGTCGACGTGCTTTTGCGCGAGAGCGGGTTGCGCGATCACGTAGATGACGTGATGGGCAGCGGGACGCCCACCGACCCGAACCCGGCGACCACAGGCGCGAATCCAATCGGCAAGATCCCCGCGCTGATCCGCGACGACGGGCCGACCCTCTACGACAGCCGCGTGATCTGCCGCTACATCGATCATCTCGCGGGCGGCGGCTTCTACCCTGAAACCCGCCTCTGGGAGGTGCTGACGCTTGAGGCGACCGCCGACGGGATGATGGAGGCGGCGCTCATGATGACCTATGAATGGCGGCTGCGACCCGAGGAAATCCGCTTTGACGCCTGGGTAGAGGCGCAATGGACCAAGATCGATCGCGCGCTGGACGTTCTGGAATCCCGATGGATGAGCCACCTCGCCGGCCGGGCGGACATGGGCCAGATCGCCGTCGCATGCGCCTTGGGCTATCTCGACTTCCGCCATGACGCCCGCGGCTGGCGCGACGGGCGGCCCGCGCTCGCGGAGTGGTTCAAGCGCTTCGCCGAGCGCGATTCGATGCAGTCCACCGTTCCTGCCTGAGCGCCACGGCGTCGGCGTACGATCCGGGGCGACTCTGTCGCAGTTTGTTTTCCCTTTGAAAACCTTAGTATCTGGCCGACACTCGCCGGGTTGGGGGATCCATCAGGGTGTGCGCGATTGTCCGCTGGACGGGTGTCGCGCTGAACGCTAGTTAGCCGCAGATCGGCTGGGGGCCTCCCCGGCCGTCGGATACGCGGGCAGTTGCTCAGGACTGGAATGGAGAAAAACGTGTCGCACGCAGAAGATCATGAAGGGACACGCCGCGATTTCCTCTTCTACGCCACAGGTGGCGCGGGGGCGGTCGCGACAGGAGCGGCGGTTTGGCCGCTGATCAATCAGATGAACCCCTCGAAGGACGTTCAGGCGCTGTCGTCGATCCGAGTCGATGTCGGGGGCATGGAGCCCGGAACGCAGCTGACCGTCAAATGGCTCGGCAAGCCAGTCTTCATCCGCCGCCGGACCGAGGAAGAGATCGCCGCCGCGAACGACGTGGATCTCACCGCGCTGATCGACAATGACGCCCGGAACGCCAACGGCGCCGAGGGCGCGGACGCCGCCGACGCCAACCGTTTCCTCGCTCCGCCCACCGAAGATGGCCTCGAGGGCGAATGGCTCGTCATGATCGGCGTCTGCACGCACTTCGGCTGCGTGCCCCTGGGCGACGCGGGCGACTACAACGGCTGGTTCTGCCCCTGCCACGGCTCGCATTATGACACCTCCGGTCGCATTCGTCGGGGCCCCGCGCCCGAAAACCTGCCGGTTCCGCCGGCTGAGTTTGTCGACGAAACAACCATCGTCCTCGGATAAGGGAGACCGAAATGGCTGGAATTCCGCACGACCATTACGAACCGACGACCGGGGCCGAGAAGTGGCTGCACCGCCGCCTGCCCATCGTCGGGCTTCTCTACGACACATTGATGATCCCCACGCCCAAGAACCTGAACTGGATGTGGATTTGGGGCATCGTCCTGGTCTTCTGTCTTGTGTTGCAGATCGTCACCGGCATCGTTCTGGTGATGCACTACACGCCCGATACCACGCTTGCCTTCGCCAGTATCGAGCACATCATGCGCGACGTGAACGGCGGCTACATGCTGCGCTACCTTCATATGAACGGCGCGTCGCTGTTCTTCATCGCGGTCTACGCGCATATCTTCCGGGGTCTCTATTACGGCTCCTACAAAGAGCCGCGCGAGGTCACCTGGATCATCGGCATCCTGATCTACGTCCTGATGATGGGCACGGCCTTCATGGGTTACGTCCTTCCCTGGGGCCAGATGTCGTTCTGGGGCGCCACCGTGATCACCGGCCTCTTCGGCGCGATACCCTTCGTGGGCGAGGCGTTGCAGACCTGGCTCCTTGGCGGACCAGCTGTGGACAACGCCACCCTGACCCGCTTCTTCAGCCTGCACTACCTCTTGCCGTTCCTCATTGCCGGCCTGGTGATCGTCCACGTCTGGGCCTTCCACCACACCGGCAACAACAACCCCACCGGGGTTGAGGTGCGCCGCACGTCCAAGGAAGAAGCCGAGAAAGACACGGTTCCCTTCTGGCCCTACTTCGTCATCAAGGACATGTTCGCGCTCGCCGTGATCCTGGCGGTATTCTTCGCGATCGTGGGCTTCATGCCGAACTACCTCGGCCACCCGGACAACTATATCGAGGCTAACGCGCTCCAGACACCTGCGCACATCGTGCCCGAATGGTACTTCCTGCCGTTCTACGCGATCCTGCGCGCCTTCACGGACGAGGTCTGGATCGTCATCATCGCCAATGTCCTGACGGGCGGCATCATCGACGCCAAGTTCTTCGGCGTGCTCGCCATGTTCGGCGCGATCGTGGTGATGGCGCTGGCGCCCTGGCTCGACACCTCGTCGGTCCGCTCGGGCCGCTACCGTCCGATGTTCAAGTGGTGGTTCTGGCTTCTGGTAGTGGACTTCTTCGTTCTGATGTGGCTGGGCGCCATGCCGGCGGAAGAGCCCTACAATACCATGTCGCTCATCGCGTCGACCTACTGGTTCGCCTACTTTCTGGTGATCCTGCCGCTCCTTGGCGTGATCGAGAAGCCGCTGCCGCAGCCGGAGACCATCGAACAGGACTTCGACGAGCATGTCGCGAAGACCAAGGGTGGCGCTGGCGAAGCCGCGCCGACCCCGGCGGAATGAAAGGAAACACGACAATGATCCGCAAGATCGCTCTTTCCGCTCTGACCGCGCTTTGTCTCGCGACCGGCGGCGCATTCGCCGCTGGGGGCGCAGGCAAGGTCACGGACTACGACTTCTCGTTCGAAGGACCCTTCGGCACCTACGACCAGATGCAACTCCAGCGGGGCCTTCAGGTCTACACCGAGATCTGCGCGGCCTGCCACGGGCTTCAGTACGTGCCGTTCCGGGCGCTCGGTTACGACGGCGGCCCGCACCTTCCCGAGGACCAGGTCCGCGCCTACGCTGCCTTCTACGAGGTCTACGACGCCGAAATCGACGATTGGCGTCCTGCCACCCCGACCGACTACTTCCCCGAGTCGGGTCTTGAGAACGCGCCGGACCTGAGCCTGATGGCAAAGGCCCGCGCCGGCTTCTCCGGTCCCTACGGCCTCGGCCTGAACCAGCTCTTCCGGGGCATGGGCGGGGCGGAGTACATCGCTTCCGTCCTAACCGGTTACAACGGCAGCGAGAAGGAAGAAGCGGGCGCGCTCCTGTACGGAAACGACGCATTCGGCGGCTACCTCTCGATGGGCCCGCCGCTCTGGGGCGACGATGTAGAGTACGAAGACGGCTCGCCAACAGACATCGAGTCGATCGCCAAGGACGTCTCGGCCTTCCTCATGTGGACCGCGGAGCCGGAGCTGAACGCGCGCAAGGAAGCGGGCTTCATCGCCGTCCTGTTCCTCTCGATCCTTTCGGTCCTGCTCTACCTCACCAACAAGCGCATCTGGGCGCCGATCAAGAAAGGCAAGGCTTCCTCGCCAGCTGAGTAATCGATCTCTCAAATGATATGGCGCGTCCCCGGTCCGGGGGCGCGCTTTTCTTTTGTCCTCTTGCCCGGTACGGCGGCCAAAGCTACGGTCCGGGCGTTGAAAACACTGGTGTCACATGCTGATCGGCATCCTTCAGGCCGGACATCTCAACCGAGATGACACGCCTTTTCCCGAGTACGACGAGCTCTATCCCGCCATGCTCAAGGGCCATGGTTTCGACTTTAAGACATGGTCCGTGGTCGACATGGAGTTCCCCGAGGACCCGCATGAGGCCCACGGCTGGTTGATCGGCGGCTCCCGCCATGGCGCCTATGAGGACCTGCCCTTCATTCAGCCGCTTGAGGACTTCATCGCCAAAGCCTACGCCAAGTCCGTGCCGCTGGTCGGCATCTGTTTCGGCCACCAGATCATCGCCCAGGCACTCGGCGGCCGGGTCGCGAAGTTCGACGGCGGCTGGGCGGTCGGCAGGCACGACTACGACTTCGAGGGCGAGCCGATGGTCATGAACGCCTGGCATCAGGACCAGGTGGTCGAGAAACCGGCCCGTGCGGAGCGGATCGGAACCAGTCCATTTTGCGAGAACGCCGCGCTCCTCTACGACGGCAAAGCGCTGACCGTGCAGGCGCATCCGGAATTCGAAGCGGATGTCATGCAGCCCCTTCTTGGGCATCGCGCGCCGGGTGTCGTGCCCGATCTGTTGATTGCTGAGGCGAGAATGCATGTCGGCGCGGCCAATGACAACGCCCGCATGGCCGACCGAATCGCTGCGTTTTTTAAGGAGAACGCGCATGTCTGACTGGCTCGAAAGCGCTCCCGAAGCCGCGCGGGCCTATCTAGACGGACGGCGCGTCGATGAGGTGGAGTGCATCATCCCGGACCTCTCCGGGATCGCGCGGGGTAAAGCCATGACCGCGTCAAAGTTCGCGACGCAAGCGCAGTTTTATTTGCCGAACTCCATCTTCTTCCAGACGATCACTGGCGGCTGGGGCGAGGCCGCAGGCGAGGAAGGGTTCACCGAGCCCGACATGATCCTCAAACCCGACTTCGACACGACCTCCGCCGCGCCCTGGACCGGCGACTGGACAATGCAGGTGATCCACGACGCCTTCGGCAAGGACGGGGCTCCCGTTCCCTATGCCCCGCGGAACGTTCTGAGGCGCGTCGTAAAGCTATACAATGACCGCGGCTGGCGGCCCATCGTGGCGCCGGAGATGGAGTTCTACCTCGTCGCCCGGAACACCAACCCGGCCCATGAGATTGAGGCGATGACAGGCCGGACAGGCCGCCCCGCCGCTGCGCGTCAGGCCTACTCCATTTCGGCGGTCGACGAGTTTGGCCCGGTGATCGACGACATCTACGATTTCGCCGAAGCGCAGGGGTTCGAGATCGACGGCATCACGCAGGAGGGCGGCGCGGGCCAGCTCGAGATCAACCTCCGCCACGGCGACCCGATCACGTTGGCGGACGAGATCTTCTATTTCAAACGGATGATCCGCGAGGCCGCGTTCCGCCACGAATGTTTCGCGACCTTCATGGCCAAACCTATCGAGGGCGAGCCGGGTAGCGCCATGCACATCCACCATTCGGTCGTTTCGGCGGAAACGGGCCGCAACATCTTCTCCGACGCGGACGGCGAGGAGACCGCCGAGTTCGCTTATTTCATCGGCGGTCTGCAGCGGTACTTCCCCGCAGCCACCGCGCTCTTCGCGCCCTACGTCAACTCCTACCGCCGCTACGTCAAAGACAACGCCGCACCCATCAATCTGGAATGGGGCCGCGACAACCGGACCACGGCGATCCGCGTGCCTGTCTCCGGGCCGGAATCGCGACGGGTCGAGAACCGTCTTGCTGGCATGGACTGCAATCCCTACCTCGGCATCGCCGCCTCGCTCGCCTGCGGCTATCTCGGCATGGTCGAGCAGATCACGCCCAAGGACGAGTTCACCGGCGACGCCTACGACGCCGACGAAGCGCTGCCGCGCGGACTCTACGCCGCGCTCGACGAGCTGGAGGTGGCATCCACCTTCCGCGAGGTGCTTGGCGAGGAGTTCTGCCGGGTCTATGAGATCGTCAAAAAAGCCGAGTACGAAGAGTTCCTTCAGGTCATCTCGCCTTGGGAGCGCGAGCACCTGCTTCTGAACGTATGAACCCGCTTTACCGCAATGACAGGCCCGGCGCCTTCCCGGCCAGCTACTACGCCGCCACAGCAAACATCCCGCCTGAACGCCCTCCCCTCGATGGCGACACGAAGGCGGACGTCGCGATTGTGGGCGCCGGCTACACGGGCCTCTCCACAGCGCTCCATCTGGCGGAGAAAGGCATCAAAGCCGTCGTCATCGACGCCCACCGCGCGGGCTTCGGCGCCTCTGGGCGAAACGGCGGACAGGTTGGAACGGGGTTCAACCGGGATCAGTTCTGGATCGAAAAGCGCGTGGGGAAAGAGGACGCGCGGAAGCTCTGGGACCTCACCGTGGAAGCCAAGGCGCTGACCCGCGAGCTTGTCGCGCGGCACGCCCCGGACGCGGGCTACAAGCCCGGGGTGTTCCACGGCGCCTGGGACAGATCGAGCGTCGAGGAATGGCGAAGGCTCGCCACCCATCTGGCCAAGACCTACGACTACCCGAGCGAGATGGTCGAGGGCGAAGCGGTCGACGAGATCGTGAAGTCCGACTTCTACACGGGCGGCGTGATGGACTGGGACGCCGGGCATCTGCATCCGCTCCGGTATGTTCTGGGACTGGCCCGCGCGGCCGAGGCGGCCGGCGCGACGATCCATGAACGGACAGAGGCGACCGGCCTGGAAAGCAACTCCCTCGTCACCAAAAGCGGCACGATCACGGCCGACCACATCGTTCTGGCCGGAAACGGCTATATGCCCGATCTGACCGGAGAGGTCTCGTCGCGCGTCATGCCGATCAACAGCTTCATCGCCGCGACAGAACCGCTCGGCGATCGGGCGGCGGAGATCCTGCCCAAGGACGTTGCCGTCGCTGACGACCGCTTCGTCGTGAATTATTTCCGGCTGAGCGAGGACAAGCGGCTGCTGTTCGGCGGGCGCGAGAACTACTCGCTCGGGTTTCCGACCGACATCCTCTCCGCCCTCCGCGCCCGGATGGAGCGGCTCTTTCCGCAGCTCAAGGGCGTTCGCGTCGACTATCACTGGGGCGGCACGCTGGGTATCACCACCCACCGCGTCCCTATGATCCGCCGGATCGGGCCCGCGACGCTCGTCGCCGCGGGGTTTTCCGGGCAGGGCGTGGCGCTCACGGGCCTCGCCGGCAAGATCCTGGCGGAAGCCATCTCCGGCGACGCCGCGCGGCTGGACCTGATGTCCCGCCTGCCCGTCCCCGCATTTCCCGGCGGAAAGCACGCCCGAGCGCCGCTGCTAACGCTCGCGATGACCTGGTATTCGCTTCGGGACCGGCTGGGGTTTTGACCGGCTCCCTTACCGCCCTACCCTCGGTCAAAGAACAATGAGCCGCACCATGAAACCTGTCGAGACAGAAGAACTGACCATTCACTTCGACGGAAAGACCTGCATCCACGCCCGGCGCTGCGTGCTGGGCCTGCCCAAGGTCTTCGATCCTGAAGCGCGCCCCTGGATTCAACCGGGCGGCGCCTCAACAGACGACCTGATCTCCGTGATCGAGGCCTGCCCGTCCGGCGCTTTGAGCTACACCCGAAAGGACGGCCCGCAGGAGATAACGCCGGAGACGAACACAGTCCGCGTTTGGGAGAACGGTCCGCTCGAAGTTCGGGGCGAAATCCACATCGAAGGCGAGACCCGAACCCGCGCCCTGCTTTGCCGTTGCGGAAAGACTGAGAACTCGCCGTTCTGCAACAACGCCCATCTCAAAGGGTTCACCGCGACAGGATTGCCCGAATTCCGCGAAGACAAGGATCGGCAGCCTGAGGAAACCGCCGGCCCCATCGAAGTTGTCGCGCGCGAAAACGGTCCGCTTCTTCTGAAAGGCAACATGGAGATCATCGGAGGGGACGGCCGCCGCGTGGCGCGTGTCGGTCATGCCGCGTTCTGCCGTTGCGGATCGTCCGGCGACAAGCCCTTCTGCGACGGGTCACACAACAAGATCGGATTTCAGAAGCCGCCAGTGGGCTAGCCGCCCCAGATCCGCTCCAGCGCATCGAACCAATTCCGCCAGCAAATCCGCTCGATCAGATCGTCCCCGAAACCGGCCTCGGCAAGCGCGGTCCGGAGCGCGTCAAGCCCGCCTGCATCACCGATCTCCACCGGCATAACACCGCCGTCGAAATCCGAGCCCAGCGCGACGTGACCCTCCCCCGCCATCTCGATCATGCGCTCCAGATGCCGGGGCATCCATTGCAGCGCGCCTTCAGGGAGCATCTTGCCATCTGGCCGGAGGAACGCGGTCGCGAAGTTCAGCCCGACGATCCCGCCGGACGAGCCGATCGCTCGCAACTGGTCGTCGGTCAGGTTGCGGGAGTGCGGGCAAATGGCATGCGCGTTTGAATGGGTTGTGACCAACGGGACGCCCATTCTCTCGACATCCCAGAACCCCGCCTCGTTCAGATGGCTCAGATCCACCACCATCCGCAGCTCCGCCGCCCGCGCGACCAGCCGTTTTCCGTCGCCGGTCAGGCCGGGGCCGATATTCCCGTCCGAAGGATAGCGGAACGGCACCCCGGTGCCGAAAACCGTCTCCCGGCTCCAGACGGGGCCTATGGAGCGCAGACCCGCGGCGTGAAGAACATCGAGCGCCGACAGATCGTGTCCGATCGCCTCGGCGCCCTCAATATGCATAACCGCCGCGCATACGCCCCGGTCCATTGCCGCCCGCAGGTCTGCAGCAGTCTTGCAGATAACGAGATCGCCCCGAGCCTCGAGGGTCAAAAGGATGGACGCCTTCTCCATCACCGTCTTAAGCGCGTCGTCCTCCCAGACCTCCTTGGCCATGGGGATGTCATAACTGTCCTGCATGAGCGCGCTCATGTCGAACGGCTCGTCGCTCGGGACGAAGATGGCGAAGAATCCTCCGGCGAAACCGCCCTTTTGCGCCTTGGGCAGATCGACGTGGCCCGGTCCCCCCGACCGGAAATGGTCGATGGCGCCGGGACGCCCCTTCCACAATCGGAGAAGGGCGTCGTTGTGGCCGTCGAATATCGGTGCCCGCGCGCTCATCACGAGCGCGGTAGCATGGTTTCAAGCGTGAGACAAAGCCTAGCCGAAGACCCGGTAATAGAGCCATTCCGGCAGGAACTGGCTGCCGCGCAGGATCGAGCCGAAGAGCCGGGGATAGGTCTTTGAGAACCCGTCCGTATGCATGTGGTCGACAAAACTCCGCGCCGCGTCCTCCGGCTCCATGATGAACGGCATCGCGTATTCGTTCTTGTCGGTCAGCCGGGTCTTGATGAACCCGGGATTGATCAGCTGAACGTCCACGCCGGTCTTCCGCAGATCGAAATACATCGACTCGGCGAGCGACATGATCCCAGCCTTCGAGGCGCCGTAGCCAATGGCGTTCGGCAGGCCGCGGTAGCCGGAGAGCGAGCCTGTGATCACAATATGCCCGGAGTCCCGCTCAACCATGCCAGGCACGACGTGACCCAGCACGCGTACGGCGCCGACAAGGTTGATATCGAACATCTGAAGCGCGTGGTCCGTCTGCCATTCTCGCGAGCTCATCGGCCAGTAGACGCCGGCGAGATAGACCAAGCCGTCGACATGGCGCGCCTCAGTGGCCGCCGCCGCAACGCTGGCGTCGTCTGAGACGTCCATCGGCACGACCTGGGTGCGCCCGCCGCATTCACCGGCAAGCGCGTTCAGATCCTCTTCATTCCGTGCGCTCAGGATGACCTCCGCGCCTAGCGCGGAGATCTGTTTGGCCACTTCCCGGCCCAGACCGGCGGAGGCTCCGACGATCCAATAGCGCTTGCCTGTCCAGTCTCTCATGCGGCCTTCTTCTTGTCCTTCGCCTCGGGCGCGGGCCGGATGGTCGCCACCAGTTCGGCGACCTTGATCCCGAACTTGCGAAACTGGCTGCGGTTTATGATCGTGCCGTTCTCCACCAGGTACATCCAGTCGATGGCGTCCAGCACATGCCCGCCCGCGCCTGCGGGCAGCTTGATACGGTAGTTCAGGCAGACCCCGTGACCCGCCTGCTGGCCCCGGCCGGTGCCGACCAGATCGTCCGCCTCAGCTCGGATGCGGCCGTTGTCCTCGACGGTCAGGCGCCACTCCCGCGACTGGTTTTCTCCGGAATCGTACCGGAACTCTTCCGTCATGCGCCCGGAGTTGCCGTCCCAAGTGGCATGGAAATCTGCCACGAACCGCGACGAGACCTTGCCCGTGGGCCCGTAAATAACTCCTTCGCAGAGAAGCGGGCCGCTCAGGACCTCGCGGATGTCAAATGCAGGCGCCTCGCCGTCATAATCCATCGCGACCTGACCGGCGAAACCGTAATGGCGGACCCGAAACCACAACAGGAAGGCGACCGCTATCGCGCCGAGGCAGAAAGAAAGGAACAATTCCATGGTCAGGCCTCCCGAATGGACGAAGAGGGCGCGGGCGCCTCAATCGTCGTCGACGCCAGTAGACCTAGTGCGATCAGCTTCAATCCACAGGGCAAAACCGCATAGGCGAAGGTCAGGGTGGTTAAGGCCGTCTCGGGAAGGGGCTCGGCGCCGGGCATGAACCCGCTGAGCTCGAGAAGCGGCAAAAGGATGACCGCCGCGAAGGCGAGCGTGAATTTCGAGACGAAGGACCACAAGCCGAAGCCCTCCGCCGCCTCGGGCGAGATCTCTTCTAGCCGGCGCGCGAAGATCGCCGGGAGAAGCGTCATGTCCGCCCCTAGCGCCGCGCCGGAGGCGAGGCAGATGATGGCGAACAGCGCCGTGTCGCCGGTCCCCAGAAGCGCCGCGCCACCAAAGGACAAGATGGCCAGCGTCATACCAATGAGCAGCGCCCGTTTCGCCCCGATCGCGCGGGCCGCGCGACCCCAGACCGGGGCCGAGGCTGCGGCGGCGAGGAAGAAAAGCAGCAGAAGCGGCCCTTCCCAGCCTGGCGCGCCGAGACGGCTTTCGACGAAAAACAGGAATAGGGTGGAGGTGACGGCGACCGGTGTGGCGTTCAAAAGCGCGATGATCAGAAGCCGCCGCGCAGTCGGGTCGGTCAGGATCGGCCGGAACCCCGGCTCGGACGGCCTCCCTCCGGGCCGCCATTCGCGGCCCATCGACCAAACCCCCGCAACGGTGACCAGGACGAAAACCACCGCGAACAAAGCGAAGGGCGAATCTGTGATCACAAGAAACGCGACCGGCAGGACCGACGCTAGCGAGATGCCCAGCAGCGCCCCGGTCTCGCGCCACGCCGCCAGCCGCACATGGCCGTCCTCGCCCAACGCGTCCGCCTTGGCGACGCCTTGGGAATAGAAGGTGATCGTCAAGAAACTGAAGCCCGAGAACAGAAGCGCAAGTGTCACCGCGAACCACGCCAACGGCGGGAGCATCGGCTCGACCGCAAACAGCCCGACCATCGCGACAGCCATCACAGCCGCGCCGGTTAAGACCGCGACCGCGCGCCGGTGGCGCAAACGGCGGCTAAGCCAGCCCAGCGCCGGGTCCTGCACCACGTCCAGCAACCGCAGACCGAAAAGCACCGCGCCCAGCGCGGCGAGGCTGACGCCATATTCGTCGACATAGAATTTGGGCGCATGGATATAGATCGGCAGGCCCGCAGCGGCGAGCATGGCCGCGAACAAAGCATATGCCGGGAGGCGGTCGGTCATCGAGACACCTCCTCCACCGGCGGTTCGGGACGCGTCCGGAACTGAGCGCCCTTCCACCAGAGCTTCAGCGCCTGCCAGTGGATCAGCCCGAGCACCCGGCGCGAACCGAAGGGCCGCCGCACCAACGCGCGCAGGATCCCCGCGTTCGTCAGCGGCTTCCGCTTGCCCGTCAGCGTCGCCAGAAGCCCGCCGTTTCCGGTCGTGTAGTCAATCCAGATACCGATCCGGTCCTCGTTTATGTCAAACCGGAACGTATAACCGCCCTCGACAGGCTGGAACGGAGAGACATAGAAGATTTTCTGCGCCGACAGGGTTTCTTCCCGGTTGATCGGGCGCAGATCGTCGTGAAAGCACAAGTACGAGTGCCGGTCGCCGTAGGTGTTCGTCACCTCCGGAATCACGACGCGCAGGTCGTCATCGGTGTCGCGGATCAGCCAGAAGCTGACCGGATTAAAGACGTGCCCAAGAATGCGCGGCTGGGCGAGAAGCTCGATCCTGCCGATGGCAAATCGGTTCAGCCCCGCCTCCACCAGAACCTCGCGGACCCAGACGGTGCCGCGCCCGTCCTTGGGCGCCCCGCCATGGTCCCTGTCCCAGAGCGACACCAGGCCCCGTCGGTTCCGGCGGAACAAAGCGGGCAGGCGCGGCGCGCCTTCCGCATCCATCAGCACGTAGTCGACCGAATAGGTGAACGCGTTCTCCAACGCGCCCTTTCGGCCGTGAAACGTCAGCCCGTCGATATGCTCGACGGCCGCTGTCATTCGGCGGCCATGGCCATCACGGATTCCGTCCGAAGCGCCTCGACCACCTCGATAGCGCTGGCCAGCCCGTCCTCGTGGAAGCCGTTCCGCATCCAGGCGCCGCAGAACCAAGTGCGGTTTTGGCCGTTGATCGCGCGGACCATGTCCTGCGCTGCCAGAGTCGAGAGATCGTAGACCGGGTGCCGGAACGTGGTCTCGTCGTGGATCAGCTCCTCGCGGATCGGCGCGTCACGATTGAGCGTGACGAAAAGCGGATCGTCCTCCGGGATCGGCTGGAGCGAGTTCATCCAGTAGGTCAGGTCGATCGGCGCCTCGGGGGAGCGCCCGGTTTCAACGTAGGACCACGACGACCAGACCTTGCGGCGCTTCGGCATGACCGCCGGATCGGCATGCAGGACGGCCTTGTTCGGCTGATACCGGACCGAGGACAGCGCGGTTCGCTCTAACCCGGTCGGATCCTCGATAAGCTTCAGGCTGTCATCGGCATGGGTCGCGAAGACAACCTCGTCAAACGCCTCCCATTCAGCGCCCGCCGTGCGAACCTCGACGCCGAAGGGGGTGCGACGGACGCCGGCGGTTTCCGCGCCGAGGCGTACATCCACACCGCGCCGCTCCATCGCGGCGCCAAGGCGGGTGACATATTCGACGGAGCCGCCTTCGACGGTGTACCACTGAGGCTGGTTCAACCATCCGAGCAACCCGTGGTTCCGGAAAAACCGGATCATCGCCTCAGCAGGGAAGTCCGTGATACGGGCGGTTGGCGTTGACCAGATCGCCCCGGACAAGGGCTTCAGGTAGTAGTCCAGGAACCACTGGCCCAGCCCCAGCGCCCGGCCCAACTCGCCAATCGTCATGCCAGGGCGAATAGCGCCCTCAGCCCGCTCATTGAAACTCAGAATGTCACGGATCATGCGGACGAAGGCCGGGCGTAGGAAATTGCGGCGCTGGGCGAAGATCACATCGACGCTGGCCAGCCCGTATTCCACCGCCCCGCCGTCGATGGACACGCCAAAGCTCATGTTGCTCTTGGCTACGGGCACGTTCAGCGCGTCGAAGAGCGCGGTCAGATGCGGGTAGTTCGCATAGTTGAAGACGATAAAGCCGGTATCGACCGGCTGGTCTCCCCGCTTTCCAGCGACGATGGTGCGGGCATGCCCGCCCAGGCGCCGCTCGGACTCGAACAACACGACATGATGATCTTCCGCCAGGTGATAGGCCGCGCCCATCCCGGATATGCCGCCGCCAATGACAGCAATTCTTTTCGCGGCCGTTCCGCGGGCTTCAAACGGCATATCTTACTCCAGGACCTTTGCGTTTGACGGTGCTACGTGGCGCGATTGCCGTCAGATTAAAGTTTTGCAGCGGAAAAACTTTTGATCCGGCTGAGATTTCCCTGCGTAAGCTCAACGAAATGCCGATGGACGGAACGATCCAGATCAGTGGTTTAAATCCACCCGCGCCGCTCTATGGTTTGCGGAAACCTTCCACTGCGTCCGGGGAGTCCGGCTTAATGGCGACAGCGGCGCTCGCGAAAGATCAGGATTGGGCGGAACTTGTCCGCCGCATCCACGAGAAGCAGGACAGACAGGCCTTCACGGCGCTGTTCCGGCACTTCGCGCCACGGGTCAAGGCGTTTCTGATGAAGTCAGGCGCAGGGGAAACCCTCGCCGAAGAAGTCGCGCAGGAAGCCATGGCGACCCTTTGGCATAAGGCGCATATGTTCGATCCCAGCCGGGCGAGCGTGTCGACATGGGTCTTCACGATCGCGCGGAACCGCAAGATCGACGCGCTGCGCCGGCAAAGGCGGCCGGAACCCGAGGAGCTGCCCTGGGGACCGGAAGCCGAGCCGGATCAAGCCGACGCTATGACGCTGCGGCAAGAGAGTGAGAAATTGGCCGAGGCCGTCGCGAAGCTGCCCGACAAGCAGCGCGCCTTGATCGAAAAGGCGTACTTCGGCGACCTCAGCCATAGCGAGATAGCGGCGGAGACAGGGCTGCCGCTTGGTACGATCAAATCGAGAATACGTCTGGCGCTGGAAAGGCTGCGCCATGCGATGGGATAAATGGGAACATGGACAGGATTGAACATCATCTGACCGATGAACTGCTGATGGCCTATGCCTCGGGCAACCTGCCTGAAGCGTTCAACGTGGTTGTGGCGACGCATATTTCACTTTGCGACGAATGCCGGGCGCGCCTCGGCGCCTTCGAAGCGATCGGCGGCGCATTGATCGACGAGGACGCCTCCGTCACGCTTTCGGAAGACGCGCTTGCGGCAACCTTGGCGCTGATCGACGCTACGCCGGAAGCGCCTGCGGAGATCCGGCACAAGCTCGGCTCAGTGTTTCCGGCGCCGCTTCAGGACTACGCCGGCGCCGATCTGGACGACGTGAAATGGCGTGCCATCGGCGGCGGCGTTAAGCAGGCCGTTCTGCAGACCTCCGACGACGCGACGGTGCGGCTTCTCTCAATTCCGGGCGGCGCGGCAATGCCGGATCACGGGCACAACGGTATGGAGCTAACGCTTGTGCTGAAGGGCGCGTTCCGGGACGAGGACGGGCGCTTCGCCCGCGGCGACATCGAAATCGCGGATGAGGACTTGCACCATACGCCCGTCGCCGAGCATGGCGAGGACTGCATCTGCCTCGCCGCCACCGACGCGCCGCTCCGCTTCCGCGGTCTGCTGCCTCGGATGGCGCAGCCCTTCGTCGGGATCTAACGGCCCGCGAAGCTCGCTCTCAGATGATCCGCAGCGGCGCTCACCGCGTCGCTCGGGTCTGACCGGACCATCAAGCCCAGCGCGTATTTCGGCAGTCGTGGCAAGCCGAACCGCGCCGGCGCCTCGACGACCTCTCCGCCGATCGAGGATTCCGGGATGGGCGCCACGGCCAAATCGGCCAGGATCGCCGCCCGCTGGCCCGAGATATGCGCGGACTGAAACGCGATCCGCCACTCCCGGCCCTGCGCGTCGAGACCGTCGACACCCGCCTGCCGCCAGACGCAGCCTTCCTCCCAGACGCTGATCGGCAGGGGCTTGCGGCTCGCCGCGATGCCGCCGCGTCGGGCGGCCCAGACCAGTTTCTCGCGAAACAGCACTTCCGCGCCCTGCCCGCCGCTGAACCCCGCTTCCGCGGTAATGAGCGTCAGATCGAGCTCGCCTTCGCCCAGCATATCGATCATCCGCGCGGAGCCGTCGACGCAGACATCGACAGTAACCATCGGGTGCGTCTCAGCGAAGTTCCTGAGCATGTTCGGCAGGAACCGCTCCGCCGCGTCATCAGGCGCGCCCAGACGCACGACCCCCTGCACCTCCGGGGCGACAAAGCGGGCGACCGCGTCGCGGTTCATCGCGAGCATGCGGCGCGCGTGCTCCAACAGAAACGCGCCGTCCGCCGTGAGCGACACGGACCGGCTGTCCCGGACGAAGACGGGCTTGCCAAGAATCTCCTCCATCTTCTTCACCTGCATCGAGATGGCCGACGGCGTGCGGTGAACCACCGAGGCGGCGGCAGAGAAGCTGCCCGTCTCGGCGATTGCGACGAGCGTGCGCAGCAAATCAAGATCAAGGAGCGGAATGCGGGGATGGGATGGCGCGTTCATTTCGATGTTCAAATTTTCTGACTGATGAGTGCAAATCTATTCGTTTGATTGAAAGATGTCCATCCCCCATGTTCCTCACACGGTCGAGGCGCCGCGCCCGCCGGATCAGACAGAAAGGAGAAAAGACATGACATTCATCACCACCACGCAATCACATCCCCGGCACGGGCACCCGATCCGGGACCTGTCCGAGCGGCTCTTCGACCGCATCCGCGCCGTCCGCCGCCGCAAGGGGTTCAAGCATATGCTGGAACTTGACGATCATATGCTGCGCGACATCGGCGTCACCCGCGCAGACGTCGCCTACTGCGCCGAGCTTCCCCTGTCGGTGGACGCGGCGACGGTGCTGCGGCGCCTGTCACACGAACGGCTCCGGTACGGGATGTGAAAAGCGCCGTCATGAGGCTACTCTCCCGACATGGCGCGCGCGCGAGATACGAAGGGCAACATCCCGCCTGACCGGGGCGGGCCCGCCCGGACGGAGCGCCGGTTATGAAACGCTTCGCCGACCTCTTCACCGCGTTGGATCAGACGACGAAAACAAACGCCAAAGTCGCGGCACTGGCGGGTTATTTCGAGACCGCCCCGGACGATGACAAGCTCTGGACCATCGCGCTTCTCTCGGGACGCCGCCCGAAGCGGACAGTGACCACGACCCAGCTTCGCCTCTGGGCAGCCGAGCGGGCGGAGATCCCGCTCTGGCTCTTTGAGGAAAGCTATCCGATCGTCGGCGACTTGGCCGAAACCATCGCCCTCATCCTGCCCCCGCCGACCGATACCTCGAACCAGACCCTGACGCATTGGATCGGGGCCATCCGGGCGCTTGCGGACGAGGCGGAAGAGGGCAAGCGCGCCGGCATTCTGGCCGCATGGGACCAGCTCGAGGGCGCCGAGCGCTTCGTTTTCAACAAGCTGATCACCGGCGGCTTCCGCATGGGCCTCAGCCAGAAGCTGATGACCCGGGCGCTCTCGCGGGCCACCGGGATCGAGGAGCCCGACCTCGCCCACCGCCTGATGGGCGACTGGTCGCCGGACGGGACCACCTTTGAGGCGCTGATCCTCGACCCCGACCCGGCGACCGATCTGTCGAAACCCTATCCCTTCTACCTCGCCTACCAGCTCGACACAGAACCCGAAGCGCTAGGCGATCCAGCCGAATGGCGCGCCGAGCACAAATGGGACGGCATCCGCGGCCAGCTTATCCTGCGCGGCGGCGAGCATTTCCTCTGGTCGCGCGGCGAGGAGCTGATGACCCATCGGTTCCCCGAACTGGCGATCCTCAGAGATTTCGTGCCGCCCGGAACGGTGATCGACGGCGAGGTCCTCGCGTGGCAGGACGAGCGACCCATGAGCTTCAACGCCCTGCAAAAGCGGATCGGACGCAAAACCGTGCCCAAGAAGCTTCTGACCGAGGCGCCGGTCATCCTGCGGGCCTATGATCTGCTTGAAGAGGACGGCGCCGACATCCGCGCGCTGCCCTTCGCCGAACGGCGGGAAAGGCTCGACCGGATCGCCGCCGAAGTGCCGGAAACCGCGCCCCTTCGCCTGTCGCCGCTTCTGGATTTCCGCTCTTGGAAGCAGCTGGCGGCGGAGCGCGCCCGATCCCGAGAGATCGGCGCCGAGGGCGTGATGCTCAAGAACGCCGCCAGCCCTTATCGCGACGGCCGCAAGAAAGGCGATTGGTGGAAATGGAAGATCGACCCTCTGGTCATCGACGCAGTGATGATCTACGCGCAATCCGGTCACGGGCGCCGCGCGAACCTGTTCACGGATTTCACCTTCGCCGTGCGGGACGGCGACGCGCTCGTCCCCTTCACCAAAGCCTATTCGGGTCTGACCGACGCCGAGTTTCGCGAGATCACAGCCTGGGTGCGGAAGAACACGGTGGAGCGGTTCGGCCCGGTGCGGTCGGTGACGCCCGAGCATGTGTTCGAGATCGCGTTCGAGGGCATTCAGGCCAGCCCGCGCCACAAGTCGGGCGTGGCGCTCAGGTTTCCCCGCATGTCGCGATGGCGGCGGGACAAGCCGGTGGGCGAGGCGAATACGCTTGAAGATCTGAAGGCGATGCTGGATGCCTATGGCTGAGTTTCGGCGCATGCCGCGCCGACCCGCGCGGGGGCTCTGCTCTCCGCACCCCGGATTACTTTCGCCAAGAGGAAAGCCATGACGCTCCCCTATGCGGAGATGCCTGCGGAAAAGCCTGCGGCCCCGTCCTGGGCGCTGCCCGAGGGCGCCTGTGACGCGCATGTGCATATGGTGGCCGGACCGGAGGACTTCGCGCTGTGGGACGCGCGAGTAGAGAACCCGGCGCCCGGCCCGGACTTCGACGGCTGGCTGGCGCGGTTCCAGGCCCACCTCGACACGCTCGGCTTCGACCGGACGGTCTTTGTGCATTCGATCCTTTATGGCGGCGACAACGCCGTGACGCTTGAGGCGGTCCGGCGCTTCGGCGATCGGGCGCGCGGGGTCTGCCTCTTGCCTGACGGCTCCGACGCCCGCGCAATCCAGGAGATGGCGGACGCGAAAATGAAAGCCGTGCGGTTGAACTACGTCCACGGCGGCCTTCTGACCTGGGAGGGCGCGCTGGCGATGGCGCCCGCGCTGACGGACGCCGGGATGCACATCCAGATGCTCGCGCATGCGGACCGTCACATGCCCGAGCTTGCAGATGGCGTTCGCGCGGCGCCCTGCCCCGTCGTCTTCGACCACTGCGGCTGGCCGGCTGATGGCGTTACCGCTGAGAGCGGCGGCTTTCGCGCGCTCCTCGCGCTCGTCTCAGAGGGGCATGCCTGGGTCAAGCTCTCGGCCACTTACCGCGTCTCGCCGGACTGGACCGAAGCGGCGGCCTTGGTCGAGGCGCTGGTCCGCGCCAACCCGGAGCGTTGCCTCTGGGGGTCGGACTGGCCGCATCTCATGCTCGGCGGCGCCGAGATGCCGGACGCCGGAGCGCTTCTGAACGCCTTCCTCGAAACGGTCCCCGACAGCGCCACGCGCCGCCAGATCCTTGTCACCAACCCGGAGCGGCTATTCGGCTTCTGACCGCCATTGACGCCCGACCCGGCGCGCCCCAAATCTCCCCTAAACACAGACCCAAAGGAAAGCTCATGCGCCTCACGCCCGCCCCCGTCTACGACGCCAATGCCGCCGGCGGCGAAAGCCTGGGCGACCTGCCCGAATGGGACCTGAGCGATCTCTACACAAGTCCTGACGCCCCGGAACTGACGCGCGACATGAAATGGCTGGAAACCGCCTGCGCCGATTTCGCCTCGACCTACGAGGGCAAGCTGGCCGACCTTGACGCCCAGGGCATGCTCGACTGTGTGCTGGCCTATGAGAAGATCGACCTGATCGCGGGGCGCATCATGTCCTTCATCGGGCTGCGCTATTACCAGAACACCACCGACGCCGAGCGCGCCAAGGCGATGTCCGACGCGCAGGACAAGATCACCGGCTATACAACACCGCTCGTGTTCTTTTCGCTCGAGATCAACCGGATCGACGACGATCATCTGGCGGGCCTTTTTGACGCCAGCGCCGACCTCGCCCGCTATAAGCCGATCTTCGACCGGATGCGGGCGATGCGGCCCTATCAACTCTCGGACGAGCTGGAGAAGTTCCTGCACGACCAGTCGACCGTCGGCGCGGCGGCCTGGAACCGGCTCTTCGACGAGACGGTCGCGGGGCTGGAGTTCCAGGTTCTGGGCGAGACCAAGGGGCTCGAGGCGACGCTCAACCATCTGACTGATCAGGACCGCGGCGCCCGCGAGGCGGCGGCGCGCGAGGTCGCCCGCGTCTTCGGCGGGAACGTCAAGCTCTTCGCCCGCGTCCACAACACGCTGGCGAAAGAGAAAGAGATCGAGGATCGCTGGCGCAAGATGCCGACGCCGCAGACCGGCCGGCATCTCTCGAACCATGTCGAGCCCGAGGTGGTCGAGGCGCTGCGCGACGCCGTGGTCCGCGCCTATCCCAAGCTCTCGCACCGCTATTACGAGCTGAAGCGCAAGTGGATGGGGCTTGAGACGCTCGAGGTCTGGGACCGGAACGCGCCCCTACCGATGGAGAGTGACCGCGAGATCGGCTGGGAAGAAGCCCGCGAGACCGTGCTCTCGGCCTATGGAGAGTTCGACCCGGAGATGGCCATGCTGGCCGAGCCGTTCTTCGACAAAGGATGGATCGACGCGCCGGTGAAGCCGGGCAAAGCGCCCGGCGCCTTCGCGCATCCGACAGTGGCCGACGTGCACCCTTACGTGATGCTCAACTACCTCGGCAAACCGCGGGACGTGATGACGCTGGCGCACGAGTTGGGCCACGGCGTCCACCAACGCCTCGCCGCCGGCCAGGGCGAGCTTCTGGCCTCGACCCCGCTGACGTTGGCCGAGACGGCAAGTGTCTTCGGCGAGATGCTGACCTTCAAGCGCCTGTTACGGAACGCGCCGTCTGAGACTGAGCGCAAGGTGCTGCTGGCGGGCAAGGTCGAGGACATGATCAACACGGTCGTCCGCCAGATCGCGTTCTACGACTTCGAGTGCAAGCTCCATGACGCGCGGCGCGAGGGCGAGCTGACGCCGGACGATATCGGCGCCCTCTGGATGAGCGTGCAGGGCGAAAGCCTCGGGCCCGCCTTCACCTTTATGGAGGGCTACGATACCTTCTGGGCCTATATCCCGCACTTCGTGCACTCGCCGTTCTACGTCTACGCCTACGCCTTTGGCGACGGGCTGGTGAATGCGCTCTACGCGGTTTACGAGGAGGGCGATCCGGACTTCCAGGCGAAGTATTTCGACATGCTCAAGGCCGGCGGGTCGAAGCACCACAAGGAGCTTCTTGCGCCCTTCGGCCTCAACGCCTCGGACCCGGAGTTCTGGGACAAGGGGCTCTCGATGATCTCGGGCTTCATCGACGAACTCGAGCGGATGGAGTAAGCGTGCCGGCTACCGGCGCAGCCTCAGCCCCGCCTCAGCCGTCTCGACAACCCGGTTTCCGCTCGACCGAACCCCCGGCTGCGGCTGCTTGAACTTGCGGTTGCCGCCACCGGACCAGGGTTGCGTCACATTCCCCGAGATCACGCTGTTCTTTGATTTGGTGCCGTTTTTGTGCGCCGTGATCGTGATCCAGGGCGGCCCCGGCCGCGCCTTGTTCGCATCGACGACGATATTGTCTTCGATGCGGACGCGCGCGCCACCCATGACGGTGATGCCGTGCCAGTGATCGACGATCACGACGTTGCGGCGGATCGTCCAGTCGGCATAGATCCCGTCGAAGAGACCAATGCCCTGGAGCTTGCAGGCCAGCCGATGATTGCCGTTCTGGATCACGTTGTTCTCGATCCGCACGTTGCGCACGACGCCCCGGCCCGGGCGGCCCTTCGCGTCCTCGGACCAAGATTGGATGCCGTCGTCGTGGTTTCCGTCACCGGTCCCGACGCAGGTCCGAATGGCGTTCCCGCGATAGATCGAGTTGTCGCCGAGCGCGCGGATGCCGTCCCCGCTGAAGTTCTCGATGACATTGCCTTCGATCCGCGCCCCGTCGCTGCGCGCCACGATCCCGTGCCTGACATTGCGGATTTCGCTGTTCCGCACCGTGATGTCGCGACCGGCCAGAAACATGCCGGAGCGAACGTTTTCGCGCCATTTGCCGGCGCTCCAGCGCGACGTACTGTCAGCCGTCGCGACCGAGACTCCATCGAACGCGACCCGATCGGATGTCTGGATGTCCACCAGGAAACGGCCCTTTCCGCCCAGGGCGGCGGGCGTCACCGCCAGACCCTCAAAACTCCATCCGGACGCGCCACGCATCTGCAGCCGGTCCAGCACAGGGCGGGCGCCCTCCGCAGCCACGAGCGTGACAGGACGGGAGAAGGTCCGACCGTTGATGGTCAGCCCGCCGTGCCGGCCCGGGCCCAGCACGACCCGATCGCCGGCGGAGAGCCTGCCGGAGTCGATGAACGCCTGGAGCGCGCCGGGACGCGCCTCAATCCGGTACTCCGCCGCGCTCACGCTCATGGCCGTGGCGAAGAAAAGAAGACTGAAACAACACCTAAGCCCGGTCATTCTGATCCTCGCGCCGCCCAACGCGGCAATCATCGCTTGGAACGGACCGCGGCTCAATTCCTCAACCGCCTGGCCAACCACAAAGTGATCGACCGGAGATCTTGTCTTTCAGTCTGAAAGCGCTCTGGAACCGACGAGAAGGCTCAGATCACTACCGGGACGCCCGGAACGCGCCGCAAAAGAGCGATGACCGGATACGAGATAAGGTGCGTGCCGATAAGGACGAGAGCGAACTTGGCAAGCGCCGGCATGCCGACGCCGGCCAGCGCGACCTGAAGGCCGATCACGACGAACAAGTGGATCAGGTAGATGCCGTAGATATTGCCCTCGATGGAGCGCAACACCGTGCCCGATGCGGAGACGAAGCGCCGGAAGAAGACGATCAACCCGAGGATCACGCCAACGCCGACCAGCGGCTCCAGGAACGCCCAGGCAATCTTCGCGGTCATGGTGCCGGGCTGCGCCAGCTGGGTCGTGTCCAGATAGGCGAGCGTCGCGAAGACGGCCGTCGCCGCAATGAACCAGGGAACCGCGATCCGCGTCTGGATGCGGTCGAACCAGTTCGCGCGGCCCGCGAGCAGACCAATGGTGAAAAGCGAGGCGTAGAACGGCATATCCGCGGGCTCGCCTTTGAACAGCCCAAAGAACCTGACCCAGGTGTCGATCGGCCAGACCTGCCGGACCGCCGCCATGACCGCGCCGACCGCCAGCACGTAGATCAGGATCGCAACATGTCCGGGGGGCTCGGCGTCGGCGCCGAGGGCGCCAAGGCGCGGGACCAGAGCGCGGAGCAGAACGTAAAGCAGCACATAGACCAGAAGATGCGCGATGAACCAGAGATGGCCGAACTCGGCATTGCCGTTTCGAATGTACTGGAACAGGAACTCGAAGTACCCCAAGCCCTCGCCATAGAGGGCGTACCCGATAGACCCGAAAACGAAGACGACGATCACGACCATGGGGATGCCGAGCCGGATCAGACGGTTTCCGACCACGCCCCAGGCGCCGTGCCGCGCCAGGCTGGCGTCGAGGAAATAGGCCGAGATCAAAAAGAAGAACCCAATGAAGAAGGTCCGGTTGAACACGAAGAGCGTCAGAAGCAGATCGCTCCGCGCTGGATCATTGACGATCGCATTCCAGACTCCGCCGCCGACCGGCACGTGGGGCTCCACCGCATGGTCCGCGACGACGAAGGCTGTCAGCAGCACGCGAAGCCGTTGAACTTAGTAGACCCGGCCCTTAGATCCGCCCGACGCAGCCATCGCGCCGCCCTCCCCTTTTCCGGAACTGAACGTTATCGGGCGGAGGGACGCGGGCATCAACGCAAAGCAAAAGACCGGTCAGGCGAGCGCGACACCCACATCCGACATCCCTTGCCGGGCGGCTGCGAGCGAGCCGTCCATGTCGATCGCCCGGCAGAGGCTTTCGATCACCGTCACCTTGAACCCGAGCCGAGCGGCGTCCACCGCCGAGTAGTTTACGCAGAAATCGGTCGCGAGCCCGACCAGAGCGACCCGCTCCACGCCCCGGGTCCGAAGGTAGCCTTCAAGTCCTGTCGGCGTCTCATGGTCGTTCTCGAAAAAGGCCGAATAGCTGTCGATCTCACGCCGGAACCCTTTGCGGATCACGAGATCGGCGGTACGCGTGTCGAGCTTCGGATGAAAGGCAGCGCCTTCCGATCCGATGATGCAGTGGTCCGGCCAGAGAACCTGCGGCCCGTAGCGCATCTCCGTCAATGAAAACGGGTCTTTGCCCTCATGCTGGGAGGCGAAGCTCATATGGTTCGCCGGGTGCCAGTCCTGGGTGAAAACCCGCACGGGAAACTCCGGGACAAGCGCGTTGATCGGGGCGACGATCTCGTCCCCACCGGCCACCGCCAGCGCACCGCCGGGGCAGAAGTCGTTCTGGACGTCGATGACGAGGATCGCTTCATTAGCCGGGCGCATGGGCGGGTCTCCTTTTGCCGTTTGCGTAGTCGCGGCCGCTCACCGGGTCAACCGGCGGACTTGAGAGATCCGGGCCGATGGCCTAAGCCCGAAAGCCATGCTCACCGTCGCCGCTTTCTACAAGTTCACCACCTTCAGCGATCCTGCCGTGCTCAAGGATCCGCTCGCGAAAATCGCCTGCGGGCAAGGTGTTAAGGGCACGATCCTCCTCGCCGGCGAGGGGATTAACGGCACCATCGCGGGGACGCGCGAGGGGGTCGACACGGTCCTCGCCCACATCCGCACCCTGCCGGGATGCGCCGATCTGGAGTGGAAGGAAAGCGCGGCGGAGGCAATGCCGTTCGGCCGGCTCAAGGTGCGTCTGAAGCGCGAGATCGTGACCATGGGCCAGCCGGACGTCGATCCGCGCGCGTCGGTCGGCGCCTATATCGCGCCCGAGGATTGGAATGCCCTGATCAGCGACCCGGATGTCGCCGTCATCGACACCCGCAACGATTACGAAGTCGCCATCGGCACCTTCGCCGGCGCCATCGACCCCAAGACCCAAAGCTTTGGAGCCTTTCCCGACTGGTGGAAGGCCAATTCCGAAGGCTTCACCGGCAAGAAGATCGCTATGTTCTGCACCGGCGGCATCCGCTGCGAAAAGGCGACGAACTGGCTGATCGGCCAGGGCGTCGAGGAAGTGTTTCATCTCAAGGGCGGGATCCTGAAGTATCTGGAATCCATACCCGAATCCGAGAGCCTCTGGCGCGGCGAATGTTTCGTTTTCGACCAGCGCGTAGCCGTCGGCCATGGACTGAAAGAGGGAAGGCACGTCCTCTGCCACGCCTGCCGCCGGCCTTTGGCTCCAGAAGACCTAGCCCATCCCGACTTTGAGGAAGGGGTTTCCTGCGCGGCCTGCATCGGCACTTACTCGGACGCCGACCGCAAACGCTTTCGCGAGCGCCAGAGGCAGGTCGAACTGGCTGAGGCGCGGGGCGAGGATCATTTCGGCAGCTAGCCGTCGATCCGAATCGTCACGCCATCGCGCCCGATTGTCAGCGGACCGCTCCAGTGCTCTCGCACGGCCCGCTCCCAGTCCGTTTCGCTGAACCCGGGCAGCCCGTCAGGCAAGAGGTGGTTCAACGCGAGATGCCCGACCTCCGCCTCACGCGCGATCCGCCCCACCTCCTCCGCAGCTGAGTGGCTTCGCAGGATATGGGTCCGCAGGCGATCGTCACCGTTCGGCGTCTTCGCGATCACCGCCTCAACCCCGTCCGTCAGCATCGCCTCATGCACCAGCACATCCGCGCCCCGCGCGAACTCCACCATGGCGTCCATGGGAGCGGTGTCGCCCGAGATCACGACACTCCGACCCTCCGCTTCGATGCGCAGGGCGAAAGAGTCCTCGATCGGCGGATGAACGTTTCGCATCGCGCGGATGGTAAGCCCGCCCTCGGACCAGACCGCGCCCTCACGCAGGACGGATATGTCCGCGCAGCCCGTCAGATCGTTCCGGCCCTCGTCCCGGATCCGCAGCTCGATGTCGAACGCCATGGAACGCAGGAAATGTCGCCAGTAGTCGTCCAAACCCTCCGGCCCGATCAACGGAATGGTCTTAGAGAGACCCGCCGTCCAGGTAGTGTGCAGGAGCGGCCCGAGTTCGAGGTAATGGTCCGAATGAAGGTGCGTGATCAGGATCAGGTCGATCTCGGGAAGCGCAACGCCCGCGTCGCAGACACCGCGCGCCGCGCCGAGGCCCGCATCGACAAGAATGGTCTTCCCCCCGATCCGCACCAGAACCGAGGTCGGCATGTGCGAGCCGGGGCGAATAGCGGGGCCGCCTTTGACTCCGAGCAGATGAACGGTTGCGGGATGGGTCGTGGACATAGCGCATCTTTCGCGGAAATCTGCGAGGTGGCAAGGCGGCCTACGGTTTGGTTTTCCTTCGGCCCGCCCGCCCCTATCTTGCTCGGGACCACCACGCCTGAGGGCAAGCAAACGACCAAATGACATTCACCACCAGACCAGAAATCCAGGGCGCCTTCGGGGTCGTGGCCTCGACTCATTGGATCGGGTCTGCGGTTGGCATGAAGCTTCTGGAGCAGGGCGGGACCGCAGCCGACGCGGCAGCAGGAACGGCCTTCGCGCTTCAGGTCGTGGAGCCGCACCTGAATGGTCCACTTGGCGACTTGTCGCTCCTTTACCGGGCGGCTGGCGCCGACGCGCCTCAAGTCCTCTGCGGGCAGGGCGTGGCGCCCGCAAAGGCAACGATCGAGCATTACCGCGCCGAGGGGCTTGAGCTGATCCCAAGCTCGGGCCTGCTCCCGACCGTCGTGCCTGGCGCGTTCGGCGCCTGGATGACGCTCCTGCGAGATCACGGCAGGCTGCCGCTTCGGGAGATCCTGGAACCGGCCATCTTCTACGCGGGACAGGGCCACCCGGCGCTGCCGCGCGTGTCCGAGTTCATTTTAGGCCTGCGAGACTTCTTCCTCGACGAATGGCCAACCTCGTTCGAGACCTGGTGCCCGGGCGGTCAGGCGCCGGCGGCCGGCGCCATGATGCGAAACCCCGTCCTTGCCGACACCTGGGAGCGGCTTCTGACGGAAGCCGAAGTGGCGCGAGGGCGGGACGCGCAGATCGACCGGGCGACAGAGGTTTTCTACCGGGGTTTCATCGCCGAGGCGATTGATCGCTGGGTTCGGGACGCGGAGGTCGCCGATGCGACGGGAGAGCGCCGCAAAGGCGTTCTCTCGGGCGACGACCTCGCGGCATGGCGGCCCAGTTATGAGGCGCCGGTTTCGACGACCTACGAGGGCTGGGAGGTGTTCAAGGCGGGGTTCTGGTCGCAAGGACCGGTCCTGCTGCAATCGCTTCGATTGCTTGAGGGGAGCGGCGTCGGCGAGATGGACCTCTTCGGGGAGCGCTTCGTTCACACCGTGACGGAAACCAAGAAGCTCTCCTATGCCGACCGCGAGGCCTACTACGGTGATCCGGCGGCCTCTGAAATCCCGACCGAGACCCTCATCTCCCCCGCCTACGCCGACGCGCGACGGTCGCTCATCGGCGAGACCGCATCGCTGGCCCAGCGGCCGGGCGTGATCGATGGGTTCGCGCATCTTGCGGAATCGGCCATCGCCCGAGCCGTCGAAGGCGCCAAGCGCGAGCCCGCCACCGGGGCGGAGCCGACAATGGCGCATCTGACCGAAAGGCGCGGCGACACCGTCCACGTCGATGTTATCGACCAATGGGGCAACTCCGTTTCGGCGACCCCGTCTGGCGGCTGGCTCCAATCGTCGCCTGTCGTGCCGGGCCTCGGAATGGCTCTGAACACAAGGGCGCAGATGTTCTGGCTCGAACCGGGGCTTCCGACCTCGCTCGCGCCAGGACGGCGGCCGCGAACGACTTTGTCGCCGACCATGGCCACCGCGCCGGACGGAACCGAGTACGCCTTCGGCACGCCCGGCGGCGATCAGCAGGATCAATGGCAGCTCATCTACCTGCTTCGACTGATCCATGGCGGCATGAACCTGCAGGAAGCGATCGACGCGCCCCTCTTCCACACCGGTCATTTCCAGTCGTCTTTCTACCCCCGCGCGGTTCAGACCGGATATCTGATGGTCGAGCCTGCATTCGGGGAGACCGCGATCGACGCGCTGAAGGCGCGGGGCCATGATGTGACGGTTGCGGAGCCGTGGTCCATCGGGCGCCTGACGGCGGCGAGCAGGAGTCCTGACGGCCTCCTGAAGGCGGCGGCGACGCCGCGCTTGATGCAGGCCTATGCGAGCGGGCGCTGACCCGGCTCAGAAATCGAGGTTCTCGACGCTGAGCGCGTTCTTCTGGATGAACTCCCGGCGCGGCTCGACAACGTCGCCCATCAGTTTGGTGAACAAGTCGTCGGCATCGGCGAGATCCTCGATCTTGACCCTCAAGAGCGTCCGCGCCTCAGGATCGAGCGTCGTCTCCCAAAGCTGGTCGGGGTTCATCTCGCCCAGACCCTTGTAGCGCTGAAGGCTCAACCCCTTCTCGCCCTCCTCAAGGATCGTGTCCAACAGATCAAGCGGCCCGTGAACCGGCGTCTCGCGCTCGCGCCGGACGAGCCGGGCGGGTTCCGCATAGACCTCTTGCAGGGTCTCGGTGAAGCCGCCAAGCCGCCGCGCCTCGCCGGACCTCAGAACAGGTCCGTCCAGCGTCCGCACCTCTTCGACGCCGCGCAGGACACGGGCCAGGCGGATGCCCTGGTCCTGGGTGATGCGGCCGGTCCAGCCGCGCTCGTACTCAAGCGCCACAAGGTCGAGCCGGCGCGCTACCGCATCTGCGACGCCTTGCAGGTTCGCGTCCACCTGACCGGGGAGGAAAGTGCCCGCGATCGCCGATTGCTCGAGGATGGCGTGCGGGTAATGGGTCGGGAACGCGCCCAACACCCGCTTGACCTGACGCGCCTCGTCCACGACGCGGGAGAGGTCCTGACCGGTGATCTCCTCACCGCTCCCAAGCCGCAGGATCGCGCCCTCAACGCCCATTTCAACAAGGTAGTCGTCGAGCGCCGCCTGATCCTTGAGATAGACCTCCGATTTGCCTCGCGCGACTTTGAAGAGTGGAGGCTGGGCGATGTAGAGATACCCGCCCTCGATTACTTCCGGCATCTGACGGAAAAAGAACGTCAGCAGGAGCGTGCGGATATGCGCGCCGTCCACGTCTGCGTCGGTCATGATGATGATCTTGTGGTAGCGGAGCTTGGAGATGTCGAACTCGTCCCGCCCAATGCCGGTGCCGAGCGCCGTGATCAGCGTCCCGATCTCCTGGCTGGATAGCATACGGTCAAACCGGGCGCGCTCGACATTCAGGATCTTGCCCCTGAGCGGCAGCACCGCCTGATTGGCCCGCGCCCGGCCCTGTTTGGCGGAGCCGCCGGCGCTGTCGCCCTCGACCAGGAAAAGCTCGCGGCGCTCGGGGTCCTTTTCCTGACAATCCGCAAGCTTGCCGGGAAGCGAGGCGACATCGAGCGCGGATTTCTTCCGCGTCATCTCCCGCGCTTTCCGGGCGGCCTCTCGCGCGAGCGCGGCTTCAATGATCTTGCCGACGATCAGCTTGGCGGGGCCCGGGTTCTCCTCGAACCACTCCGACAGCTTCTCGTTCATCAGGCCTTCCACGGCGGGACGCACTTCGGATGAGACGAGCTTGTCCTTCGTCTGCGATGAGAACTTTGGATCAGGCACCTTCACCGACAGAACGCAGGTCAGCCCTTCGCGCGCGTCGTCGCCAGTGAAGTTCACCTTTTCCTTCCGCGCGATACCGGAAGAGCCGGCGTAGAGGTTGATCGTGCGCGTTAGCGCCCCGCGATACCCGGCCAGGTGCGTGCCGCCATCCCGCTGCGGGATGTTGTTCGTGAAGGGCAGGACCGTCTCGTGGTAGCTGTCGTTCCACCACATCGCGACCTCGACGTTAATCCCGTCGCGCTCGCCCTCGATGAAGATCGGGTCGGAGAGCATCGCCGTTTTGTGACGGTCCAGATAGCGAACGAACTCCCGCACACCACCTTCATAGTGGAATTCGGTCTCTTCCAGCTCGGCCGGGCGCTCATCACGCAGATGGATTTTGACGCCTGAGTTCAGGAAGGCCAGCTCGCGGAGCCGGTTTTCGAGCGTGCGGTAGTTGTAGTCGAGGTTCGAGAAGGTGCCGGTCGAGGCGAGGAACCGTACCTCGGTGCCCTTTCGCCCGCCCGCATCGCCGACGACGGTCAGGTGCTCGGTCGTCTCGCCGCCCTCGAAGCGCGCGTAGTGCTCCTTCCCGTCCCGCCAGATGCGCAGCTCCAGCCAGTCCGAAAGCGCGTTCACCACGCTGACGCCGACCCCGTGAAGGCCGCCGGAGACCTTGTAGGAATTCTGGTCGAACTTCCCGCCGGCGTGGAGCTGAGTCATGATCACCTCGGCCGCCGAAACCCCCTCCTCCGGGTGCAGGTCGACCGGGATTCCACGTCCGTTGTCGCTGACCGAGACGCTCATGTCGGCGTGGATCGTGACGGTCACGGCATCGGCGTGGCCGGCCAGCGCCTCGTCAATTCCGTTGTCGACAACCTCGTAGACCATATGGTGCAGGCCCGAGCCGTCGTCGGTGTCCCCGATATACATGCCGGGGCGCTTCCTGACCGCCTCCAACCCTTTGAGAACTTTGATAGAATCGGCGCCGTAGTCGCCCTGCGCCCGCGCGGCCTCTGCCATGCCGTCTTTCCTTGATCTTTACGCTGATTTTATAGGCGTTTCTGGGGGGAATGTCACGCCTGAGACACAATATTTGGTATACGCTCGCGCCTTTCTCAAGGGTGGCCGCCGGTGGGTCAGGATAGCGGAATCACCACCCCGACACCCATCAGCAAAACGCCTGAGACGATGTTGGTTCTTCGGAGCGCTTTCGGCGAGGTTAACAGGCGCCTCGCCCGGTCCAGAAAGACCGCCAGCGAGAGATTTCCAAGGAGAGGTACCACGAAGGACAGAAAGCAGATCAGGGCGATGTCGGGCACCGTGAGTTTGGTCAGATCAAAGAAGCCCGGAAGAACGCCCATGTAGAACAGGATCGCCTTGGGGTTCCCCAATATGACCGCCACGCCTGCGAGGAACCCGGCCCACATGCCGGGTCGCGTGAGCCGGGCGTCGTTCGCGATTGACTTGTCGGCGTTTCGGATCAGGAGCCAGCCCATCACCAGGAAGGTGATCGACGCGACCCAGCGCAGGACCGTCATGAAATCCGCGAACTGGCTGACGAGCCAGGAGACCCCCAGAACCGCCAGAAGCGGCCACAGGACGTCGCCGACCACCACTCCGAAGGCCAGCGGCCAGGCGGCACGAAAGCCCCCCGACAGAGCGCGGGCTGTGAGGGCGACCCAGACCGGACCCGGCGTCAGGAAAAGGATAAGAAGCGCGAAGGCGTAAAGCCCGGCATCGGCCACTGTAATCGTCACAACGCGACCTCCGATACGCCGTCGGCTTCCATGATTTCAAAGAACTGCGCCCGATCGCCCAGGTCCGTGAATAGCTCGGGGCCGGTTCCGGTCATCCAGGCCTGTGCACCGAGCGCGCAGATCTCATCGAAAAGCGCCGCGCGGCGGCTTGCGTCAAGATGCGCCGCCACCTCGTCCAGAAGGATCAATGGCGGCGCGCCGGTATCTTCGGCCAGCGCCCGCGCGTTGGTGAGGATGAGCGAGACGAGGAGCGCCTTTTGCTCGCCGGTCGAGCATTGGTCCGCCGGAACGCCTTTGGCGGCGTAGACGGCCGTCATGTCGACCCTGTGGGGGCCGATCAGGGTACGCCCAGCGCGGAGGTCCGCGCTCCGGCTCCCTGCCAACGCGGCGTTCAGCGCGTCGGCATCTTCCGGCAGTTCGGCATCGGGATGGGTCAGAGCGAGGTCGGCGGCGGGAAAAGCCGTTTCAGCGTCGAGCTGCGCCTCTGCCAGCCGGGCGAGCGCCGCATGCCGATGCCGCATGATGCCCGCACCGGCCTCCCCCATCTGCTGCTCCAGCGCACGGTACCATTGGTCGTCGCGAACCATGTCCTTCAGAAGTCGGTTCCGCTCGCGCATGGCCTTCTCGTAGGCCAGAACGACATCGCCGTGCTCCGGCGTGAAGCTCATTGTCATCCGGTCGAGAAACCTCCGGCGCCCCTCCGCGCCTTCGATCCAGAGCCGGTCCATGGATGGGACCAGCCAGACCACCCGCGCGACGCGGCCAAGTCCGACCTGCGGAGACGTCTTGCCGTCGATTCGCACGACCCGCGGCTCGCCCGGCTCGGCGCCTGTTTCAACTTCGTATTGACGCCCGCCGGTCTCAACGACTCCCGAGACCTTCCATCCGATCGCTTCGGGTCGCCGGACGAAGTCTTCGGATTTGGCCCGGCGCAACCCGCGACCAGGCGAGAGAAGCGACACAGCCTCGAGGATGTTCGTCTTGCCAGCGCCGTTCGGCCCGTGGATCGCCATCGGACGCGCGTCCGGACGCAGGCGCGTCAGACGATGCGACCGGAAATGGGAAAGGGTCAGCTCGGTAATGGCACAGGCAGCCATGCGCCTCACGCCTTTCTTTTCAGCAGGCCCCGATTGGGGATCAGACGCGCATCGGCATCACGACATAGACGGCCGACTGGTCATTGCCCTCGCGCATCAATGTCGGATCGCCGGAGGAGTTGAAAAGGAAGACGGCGTTCTCCCGATCGACCTGACTGGCGATTTCGAGCAAGTACTTGGCGTTAAATCCAATTTCCAGCTGATCGTCGCCATAAGCTACGGCCAGCTCCTCCTCCGCCGCGCCGCTGTCGGGCGCGTTCACCGAGAGCACGAGCCGATCCTCATCCAGCGCCATTTTAACCGCTCGCGAGCGTTCGGACGACACTGTCGCGACTCGGTCCACCGCCTGTGCGAACTCGGCGGCGTCCACTTCCAGACGGCGGGTGTTGCCCGCTGGGATGACCCGCGAATAGTCCGGGAAGGTCCCGTCGATGACCTTTGAGGTCAGCGTGATGCCGGGCGCCGCAAAGCGGACCTTGGTTTCGCTCACCGAAACCGCAATTTCGGTTTCATCATCGTCGAGAAGCTTGCGCAGCTCTCCCACGGTCTTCCGGGGGACGATGACCCCCGGCATGTCCCCGGCGCCATCGGGCAAGGCCGCGTCAATGCGGGCAAGACGGTGCCCGTCCGTCGCCACGCAACGCAGGACCTGACCGCCGTCGGAATCCGCCACGTGCATGAAGACGCCGTTCAGGTAATAGCGGGTTTCTTCGGTCGAGATCGCGAACTTCGATTTGTCGAACAACCGGCGCAGAACCGGCGCGGCGGCCGCGAAATTCGCCTCGTACTCGGACGAGGCCATTACTGGGAAGTCTTCTTTGGGCAACGTGGCGAGAGAGAAATTCGAGCGCCCAGCCTCGACCGTCATCCTGCCCGAGGCGCCATCGTCGGTCAGGGTGACCAGCGCGCCATCGGGGAGCTTTCGGACGATCTCGTGCAAGGTGACCGCGCTCACGGTCGTGGCGCCCGCCCGCTCGACCTGCGCCGGCGCCTCGTCGACGACCTCGATATCGAGATCGGTCGCGCGGAAGGACACCTTGTCGCCCTCGGCCTCGATCAGAACGTTCGCCAGGATCGGGATCGTGTTCCGGCGCTCAACCACTGACTGCGCCTGGCCGACGGCCTTGAGCAGCGCGCCGCGCTCGATCGAGAGTTTCATGCCCTAACGCTCCCTCATGTCCCGGGACGGTCGAACCTATCGGGTTTCCCCGCCCGCGCAACCGTTTTCAGGACTTTGAGTCGTCGGTTCGGGAGCGTCAAGCCTCAGGCTTCGAGGGAGCGTCGCAAGAGTTCCAGATCATCCGCGATCTGGCTGTCCTTCTGCATCAGCTCCTCGATCTTCCGCACGCCGTGCATGACGGTCGTATGATCCCTTCCGCCAAACCGGCGCCCGATCTCAGGCAGCGAGCGCGAGGTGAGCTGTTTCGAGAGATACATCGCGATCTGCCGGGGCCGAGCGAAGGTCCGCACACGCTTGGGACCGATCAGATCCGAGAGCCGGATGTTGAAATGGTCGGAGACCTTTCGCTGGATCTCCTCAACCGTGATCTTCCGGTCGGAGGCGCGCAGAATGTCAGACAAGCAGTCCTGCGTCATTTCAAGAGTGATCGGCCTTCCGACCAGCGCGGCGAAGGCGAAGAGCCGCATCAGCGCGCCCTCCAGAACCCTTACATTGGTCGATATGCGGTGCGCGAGGAACTCGAGCACCCCGTCGGCGATCTCGAGATCCGGGAACTGCTCGTCGTATTGATCAACCTTTTGCTGGAGGATGCCGAGGCGAAGCTCGTAGTTGGTCGGGTGCAGATCGACGACAAGGCCCGATTGCAGGCGGCTAACGATCCGATCCTCGATACCAGAAATCTCTGTCGGCGCGCGGTCGGACGAGACGATGATCTGCTTATTCTGATCCACGAGCGCGTTGAACGTGTGGAAGAACTCCTCCTGCGTCGCATCCTTGCCCGCGATGAACTGCACATCGTCGATCATCAGCACGTCGACCGAACGGAAGAGCTGTTTGAACGCGATCATGTCCTTGTCGCGAAGCGCCTGAACGAAGCGGTACATGAACTGTTCGGCTGAGAGATAGACGACTCTCAGACCCGGCGAGCGCGCCTGAAGCTCCCAGGCGATTGCGTGCATGAGATGGGTTTTGCCGAGCCCGACACCGCCATAGAGGAAAAGCGGGTTGAAGGTGACGACGCCGCCTTCGGACACCCGGCGGGCGGCGGCATGAGCCAGCTCGTTTGGCTTGCCGACAACGAAGGTCTCGAACGTGAACCGTCCATCCAGAGGCGCGCCGATCAGCTCGCCTTCGGCATTGCTGCCATTAGGCGCGGGTTTCGAAGCCGCCTTCTTCCGCGCGTCGGCTCGAGCGGCGCGGTTCTGCGGGACCGCGAACTCGACGCGGCTAACATCCTCGCCTACACGCGCGATCTGATGCAGAATCTGATCGCCGAAATTGCGCGAGACCCAGTTGCCCATGAACTGCGTCGGCACAAGAAACGTGGCCACCCCATCTTCGAGACCGGAGAACTCCAGAGGTTCGATCCAGTTCACGTAGTTATTCTTGCCTACCGTCTTGAGTAACTCTTCACGAACTTGTCCCCATGTCTCGTTTGTCATTTCGCCTTCGACCTGTTGCGCATCGTTGTTGTTATCAAGACTGGCGCCATGCCAGCCCCCGAGCCTTCCACCCATTGTGGCCGCCCCGGTGCCCTCGCGCGTCCAGATCGCCTTCGAAGCCCTCGGCTACATTCAGACAGGTCACCTCCACTCCGTCTTGCGCGAAGTGGTTGGCAACCGCCATGGCAGCCCGAAGGGACCTCGCGCCCGAGCGGCAAAGGAACAGGAGCGGGCCCGGGGCGTCTTCCCCAAGCGCTTCCCTCACCTCCGCGGCAAAGCGCGGGTTTACGGACATGTCGGGGAAGGCGGCCCACTCGATGAAAATCGGCGCGCCGCTCACTTCCTCAAGATCAGGCACGCCCACGAAACCCCATTCGGCGCGTGTCCTGACGTCAATGAGCCGAGCGGAAGACTCCTCCTCAAGCATCCGCCACGCTTCGTCGGGGTACACCTCCCCGATCTGCGGGCCAGACCCTCTGCCCATTGACCATGTCCCCCCAAGGACGATGTGAATCGCTCGTCCAAGCTAGCCGCCGGTTTCAGGGGCAGGCAACAGACCTTTGCGCTTGACTCGGGATTAGTCGAAACGAATCTCGGCGGACCCTCGCGGCTCCAAAAACATGGACCCGCGGAGCACAAAAAAACGCGCCTGAAAAGGCGCGCTTTTTTCCGGTCGCGATCGAAAATCAGCCGATCGCTTTGACCCGAGCGGAAAGCCGCGACATTTTTCGGGCGGCTGTGTTCTTGTGGTACACGCCCTTCGTCACGCCCCGCATCAGTTCGGGCTGCGCGCGGCGAAGCGCCTCAACGGCCGCGTCTTTGTCGCCGGAGGCGATGGCCTCTTCGACTTTTCTGAGATGGGTACGGATGCGCGAGCGGCGGGCTTTGTTGACTGCGAAGCGGCGCTCGTTCTGGCGCGCGCGTTTCTTTGACTGGGGCGAATTCGCCATGATCTGTCCCTTTCATCAGGTCTTACGAGTTTCAAAACAGCGCGAGACCGATGCCGGGTTCAGTACCGACCACATCCGGCCAAGCGGGCCTCACGCGCATATCCCGGCGGCGCATAAGCCCTTGCAGGCCGGTTGGCAAGAGAGATTCTCGGCCCCCGGCTACTTGTCGCGAAACTGCGCCTCTCGCTTTTCAACGAAGGCGGCCATGCCTTCCTTCTGGTCCTCGGTGGCGAAGAGGGCGTGAAAGAGCCGGCGCTCGAACAAGAGCCCCTCGCGGAGCGTCGTCTCGTAGCTTCGGTTCACGGCCTCCTTGACGGCCATTGCAGTGAGAAGGGACTTCTCCGAGATCTTCTCGGCGGCGTTGTGCGCCTCCTCCATCAGCTTCTTGGCGGGCACCACTCGGCTGACGAGGCCGGAGCGCTCCGCCTCCTCGGCATCCATGAACCGGCCGGTCAGGTGCATTTCCATCGACTTCGACTTCCCGACCAGGCGCGTGAGACGCTGCGTGCCGCCGATGCCCGCCACGGTGCCGAGGTTGATCTCCGGCTGTCCAAACTTGGCGGTGTCGGCGGCGATGATGAAGTCGCAGATCATGGCGAGCTCGCACCCGCCGCCCAGCGCATATCCCGACACAGCGGCGATGATCGGCTTGCGGCACCGCAGGATCGACTCCGTTTCGGGCGAGAACAGATCGGACGAAAAGGCATCGACAAAGGATTTGTCAGCCATCTCGGTGATGTCCGCGCCGGCGGCGAAGGCCTTCTCCGATCCAGTCAGGATGATGCACCTGACCTTATCATTCGCGTCCGCTTCGGCGATGGCGCTTGCCAGTTCTCCCATCAATTCCGCGTTCAGAGCGTTCATCGCGTCAGGGCGATTCAGCCGGATGGTCGAGATGTGATCCTCGACATCGACGATGATGGTTTTGTAGGCCATTTATGTGTCCCGGTCGTTCCTTCGGAGGCAAGGCTTAGCACCCACGCCCATGGGATCAAGCTATCTCTGACAGCGCGGACAATAGAAGCTCGACCGCCCGGACTGTACGATCCGCTTAATTTTTCCAACGCAATCAGAGGTTTGGCAGTCTTCGCCCTCACGGTCGTAGACGCGGAAACGATGCTGGAAATACCCAAGCTCCCCGTCGGTCTGACGGTAATCCCGCAGGCTGGAGCCGCCGCTCTCGATCGCCTCGCGAATGACCTCCCGGATGACCGGAACCAGTCCCGCCACCCTTGGCGCGGAGATCCGGCCGGCCATGCGCTTGGGCGATATCCCGGCCCGGAAGAGCGCTTCGCAGACATAGATGTTGCCAAGCCCGGCAATCAGCTTCTGATCCAGAAGCGCGGCCTTGACCGGTGTTTTGCGGCCTTTGAACGCCTCAATCAGATAGGTCTCGTTGAATTCGTTTCCCAAAGGCTCGGGGCCGAGATCTCGCAGCAGGCGATGAGCGCCGACGCTCTCGGTCGGCGCCAGATCCATCGCCCCGAACCGTCGCGCGTCGTTGAAGGTGACGCGGACCCCGTTGCTCATATCCAGTACCACATGATCGTGCTTCTCCGGAGCGGGGTGGTCGTGGTGAAAGCTCCCCAGCGCGTCGCCTGAGATGAGAATGCGGCCCGACATCCCGAGATGCAGAATCAGGGTCTCTCCGGTCGACAGGTCAGCCAGGATGTACTTCGAACGCCGGCGTAGCGCGTCGACCCGCGCGCCCGTCAGCCGCCCGGCCATGCGGGGCGGAAACCGCCAGCGGAGATCGGGGCGGCGCACATCAGCAGACGTGATGGTCTCGCCTTCCATGCAGGGAAGCAAACCCCGCCTGACCGTCTCAACTTCCGGAAGCTCCGGCATGCCGCCCTCATTCGTCTCGCAGCAGGCGAAATAGGCGGTTCCTGCCGGGAATACAAAGGCCATGGGCGGGAGCGTGGGGCCGATACCCATATTCGGCGCGGCTATTGATCGCGTTTGTGCCGTGCCTCCGAAGGTTATATCGAGACCTTCGAGACACCGAAGAGCCGGAGCATGGCCGTGACAAGCGACGAAAAGACAACGCATTTCGGGGCGCGGGATGTTCCCGAAGACGACAAGGCCGGACTGGTCCACGGCGTGTTCTCCAGCGTCGCGTCGAAATACGATGTCATGAACGACGTGATGTCCATCGGCATTCACCGGCTTTGGAAAGACGCCATGATGGACTGGCTCGCGCCCCTTCGGGGCCAGCGCCTTCTGGATGTTGCCGGGGGAACGGGCGATATCGCGTTCCGTTTTCTCAAACGCGCGCCCGGCGCGACGGCGGTGGTTCTGGACCTGACCGAGTCCATGCTGGCCGAGGGGCGCAAGCGCGCCGAGGCGCAGCAGCTGGCCGGCCAGCTCGACTGGATCCCCGGCGACGCGATGGCTCTGCCTTTCGAGGACAACACCTTCGACGTCTATACGATCTCCTTCGGCATCCGAAACGTGACCCGCATACCCGACGCACTATCCGAGGCTTTTCGTGTCCTTAAACCGGGCGGCCGGCTGATGGTGCTTGAGTTCTCGCAATTGCCCAACCCGGCCTTGCAGAGCGCCTATGACCTTTACTCGTTCAATGTCATCCCGAGAATGGGCAAGGCGATCGCCAACGACCGGGAGAGCTATCAGTATCTGGTCGAGTCCATCCGGCGGTTCCCCGATCAGGAGACCTTCCTTGGCATGATCCGGGACGCCGGTTTCGAACAGGCCAAGTACAGAAACCTGTCGATGGGCATCGCCGCGCTGCATTCCGGGTGGAAGCTCTAGGTGCGCGGACCGCACAATCTGATCCGGCTCGTTCGGACAGGCGCGACGCTGGAGCGGACCGGCGCGATGCGCGCCGTGCTCGAGGCGTTCAACGCCCCGCCGCATCTGCGGCTGGCCGCCCGCGTTTTGGGCTGGCCGTTCAAATGGCTCGGGGATCGGGGCGACCCATCGCTTCCGCCCGCGACGCGAGCGCTGACTGCCCTGGGTCCCGCCTATATCAAGTTCGGGCAGATCCTCTCGACCCGGCCTGATGTGGTCGGCGAAGACCTCGCGCTTCAACTGCGCGTCCTGCAGGACAAGCTGCCGCCCTTCCCGACCGAGATCGCGAAGAAGACGGTCGCCGAGGAACTTGAGATCGACGTTGACGAGGTCTTCAGCGCTTTCTCGGAGCCCGTCGCCGCGGCCTCGATCGCGCAGGTGCATCACGCCCGTCTCGCTGGGACCGGCGAGGAGGTCGCGGTCAAGGTCTTGCGGCCGCGAATCGAACAGGCGTTTCGGCGCGACATCGATGCCTTTTACTTCGCCGCGCGGGCGATCGAGTTGCTGGCGCCCTCGGCGCGGCGGCTGCGCCCCATGGACGTGATTGCGCATTTTGAAGGCGTCGTCACAGGCGAGCTCGATCTGCGGCTCGAGACCGCATCGGCGGCCGAGTTCGCAGCCAATACCGAGGGCGATTCGGGCTTCTCGGTTCCGGACGTGAAGTGGTTCCTCTCGTCCCGCCGTGTGATGACGCTCAATTGGGCCGAGGGGATTCCCTCCGGCGACGTCAAAGCAATCGACGCGGCGGGGCACGACCGCGCCGCGCTCGGCGAGCGGGTCCTGACGATGTTCCTCAGCCACGCGCTCCGCGACGGCTATTTCCACGCGGACATGCACCAGGGCAATCTGAAGGTCGCGCCCAATGGCGATCTGGTGGCGCTGGATTTCGGGATCATGGGACGGATCGACGCCTATACACGCAGGGTCTATGCCGAGATTCTGTTCGGTTTCATCCGCAAGGATTACCGGCGGGTCGCGGAGGTGCATTTCGAAGCGGGTTATGTGCCAGCGGATCGCGACGTCGATGAATTCGCACGCGCGCTTCGCGCCGTAGGCGAGCCCATCTTCGGCATGGACGCCAGCCGGATTTCGATGGGCCGCTTGCTGACCTATCTCTTCGAGGTGACCGAGCGGTTCGGGATGGAGACCCGCACCGAGCTCATCCTTCTTCAGCGGACCATGGTGGTGGTCGAGGGTGTGTCGCGCTCGCTCAACCCGAACATCAACATCTGGGATGTCGCGCGGCCGATCGTCGAAGACTACATCAAGACGAACATCGGCCCGAAGGCCCTGGCACGCGATCTGGTTCAAACGGCGCGGGTGCTAGGCCGTTTCGGGCCCCGCCTGCCGCAGCTGGCGGAAAACGCGCTGATCCGTCAGTCCGAAAGCCAGCAAACGACGGAAAGGTCGCAACGGGGCTCTCCGGTGATCTGGATGCTGACAGGAGCAGCGCTCTTCGCCCTAGGGCTCATATGCGGCGCCCGCTTCTTGGGGTGAGGCTCAGATGGGCTCGGGCTTTCTGAGCGCCTGCACGTCCGTTGACAGGACGGACCCGCCGCTCGCCAGGACGATCTCGGCGCCTTCGCTTCCAAGGCGCGCCTCGCGGACGATGGCGTAGTGATCCACGGGTTTGATGCTGGTGATCTCCCCTTGGTTCAAACTCTCCAATTGAAACTTGTAAACGCCTTCGGGCAGCGGCTGGCCGTTCGGTCGCGTTCCGGCCCAGAGCACAGCGCCGGCGTTCGGCGGCATGGCCTCGCGCGAGACCTCGCGCCCGGCGGCGTCGCGCACGACAAGGTAGGCTGCGTCCGACGCTGGATCGGGTTCGGGTGCGAGCGTTATCGGGCTGCCGTCGAACAAGGCCGGCGCGGCGACCCGCGCCTCCATGCCGACCCATCCGGCAAGCTGCGACAGGTTCGAGGCGCCAAGCCCGTTGGCCAGGTTTGTCAGGAGATCATTGGTTTTGACTTGCTGCTCAACCCCCGAAAAAGTCGCCAATTGGACGGCGAAATCCGCCGAATCGAGCGGATTAAGGGGATCCTGGCTCTCCATTTGCGTCGTCAGCAGTGTCAGGAAGGCCTCGAAATCCGAGGACAGCGCACTGGCCGCGTCCGCCTGATCCGGCCCAGCAGGTCTGGCGGCCGCTCCGGCAGGCTGGGTTTGGTTTGGCTGAATGTCCATTCTGAACGTCTCCTCTAAACTCTCAGATCAATCGAACGGCCGTCTGTCAGCACGGCATTCGGTCGGATCGGCGCGTCGTACCGGCCCGCTTGCGGTGCGGGCTGATCGGCCTCCAGCGGCGGGTCTTGACGTTCGGCGGTCGCGCCGCCCGACGAATCCCATCCGAAGGCAAGGTCCAGATCGGTGAAGCCCTCGCTTTGAAGCTGCGACGCCAGAAGGTCCGCGTGGCGCCGCATGAGCTCAAGGGTCTCGGGGCGCTCGGCGACAATTGAAATCGACAGGCCGAGCTCGCCAGGGGTCACGGTCAGTTTGACCCGCCCCAGCTCTTCCGGCGAAAGCCACAGCTCGACGCTGCCGTCGGGCAGTTTGCGGGCGCTGTCGACGATTTGGGTGATGGCGCCGCGCGCCGTCTCCAGCCGGGGCTTAGGGGATTAGGGCGAGGCTGCCAGTGCGCCCTAAGGGGTGGCGCGGAATGGCAGGGGGCAGCGTCCGCAGAGGTCAGAACGACTCCTTTCGCCCGAAGGGCGATCTCGAAAACCGATGGAAAACCATTACCGAAGGAGACGGCTGAATAGCCACCTTCCAGGCGCCGCCATGGTGCCCGGCCTCGATGACCTTCTTGCGCTTGATGATAATCGGCGCTTTGGCGTCGGATGACATGGTCCACCCCTTCCTTGCCACCCGACGGAAGGTTTAGCGGCTGTCCCGTGACCAGGGCGTTAACGCCGCGCGTCCTCCCGGATCATGTCCGCCGCCTTCTCGGCGATCATAATGGTGGGCGCATTTGTGTTGCCGCTGGTGATCCGCGGCATGACCGAGGCGTCGACGACGCGCAGCCCGCCGATGCCTCGAAACCGCAAACGTCCGTCAACTGGCGCGGTGTCGTCCGCGCCCATTCGAACCGTTCCAACCGGATGGAAGATAGTCGTCCCGATCCGGCCGGCGGCTCCGGCAAGCTCGTTATCCCCGTCGCTCGTCTCCGGACCTGGGCGCAACTCCTCCGGCTCATGGGCCTGCATCGCAGGCCGGGCCATGATCCGCCGCGTCAGCCGTATCGCTTCCGCAGCAACTTGCCGGTCGACCTCGGTCGAGAGGTAGTTCGGAGCGATCTCGGGCGCCTGTCGCGCGTCCGGCGACGTGATCCGCACGTGGCCCCGGCTCTCCGGGCGAAGGTGGCAGACGCTCGCGGTCAGCGCGTCGAATGGATCGAGCGGCTCGCCGAAGGCATTCAAAGAGAGCGGTTGCACGTGGTATTGTAGGTCGGGCGTGGCGGCGTCCGGGCGCGATCGCGCGAACGCCCCCAGTTGGGATGGCGACATCGATAGCGGGCCGGTCCGACGCAAAGCGTACTCCGCCGCCATGCGGGCCTTCCCGCCAAACGTGCTGGCGAGCGTGTTAAGCGTCACCGTGTTCCGCACCTTCCATGCGCAACGGATCTGCAGATGATCCTGCAGGTTCGCGCCCACCTCGGGCTGGTCCAGCGCGACCTCCACGCCGGCGGCTCGCAGGTGCGCTGCCGGGCCAATCCCGGACAGCTGAAGAATCTGAACGCTGCCAATGGAGCCCGCCGAGAGCAAGACCTCGTTATCGGTCCGCGCCTCCTCAAGCACCCCCTTCCGCCGGTACGCGACCCCGACAACGCGCCCGCCCTCGATGATCAGCCGCTCCGTCATCGCGGCGGTGACGACCTTCAGGTTCCGCCGGTAGGTCACGGGGCGCAGAAAACCCTTCGCGGTGTTCCAGCGGAAACCGCCCTTCTGGTTGACCCGGAAATACCCCACGCCTTCGTTGTCGCCACGATTGAAATCGTCGGTCGCGGGAAGCCCCTCTTCCACCGCAGCCGCTTTCCAGGCGTCGAGGATGTCCCAACTCAACCGCTGAGTGTCGACGCGAAGCGGGCCGCCCTGCCCGTGGAAGTCGCTCGCGCCGTCGCTGTCATCCTCGGATCTCATGAAATACGGCAAGACGTCGTCCCAGCCCCATCCGGTCAAGCCAAGCTGGCGCCAGCCATCGTAGTCTGCCGCCTGCCCGCGCATGTAGATCATGCCGTTGATGGAGGAGCAGCCGCCAAGCACCTTGCCGCGCGGATAGAGGAGGCTGCGCCCGCCAAGTCCCGGCTCCTCCCGCGTCTTGTAGAGCCAGTCGGTCCGCGGATTGCCGATGCAATAGAGGTATCCGACCGGAATGTGGATCCAGTGATAATTGTCCGGTCCGCCCGCTTCGAGAAGAAGCACCTTGGCGCCCCCCTCGGACAGGCGGTTGGCCAGAACGCATCCCGCGCTTCCCGCCCCGACGATGATGTAGTCCCAGTCGCTCACCGCCCTAGAAAAGCATCTGCCATTCCACTACGCCAGTGGGGAAACGATGCTCCTAGGGAAACGCCGCCGTGTCAAAGCCGCCCCTCCGCTCGCAAGCCTGGTTCAACAACCCCGACAATCCGGAGATGACGGCGCTCTACCTCGAGCGCTACCTGAACTACGGGCTGACGCGCGAGGAGCTGCAATCCGGCAAACCAATCATCGGCATCGCCCAGACAGGCAGCGACCTGAGCCCCTGCAACCGCCACCACATGGAACTGGCCAAGCGCGTGCGCGACGGCGTCGCCGCGGCGGGCGGCACCGCAATCGAAATCCCGGTTCACCCGATCCAGGAAACCGGCAAGCGCCCGACCGCTTCGCTCGACCGGAACCTCGCCTATCTCTCCCTCGTCGAAACGCTCTTCGGTTATCCGATCGACGGCGTCGTCCTCACCATCGGCTGCGACAAGACCACGCCCGCGCTCCTCATGGCCGCCGCCACGGTCAACATCCCCGCCATCGCGCTTTCGGTCGGCCCGATGCTGAACGGATGGTTCAAGGGCGATCGCACCGGCTCCGGCACCATCGTCTGGAAGGCGCGCGAGATGCACGCGGCGGGCGAGATCGACGACGACGGGTTCATGGAGATGGTCGCCTCCTCCACGCCCTCGGTCGGCTATTGCAACACGATGGGCACCGCGACCACGATGAACTCGCTGGCCGAGGCGCTGGGCATGCAGCTCCCCGGCTCCGCGGCGATCCCGGCGCCTTATCGCGAGCGCGGACAGATCAGCTACGAGACCGGCAAGCGGATCGTCGATATGGTCCATGACGATCAGCGCCCGGACGGCATCATGACCCGTGCGGCTTTCGAGAATGCCATTGTGGTCAACTCCGCCATCGGCGGCTCCACCAACGCGCCTATCCACCTGAACGCCATCGCTCGGCACCTCGGCGTGCCGCTCGACAACGACGACTGGCAGCGGCTCGGGCACAAGATTCCCCTTCTGGTGAACCTCCAGCCCGCCGGCGCCTACCTGGGCGAGGATTATCACCGCGCCGGCGGCGTCCCCGCCGTGATCGGCGAGTTGATCGAGGCAGGCCTCCTGCCCCACCCGGAGGCGATCACCGCGAACGGCCGGACTCTGGCCGAGAACTGCGCCGAAGCCCGAAGCGTGAACGCGGACGTCATCAGGCCCGTCTCCGCGCCCATGAAACCCGATGCCGGGTTCATCAATCTCAAGGGCAACCTTTTCGACAGCGCGATCATGAAGACCAGCGTCATCAGCGAGGAGTTCCGCGCCCGCTATCTCTCGGACCCCGATGATCCGAACGCCTTCGAAGGCGAGGCCGTGGTCTTTGACGGCCCCGAGGACTTTCACGCCCGGATCGACGATGAGAGCCTCGGCGTCGATGAGCGTTCGATAATGATCATGCGGGGCGCCGGTCCTATCGGTTATCCCGGCGCGGCGGAAGTCGTGAACATGCGCCCGCCGGCATACCTTCTCAAACAAGGGGTCCACGCGCTGCCCTGCGTCGGCGACGGGCGCCAGTCCGGCACTTCCGGCTCGCCCTCGATCCTGAACGCCTCGCCGGAGGCGGCGGCGGGCGGCGGCCTAGCGCTTGTCCAAACTGGCGACCGCCTGCGCATCGACCTCAACGCCTGCACCGCGAACATGCTGGTGGACGCGGCGGAGCTCGAGCGCCGCCGCGCCGCCCTGCCCAAGCGGCCCTTCGCGCCAGAGAGCCAGTCGCCCTGGCAAGAGATCTTCCGCGACCGGGCGGGCCAGCTCTCCGATGGCATGACGCTTGAAGGCGCGCCCGCGTATCGGGACATCGCCCGGAAGCATATGCCGCGCGATAATCATTAGGGCGCCAATCTAACCAGTAATGGAGCGCGGAGCCGGGAACTCCGTGTTAGTCCTCGGTCAATCCACGGTCCATCGCGTGATACTCCCGGTTCGGCATCATGTCCGACGCGATCGCGAACCGGTTCGACATATTGAAGAACCCGATCACGTCTGCGAGGTCGAAGATCTCGCCCTCCTCCAGCCCTGCGTCGCGCAAGGTCTGCCGGTCCGGCTCCTCCACCGTCCAAGGCTCGACCGTCAGCTTCCAGGCGAAATCCAGCATCGCCCGCTGCCGGTCGCTCAGCTTGGCCACCCGGTAGTTCATCACCAGCATCTCGCCCAGCTCCGGATCGCCCGAAAGCTTCCGCACCGCCTGCCCATGCGCCACCAGGCAGTAGAAACACCGGTTCGCACAGGAGACGACCACCGCCACCATCTCGCGCTCCAGCTTCGAGAGGCCGGAGGGCGCGAGCATCAGTTGATTGTAGTAGGCAGAGAACGCCCTCAGCTTCTCCTGATCGCGCGAGAACGTCTGAAGCACGTTCGGCACAAGCCCCAATTTTTCCTGACAGATCTCGAAGTAGGCGCGCATGTCCTCATCAAGATCGGCAGGGTCGGGCAACTCGTAGATCGACACATGGTCCGGCTGCGGCATGGCTCCAACTCCTCAGCAGGTGTAGTTCAGGGGCATGCGCCCGCCGTCGACATAGATCGTCTCGCCGGTGATGTAGGACGCCTTGTCGGAGGCGAGGAAGGCCACGACGTCGCCGATCTCCCGCGCTGTTCCCAGCCGTTTCAGCGGCGTCCGGGACATGACCGTCGCCATCGCTTCCGGGTTGGCGTTCACTCTTGCCACCATCGCGGTGTCGATGGAGCCCGGCCCGACCGCGTTCACCCGGATGTTGTGCGGCGCGAGCGACAGCGCGGCCACTTTGGTGATCTGCATGACGCCGCCCTTGGAGGCGCAGTAGGAGACAATAGAGGGAATGGCGAGTTGCGCGTTGACCGAGGACATGTTCACGATCGCCCCTTCGATCCCCTTCTCCACCATGGTCCGCGCCGCCCGCTGCGTGGCGAGGAACACCGCCGTCAGGTTCACGTCGATAACCTTCTGGAAATCTTCGAGTGACACACTGAGGAATTCCTGCGGGATCGCGATTCCAGCGTTGTTGACCAGAACCGAAACGTCCCCGATCTCTGCCTCCACCCGATCGAACAGCTCGGTGACCGCCTCCGGATCGCTCATGTCGACGCCATAGCCCACGGCGCCGCGGCCGATTTCATCGGCAGTGGACGTCGCGCCTTCTTCGTCGATATCGGCCAGCACCACCTGGGCGCCGTCGTCGGCCAATGCCTCGGCACAAGCGCGGCCGATGCCCCGTGCTCCTCCTGTGACAAGAGCGATCTTCGCGTCGGCCATCTCTGTTCTCCCCTAGCCCTGACTCGCCTGAGTGATGCGATACCAAGCCCGCGCGTCGAGGTTAAGGGCGCAAGCCCTTGTGCCGGTCAGGAAACCCGGTTGGCGGCCGAGCGTTACCGGGATGGTTGAAAGACCTCGCCGACCGGCGCTCGCAGCAGGATTCGTGTGGTACCCCGTGTCGGAGGTGTTAGGTATCTTCCTGTGTCGATTTTTCATTCTTCTTCAGGGATTGAGGCATGCTCGAAGGCGCCCTGATCACTATGGCAGGTCCGACCGCGGCGCTCCTCATCGTCGCGAGCTCGCTTGTCCTTCCCCGGCTCGACCGCGCGCCGGCGAACCGAAAGCGTGGCGAGCGGTGACTGAGGCTGTCGGTTCCGCCGGGCCGCTAGCCGGAGTCCGGGTTCTGGACCTGACGAATGTGCTGGCCGGTCCGTTCGCCTGCCACCAGCTGGCGCACCTGGGCGCCGAGGTGATCAAGATCGAAGCTGTCGGACGAGGCGATCTGGCCCGCGATCTCGGCGCTGATCCGGGGCTGTCAAAGCGCCAGATGGGGGTGAGCTTCCTCGCGCAGAATGCCGGGAAGATGTCGCTGACCCTGAACCTGAAGGATCCGCGCGGGGTCGAGGCACTCAAGCGGCTCGTGGCGCACTCAGACGTTCTGGTCGAGAATTTCCGCCCCGGCGTTATGGATCGCCTGAAGGTGGGGTATGGCGTTCTGAAACTGGAGAATCCGCGGCTGATCTACTGCGCCATCTCCGGTTTCGGGCAGGACGGTCCCTGGGCCGGCCGGCCTGCCTATGATCAGATCATTCAGGGCGTCTCGGGCGTGATGTCGATCACCGGCGACGCGGAAAGCGCGCCGATGCGGGCGGGCTATCCTCTGGCGGACACCATAGGCGGGCTGACCGCAGCAATGGCGATCTCAGCCGCCCTGAACGCGGAAGAGCGCGGCGGATTCATCGATGTGTCCATGCTCGAGTCGGTTCTCGCGACCATGGGCTGGGCGGTCTCGAACTACCTCGTGGCTGGCGTCGCGCCGAAGCCGAACGGGAATGAGAACCCGACGTCGGCGCCTTCGGGCGCCTTCCAATGCCAGGACGCGCTTTTGAACATCGCCGCGAACAAAGACGAGCAATGGCGCGATTTGGCCCGTCATCTCGGCCGGGAGGACCTTTTGGAGAATGAGGCCTTCATCAACCGCGAGGCTCGAAAGGCGAACCGGCTGCGGCTCAAGGCAGAGCTCGAAACGGTTCTGACAACTAAACCGGCGCGCGATTGGGCGCGAGAGCTGAACGCGATCGGCGTTCCCTCGGGGGCGGTCATGACGGTGCCCGAGATTCTCGCCCATCCGCAGATCAGGGACCGGGCGTTCCTCGCAAGGTTCGCGGACGCGCCCGGCGTCGGACGCGCGGTGGAGGTGGCGCGCATCGGGGCCATGATCGACGGCCAGCGCCCGTCGGTGTCGACCGCCCCGCCTGCGCTGGGCGCGGATAGCGCCGCGATCCTTGGCGAACTCGGGTATTCTCCCGAGCAGATAGACATTATGCGGGCGGAGGGCGTGATTTGACCGACAGGACGGACGTTGAGGATTGGTGGCGCACGTCGATCATCGACATGGAGCCGGGCCGGATACACCTGCGCGGCCACCCCGTTCAGGATCTGATCGGGAACATCGGATTTGCCGGGATGATCTGGCTGATGGTGACGGGAGAGCGGATTTCCGGGCATCGCGCCGCGCTCTTCGAGGCCGCGCTCGTCTCGGCGGTCGATCATGGGCCTCAGGCGCCTTCCATCGCCGCCGCGCGCATGGCCGCAACCTGCGGGGTCGGGCTTCAGAACGCGATGGCGACCGGTCTGAACATGCTCGGCGACGTCCACGGCGGCGCGGGCGAACAGGCTGTCGAGCTTTACCGCGCCGTCGAGTCCACCGGATTGGAGGGTCTGCCGGAGGCGCTCGACAGCTGGCGCGAGGCGCGCGGGCCTTATCTGCCCGGCTTCGGGCATCGCTTCCACAAACCGGTCGATCCCCGCGCACCGCGTCTGATGGCGCTCGTGCGCGAAGCTGCTGATGCGGGCGCGGTATCTGGCGCCTACGCGGCGATCGGCGCGGCGATCGAAAAGCGGTTGCGGGAGGAGCGCGGCAAGCCGGTTCCCATGAATATCGATGGGGCGACGGCAGTCATCTATGCCGAGCTTGGCTGCCCCCCGCCGCTCGCGCGCGGCTTCTTCGGCCTGTCCCGGTCGGTCGGCATCCTCGCGCATAGCTGGGAGCAGACCTTGCAGGGCGGGCGGAACAAGGGTCCGACACCGCCCGCCTATCGTTGGACTTATGATGAAGCTCCCGTCCGGGAGTCAGCGCTCTCCGACAAAGAGAGGCCCTAGGCGAGCAGAACCGCCTGCGCCAGGTCGCCGGGAACACGCCTTTCGACATGGGCGGCTGTCCGACAGGGACGGACTGACGGCAAACGCCAAATCCTCAAATTGCGGCGGCCGCGCATGTGCAGCGGCGTCTCGGCTGAGCCAAAGCGAAATCGCCCGGCGTCAGAGGCCGAGCTTGGGATACCCTGATCATCCGATCATGTTTCAACCACTGGATCGGAAAAATCCGACGGACATTCCGCCGCGTAGAAAGAGGGACCTCTCAAAATGGAGTGACCCATGAGACGATTGCTGGCAGCTATGACGCTCAGTCTCATTGCGACCGCCGCCGCGTCCAAACCGCTCGCCGGAGAGTTCCCTTCGATCGACGGCGGGACGCTTGCGATCGAAGACTGGCGCGGGAAGCCCGTTCTTGTCGTGAACACCGCGTCGCTTTGCGGTTTCACACCCCAGTAAGAAGAGCTGCAAGCGCTTCATGACGCCTACGCCGAAGACGGGCTGGTCGTCCTGGCCGTGCCGTCGAACGATTTCCGTCAGGAGCTCGCTTCGGCCGAAGAAGTGAAGGACTTTTGCGAGGTGAATTTCGACCTCACGATCCCGATGACCGATATCACCACTGTCGTGGGGCGAGACGCGCATCCGTTCTACGCCGCGCTTCGCGACAAGGGCTTCGTCCCGCGATGGAACTTCAACAAGGTCCTGATCGGCCCCGACGGAGAGCTCGTGGATTCCTGGGGCGCCCTGACGAAACCAACGTCGCGCAAGATCACGCGGCGCATTGAGGCGATTCTCCGGTAACCGGATCGCATGGGACCAGCGCGACCCGACGCAGCGCCCGTTATGGCTTGGACGACAACAGCGGCGAGATAAGCGTTCCCAACCTCGTTTCCTGGCCATTCAGGTACAAAGGGAGCAGCAGTTCTCTGGCCAAATTCTTCCTTCGCCTCCAAACCCAACCCGAGACCACGGAGAATGCCCTGACCCGCGCGTTTGCGGTTAAAGGCGTTCGAAGAACCAAACCGAACAGCGCGAAGGTCAATCGCCATCGCTGCAGGACTGGAAGAACCCGGGGACGGCCCGTGATGGCCGAGGCGGCAACGCGCAGACTGCGTCCTCGCGACTTGATTCGGTCGCCATGCATTCGGCGAAAGAACAACGCCTCGTTGAGCATTCGGCAACGCCCCAAAAGGGTCAGATGCGCAAGAAACACCCGGTCACCCGAAACGTATGGGGGATCGAGATCGGTCTTCGCCGCGATCTCGCGTCGCATCAAACCAAAAAGCGGGTTGCATAAGCCGTCGCTCGGTCGCAACCAGACCCTCAGGCGCTCCGCCGGATCGTCGCTGTCCGAAGCGATCTCGTCCAAGTAACAGCTGCGTTGATTGCCGGACGCGTCGATCAAGACCGTTCGCGGATGCGCCATCACGCAGCCCGGATCGCCTTCGAGGATACTGACCAGACGCTCCAGATAGTGCGGGTCCAGAAGATCGTCGTCGGCATGCCATTTGAAGAACCTGCCACGAGACAGAGCGAAAGCTTTGTTCCAGTTCCTTGAGGCGCCCACGTTCCTGGCCTGCCTGTGGTATCGAACGCGACCGTCGCGCACCATCAAACGCCGGCAGATTTCCTCGGTTCGGTCCGTCGAAGCGTTGTCGCAAAGGATAAGCTCGAAATCCTGATAGGTCTGCGCGAGGATGCTCTCGACGCTCTCTTCAAGAAATCGCTCGCCGTTGTACACAGGCACGGCGACGGACACGACAGGCGCGTGCGGTTGTCCCTGCTCGCCGTTCCGGGGCACAGTTTTGCCGGCGGGTGCGTAGTGATCCATTGTCGTAAGACGCTACCGAATTTCATGATGTCGAATTTATGCGCGAATGCCTAAGACAACGGGTCTGCAGTGTCCACCGAACCGGAGCGTCGGCGCGGCGTGGCGGTCATCGCCTTATGACAGACCAGGCGCCTG
>JASJAU010000043.1 GCA_030066855.1 Paracoccaceae bacterium | reverse complement strand
TCCAGCGGATCGTCCGTCACGACTACGCCCATTTCCGCGCCGCCCATCGCCAGCCCGATATCCTGGCCGATCCATTCATGGCCCTCGCGCTCGACCGCCCCAATCAGTCTGGCCGCGTTCGAGGCCCGCGTCTCGGCGATCAGCATACGGCCCATGCGGCCCGACGCGCCTGTGACGACGATTCCCGGCAAGCTGTCCATCGGCGATCCTCCTTGGCCTTCCTTACGATGCGAGTCAGTGCTTGGAAAGCGCCGCTTGCCGATCCGGCGGGCAGCGATTAGGTCCACGCCATGGCGCGATCCCGGTTTTCAGACGGCTCCGGCCCCTCGCAACGGCAGCTTCGGGTTGGCGAACTCATTCGCCGACGCCTGTCCGATGTTCTCACGCAGGGCGACATTCACGACCCTGACCTCAACCGCATGTCGATCACGGTCGGAGAGGTGCGATGCTCGCCCGACCTGAAAGTGGCGACCGCCTATGTGCTGCCGTTGGGAGGAGAGCGAGCGGACGACGCAATCGAAGCCCTCCGGCGCAACAAATCCGAGATCCGTCGCGTCGTCGCCAAGGGACTCGCGCTGAAGTTCTCCCCTGAGATCCGCTTCGCTGTCGACGAAACCTATGACCGGCTCGATGACGCGCGCAGGATGTTCGCCGATGAAACTGTTCGCCGCGATATTGACAGCGAGTAGCCTTGCGGCCTTCGGCGGGGCTTTTGCGGCTGAGTGCGAGGCGCTGGTTTTTGACGGCAAGCCCTATATGGTTTGCTCCGCCGATCCGGCGCGGGTCGAAATCCGCCTCTTCCTGAGCGATGCCGAAGGAGCCTTCCTCGGCACCTTCGACAACCTAGAACGGGCGGTGGCAGACGAGGGTTTAGGGATCGCCTTTGCCATGAACGGCGGCATGTACCACCCTGACCGGAGGCCGGTCGGCCTCTATGTAGAAGACGGAGACGAACTGGCGCCGATCGTCACGCGCGAGGGTCCAGGCAACTTCGCGCTCCTCCCGAACGGCGTTCTTTGCCTTCAGACCGGCAGCGCCGCCATCGTTGAAAGCCGCGTCTTCGCGGCGTCTCCGCCCAACTGCGCATACGCGACCCAGTCCGGCCCTATGCTCGTCATCAACGGCGCGCTGCATCCAAGATTCCTGTCGGACTCAACCTCCCGCAACATCCGGAACGGCGTCGGTATCGCCCGGGACGGCCTGCTCTATGCGGCGATCTCGGACGAGCCGGTCACGTTTCATGAGTTCGCCCGCTTGTTCCGAGATCGACTTGAGACCCCGAATGCGCTGTTCCTGGACGGGCGCGTCTCGCGGCTCTACGCGCCCGGAATCGGCCGCCACGACATCGGTTTTCCTATGGGACCGATCCTCGGCGCCCTCCGCCCCGGGAATTGACGCGATGGCGCTCAGAGGCTAGCAGCCCAGCCTCGGTCGAATTGAGGTGAGCGGTGTCGAAACGGCGGAAAGGACGGGACATTTCAGGTTGGCTGGTCGTGGACAAACCCGCTGGCATGACCTCTACCGCGCTTGTCAACAAGGCCCGCTGGGCCTTTGACGCCAAGAAGGCGGGTCATGCAGGAACGCTTGATCCGTCGGCCACCGGCCTTCTCGCCATCGCCTTCGGCGAGGCGACCAAGACCATTCCATACGTGACCGAAGCGCTCAAAGCCTATGAGTTCACCGTTCGCTTCGGCATTGCGACCAATACCGACGATGCGGAGGGCGAGATCACCGCGACATCCGACCGGCGCCCCGACGAGGATGACATCCGCAATGCGCTCGGCGCCTTCACTGGCGAAATCCAGCAAGTTCCGCCCCGTTTCTCTGCCGTCAAGATCGATGGCCGTCGCGCCTATGCCATGGCCAGAGGCGGCGAGGAGGTCGAGTTGGAACCCCGCCCGCTCTTTGTCGAAAGCCTTGAGTTGATCGACCGACCCGACCCGGACCATGCCGCTCTCCGGCTGGTCTGCGGCAAGGGCGGGTATGTGCGGTCCATCGCGCGAGACGTCGGCGAGGCGCTCGGATGCTTCGGTCACGTCCTGTCGCTCCGCCGCCTTTGGTCGGGGCCATTCGATCTCGAGGACGCAAAGACGATCGACCAGATCGAGACCTTGGCGCGGACGACTGAAATCGAGGCGCTTCTCCTTCCTTTGGAGCGCGGACTGGCCGACCTGCCTTCCGCCACCACGAACGAGGAGGGCGCAATACGCATGGCGAACGGCAACCCCGGGCAGATCGTCGCGACGGAGGCCGAGTTCGGCGATACGGCTTGGGCGTCCTATCAAGGGAAGCCCATCGCAGTCGGAACCTACATGTCCGGGTACCTGCATCCGACGAGGGTGTTCCGCCTGTGACCGTCGACATCCGGCGACATTCTGAGAACGGGATCGACAGCGAGGCCGCCTACTCCCTTTGCGGCCGCTACCGATACGCGCTCACGCGCGTCTGGGACCTGGGCGGTCCGAACGTACTTTTCATCATGCTGAACCCGTCGACCGCCTCCGAGCTTAAGAACGACCCGACAATCGAGCGCTGCCAGAGGCGCGCCGTCAGGCTCGGTTTCGGGGCCATGCGGATTTGCAACCTTTTCGCCTGGCGGGAGACGAGCCCGGTCCACTTGAGACGGGCAAAAGAACCCTTCGGGTCGGATAACGGGGAAGCCATAGCGGAGGGCGCCGACTGGGCTGACCAAATCATTTGCGCCTGGGGCGTTCACGGCGCCCATCTGGACGCCGGGCCTTCTCTTGAAGCCGCGCTGCGCGCCGACTCGGTGGAGCTCTTCCATCTTGGACTGAGCAAAGACGGCCACCCCAGGCATCCGCTTTACATCTCTTACGGCGTCACGCCGCAGAAATGGCTGGCTTGACCCTTGCTCGCGAAAGGGGGTTTTCAAAGCCGGACCGATCTCCTATACGCCCGCATCCCCGCCAAGGCGGCGGCCTCCATGGGCCTTGCTGGACGACATCCCGGCTCGCGCCATAACACTAACCCGAAAGGAGACCCCGATGTCGATTACTGCTGAAGACAAAGCGAAGGTGATCAAGGAATACGCCACCAAGGACGGCGACACCGGATCTCCCGAAGTGCAGGTCGCGATCCTATCCAGCCGGATCGCCACACTGACCGAGCACTTCAAAACCCACAAGAAAGACAACCACTCGCGCCGGGGACTCTTGAAGCTCGTCGCGCAGCGCCGGAAGCTTCTGGACTACGTCAAGGGCAAAGACGAAGCCCGCTATCAGGACCTGATCAAGCGGCTTGGCCTACGCCGCTAAGGCAACCCGACAAAAGGAAAGGCGCGGCGTGGGCACCGCGCCTTTTTCGTTGCTACATGGCTTTGATCAGTTCGTAACGTGGCCTCCGTGACCTTCCATGCCGCCCATGTTGTCCACGACCGGAAAGGTCACGACCACGTCACCCGCGCGGTCGAACGACAAAGTCACATCGATCTCTTCGCCGACATTAAGATCGCCGGGCTGCAAACCCATGACCATCACATGCAGCCCCCCGCGCTGGAATTGAACCGTCCGGCCGGCGGGGATCGTGATCGCGTCAAGATGGATCATGCGCATAACGCCGTTTTCTTCCCGGCTCTCGTGGATCTCCGCCATGAAGCCATCGGTCCTGGCGCCAATCAACATGTCGTCGACCTCGCCCGCGTTGGAGATGTCAAAGAAACCGCCCGCAGCCCGCGCCTTGTCAAACGGCTTGATCATCTTGATTTCGGTGATGGTCAGGTCGCCGACTTCGAAATCTTCGGCGACCGCCGGGCCTGCAATGGCAAGAGCGGCAACTAATGAAGCAACCAAACGAAACATGACTTCCCCTCCGTTTACGGGGCCTGCCTCGAAGCCCCTTTCGCTCTCCCAGATAGGTAGAGAACCCCTGCGAGCGCCAGAGCGGCCAGTCCGACAAGCACGAGAATCTGCCCGGCTGCGACACTAAGCCCTGAAGAGCTCCTTTGTGTCGGGCCAATGACCAGAGTTCCGCCATCCGGCACCGAGACCGCCTCATCGTTCTTGAGTTCGAGATCGACGAAATCCAGGACGCGGAGCGTGACGCTCTCTCGCTCCAACGTTGGAAAACGCACGGCGACGTCTGAGTAGCCGTCCACCTTCCAGGCGTAGAAGCCCATGAACGCATCGAGTTCGGCCAGCCCCATTCCCCGCACCGTTTCCGGCGAGTTGCAGACGGCGATCGAAATCTGCGCATCATAGGGCGTGGCGAATTCCGGCAGGATCGCGGGATCATGCACCATTAGAGACAGACCCTCGAACACCTCCGCCCGGCCATCAACCTCAACGGTCACGCCCGCGAAGATCTCGTCCGCCGTCAGAAATGTGCCATCATACAATCGGTCGATGTCGATGGTGCCGTCCGCGCCCACCAGTTCATCGGCGCCGGAGCCGAAGACCTCCGGCAGAAGCGGCGCGGGCATGGCGAAATAGAGCGAAACCTCGTCGGCCCGCCGATCAATCAGGATCGTCGGAATATCCTCCGCAGCCACCTTCAGAGGTAGCGCGGTCAGCATCCAGGCCGTCGTCATCGCCAGCATACGCGTCATGCAGGAAATGTTGGAACGCGGGCCGTGAATGTCGAGTGCGGTTTTTCGTTTTCTTCGCAATCGAAACCCGGTATGCGGCGCCCATCTGTTCGGGCGGCGGTCAGACCCCATCGTCGCCATAGGGAATGGAAACCAAAAGGAAATCGGGGTCGCGGGCAATGGGGCCCGCACGTTGACGGCGCTTGGGAACGCCCGGGCCGCCGAGTTAGGAAATCAGATGTTCAACGAAGTGAAGAAATCGATCCAGTGGGGAGAAGAGACGCTCACACTGGAAACGGGAAAAGTCGCCCGTCAGGCAGACGGGTCGGTCATCGCCACCTACGGCGAAACCAGCGTGATGGCGAACGTTACCTTTGCCAAGGAGCAGAAAGAGGGCCAGGACTTCTTCCCGCTCACCGTCCACTACAACGAGAAATACTACGCCGCGGGCAAAATCCCCGGTGGCTTCTTCAAGCGCGAGGCGCGCCCGACCGAGAAAGAGACGCTGACCTCGCGTCTGATCGACCGGCCGATCCGCCCGCTTTTCGTCGACGGATTCAAAAACGAAGTGCTGGTGATATGCACCGTTCTGAGCCACGACCTGACCAACGACCCCGACGTCGTCGCGATGATCGCGGCCTCCGCCGCGCTCACGCTCTCCGGCGCCCCATTCATGGGCCCGATCGCGGGCGCGCGCGTCGGATTTGAAGACGGCGAGTACGTCCTCAACCCGACCGTCGACGACATGCAGGACTTGAAGAACAATTCGGAGCAGCGGCTGGATCTGGTCGTTGCGGGCACGAAAGACGCCGTGATGATGGTCGAATCCGAAGCCTATGAGCTTTCGGAAGACGAGATGCTCGGCGCGGTCACCTTCGCGCATGAGCAGATGCAGCCGGTTATCGACCTGATCATCGACCTCGCCGAAGACGCGGCGAACGAGCCGTTTGAGTTCACCCCGCCGGACTACACTGACCTTTACGAGGCGGTGAAGGCCGCAGGTGAAGAGCAGATGCGCGCCGCCTATGCGATAACCGACAAACAGGAGCGCGTTGCTGCTGTCGGCGCGGCGAAAGAGGCGATCAAGGAGAAGCTCACCGAAGAGCAACTCGGCGACGAGAACCTCGGCAATGCTCTGAAAAAGCTCGAATCAGGCATCCTGCGCGGCGACGTGGTCAAGAACGGCCGCCGGATAGACGGTCGCGCCACTAACGAGATCCGCGATATCGTGGCGGAGACGGGTGTCCTTCCCCGAACCCACGGCTCGGCGCTGTTCACGCGCGGCGAGACCCAGGGCTTGGTGGTCACGACGCTCGGCACCGGCGACGATGAGCAGATCATCGACGCGCTGCATGGCAACTTCCGCTCGAATTTCCTCCTGCACTACAACTTCCCGCCCTACTCGGTCGGCGAGGTTGGCCGCTTCGGCTTCACCGGGCGCCGCGAGATCGGCCACGGTAAACTCGCATGGCGCGCGCTCCAGGCGGTTCTTCCGGCGGCAACGGACTTCCCGTACACGATCCGCGTGGTCTCCGAGATCACCGAGTCGAACGGCTCGTCGTCCATGGCCTCCGTCTGCGGCGGCTCGCTATCGATGATGGACGCCGGCGTGCCGCTCAAGGCCGCGGTTGCAGGAGTCGCGATGGGCCTCGTCCTCGAAGATGACGGCTCGTACGCGATCCTGTCGGACATCCTCGGCGACGAGGATCACCTGGGCGACATGGACTTCAAAGTCGCAGGTACCGAGAACGGCATCACGTCCTTGCAGATGGATATCAAGGTCGCCGGCATCACGCCTGAGATCATGAAAACCGCGCTCTCGCAGGCCAAGGAAGGCCGGATGCACATCCTGGGCGAGATGAACAAGGCCATCTCCTCGGCGGGAGAGTTCTCGCAACACGCGCCGCGCATCGAGACGATGACCATCCCGACCGACAAGATCCGGGAAGTGATCGGCTCCGGCGGCAAGGTTATCCGCGAGATCGTTGAAGTCTCGGGCGCCAAGGTCGACATCAACGACGACGGCGTCATCAAGATCGCCTCGCCGAACGGCGACGCCATCCAGAAAGCCTATGACATGATCCACTCGATCGTGGCCGAGCCGGAGGAAGGCAAGATCTACAAAGGCAAGGTCGTGAAGATCGTCGACTTCGGCGCCTTCGTGAACTTTTTCGGCAAGCGCGACGGGCTCGTCCATGTGAGCCAGATCGAGAACCGCCGCCTGAACCATCCGTCGGACGTTCTGAAGGAAGGTCAGGAGGTCTGGGTCAAGCTTCTGGGCTTCGACGACCGCGGCAAGGTTCGGCTTTCGATGAAGGTTGTCGACCAGGAGAGCGGCGAGGAAGCGAAGAAAGAGGAAGCCGCCGACTAAGGCGCTTCTCGGTTCGACGTCAGCCGTTATGCGATGAGCGCCGCCCATTCTGGGCGGCGCTTTCTTTTTGTGATGAGGTTAAAGGGGCGAGATTCTGTATCCCGCACGCTCCAGAACCCGCAGAACTCCGGTCTCGCCGGAGAGATGCGCCGCGCCCACGGCGAGGACAATGTCGCGTCCCTCGGCGAGCTCCAGAATTAACGGCGCCCAAGCGTTGTTACGGCCATCCAGCAGGGTGTCCTCCACTTCCTGAAACAGCGCACGTCCGTTCTTGATCCCGGCGCGATCAATCAAAATGCGCGACACCTCCCATGTCGCCCGCGTCCGGCCCCTGAAGTACAGCTCCACCAGAGTCGACGTCGTCGCGGCGTCATCGTTGTTCGTGGTAAGCGTGATCCGCAGCCCCTCAAGCTGCCTCTCAATCGTCTCGCCCGCGAACGCCTCCAGCACGACCTCCGCAGTCTCCAGACCGCCGGTCTCAACCCCAAATTCTTTCGCCAAAGCCTCCAAGCGGCGGTCGAGCCCTTTCTCGCCGGCCTGCATCACGGTCAGAGCGCAGGGCGGTACGGCGAGAACCAGCGAGGCGTACCAGGGCTTGAACTGCGCGGCGACAAAGGGTGGTATGCCCCGCGCCTCCATCTCTGCGGCGGCAAGCGCCCACTCGTCAGGTCCGAGCAGGTCGATCAGGGATTTGCCCTCGGTCAGAAAAAACATCTCCGGCCGATCCGCCGCCAGGGCGGCCAGTGCCGCCTCATCCTCTGCTGTCGCCTCCAAGATCATCATATCGGCCGTTTCAATCGCCGGTCGCAGCTTTGCGATCAAGGGATCGAAGCGGCTGTCGGGAATATGCAGCGTTCCAGCGATCGTCACGGTGGAGCCCTCGGCCTCGGCGCGCCAAAGCAGGCCTTCGCCATAGACATGCGGCGCGACGAGGGCTTCCAACTCGGCCGTTTCCGCGGGGTTGAAGGTCTCGGTCAGATCGACGGTTCCGCAGATTTGCGCGAGCGCCATCGACGGCCATACGGCCAGAAGCAAGGGCGCTAAGAATCGTTTGAGCATCACGCCTTCCAAGCAATTGGTTTCGTGCGGAACATGGCACCCGAAAGCAGCGAAATAAAGGCGCCGGTCGAGTTGCCGACAAACTCCGGGATTCCCGCCTTCACACCTGTTGACAGGCCCGTGAGCGTTCCTTATGTCCCTGCCGTTATCACTCACCAGGCGTGAGTGCTAAAAAGTGGAAAACGTGAACCAAGGAGCGTTCAACATGGCATTCACTCCGCTGCACGACCGTGTTCTGGTCCGCCGCGTCGAAAGCGACGAGAAAACCGCCGGCGGCCTGATCATCCCCGACAGCGCAAAAGAGAAACCAGCTGAAGGCGAAGTTGTCGCCGTCGGCGCAGGCGCCAAGGACGACGACGGCGATCGCATCGCGATGGACGTCAAAGCCGGCGACAAAATCCTCTTCGGCAAGTGGTCCGGCACCGAAATCACCCTCGACGGTGAAGAGCTGCTGATCATGAAGGAAAGCGACATTCTAGGCGTCATCGCCTGATCGCTTCCTCTCCAAATCAACTGAAATTCCAGACAACCAGGAGCAAGCAACATGGCTGCTAAGGACGTCAAATTCGACACGGACGCGCGCAACCGAATGTTGGCCGGCGTGAACGTTCTCGCCGACGCCGTCAAAGTGACGCTCGGCCCCAAGGGCCGCAACGTCGTTCTCGACAAATCGTTCGGCGCCCCGCGCATCACCAAAGACGGCGTGACCGTCGCCAAGGAAGTCGAGCTTGAGGACAAGTTCGAGAACATGGGCGCGCAGATGGTCAAGGAAGTGGCCAGCCGCACCGCTGATGAGGCCGGCGACGGCACCACCACAGCGACCGTTCTCGCCCAGGCAATCGTGCGCGAAGGCATGAAATCGGTCGCCGCCGGCATGAACCCGATGGACCTTAAGCGCGGCATCGACCTTGCCACTTCGAAAGTGATCGAACACATCAAGTCCGCCTCGCGCGAAGTGAAGGACTCGGACGAGGTCGCTCAGGTCGGCACCATCTCGGCCAACGGCGAAGCCGAAATCGGCAGCCAAATTTCGGACGCGATGCAGAAAGTCGGTAACGACGGCGTCATCACCGTTGAAGAGAACAAGGGTCTCGACACCGAAACCGAAGTCGTCGAGGGCATGCAGTTCGACCGCGGCTACCTCAGCCCCTACTTCGTCACCAACCCGGACAAGATGACGTCCGAGCTTGAGGACGCGATCATCCTTCTGCACGAGAAGAAGCTCTCGTCGCTTCAGCCGATGGTTCCGCTTCTCGAGTCGGTCATCCAGTCGGGGAAGCCGCTTCTGATCATCGCAGAAGACGTCGAAGGCGAGGCGCTCGCCACGCTCGTCGTCAACAAGCTGCGCGGCGGCCTCAAGATCGCTGCCGTCAAGGCGCCGGGCTTCGGCGACCGCCGCAAAGCCATGCTCCAGGACATCGCGATCCTGACCGGCGGCCAGGTGATCTCAGAAGACCTCGGCATGAAACTGGAAAGCGTCACGATGGACATGCTCGGCTCGGCCAAGCGCGTCTCGATCACCAAGGACGAGACCACCATCGTTGATGGCGCTGGCGAAAAGGCCGAGATCGAGGCTCGCGTCTCGCAGATCCGTCAGCAGATCGAAGAGACCACTTCGGACTACGACCGCGAGAAGCTCCAGGAGCGTGTCGCCAAGCTCGCCGGCGGTGTCGCCGTCATCCGCGTGGGCGGCATGACCGAGGTCGAAGTGAAAGAGCGCAAGGACCGTGTCGATGACGCGCTGAACGCGACCCGAGCGGCAGTTCAGGAAGGCATCGTCGTCGGTGGTGGCGTTGCTCTGGTTCAGGGCGCGAAGACGCTCGCAGGCCTCAAGGGCGAAAACAGCGACCAGGAAGCCGGTATCGCGATCGTCCGCCGGGCGCTGGAAGCGCCGCTTCGTCAGATTGCCGAGAACGCCGGCGTCGACGGATCGGTCGTGGCCGGCAAAATCCGCGAGTCGGACGACGCCTCCTTCGGCTTTAACGCGCAAACCGAAGAGTACGGCGATCTGTTCTCGTTCGGCGTGATCGACCCGGCCAAAGTCGTTCGCACCGCTCTGGAAGACGCGGCTTCGATCGCGGGTCTGCTCATCACGACCGAAGCCATGGTCGCCGACAAGCCCGCCAAAGAAGGCGCTGGCGCTGGCGGCGGTATGCCCGACATGGGCGGTATGGGCGGCATGATGTAAGCCTTGCCAATCGGGTAACGAAGGGCCGTCCCGCCGGGGCGGCCCTTTTTTGTCACGCCGCGTGATAAGGCATGAACGAGCCATCGATAGCGGAACGTTAACCCATCTGTGTGACAAGGCGCCAAACGAGTGCGGCGCATGTTCCTTCACAGATTTCTGAGTCTTCTATTTCCGGGCAGCCTGACGGCGAAGGTGTTTTTCATCGTGCTGGCGACCATCAACGGCCCTCTTCTCGGCTATTTCATCTGGATGACCACGCTCGGGGCGGCGCTACCGGGGGGCGAGGTCTATACCGTTTTTCTGTTCGCCGCCGGCTTCTGCGCCGCCGTGCTCACAACGGGCGCCATCCACACGCTGATCGCCCCGCTCCGCCAGCTTGAGCGTGATCTTGAGCGCTATGAGACAGAAGGCAAGCTCCCTGAGCGTAGGGTCGCAGGCCGGGACGACATCTCGCGCCTTGTCGCGATCACGCAGCGCATTTCCCGCGTGCTGTCCGGAAAACCGTATGGAAGCTACGCGCCGGAGGCGCTGGACGATAAGACCGGCGTTCTGAACAAAGACGGGTTGCTCAAGGCGCTCGACACGCACGACCCTGGCGCCACAGGTGTCGCCGTGTACAATCTGAGCAACTTCGCCGAGGCGTCAACGCGGCTTGAGGGCGGAGGCGCGACGCGGCTTCTGGCCGACGCCGCCAAGGTCTTGCGCACTGGAACGCGCGGCGGGGATCTTGTCTGCCGGTCAGGCGCGACGGTGTTCACTGTGGTTCTCCCCGGAATCGAAGAAAAGGTGCTTCAGGCAAGCGCGTCCCGGCTCGTCGCTCGGATCACCGACAAAGGCCACGAATCCGGCATCCGGCTGGCGGTCTCCGTTGGTTTGACGCGCCGCTATGTGGGCGAGGACTGGATAGCCGCCATCGGTCGAGCGGAAGCCGCGAAAGGCCAGCCGCAGGATGCGACTATGGCCCGGATCAACTTCGTCGCCTGATCGGCCTCAGTGCCGACCGCGACATTTTCGTTCTTGATTGCCTCTGATTGCGAAATCTTCTTGCGCGACTTTCCCCCAAGCCCTATGACTTCGCAGGTGCAGAAAAGGACTTCGCAGATGCCGCGAGACGACACGATGGCCGAAAGCCGAACCCCAGTTCTGGAAAGCCTGTTAGAGCTGACCGGCGCGGCGCTGAAGGCCGCCGAAGCCTTCGACGAAAAGGCGCGAGAGACGGTCGCTGCGCAAGTCACCAAGGACGGCAGGGTGTCCGCCGGCCTGATCGAGGCCCATCAAACCGCCGCGCACGGGCTCGCCTGGGTTGCGACCTATGTCGAGGCGCTCCGCCAGATGCAGGCCTGGGCGGAAGCTCTGACCTCGGAGGGCCGTTTCGGCGAGATTGAACAGCTGATCCACCAGATCGCCTTCGGCGAATACCTCTGGCAGCTCTACGGCGGCATACCGATGAGTCAGGGCGAGATCGTTCGGGCGCAGGACCTCGGCATGACCCAGGAGGACCAGCGCGTGATGATGGCGCCTGCCGTCATGACGCTCACGCAGGAGGGCAACACGCAAGCCGCGCGCCTCCGCCTTGTCGAGCTGATCCGGGACCGCACCGCCGACATCACCTATGGCGCGTCCGGCCTCGACGACGAGCTTGAGATGATCCGCGAACAGTTCCGCCGCTTCGCCCGCGACCGGGTCGAGCCCGACGCGCACGAATGGCACCTGAAAGACGAGCTGATCCCGATGGAGATCATCTCGGAGATGGCCGAGATGGGCGTCTTCGGCCTGACCATCCCGGAGGAGTACGGCGGCTTCGGCCTCTCCAAAGCCTCGATGTGCGTTGTCTCAGAAGAGCTCTCACGCGGCTATATCGGCGTCGGCTCGCTTGGCACCCGCTCCGAGATCGCCGCCGAACTCATCCTCTGCGGCGGAAACGAAGCCCAGAAAGAGAAATGGCTCCCCGGCCTTGCATCTGGCGAGATCCTGCCGACAGCCGTCTTCACCGAGCCTAACACCGGTTCCGATCTCGGCGCCCTCCGCACGCGGGCCCGCAAAGACGGCGGCGACTGGGTCCTGAACGGCAACAAGACCTGGATCACTCACGCCGCCCGTACCCACGTCATGACGGTCCTCGCCCGGAGCGTGCCCGACACCGACGACTACCGCGGCCTGTCCATGTTCCTTGCTGAGAAGACGCCTGGAACCGATGAGAACCCGTTTCCGGACGCCGGCGTCTCTGGCGGCGAGATCGAGGTGCTCGGCTATCGCGGCATGAAGGAGTACACCGTCAACTTCGACGATTTCCAGGTCAAAGGCGAGAACCTCCTCGGCGGCGAAGAGGGTCAAGGCTTCAAGCAACTGATGCAGACATTCGAGTCCGCGCGCATCCAGACCGCCGCCCGCGCAATCGGCGTCGCGCAGTCGGCGCTCGACGTCTCGCTGCGCTACGCCGAGGACCGAAATCAGTTCGGCAAGCCGCTGATCTCCTTCCCTCGCGTGGCATCGAAGATCGCGATGATGGCGGTCGAGATCATGGTCGCGCGCCAGCTCACCTATTTCTCGGCCCGCGAGAAAGACGCCGAGCGGCGCTGCGATCTGGAGGCCGGCATGTCCAAGCTCCTCGGCGCTCGTGTCGCCTGGGCTGCCGCCGACAACGGGCTTCAGATCCACGGCGGCAACGGCTTCGCCATGGAATACGCGATCAGCCGCATCCTCTGCGACGCCCGCATCCTGAACATTTTCGAGGGCGCGGCGGAGATTCAAGCGCAGGTGATCGCGCGGCGGCTCCTCGCCTGATCCTCAGCCCGCCCGCTCAAGCATCGAAGCGAACCGGCCCCGGGCGGCGGGCAGCGGGCGGTCGCCCAGCGAGGCCGCAAGCCCTGTCTCCAGGAAATGCCCGGTGGCCCGCAGCCCCAGCGAGACTTCAGCGCGGCTGCCGTTACCCTTGCCCAGAAGCGCCGGCGACAATGGTAGAAGACGATCGGCCCAGTCCCCCGCCCCGGATTTGGAGACCGCGCGCCCGGTTTTGGGCGAGACAAAGGCCAGGTCGTCGGTTGCGCCCGTCGCCGCGCAGGCGCTCAAGTCGAGGCCGAACCCCAGGTCTTCCAGGACCGCCATCTCCCACCGGAGATACGCGACCGGCCAGAACTCCCCCTCGCCGATCATGTCAAGAAGCGCGATCGTCTTGGCGTAGAGCGAGGGGTGCGGCTCGCGCTCCGGCAGGGCGAAACTCAGGATCGCCGTCGCCGCGTTCAGCGCCGCCAGCGTGTCGCGGGCCGACATCAGATGCGCGCGGCTCTTCACCGGCTCTACGGAGAAGGCGCCCAGATGCTCCTCGAGCCGCGCCCGCCACGAGACGTCAAGCTGCGCGCCCGGCTGCAGGATCGGGGCGATCTTGCGGCTCGCGCCGCCCCGCACGATCCCGGCGTGCCGGCCATGCCCCTCGGTGAAGACCTCGATGATCGCGGCGCTCTCACCGTGCCGGCGCGCGGCCAGTAAAACGCCTTCCTCCCGCCAATCCATTGCCAGACCCTAAGCGCCCGAGCGCGGTCACTCCAGCCCCGGCTCGTCCAGCAGATGCCGCCCGCCCCGGTCCTCGATCTCGATAACCCAGAGATCGGGGTCGAACTCCCGCTGTTTGCCAATGCTGGAGTCCACCTCACCTTCGGCGCCTTCCGACAGAACCACCCACTTCCGCTCGCCGGTCATCAGATCGAAGGAGCGCTGATAACACCGCGCCTGCCCATCAAGCGTGTTGAGCTTAACGATGACCGCGCCCGCCGTGTGATCGCCCCGCCGCACGACAAAAGCCGGAATATCCGCCAGACGGCAGCGGGTGAGATAGGCGGCAACCCAAACCTCGGAGGTGATCCGCGCGCTCATCTGCCCTCAGGCGCCATCGGAGAAATCCAATCCCATTTCGGAATAGCGCTCCGCTTCTTCCAGCCATCCGGGCCGCACCTTCACGGTGATGAAAAGATGCACCTTGCGTTCGAGAAAGGCGGAGATCTCCTCCCGCGCGAGCTGCCCGATCGCTTTGATCGTTTCGCCTTTCTTGCCCAGAACGATCCCCTTGTGCCCGTCGCGGGCCACATAGACGATCTGGTCGATCCGGACCGACCCGTCTTCGCGCTCCTCCCAACCCTCGGTCTCGACCGTCAGTTGATAGGGAAGCTCCTGATGGAGCCTCAGCGTCAGCTTCTCCCGCGTCATCTCGGCCGCGATCATCCGCATCGGCAGGTCGGCGATCTGGTCTTCGGGATAGAGCCACGGCCCCTTCGGCATCTCGCCCGCCAGCCAGGCCTTCAGGTCATCAACGCCATAGCCTTTCTCGGCCGAGATCATGAAGGTCTCCGCGAAGTCGAAGCGTTCGTTCAATTCGGCTGCCAGACCCAAGAGCGCCGGCCGCTCGACCCGATCGATCTTGTTGATCGCAAGCGCCACACTGCCGCGGCCCCCGCGTTCCGACAGCCCGTCCAGCATGGCCTCGACGCCTTCGGTCACGCCCCGATGCGCCTCGACCATCACGACCACGACATCGGCATCGGAGGCGCCCGACCAGGCTGCCGCGACCATTGCCCGGTCCAGCCGGCGACGCGGTCGAAAGAGGCCGGGCGTGTCCACAAAGACGATCTGCGCGTCGCCCTCGATCGCCACTCCCCGGATGCGCGTTCGCGTCGTCTGCACCTTGTGCGTAACGATCGAGACCTTGGCCCCGACCATGCGGTTCAGAAGCGTGGATTTCCCCGCATTCGGCTCACCGATCAGGGCGACAAAACCGGCTCGCGTCTCACCCATGTTCGGCCTCCAGCCTTCTCAGCAGAGCTGACGCCGCCGCCTTTTCGACCTCCCGCTTCACCGATCCGACCGCAGTCTCGGTCAGCCCGTTCCGCATTCGAGCCTCGATCGTGAAGACCGGCGCGTGGGGCGGCCCCTCGCGCGACAGCTCACGGTACTCAGGCGGCGGCTCGCCCTTGCCCTGCGCCCATTCCTGCAAGGCCGATTTCGGGTCCTTCGCATCCACGGCCACGGTATCGACCCGATCGCCCAGAACCTCCAGAAGCACGCGCTTGGCGGCGCCGTATCCAGCATCCAGATAAATCGCCGCGATCACCGCCTCGAAAGCATCCGCCAGGGTCGCCGCGCGCCGGCGGCCCCCGGTCTTCATCTCGCCTGGGCTCAGCCTGAGCGCCGCGCCCAGCCCGATCTGCTCGGCCATATCTGCGCAGGTCTCTTTCCGGACAATCGCGTTGTAGCGCGGCGCCAGAACACCCTCGGGTGAGTCCGGGTCGGCCTCCAAGAGAGCTTCGGCCACGATCAGGTTCAGAACCCGGTCGCCAAGGAACTCCAATCGCTGGTTGTTCGGCCTGAGTTCGGAGGACATCGACGGATGCGTCAGCGCCTCGACCAGAAGCTCCGGCCGCCCGAACCGGTGGCCCAACCGATCCTGAAACGCCGACAGCTCGAGGCCGAGTTTCATCAGTTGATGGCCTTGAAGAACCTGTCTCCGCGCCAGGTCCAGACGAAAAAGAGAGACCGGCCCGCCGATGAGAACATGACCCGATCGGCCCGACCTATCAGGTTCTCGAAAGGCACAAGGCCAACGCCCGCAGGCGCCGGCACGCGGCTGTCGGTCGAATTGTCTCGGTTGTCGCCCATGAAGAAATACATGCCCTCCGGCACGCGCTGCACGCCCGTGTCGTCCAGCGAGCCCGGGCCAGCATCCAGAACCCAGTGCTGCTTGCCGTTAGGCAGCGTCTCGGCGAACTTGTTTTTGGTGCAGTCGCTCCCTATCGCGACGGTGCCCTCAAGACAGATCGGCCATTTGTCGGCAGGTCCCTGCTTCTCGTAGGTTTCAACAAAGGTTCCTACTGGGACCTGAGGCGCGGGCGAGCCGTTCACGTACAAAACGCCCGACTGCATTTGAATCGTATCGCCCGGAATGCCTACGATCCGCTTGATGAAATCCTGACCGTTCGTCGGATGCCGGAAGACCACGACATCGCCGCGCTCAGGCTCCGACCCGAAAAGGCGACCCTCGATCGGGCACATGCCGAAGGGGCAGGAGACGGCGGAATATCCGTAGGCCATTTTGTTCACGAACAGAAAGTCGCCGATCAGCAGCGTGTCCTTCATCGACCCGGAGGGAATCCAGAACGGCTGAAAGAACACCGTGCGAAAGACGCCGGCGATCAGCAGGGCGTAGACGATCGTCTTGACGGTCTCGACGACGCCGTCCCACAGCGTCCCGGTTTCTTCGGTCATACGGGGATTCCGTTTTGATTGAGTCTGCGTTTATTGAGGGGGCCGGAGAGCCAAGTCAAGCAAGCCGCCGCGATTCTCCGGGCAGCGGCAAGGCGCTCGCCTCGCCCTCCTTCAACGCCTCAATTACGACGATCGCCTGCGCCCAGGGATGATCGTCGGTCAGGGTGACATGGATCGTCGCCTCGTAGCCCTCGGGCGTCATCTCGGAGAGACGCTCAGCCGCCCATCCGGTGACATGCATCACTGGCTGACCGGTCCTGAGATTCGTAACCGACATGTCCTTCCAGGCGATCCCCATGCGCAGGCCCGTGCCCAGCGCCTTGGAGCAGGCCTCCTTCGCCGCCCAGCGCTTGGCATAGGTTCCGGCAACGTCCTTGCGACGCTCGGCCTTCTTCTGCTCGATCTCGGTGAAGACCCGGTTGCGAAACCGGTCGCCAAATCGTCCGAGCGTGCGCTCGATCCGCTCGATATTGCAAAGATCGGTACCGATGCCGAGGATCATGGGCGCCCTTTCGTCCCGCTCATATGGAGGCGGAGACAACGGTTTGGCAACCATAAGCCGCTAGGCCACGGCCCATGTGGCGGCTGTTTCTGATCTTCCTTCTGTCCGGCTGCGGCGGTCTGGCCTGGAACACCACCGTGGCGGACGACCAGAACGTGCGGTGGGCGATGCTGGACAGCGTGGTTCCGGGGCGGACAACACCGACCGACCTCACCACCCGCTGGGGCAATCCAACCCAAAAGGTGCGGGAGGGGGCGGAAACGCGTTTCGTCTACCGCAATATGCAAAACCCGCCGGGGTACCGGTTCCCGCAATTCGGCGACAGCACAGCTTACGTGGTCGTCGTCTTTCGGTACGGTCTCGCAACCCGAGCTTACACATCCGACACAGAAGGCTGCCGCGCGACCTTTCCGCCGCGCCCGCCCGGACCGGGGTTCGACAACCCGGCGACGGTGCGACCTTTGAATTGCGGCCCGTTGAACTGGCACGATACGAGCGGGCCAGGCGTGCCGCGCGACGACTACACCGCCCGCCCGTCCGCAAGCGGTAAATTCTAGGCGCGAGCGGCGTCCATGATCGCGCGCATCTCGCGGATCGCGGGCTCCAGCCCGCGGAAGATCGCCTCGCCGATAATGAAATGCCCGATGTTCAGCTCGCGCACCTCCGGGATCGCCGCGACCGGCCCGACCGTCTCAAAGGTCAAGCCGTGGCCCGCATGCACCTCCAGCCCGCAGGCATGCGCGAAGGCCGCCATGTCCTGCAATCGCTTCAACTCTTCATCGCGCTCGTCAAACCGGCCTTCCGCATGGAGATCGCAATAGGCGCCCGTGTGCAGTTCGATGACCTGCGCGCCGATGCGGTTCGCGGCCTCGACCTGGCGCTGATCGGCGGCGATAAAGATCGACACCCGGCAGCCCGCGTCCCGCAGCGGCGCGATGAAATGCGCCAGCCGGTTCTCGTCCTTCGCAACCTCGAGACCGCCCTCGGTCGTCTTCTCCTCTCGCTTCTCCGGCACGATGCACACCGCATGCGGCGTGTGGCGGAGCGCGATGGCCTGCATCTCTTCCGTCGCCGCCATCTCGAAGTTCAGCGGAACGGTGAGAACCTCCATCAGCCCGTCGATGTCGGCGTCAGAGATATGCCGCCGGTCCTCGCGCAGATGCGCCGTGATCCCATCGGCACCGGCTTCCTCGGCGATGCGGGCGGCGCGGAGGGGGTCCGGATAAGCCGATCCGCGCGCGTTCCGTACAGTTGCTACGTGGTCGATGTTCACCCCAAGCCTCAGTTCCCGGTCGCTCATGGCGCGCTCCTTCCTGCAATCGGCGGCAAATTAGGCGGATTGAGACCGGCGTCCAACCGATTCCGCCAGACAAACAAAAACGCCCCCCGAAAAACGGACGGACGCCAAGATTTTCGATAGGTTAACGCTCCGCGCTCAGTGCACGTTCACCGGCGCGAAATCGTTTTGCCGGGCCAGCGCGAAGGCCATTTTCCGATCGCGAACCAGCGCCAGTCGCTCGCCCTCGGCATTGTGGACTGCATAGACGCGATCGAACCCGCCTGCCTGATCTTGCACGTCCTCGGGCAGATCGGCCACATCCACAGCACGGATATAGACCATCCGGTCCAAGTCCATCTCCTTCAATTCAAACGGTGTATTCATCTTACTCTTCCCCACTCAGCCTTTGTCGATCTTGATCGTCTGCACAACGCTTTCGGGAACGGCACGGGCCAGATCGACATGCAAGAGCCCGTTGGTCAGCGCGGCGCCCGATACCTCAACGCCGTCAGCCAGCAAAAAGGTCCGTTGAAACTGCCGCGCCGCGATGCCGCGGTGCAAAAACACCCGGTCGCCGTTCTCTTCAGCCTGTTTCCCGCGAACCACCAACTGCCGGTCTTCAACTGTCAGCGAAAGGTCGTCCTCGGCGAACCCGGCTACGGCCAGCGTGATCCGAAACCCGTTCTCAGAGGTTTGTTCGATGTTGTAGGGCGGATAACCGTTCTCGGCTTTCGCGGTCCGCTCGACCATGCGCTCAAGCTGGTCGAAACCCAGAAGGAAGGGATGCGTCCCCAAAGTCAGTTTTGTCATGCGACGTCCTCGATCAAGCGACGATGCGTTCAGGCCCCCGCAGGCGGCCAGCTTCAAGGGATATGGGGGCTCCGCCAGAAACGCGCAAGTGCGAAAAATGCTATGTATTTGGGCGGATTGGCGTTAATTTGGGTCATTCCAAGCAACCAAGGCCGCCGCGCATGACCATGCAGCCGCCGCAAAAGATGGAGACCGAAGACGTGCTTCGCATGAAGCTCGAAGTCCTTCGGCGCGAGCATCGCGACCTCGACGAGGCGATCCGCGCGCTGGAAGACAAGGGCACTGGCGATCCTCTGACCATCCGCCGTTTCAAGAAACAGAAACTGTCGCTGAAGGACCGGATCGCCATAATAGAAGATCGGCTGACGCCCGACATCATCGCCTGAGTGATTGCGGCTGACAGCGGCTCCCGCTAGGGTCCGCCACGCATAAAGGCGGAGGCGTCCATGGGGGCGAAAGTCGGCATCATCATGGGCAGTCAGTCCGACTGGGCGACGATGAAGGGCGCCGCCGAAATCCTCGACACCCTTGGTGTCGAGCAAGAGACTCGCATCGTCTCGGCTCATCGCACACCCGACAGATTGTGGGACTACGGCAAGACCGCGGTCGAGCGCGGATTGCAAGTGATTATCGCCGGCGCCGGCGGTGCCGCGCACCTCCCCGGCATGATGGCTTCCAAGACCCGCGTGCCAGTAATCGGCGTCCCGGTTGAGACCAGGGCGCTCAAGGGCGTCGACAGCCTCTACTCCATCGTCCAGATGCCCAGGGGTTTCCCGGTCGGCACCATGGCGATCGGCGCGACGGGAGCGGCCAATGCCGGCCTTATGGCGGCGGGCATTTTGGCACTGCACGACGACGCGCTCGCCGCGCGGCTCGACGATTGGCGGGCCCAGCTCTCGGCCTCGATCCCGGACGCGCCTTCGGATGACTGAGCCCCTCCGCCCCGGACAGACCATCGGCATCCTCGGCGGCGGTCAGCTCGGCCGCATGCTCTCGATGGCCGCCGCGCGGCTCGGCTTCCGCGTTCACGTCTACGAACCCAGCCGGAACCCGCCCGCCGGCGAAACCTCGGCCAGCCTGACCACCGCCCCCTATGAAGACGCAGACGCCCTTCTTGCCTTCGCACGCTCCGTCGATGTCGTCACCTACGAGTTCGAGAACGTCCCCGCATCAGCCCTCGACATCATAGAGGCCGAGGTCCCGATCCGTCCCAACCGCCAGGCCCTCGCCGTCAGCCAGGACCGGCTCACCGAAAAGACCTTTCTGACCGACATCGGTCTGGAGACCGCGCCCTTCGCCCCGGTGACGACCGACGAGGCGACGCTCGCGCAGGCGATGGCGGTCACCGGCATGCCAGCGATTCTGAAGACTCGCCGTCTTGGCTACGACGGCAAAGGGCAGGCCAGAATCAAAGACCGCCGTGACGCGACGGCCGCGCTGGATGCGATGGATGGCGCGGATGCCATCCTCGAAGGTTTCGTCCCCTTCGATCGCGAGATCAGCGTTATCGCGGCCCGCGGCCTCGACGATCAGATCGCCTGCTTTGAACCGGGGGAGAACGTCCACAAGGACGGCATCCTTCACACGACCACGGTTCCCGCGAGCATCACGGAAGACCTCCGCGAAAAGGCCTTCGGCGTCGCGGGCACGATCCTCGCCGCGCTCGATTATGTCGGCGTGATCGGCGTGGAGCTCTTCGCCAAGGGCGACCACCTTCTGGTCAACGAGATCGCGCCGCGCGTCCACAACTCGGGCCACTGGACCGAAGCGGGCGCGGTCATCGACCAGTTCGAACAGCACATCCGCGCAATTGCAGGCCTGCCGCTCGTCGATCCGGTCCGCCACTCCGATGTCGTCATGACGAACATCATCGGTCACGACATGGATCGGGTGCCGGAGATCGCCCGGGAAATGGGCGTCAAACTCCACCTCTACGGAAAAACGGCAACCAAGCCGGGTCGCAAGATGGGGCATGTCACCCGCATTATCCGGCCAGCTGCCGACCGGCACTGATGGCCCGCCCGGTTCGCTTGGCCGTGCGCGGCCTCATCCTTCAGGAGGATCGCCTGCTTCTGGTCAACGCCTATGGCGGCGGAAAGAGCGACCTCCTCTGCGCGCCAGGCGGCGGCGTGGAGACCGGCCAATCGCTTCCGGACAACCTGCGCCGCGAAATCCTGGAGGAAACCGGCCTGACCGTTTCGGTCGGCCCCCCCGTGCTTGTCAACGAGTTCCACGCGCCTGGCAGCGACTTCCATCAGGTCGACATCTATTTCCGATGCGGTCTCTCAGACGCCACCCTGCCGAAGGATTGGGAAGACCCGGAAGGCATCGTCACCGAACGCCGATGGGTCACGCGCGAGGAATTTCAAACGCTCCGCATCAAGCCCGACAGCCTCGCCCAGGTTGCCTGGGACCACGAGGGGGACGCTTTCTACGACCCGCTGGAGCCGCTCCTCCGCTGAGGACGCCGAACGCCCAGCGCCACGCCGCCCAGAACCACCACGCTCGCCAACGCCAGCCTGAGCGTGACCTCCTCGCCCAAAAGCAGGACACCGCCCGCCAGCGCGATCACCGGCACAGTCAGCTGCGCGAGCGCCGCAACGCCCGTGTCGAGGCGGGGCAGGACCGAATACCACAGCGCGTAGCCCAGCCCCGAGGTCACCGCTCCTGAGATCACGGCCAGCAGAACACCTTGCGGCCCGATCCCGTCGGATACCGCAATCCAGGCGATCAGCATGACCGGCGCCGCCAGCAGGAAGTTCGCCGCCGTCTCGCCCAACGGATCCGCAACCCCGCGGCCCGCCAGCGAATAGACGCCCCATCCCAGCGCGGCCGCAGCCATCATCAGAACCGGCAGGGTCGCAGGCGCCGCCGCCGACCCCGGCCATACCAGCCATATGAGCCCAGAAAAGGCGATCGCCGCGCCGACCCAACGCCGCGCCTCTGGCCGCTCTCCGGCCAGCAAAGCCCCTGCGAACATGGTGATCTGCACGCCACCAAAGAGGATCAGCGCCCCAAGCCCCGCATCCAGCGCGACATAGGCGAAGGAGAAGCCCAGCATGTAGAGCGTCAAAGACCCCGTTCCGACCCACCGCGCTCGCCCCGAGAGCTTTGGCAGCCCGGAACGAACCGACACCAGCGCCGCCAGCATCAGTCCGCCCGAGATCACCCGGATCGCCGCGAAAGCCGCCGGTCCGGCCTCCCCGTCCAGCAGCGCCATCCTGTTCAGAACCGAGTTGGCGGCGAAAGCCGTCATCGTAACTGCGGTCAGGACGAGGAGTCGCATTCAATCGTCAGCCGCGAAGGCGCGCGGGACGACGGCCGCCAGGTCCAACTCCGCGGCTTCAGTCCGCGCTTCACGTTGGAACCGCGCGGCGCCAGCCGACAATGCCGGGGCCTCGATGCCAAGCCGGGCCGCGACGCCTTCGATTACTCGTGTGTCCTTCGCAACGCCACTCACCGGGAATCCGACCGTGTTCTCATGTCCGAGAATTACCGACATCCGTCCCTTCATGGCTGGTGTGGCGGCAGGACTGTCCCCCAAAAAGGTCATCATCGTATCGAGATCGAGGCCCAGAGCCCTGCCGAGCCTGACGGCCTCGCAAAGAGTCTCCCAGTACCCGCACAGCATCATATTGTTCAGCACCTTGGCGGAAGCCCCTGCGCCCAGCGGTCCGATATGGACGACGCGCGCGCCCAATACCTCCACGACCGGCCGGAACCGCGCGACGTCCTCCTCGCCGCCGCCAAGATAAAACCCGGCGGAGCCCGCCGCGATCGTCTCGGGCCCGCCTGAGACTGGCGCGTCCATGATACGCCCGCCAGCCGCTTCGATCGAAGCCTTCGCGCTCTGGCACAGCGTCGGATCGACCGTCGAAGTTTCCACAACCAGCTTCCCTGCCAGATCGAACCGCGCCAGACGATCCAAGACCTGCGTTACGGCCTCACCGTCGAACAACGAAAGGATGAAAACGTCAGATTGAACAACAGCTTCTTCGATACTGGAAGCCGCTTGGACACCATCGCGGCCAAGCTCCTCCGCATCAGCGCCGCTCCGCGTCCATCCAACAACCGGCCATCCCTGGCCCGCCAGCCGAACCGCCATCGCCCGGCCCATCCGGCCAAGCCCCAAAACGCCTATCCGCTCCATTAAATCCTCCGCGCCTGTCGCCGACACTATGGGCGCGCGGTCGCGGAAGAGCCAGTCACCCGGCCCGAACAGTGTCGATCATCAACTGCACGTTCTCCGGATCCGCATCAGGTGTGATCCCATGACCGAGATTGAATATGTGTGGCCCGTTGCAGAAGGCCTCGACAATCGCCCGCGTCTCGTCCACCAGCGCCTGCCCGCCCGTCACCATATGCGACGATGCGAGGTTCCCCTGAACGCAGCCGTCGACCTGCACGTGCTCGGCCGCCCAATCCGCGTTGACCGAGTTGTCCAACGCCACGCAATCCGCACCCGTCGCCTTGGCGAATCCGATGTACCGGTCGCCACCCTCGCGCGGGAAGGCGATGATCGGGATGTCCGGATGCCGCGCCTTCAGGGCAGTGATGATCTTCGCCGCAGGCTCCACGCAGAAATCATCGAAATCCTGGCCCTTGAGCGACCCAGCCCAACTGTCGAACAGCTTCACGACCTCCGCGCCCGCTTCGATCTGGCGCGAGAGGTACTCGATAGTCGCATCGACCAGCCGGTCGATAATGGCCTGAAACTGAACGCGATTCTCCGCCTTCAAAGCATGCGCCGGCCCCTGATCCTTGGTGCCCCGGCCCGCGATCATGTAGGTCGCAACCGTCCAGGGCGCGCCCGCGAAGCCAATCAGCGTCGTCTCTTCAGGAAGCTCGCGCGAGAGGATCCGCACTGTCTCGTAGACCGGCGCCATGTGATCATGGATCGAGTCCGCCGGTTTCAGCGCCTTGAACTCGGCCTCGCTTGTCACGGTGGAGAGCCTCGGCCCCTCCCCGGTCACGAACCAAAGGTCCATGCCCAGAGCGTCCGGGATCAGCAGAATATCGGCGAATAGTATTGCCGCATCGAACCCGTAGCGCCGGATCGGCTGAAGCGTCACTTCGGCGGCGAGATCGGAGTTGTAGCAGAGCGACAAAAAATCCCCGGCCTGGGCGCGGGTCGCGCGGTATTCCGGCAGATAGCGCCCCGCCTGTCGCATCATCCAGATCGGCGGTACCGGCAGAGTCTCGCCTGCCAGCGCCCGAAGGATCAATTTGTCACTGCCCATGCCCGCCCCTTCTGATAGCGCCCTCACTGGTCCCAATCCCATGTCGGGTTGTCAATAGAACGCATTGTCAGATTTTCCGGACAGCCTTACACCAAGCATATGACAAACCTGCCTGATTCCGCCCATCCCTTCCGCATCGGCACGCGCGGTTCGCCGCTCGCCCTCGCTCAGGCCCATGAGACGCGGGATCGGCTGTCGAGGGCATTCGACCTGCCCGAAGACGCCTTCAGGATTGTCGTGATCAAGACCACCGGCGACCGGGTTCTTGACCGCCCCCTGAAAGAGATCGGGGGCAAGGGCCTTTTCACCAAGGAGATCGAAGAGGCGATGCTCGCAGGCGAGATCGACATCGCCGTTCATTCGATGAAGGACATGCCGGTCGAGCAGCCTGAAGGCTTGACGCTCGACTGCTACCTTCCGCGCGAGGACGCGCGCGACGCCTTTGTCTCACACAATGGCGGATCGCTTGCAGGCCTCGCTCCTGGCACCCGCGTCGGGACCTCCAGCCTAAGGCGCAAGGCGCAGCTTCTGAACCGCCGCCCGGATCTTGAGGTTGTCGAGTTTCGCGGCAATGTCCAGACCCGACTGAAGAAGCTCGAGGACGGAGTCGCAGCCTGCACATTTCTGGCCATGGCGGGTCTGAACCGGCTCGGAATGTCCCACGTCGCGTCTTCTGCGATTGAGCCGGAGGAGATGCTGCCAGCGGTCGCCCAAGGCGCTATCGGAATAGAACGGCGCGAGAATGACGGCCGCGCCACAGATATGCTCGCGGAAATCCATGATACCCTGACCGGCCAGCGCCTCGCTACCGAGCGGGCCTTCCTCGCCGCGCTCGACGGCTCGTGCGAGACGCCAATTGCGGGGCTCGCTGAGATCGACGGCGACAGCCTCACCCTCCGGGGCGAAATCCTGAGAACAGACGGGTCAGAAGCGATAGCCGACAGCCGGTCAGGCCCTGTCGCAGACGGCCCGGCCATGGGCCGTGATCTTGCAAGAGACCTGCTCGCACGCGCGGGCGAGGGCTTCTTCGACTGGAAGTGAAAGCGCTTAGATCGCGAGCGAATGGCCTTCAGATTTGACCTCCCAGGCGTCGAGCGCCCTGGCGATCAACCGGGTTAGCGGCCGGCCGGCGAGTGTGATCTCAACTCCGTCTGCGGTTGGCTTGACGAAATCGGGGAATTGCTCCGGCAGACCTTCGATCAACTTCCTTACCGCCTTTTCAGAATGCCCCGTCGCCTTTGCCAGCGCGGGCGCCGAGACGCGGAAGTCGCACATCAGACGCTCGATGGCCGCGGCGCGCAATTTGTCGTCGTCGGTCATCCGCACGCCACGCATAGTCGCGAAGCCGCCCGCTTCGATCGCCTTGACCCAAGCCGAGGTGGCAGGCGCGTTCTGAGCGTAGCCATCCGGGAACTTGGAGATGGACGAGGCGCCGAGACCCAATAGGACCTCCGCCTGATCGTCCGTGTAGCCCTGGAAGTTCCGCCTTAGCCGCCCTTCTTTCGCCGCCAACGCCAGACCGTCCTCCTCACGCGCGAAATGATCGATGCCAATGTCCATGTACCCGTCCCAGCGGAACAGCCTCTGCGCGGTCTCGAAGAGCGCGAGGCGCTCCTCAGGGCGTGGCAGAAGATCAGTCGGGATCAAGGCCTGCCGCCGCGCCATCCAGGGCACATGGGCGTATCCGTAAAGGGCAACCCGATCCGGCGACAGCGAGAGAACGCGCTGAACCGAATCCGCGATGCCGATCCGCGTCTGCGCCGGCAATCCATAGAGTATGTCGACGTTCAGACTTTCGATCCCGCGATCGCGCAGCCCGTCAACCGCCGCCTTGGTGGTGTCGAAACTCTGAAGCCGCCCGATGATTTTCTGAATCTCCGGGTCGAAGTCCTGAATTCCGATGCTCGCGCGGTTCAGTCCGATGTCGGCCAGCGCGTCGAGCCGCGCGTCGTCGATCTCGTTCGGGTCAATCTCAACAGAGAACTCGGCGCCGTCGGCGAAGGGGAAGGCATCCGAGATCACCGCTGCCAGGCCGCGAATCGTTTCGGCATTCATCAGCGTCGGCGTGCCGCCACCCCAGTGAAGCCGCGACAGTCTGACGCCCTCGGGCAGACGCTCGCGCGCCAGTTCGATCTCGGCTTTCAGCGTCTCGACATATCCCGCAACCGGCTCACCGGTCGCCGTGCCCTGCGTCCGGCAGGCGCAGAACCAGCAGAGCCTGCGGCAGAACGGGATATGCAAATACAGGGATATCTCGCTGTTCGGCGCCACCGAATCGAGAAACCCGTCCATCTCGGACGGGCCAAATTCGGACGAGAAGTGGTTTGCCGTCGGATAGCTGGTGTATCGCGGCACTTTGGCGTCGAAAAGTCCGAGCCGTTTCAATTGCGTGGGCGTCGTCATGCTGCTTATACTTCGGGCATTGGGAACGCGCCGCTTTGATGCGGATCAAAACAACAAAAGAGGTCTCATGACCGCGCTAGTGCCGGATCTGGAGAAGATGCGGGATTGCACGAGTTGCCCGATCCGCCATAAGGCGGTTTGCGCCAAGTGCGAGCCCGACGAGCTCCAGCGATTAGAAGAAATCAAATACTACCGAACCTTCGCCCCCGGCCAGACGATTATCTGGGCGGGCGACAGGATGGAATTCGTGGCCTCAGTCGTATCAGGCGTGGCCGCGCTTACACAAACTCTGGAGGACGGCCGCCGCCAAATGGTCGGCCTGCTCCTGCCATCGGATTTCGTCGGTCGTCCGGGCCGAGAAGTCGCCAAGTTTGACGTTACCGCGATCGCGGAGACTACGCTCTGCTGCTTCCGCCGGAAGCCGTTCGAGAAGATGCTCGAGGAAACGCCGAACGTATCCCAGCGCCTCCTTGAGATGGCGCTCGACGAGCTGGACGCGGCGCGGGAATGGATGCTGCTTCTGGGCCGCAAGACGGCGCGCGAGAAAATCGCCAGTCTGATTTCGATCATCGCGCGCCGCGCTACCATAAACGAGCGGGTCTATTCTGAGGCGGTTTCGGTTGATCTGCCGCTGACACGCGAGGCAATGTCGGACTACCTCGGTCTCACACTTGAGACGGTGAGCCGCCAGATCTCCGCACTCAAGAAGGACGGCGTGATTGGGCTCAAGGGAAACCGTCATGTGGTGATCCCCGACATGCGCCTGCTTCTCGCCGAGACCGGTGACGACGACGACGGCGGGGCGCTGCTCTGATCCTGATATGAGAAGGCCCTCCAAACGGCGGGCCTCATTCTCTAAGAGCCCTGGCTGCTACGCCCGGCCGATCAGCCCGACGGGCGCGTTCGCGTCGATCTCGTAGTCGACTGCGGGCGCGTCTGCCGCCAAGGTCTCGCGCTTGAATTCATAGACCATCTCGCCGTTTTCTTCGGACGAGGCCACGATCAGGCACTGCGATAGATGCCGTCCGCCATCGTAGACATCGACAAACCCCCTGAGATGCGGCGCGTCCTCGACGTCAAGCGCGAAGCCCTCGTCCCAATACCTGAGAATGGTGAAGTCGTGACCGCCGACCTTGACCCGAAGGCGGCTTTTCTTCTGCAAATCCTGTTTCCGGGCCTTCTCAAGGCCCTCGCGCACTTCCTTTGGAAGAAATTCAGACATCGCAGCATACCCCCGAGCAAAAGGAGATGGGGCAAACGCCGATTCGGTCAAGAAGGCGCTGTAAACGCTCCCATTTCCGAGAACAATCGAGGCATTCGCGCCGCGCAGGCGTCGGATTGTCTTTGAAACATGAACAATCCAGAAACGCGCCAAGCCATGGCGCAGGACGCCCACATCTGCACCCGCGCACAGTAGCCGTGAGCCCCTGCCTCTGGTCTCTCGCAACCGCCCGCCCATATCGATCTGCAAAGGAGATTGCTCATGGGCCAGCTTGTTGACGGCGTCTGGCACGACGTCTGGTACGACACCAAAACATCGGGCGGCAAGTTCGTCCGCAGCACTGCGAAGTTCCGCAACTGGATCACACCGGATGGCGCCCCAGGGCCGTCAGGCGAAGGCGGGTTCGAGGCCGAGGCGGGGCGCTACCACCTCTACGTCTCCTATGCCTGCCCATGGGCGCACCGCACACTGATCTTCCGCAAGCTCAAGGGGCTTGAGGACCTGATCACCATCTCGGTCGTCCACCCCGATATGCTTTCCGAGGGCTGGACCTTCAGCGTCGACTTCGAAGGCGCGACCGGAGACACGCTCTACGGCCTTCCTTTCGCCCGTGACATCTATCTCAAGGCCGACCCGACGATCTCGGGCCGCGTGACCGTGCCGATCCTCTGGGACAAGAAACGCGAGACGATCGTTTCGAACGAATCCTCCGAGATTATCCGCATGTTCAACTCAGCCTTCGACCATATCACCGGCAACTCTGAAGACTACTGGCCCGCCCATATGCGCGATGAGATCGAAGAGATGAACGCACGTATCTACAGCACGCTCAACAATGGCGTCTACAAGTCTGGCTTCGCCACAACGCAGGCGGCCTATGATGAGGCTGTCACCGCGCTCTTTGAGACCATGGACTGGCTGGAGGACCGGCTCACACGCAACCGTTACCTGATGGGCGACCGCATCACCGAAGCCGACTGGCGTCTCGCCGTCACGCTCTTCCGGTTCGACTTGGTCTACAACCTGCACTTCAAATGCAACCGCGCAAGAGTGGTCGATTATCCGAACCTATGGGCCTATACGCGCGAGCTCTACCAATGGTCCGGCGTGGCCGAGACGGTGGTTTTCGACCATTTCGTCCGTCACTATCACTACAGCCACGAGTCCATTAACCCGCACCGCATCATCCCGATCAACCCGGATATCGACTGGAATGCCCCGCACGGCCGAGAAGACGCGAAAGCGGCCTAGCAGACCCGTCCGTGGTACTCGACAATCGCTGCCAGATCGCCTGGCGGCGTCTGCTCTTCCACGAAAGCAGCCGCGTTTGGGATGTGATTGAAGATCGACCCGTCCGAGAAGAACGTGCTATTCGTTACGAATACCACCGCCGATGAAGGGTGCCGGTAGCTCGCGTAGTCCGCGACCGCGATCGCAGCGCCGTCCTCTAACATCAGATCCAGAATGATCACGTCGACATCGTTGTCGCGCATATAGGCGACGGCAGCCGCCTGACTGTGCAGAAGCACGACCTCGTGCCCCTGCCTCTCCAAATACCGCGCCCAGATCACGGACAGCGCGGGATTGCTGGCAACGATCAATACCACCATCGGTCCTCCGGCGGCGGGGTACCGCATCGGAAAGAGCCCCTGCGACTTCATTCTTCTGACAAAGTCATTAACGGATGGTTAACGTCTGAGGCGTTTGGTTAACGATCGGCGGAAACCGGCGCGGCGCGTCTTGCCCGGCATCGCCATGCTGGTAGGGTCCGCCCGACGCTAAGCCACGGAGCCCCCATGCCCCTCGTTAACCGACTGATCGCGGTCGCCCTTCTTTCTGCCGCAAGCGTTAACCCGGCGTTAGCGGACTGCGGCGGCGACTTTGGCCAGTTTGTGCGCGGACTGAAATCCGAGGCCCGCGAGAACGGCCATGCCAGGGCCTCGGTCGACCGCTTCTTCGCCTCCGTCCGCCAGGATCCCAAGGTCATTCGCCGCGACCGGGCGCAGGGCATCTTTCAAATCCCCTTCACTGACTTCTCGCGCCGCCTTATCAGCCAGAATCGCATTCAGAACGGCGCCCGAAACGCCCAGAAATGGGATGCGGTCTTCGACCGGATCGAACGCGACTTCGGCGTCTCGCGCGGCGTCCTCCTCGCCTTCTGGGCGTTCGAGACGGACTTCGGCGCCGTTCAGGGCGATTTCAACACCGTGAACGCGCTGGTAACGCTCGCTCATGACTGCCGCCGGCCCGAGCTCTTCCGCCCGCAGGTCTTCGCCGCGCTGGAACTCTTCGAGTCGGGCGATCTTGACCCGGCAACGACGACCGGGGCCTGGGCGGGTGAGATCGGGATGGTCCAGATGCTCCCCGGCGACATAATCGAAAACGGGGTCGATGGCGACGGCGACGGTCGCGTTCGGTTGAAAACCTCCGCGCCGGACGCGCTGATGTCGGGCGGCAATCTTCTCCGCGATCTCGGCTGGCAGGCGGGCGAGCCATGGCTGCAGGAAGTCAGCGTTCCTGCCAATCTCGAATGGTCGCAAACAGGTCTGCAAAACACCAAACGCGCCTCTGAATGGGCGCGACTGGGCGTCAAACCGCGCTCGGGCCGACTTGCGGGGCCCAACTTGCAAGCCTCCGTTCTCCTGCCGCAGGGCCGGAACGGACCCGCATTCCTCGCCTATCCGAACTACACCGTCTTCTTCGAGTGGAACAAAAGTTTCGTCTACGTCACGACCGCCGCCTATTTCGCCACCCGGCTGGAAGGCGCGCCGGTCTTCGACGCCGGAGACCCCAGCCCGCCCCTCGACGAGGCGCAGATGAAGTCGCTGCAACAGAAGCTGACAGCGCGCGGTCACGACGTTGGCGGAATCGATGGAATCCTCGGGGCGAAGACGCGACAAGCCGTGCAGAAAGAGCAGGCCCGCCTCGGCCTTCCCGCCGACGCCTGGCCCACGCGCGAGTTGCTCAGTCGTCTCTAACTCAGCGGCAGATCACGACCCAAGCACTTTCAGACGGCTTGCAAGTGCCGCTCGTCGGCCCCGACGAACCGAAGTTCGCGAGCGCCGCCAGTGCAAGTACGATCAATCCCGCGACGAGGAAATCACTCATCGCTACCCCCAAAACACAGTCACTCTTCATTTGGGGCAAACAGCCCCCCCACGGGAAGTAGGATAGTCGCTCAACCGTCGGTCGTGTAGATCACTCTTCGTCAACGGTCAGGTTCCGAATAGGAAACCGTGTTCCGTCCTCGATGATCAAAACAGGCCGCTCCCCGTCCATCACGATCATGTCGCAGCGCGCGGAGCCGTTGTCGAACTCCACACAAATCCGACTGCCGCCTTCCATCCGCCAGTCCCCGGTCCAGACCGGCCCGTCATCGGTGTAGGTGTATCCATAGCGCCCGTCGGCGCCGTAGCGCGATTTGGACCCGTCAAAGAACTCAAGCACGCGCCCAGAGAGAAGGTCTTGCAGCGCCTCGTTGGACAGCATCGTGTCGCCGGACCGCTGCGCGGTCGCGGCGGTTGCGGCAATGATCAAGCAGAAGTGCAAAGCGAGGCGCATGTCGCGACAGTGACGCCTCGCGCGCCGTCGCGCCAATCACGATCCCGTGGACGTCATTCAGCCGCGAGCGGCATGCTAGTGCGGCCCATCCCGGCGACTTCGGCCACGACGCGCTCCATCAGCGCGAGGAACGACTTGAAGTTCCCGTTGGGCCGGATCAGCGCCTCGTTCATGTAAAGCGCCCGGTCTATCTCGACCTGAATCACATGCTGTTCCTGCGACGGCCGGCCGTAGTGCTGCGTCACGAAAGCCCCCGCGAACGGCGCGTTACGCGCGACCCGAAGGCCCGCGTCCTGAAACGCCGCCTCTATCCGGTCGACCACGTCGGAGCCTGCGGCGGCGCCGAACCGGTCGCCCAACACAATCTCGGGTCTCGCGCCTCGCCGATGCGACAGGCTTTCGATCGCCTCATGCGGCATCGAGTGGCAATCAATCAGGATCGCCTCGCCAAAGAGCGCCTGGCTGTCGCTCAGGAGCTGCCCGAGCGCGTCGTGCCAAGGCCGCCAGACATCCCGGATCCGCCCCTCCGCCTCGCGCTGCGAGATCTTGCCGCGATAGATCGACCGACCGTTCGACACCACCCGCGGCACCACGCCAAGACCAGACGCCACGCGAGGGTTATGAGTGCCCTTCCGCACCCCGTCGATCAGCGCGCCGTCCAGCTCGTCGGCCGCGCGGTTCACGTCAAGCCAGGCGCGCGGCATCGTCGCCGAGAGCAATGGCGCGCCATGATCCGGCGCTGAGGCGAACAGCTGATCCACAAATGCGTCTTCGGACGATCTGAGTGTGCGCTCGTCGAGAACCGAACGGCGCACGAAGGTCCAGGGATAGTCCCGGCCCGAGTGCGGAGAGGCGAAGACGACGCTTGTCGTCCGCACGTCCGGCATGTTCAGCGTAAAGGCCTTCAACGTTCGGCTCCCATCCTTGGAGCGGAGTATAGGACGATTTTGGGCCGCGCCAAAAGCCCTTGAAGTGGGGAATACTTGGCTTTATAGAGCCTCCGACCGGCGCGGGGCCTGCCCCGCGTCTTGTTCTTTGGAACGGGCCGGAAACGGCGGACGAGGGCGGTTAGCTCAGCGGTAGAGCACTACGTTGACATCGTAGGGGTCACTGGTTCGATCCCAGTACCGCCCACCATTCACCGTCACCTGATAGGGTGGCAGAACCGGAAACTGGCGCCGACACGCGCCGCGACAGAGGAGAAGGGCCATGAAGGTTCGCAACTCGCTCCGCTCGCTGAAGAACCGGCACCGCGACTGCCGCGTCGTGCGCCGCAAGGGCCGCGTCTACGTGATCAACAAGACGCAGCGCCGGTTTAAGGCACGTCAGGGCTGAACGCTTCAGCTTTGAAAGATGACGGGCCGCCCTAGGGCGGCCTTTTCTTTTGGTCAATGCGGCGTCTTGCGCGGGCGCCAGACTGGTGAGAGTGTCCGCGCGAAAGAGGGAGGATCTCATATGATCGAGAATCGCCAATTCTACATCAACGGCGCCTGGGTCGACGCGATCGAAGGCACCGACTGCCCGGTCATTGACCCGTCGACCGAAGAGGAAGTCGCGGTCATCGCCCTCGGCGGTCAGGCCGATACCGACGCCGCCGTCGCCGCCGCCCGTGCGGCCTTCGACGGTTGGGCCTTCGATACGCCCGTCGCCAAGCGCATCGACCTCGTCCGCAAGATCCTCGACGTCTACAAGACGCGCGAGAATGACATGGCCGAGGCGATCAGCCTCGAGATGGGCGCGCCAATCGAGTTTTCACTGGCCGAGCAAGTCGACTCCGGCGAGTGGCACATCAAGGGTTTCCTCGAAGCCGTCGAGAATTTCGAATGGGAGCACCGGCTGAACGACCGCAAGGGCACGCGGATCATCAAGGACCCGATCGGCGTCGTTGGCATGATCACGCCCTGGAACTGGCCGATGAATCAGGTCGCATTGAAAACCATCCCCGCGCTCATGGCCGGCTGCACGATGGTCCTGAAGCCATCCGAAATCGCGCCGCTTTCCTCGCTTCTCTACGCCGAGATTCTGGACGAGGCCGGGGTGCCGCCCGGCGTCTTCAATCTGGTCAACGGCGACGGTGCGGGCGTCGGCACGCAGCTCTCGGGTCATCCGGATGTTGACATGATCTCGTTCACCGGCTCCACGCGTGCCGGCATCGCAATCTCAAAGAACGCCGCCGATACGCTCAAACGCGTTTCGCTCGAACTCGGCGGAAAAGGCGCCAACATCGTCTTCGCCGACGCCGACGCGAACGCGGTGAGGCGCGGCGCCGAACATTGCTTCGAAAACACTGGTCAGTCCTGCAACGCGCCAACGCGGATGCTGGTCGAGCGCTCGCGCTATGAGCAGGCGGTCGAGGAGGCGGCTGAGACCGCGCGGAAGACGACCGTGGCCAGCGCGCGAGATAAGGGCAATCACATCGGCCCGCTCGTCTCGGAAACCCAGTTCGAAAAGGTTCAGAATCTGATCCAGTCCGGCATCGACGAAGGCGCCCGGCTGGTCGAGGGCGGCGTGGGCCGGCCCGAAGGCCTGAACCGAGGCTACTTCGTCCGCCCGACCGTTTTTGCTGATGTGAACACCGACATGACCATCATGCGCGAGGAGATCTTCGGTCCTGTTCTCTCGATCATGCCGTTCGACGATGCCAATGAGGCGCTCGCCATCGCCAACGACACGGAATACGGGCTAACAAACTACGTGCAGTCAACCGACCCTGCCAAGCTCACGCATTTCGCGCGGCGGCTCCGTTCCGGCATGGTTCAGATGAACGGCAAGAGCCGCGGTCAGGGTGCGCCCTTCGGCGGCACCGGCGCCAGCGGCAATGGCCGGGAGGGCGGCGTCTGGGGCATCGAGGAGTTCGTCGAGATCAAATCCGTCGGCGGCTGGCCGGAAGAAGAGGCGCAGGCGGCGGAGTGATCCACGGCCCCTAACGCTCGGGGCTCCCTACTCGCCCCGCTTCATCTCCGCGATCCGCTCCAGCGCCTCTTCTCGCGTGTTGCGGATGTTGGGCCGGAAACCGCCAGATTCGGCGCGAAGCCGGATATCGGTCTCTGTCTCCGACCCCGGCGCGTAACGAACGGAGCCGAGCGAGTAGGTCTCGTTCGCGGCCTTGCCGCGCGCCGCGTATTGTACCCAGGCCTCTGAGAAGATTTTGGTGTTCTCGTAGTTGACAAGGAAATACCACTTTCCGCCCTGCGCCTCCAAAGCCGCTTCGACACCGTCGTAGCAGTCGTTCACGTCGCGGGAATGCGCGAGCGTGATGTTCGAGAGGTCGATATCGACGATCTGGTCTTCCAGAAGGAAGGTGATCCGGTTCTTGAACTCTTCCACGCTGTAGTTCGGGACATGGACAATCTTGGCTCGCCGCTTCGACGGCATCGATTTCAACCGTTCGACCGCCTCGTCGCGATCGGCAAAGAGGTTCGGGTCGAAGTTGTCGGTGCCCGCGCTCCGCTCGATCTGGCGCCGCGTGTCCTCGCTGGCGTCATAGCGCACGGTTCCCATCGAATGGGCGAGGTTCAGATCCTTGCCACGGCGGGAATGCGCGAACCATGCCGCTGGATCGATCTTGGTGCCCCGGTAGTTGATCAGGAAAAACCAGAGCTCCTCGCCAGTCTCCGCGATCCGCGCCTCGAGCCGGTCGTAAAGAACATTCACATCCGCCGAGTTCTCCAAAGTGAAGTCTGACAGATCAATCTCCATGATCTTGTCGTCTTCTAGAAACTGGATTCGCTGATCTATTTCTTCGGCGCTGTGCGTTGGCGGAGCGTTCGGCGCAAGTGTTACGGACATCGTTGAACAACCTTCATCAATTTCGCGCCTGCCCCGCCTACCTTCCGGTTGTATTCACGCAAATGTGACGAAGCGTCCCGGTATACGAATGCGCGCGGATCCTTGCGCGGCGGCGGCGCGATGAGCTGCCTTTCTGAGCTACGACTTGGCGAAACGAAAATTCAAGTATCTGTTATTGAACGATTTTTATTCTCTCTCTGTTTGCCCTGAGCCAACTGCATGCGCAGTCGCGGTATTATGCCGCACCGCAGCATTCAGATGGTTTTCCGCAGCGCAAGCGCGGCTAACTCGAAAAAATCATGTGCGAAAAAGCGCTAATAATGCGCGAAATCGCAAGTTGTTACCAAACTTTCGAACATTACTTTCGCCTTAACGCAACGCGAAAGGACATTCCCATGATCAACCAGATCAAAGGCCTGCACCACGTCACCTCACTGGCCTCCTCCGCCTCCAAGAATAACGCTTTCTTCACTGACGCGCTCGGCCTGCGCCGGGTCAAGAAGACGGTGAACTTCGACGCGCCTGACGTCTACCACCTCTACTACGGTGACGAGAAAGGCGCGCCCGGCACCGTCATGACGTATTTCCCCTTCCCCCACGCGGCTCGTGGCCGCCGGGGAGCGGGCGAGGTCGGTACGACCTCCTTCGCCGTGCCAGAGGGATCGCTCAAGGCCTGGGCCGACCGGCTGACCGAAAAGGGCGTCACAGACCTCGGCCAGGACACGCGTTTCGGCGAGAACCGCCTGACCTTCACCGGCCCTGACGGCGACGCCTTCGCTCTGGTCGAGGCCAACGACAACCGCGCGCCCTGGACCGGCAACGGCGTGGATGAGGACATGGCCATCCGCGGCTTCCACTCCGCCGATATGCGCCTGAGAGACGAGGGCGCCTCCGCCGAGCTTCTCAGGTTCATGGGCTATGAGGAGGTCGACCGGCAGGATAACGTAATCCGCTTCGCCGTCCCCGACGGAAATGAGGCCAACGTGATCGACATCGAAACGCTCCCCGGCGCCGGTTATGCCGGTCAGGGGGCGGGCTCGGTCCACCACATCGCCTTCGCGGTCGAGAACCGCGCCCGGCAACTGGAGGTGCGCGAGGCGCTTCTCGACACCGGCTATCAGGTGACCCCCGTAATCGACCGGGACTACTTCTGGGCCATCTACTTCCGGACCCCCGGCGGCGTGTTGTTCGAGATCGCCACCAACGAACCCGGCTTTGACGTCGATGAGGACACAGCGCATCTGGGCGAAGCGTTGAAACTGCCAAGCCAGCACGCCCATCTGCGCGAGCGGCTCGAGCGCCATCTGGAGCCGATCGCATGAGCTATATCACCGCCAGAACGGCGGGCGCCCAAGGCGCCCCCCTCGTCTTCACTTTTCACGGCACCGGCGGCGACGAGCGTCAGTTCCACGGCCTCGCCTCCCAGCTGATCCCCGGCGCGAGAGTGGTCTCGCCGCGCGGAAACGTCCCCGAGATGGGCATGAACCGCTACTTCCGCCGCACCGGCGAGGGCGTCTACGACATGGACGATCTCTGGGCGCGGGCCGACGCCATGGCCGCCTTTCTTGCCGATGAAAAGGCGAAGGCCGGCGCGACCCGCGTGATCGGGCTCGGCTACTCGAACGGCGCGAACATTCTCATCGCCGTCGCGCTCCGCCATCCAGAGATTGTGGACGAGCTGATCCTGATGCATCCGCTCATTCCGTTTACGCCCGATCCGCAGCCGGCCCTCGCCGGCCGCAAGGCTCTGGTGACGGCGGGCCGCTTCGACCAGATGTGTCCCGCACCGCTAACAGAAGCCTTCGAGGGATACCTCAAGGCGCAGGGTGTCGAACTGACGACCCACTGGCACGAGGGCGGCCATGAAATCCGGCAGGACGAGCTGACTGCAATCCAGGGGTTTTTGGGGGCCGTCCCGGCCTAGATCGCCCAGGGCAGGAACAGGAACGGGTGGGTCAGCCAGACGTGCCAGTCATGGTTCAGGAACTGACCCACATAGATCTGCGCGGCCAGACCGAACCAGATCACCGCCAAGAGGACGGCGCGCATCCAATGGGTCAACGCCCAGCCGCGCCGTCCGCGGGGCAGCGCGCCGGCCAAGGGTGACCCGGCCCAAACCGCCGCGTCGCTTCGATGGACCGCCCGCGCGACGGCGGCCGCATAGGCCCGCGCCGCCCATCCCCGAAGGATCAGAAGCGCGACGAAGACGTAGCCCGCCTTCACTAGGAGAACCCCGCCTTTGAGGTTTTCGACCCGCTCCGGCGTCATGTCGTCGAAGCCAGGGATGATTTCGCTCGCGAAGGTGATCAGCCCGCGCCCCGCGAAAACCGGCAGCGCGAGAACAACCGTGGCGACCGCGAGGAGCACGTATCCCCAGCCAGTGTGCCGCACCGCGCTGCGCACCTTCCGCCACTCAAAGAGCGCCAGCGCCCTGTCTTCTACCGCCTGATGGGCCAGAGCCATCGGCATCCAGATCATCAGGAAACAAAAGATCGCGACGCCGCCCAAGCCCAGCGCCGGGCCGACAAAGGCCTGCTCATAGCCCTTTCCGAAGGAGTTCTCCCACCCGGCCCACCAGGACAGGCCCCAGATCGCCGTGAACGGAAGCGTCGCGAGCAAAAGGCTGAACGTCGCGCTCAGTCCGGTCCGAGTATTCGCCGCCAGCCCGCCCAAGGGCCGGGCCAGCCAGCCGGAGCCGGGCGCGCCTATGATCCAGCCGGGCCTGTCCGCGTGAATACCTGATCGGGTCAACGCCACAAACCGCATCCGCCGCATGAGCCAGCCAAGAACGAGGACCGCCGTGACCGGAGTCGTCGCCAGGACCGTGCCGAACACCAGTGACTTGAGCGCCCCGAGCGACCGCATGATCAGCCCAGAGCGAGCCGGGAGGTCCGCCGTGACGCTCATATGAAGAGCCCGGACAACACGTCACCCTCGGCCCGCTCCGCCCGAACTCCCATGACCTCGGCCAGCGTCGCGGCGACCGCCGTCTGATCGACCCGGCGGTCCAGCACCCGGCCCTTCGCGACCCCGGCGCCGAAGATGAGCGCCCAGACCTCATGGCTCGCCCGGCTGTTGAAGTGATGCTGGAACGGCACTGACATCAGCGGATTGGCGTCGCGCCCGCAATCGGGCGTGATGACGAAGATCGTGTTGTTGCTGTATTCCTCGTCGGCCTCAACCGCCTCCACGACCCGCCGAATCCCTTCGTCGATGATCGCGATCGCGCGGGTGTAATGTGAGGCGTTGCCCCAATGTACGTAATCCGGATCTTGATAATTTATCATCATGAGCCGGGGCCGGAGATCGCGGAGCGCCCAAAGCGCCAGCTCGGTGAGAAGTCGGTCGCCGCGCGGGTTCTTGAACCCGTCATCCCCGTAATACGCCCGCCACCGCTCCCACATCGCCTGGATCTCCGGCGACTGCTCTGGTGCGAACTCCCGCGCATCGACGGCCAACAACTCGTCGTATGCATTCCGCGCCAACTGCTCCTGCTCCGCCGTCAGCCCGCCTTCCTCGAGAATGCGGGCGAACTTGTAGAGCTTGAAGCGGTGCAGGCTCAGCATCTCGGACCGGAAGTCGATTCCGTAGTGGCCGTGAATGCCGTAGGTGAAGAACTCTTCCTGCGGACGGTCCTCGCCATTGATCAAAAGCGCCTGATGCGAGGGGATGTCGTAGGTCCGTCGAAGATACTCGAAGAGCGTCGGCTCGGTCGGTTCCAGCCGGTCCTGAAGAAACTCCGACCCCGCGTCCCGGTAGGCGTTGTAGCGGCCCGTCAGCAGGTTCAGCGTGCCCTCGGCATGCGACGTGTTCCCGCCGTTCAACTGGTCGACCATCAGGTTGGGGATCAGCACCCCGCGCTCGGCCAGCACCTTGCGGGTGAAAGGCGCATAGGTTCCCGACTCATCGATGGTCTCATACCGCCTGACGCCGCCGCCAAAGCGGATCAAAACGACGTTCGGGCCCCGATAGCTCTGGGCGCCCGCCACCCTCGGCAAGGCCGCCCCCGCAAGTCCCGCCCCCAACCCAGCGTTAAATGCGCGTCGTGTAACCATCGGCACCTCCAACAATCTTAATCAGATTAACATAGAGGCGCCAAAACGCAAAACCAACCCGAGATCAGAACGGGGCCTTGGCGGAGAAGCTCATGCCCTTGCCGCCATCCGGGTGCCGGAGCTTCAGCGACTCCGAGTGCAGCATCAGGCGCGGAAAATCCCGTGCGGGGCCTTCCGCATAGAACGGATCGCCCAGGATCGGATGGCCGATCGCCTTCATATGCACCCGCAGCTGATGCGACCGGCCGGTCTTGGGGTAGAGCCGGATGCGAGCTTCCTCATCTGACGCACGCACCACTCGCCAATCGGTTTGGGCGGGTCGCCCATTCTCGAAATCCACCATCTGACGCGGCCGGTTCGGCCAGTCGACGATCAGCGGCAGGTCTACCGTTCCGGTCTTATCCGCCACGCGACCCCAGACCCGTGCGACATAGATCTTCCGCACCTGGCGCTTTTCAAACTGCAGCCCCAAATGCCGCTGCGCGTGTGGGGTGAGCGCGAAAACCATCACGCCGGAGGTGTCGCGGTCAAGCCGATGCACCAGCAGCGCCTCTGGATAAACCGCCTGCACCCGAGACAGCAGGCAATCCGACAGATGAGTACCTTTGCCGGGCACGCTTAGGAGGCCGTGCGGCTTCACGACGACCAGAATCTCGTGATCCGCATGGATGATCTCCAGTGGCTCATCCGGCGGCGCGTAGTCTTCGCTCACGATTGCGGCAGCCCGTCGGCGATCCCGTAGTAGTCGCCCTTGTTGGCGGTGAAGATATGCCGCCCGAGGCGTGCGCCCGATGGCGTCTCGAGCGCGCCAAGCGAGAAGGAGATGTGCGGATCGTTCTCATGCTTCCAGAAAAGGAACGCGCCGCAGGTGGGACAGAACCCGCGCCTGGCCTTTTCTGAAGACCGATACCAGCGCGGTTCGCCGTGAATGATCAGATCGGCGTCCGGCACATGGCTCGACGCCCAGACATGCCCTGATTGCTTCCGGCACTGGCCGCAATGGCAAAGCGCGCCTTCGGGCGGCACGCCCTTGACCTCAAATGTGATCGCGCCGCAAAGGCAGGCTCCTCTCATGCCGCCGCCCCCCTCGCACTAACGCCGGAGAAGGACGACTTGAGAATGTCCGCCAAGGCTTCGGCATCCGCCTGGGTGAACGCATCCGGCCGATCGCTATCGATGTCGAAGACGCCAATGAGCCGGCCGTCACCGTCCCAAACAGGCAGGACCAGTTCGGACCGGGTCGAGGCGGCGCAGGCGATATGGCCCGGAAAGGCCTCGACATCCGGCACCAACTGCGCCTCCCCCGTCCGGGCCGCAGCGCCGCAGACTCCCCTGTCGAACGGTATGTCGAGGCAGCCATGTCCGCCCTGATAGGGGCCGATCTTCAGATGGCCAGGCCGGACCACACGGTAGAATCCGGTCCAGTCAAAGCGGTCGTCGGCGTTATGCACCTCGCAGGCGATGGTCGCCATCAGCGCGATCGGGTCGGTTTCGCCCTCGGCCACCGCCGCGATTCTTTGGGCGAGCTCGTCCCAGTCCAAGGGGATGCCCGCACCCTCGTCGCGTTGCGGCTCCCCCTTGGGAGTATTTCCACCAAGCGGAAGGGTCATGGCCGCTCGACAGCGATCGCCATCCCCTCGCCGCCGCCGATGCAGATGGCCGCGATCCCGCGCTTGAGGTCGCGCTTCTCGAGCGCGTTCAGTAGCGTGACGATGATACGCGCACCCGAGGCGCCGATCGGGTGGCCGAGCGCGCAGGCGCCACCGTTCACGTTGAGTCGGTCGTGGCTGACGCCGGTCTCGCGCATGAAAGCCATGGGCACGACGGCAAATGCCTCGTTCACCTCCCAGAGATCGACATCCTCGACGGACCAGCCGATCATGTCGAGGAGCTTCTTCGCCGCCGGGACCGGCGCGGTTGTGAACCAGCCGGGCGCCTGCGCGTGGACGGCATGGCCGAGAATGCGGGCGCGGACGGCCAGGCCTTTCGCCTCCGCCGCTTGGCGCGACGCGAGCGCCAGCGCGGCGGCGCCATCAGAAATCGAAGAGGAATTGGCCGGCGTGACCGTGCCGTCCTTGCGGAAGGCCGGTTTCAGATGAGGTATCTTATCGGGACGGGCGGATTGCGGTTGCTCGTCCGCCGCGACGGTGATTTCGCCTTTGCGCGTAGTGACGGTCACCGCCGCAATCTCGCCTTGCCACGCGCCCGACTTGTCCGCCGTCAGCGCGCGGTCGAGCGAGGCGAGCGCGTAGTCGTCCTGCTCCCCGCGCGTGAACTGATAATGCTCGGCGCAGTCCTCGGCGAAGGTTCCCATCAGGCGACCCTTGTCGTAGGCGTCCTCGAGTCCGTCGAGGAACATGTGATCGACCACCTCGCCGTGTCCGAGCCGGGCGCCGCCGCGCATCTTTGGCAGCAGGTAGGGGGCGTTGGTCATGCTCTCCATCCCGCCCGCAACGGCGGTATCGATCCGGCCAAGCGCGATCGCGTCGCTTGCGGCGGCGACTGTCGCCAGCCCCGATCCGCACATCTTGTTGAGCGTGATTGCTGGCACATCCTCGTCCAGACCGGCCGAGAACCCGGACTGCCGCGCGGGCGCCTGGCCCTGACCGGCCGGCAGGACGCAGCCCATCAGCAGCTCGTCCGGCGCGTTCAGCCTCGCGCCGTCCAGCGCCGCGCGGATCGCGACGCCGCCAAGTGCAGGAGCGTTCGCGGGCGCGAAGGCTCCCTGGAATCCTCCCATGGCCGTCCGGGCTGCGCCTGCGATCACCACCTCTTCCATTTCGAAACTCCGCCTTGATCCGCCGCTTGCTTACCGAATGGTAACGCCTTCGGTCTAGCGTCCCCGGCAACCGGGGTTCAAGGAGCAGTGATATGCGGATGACAGCGTCTGTGGAAGGCGATGTGCTGGTTGTCAGCGTGGAAGAGACGCGGATCGACGCGGCTGTGGCCGTGCGGTTCAAGCACAGGTTGCGGGAGCTCTCGGAAGGCGGGCCGGACCGGGTCGTCCTCGATCTGGGCAGTGTCGGGTTTCTGGATTCGAGCGGGCTCGGCGCCGTTGTCGGCGCGATGAAGCACCTCGGCCCGGGTCGGACGCTGGACCTCGCAGGGCTGACACCGACGGTCGACAAGGTCTTTCGGATGACACGCATGGACTCGGTCTTCCGTATCTTCCCCGATCTCGGAACGGCTTTGAAAGGCGCTGCCCATGCCTCATGACGCCGCGATGAACCACGCGCATTCCACGCCGCCGGCGACCGCGGCGGGGGGGGTGCTGTCTCGCGCGGCCTTTCGGGCGACGTTCGACAACGTGCGCCGCGCGATCGAAGAGGCGATGGTGTCGCTCGAACCACTCGCGCTTAGCGATGAGGACTGCGACTCGGTGCAGATCGTCCTCGCCGAGGCGCTGAACAACGTGGTCGAGCATGCCTATCGCGGCGCCGAGCCGGGAGAGGTCAAGCTTGTCCTGCGCCATGGCCGCGCGGGCCTTTTGATCGAGATCCGCGACAAGGGAAAACCGATGCCGAACGGCCGGACTCCCACGGGCGATCATCCGTCAAGAGCGCTCGGCGCCGACGAGCTGCCAGAGGGTGGTTTCGGCTGGTTCCTGATAAGAGAGCTCGCGCGCGATCTCATCTATGACCGGGAGAATGGCGAGAATTTCCTGATCTTCCGCATGGCGATCGGGGGCGCGCCACGTTAGACGGTTGAACGTACGCCGCCGGGTTTCACGGCGGATTGGCCGTCAAATCGGGATCAATCGCCCTCGCGCACCAGACACCGTCCTTGGTTCGCGAACAGTCGCCCAGTTTCGCCGCAATTCCACCGCATTGCGGCCACCCGGTCCTGCCATGCACCCGCCGTAGCTTGTCTGAAAGCTTCACCCCGGCGTCGCGTTATTTCAGCCCCCACCCAGTGCGCGGCGTCGGGGTTTCAGACGTCTCCCCTTCAGTTGCCTTTCTTGACCCGAGCCCTAGGGTCGCGCCCAAGAAATGGGGATTCGCAACATGCGTGACTTTCACTTTCCGGGGCGCTCCCCGGTCCTCGCCACGAATGGGATGGTTGCGACCTCCCATCCTCTGGCCGCCTCCGAGGCGCTGAACATCCTGCGAGCGGGTGGCAATGCCGCCGACGCCGCCATCGCCGGCGCCGCGATCCTCGGCATTGCCGAGCCGCACATGACCGGGATCGGCGGCGACCTCTTTGCGCTCGTCAAGCCCGCCGGGACCGAGACTGTCGTGGCGCTCAACGGCTCCGGCCGGGCGCCCGAAGGGATCGACGCTGAGGCGCTCCGCGCCGAAGGGTTGCAGACCATCGTCTCCGGCCACCACGCCTCGATCACCGTCCCCGGCGCCATCGACGCCTTCTGCCAGCTTTCCGATCGCTACGGCCGCGCGGGTATCGACACCTGTTTCGCCCCGGCCATCCGTCACTACGAGGACGGCGTCCACATCGCCCCCCGCGTCGCTTTCGACATCGCGGATCAGACGGCGCGCTTCGACGAAGCCGGGAGACGCCATTACCTGAAGGACGGCCGCGCCTACCGCATGGGCGAAGTTCTGAAGAGCCCCGAGCAGGCCGAGATTCTCCGACGCGTCGCGCGTGAGGGCCGCGACGGGTTTTATAAGGGCGAAGTGCGCGACGATATGCTCGCCGCGCTCCACGCCATCGGGGGAACGCATGACGAGGATGACTTCGACGCCACCCTCGCCACCTGGCACGATCCGATCGAGGGAGGCTACCGGGGCCGTACGCTGATCGAGCATCCCCCCAACGGGCAGGGCGCGACAGCGATCCTGCTAGCGGGCATTCTCGCCGAGTTCGACCTCGCCGCGCTCGACCCCTCCGGTACAGAGCGGCTGCATATCGAGGCCGAAGCGACCCGGCTTGCCTATGACGCGCGGAACCGGTTTCTCTCCGATCCAGACCATATGACGCGGCTCGAACACATGCTTGCGCCTGAGACCGCCAAAGGACTCGCCGCGCTGATCGACCCGAAAAGAGCGATTGCCGAAGTGGCACCGATGACCGAGGACGTCCACAAAGACACGATCCTGATCACCGCCGTCGATCGAGATGGCATGGCGGTCAGCCTGATCTATTCGATCTTCGACACCTTTGGCGCCGCTGTGACCAGCGACCGTTTTGGCATCCTGTTCCACAACCGCGGCTCGGGCTTCAACCTCACCCCCGGCCATGCGAACGAGATCGGACCGGGCAAGCGGCCCATGCACACGATCATCCCTGCGATGACCGCCACGAATGGACGGATCGACATGGCCTTCGGCGTGATGGGAGGACAGTATCAGGCCTGCGGGCACGCGCATGTCCTGTCCAACATGATCGACTTCGGCATGGACCCGCAGGAGGCGCTCGACGCCCCGCGCGCCTTCGCCGATCCAATCTCCGGATTGCTTCGGCTGGAGCGCTCGATCGCGCCCGAGGTGCGGCAGGCGCTTGCCGACATGGGCCACAGAATCGAAATCCCAGAAACGCCGATTGGCGGCGCGCAGGCGATCCTGATAGACCACGCCAGAGGCGCGCTTGTCGGCGCCTCGGACCCGCGCAAAGACGGCCTCGCAATAGGATACTGACTCCATGCCGATCACCCCGGTCAAAACGCTCGTCGAACAGGCGAAGGCCGAAATCACGACGCTCGGCGCGGACACGGCGCAGCAGATGGCGGAGCAGGGCGCGGCTCTGCTGGTCGATATCCGCGATGTTCGCGAGCTGGACCGCGACGGCCGCATTCCCGGCGCCTTCCACGCGCCGCGCGGCATGCTGGAGTTCTGGGTCGACCCCGAAAGCCCCTACCACAAGCCCGTTTTCGCCACCGATCAGACCCTGATTCTGTTCTGTGCCGCAGCCTCGCGCTCAGCGCTCGCCGCCAAGACCCTTCAGGATATCGGCGTTGGAAACGTCGCCGAAATGGACGGCGGTTTCAAAGGCTGGAAAGAAGACGGCAGGCCGGTCGAGTGACCGGCGCCGGTCAGTTCATCTGCACCTGAAGCGGATAATAGCCGTCCGAGAAATCGCCGAAGAACTCCTCGAGATCGGGGTGCTCAACCGGCACGCCCGAGTAATCGGCCACAAGGTTCTGCTCCGATACATAAGCCACGTAGTAGCTTTGGTCATTCTCGGCCAGAAGATGGTAGAATGGCTGGTTCTTG
>JASJAU010000042.1 GCA_030066855.1 Paracoccaceae bacterium | reverse complement strand
AAGAAGAGTGATCGTCAAAAGCAGCTTGAGCTTGTCCACCTTCATTCTCCCTTAGCTGGCTTTCCGCCATGTCGTGAAGTCGCTGCAGCTCTGATCGCGAGGCTTTCGTCACCTCTGAAGCCAGCGGTTCCTCTTTAATTGGTTTTAGGGCGATCGGCTTTTACGGCAATTTTTCTTACCAATTTCTTTGCGCCGATTTCGGACCACGTCCGACGCCCTCCTTGAACGAAAACGCCCCGCGCGAAGGCGGGGCGCTCTCAAACGCATTTCGTATTCAGATCAGACGGTTAACCGCCCTTCTGACCGTACGCTGTGCCCCAACCCCAGGCGCCGGATCCGAAGCCGCGTGCCACGACGCGCTCGCGGTAAATGTCGGAAACGTCGTCCCCGTCACCGGCGAGAAGCGCCTTGGTCGCGCACATCTCGGCGCAGATCGGCAGCTTGCCCTCGGCGATCCGGTTGCGGCCGTACTTCTGGAACTCGACCGACGAAGTGTCCTCTTCCGGGCCGCCGGCGCAGAAGGTGCACTTGTCCATCTTGCCGCGCGAGCCGAAGTTGCCCGCCTGCGGGAACTGTGGCGCGCCGAAGGGGCACGCGTAGAAGCAGTAGCCGCAGCCGATGCAGAGGTCCTTCGAATGCAGGACCACGCCATCGTTCGTCTGATAGAAGCAGTCCACCGGGCAGACCGCCATGCAGGGCGCGTCCGAGCAGTGCATGCAGGCGACCGAGATCGAGCGCTCGCCGGGCGATCCGTCATTGATCGTGACGACGCGGCGGCGGTTGATGCCCCAGGGGACTTCGTGCTCGTTCTTACAAGCTGTAACGCAGGCGTTGCACTCGATGCACCGTTCGGCGTCGACGAGGAATTTTGCTCTAGCCATTTTTCTTCTCCTTCCTCTTAAGCCGTCCAGATTTTGCAGAGAGTGGCTTTCGTCTCCTGCATCTGCGTCACGGAGTCATAGCCGTAGGTCTGCGCGGTATTGCAGCTTTCGCCAAGGACGTATGGATCCGCCCCTGCCGGGTACTTGTGCCGTCTGTCCTCGCCCTGGAAGTGACCACCGAAGTGGAAGGGCATGAACGCGACGCCATCTGCGACCCGCTCGGTCAGCATGGCCATAACTTTGACCTTGCCACCTTCCGGTCCCTCCACCCAAACCTGCTCGCCATCCCGAACACCGAGGTTGTTGGCGGTGCGCGGGTTTATCTCGACGAACATGTCCTGCTGAAGCTCGGCCAGCCAGGGGTTCGACCGGGTTTCATCGCCGCCGCCCTCGTATTCAACAAGACGTCCGGATGTCAGGATGATGGGATAATCCTGCGAGAAGTCGTTCTTCTGGATCGACGCGTAGAACGTCGGAACCCGCCAGAACGTCTTGTCGTCGTAGGTCGGATAATCCGCCACAAGATCACGCCGGTTCGAATAGAGCGGCTCGCGGTGGAGCGGCACCGGATCGGGGAAGGTCCAGACCACGGCTCGAGCTTTCGCGTTCCCGAAGGGCGCGCACTCGTGCTTGATGGCCACCCGCTGGATGCCGCCCGAAAGGTCGGTCTTCCAGTTGGTCTTCGGACCCGCGACGGCATCGATCGCCGCGCGCTCAGCGTCCGTCAGATCGGCGTCCCACCCGAGGTCCATGAGCATCTGCATCGTGAACTCGGGATAGCCGTCCTGGATTTCCGAACCTTCCGAGTAGACGCCTTCGGCCAGAAGGTTGTCCCCATCCCGCTCGACGCCGAAACGCGCGCGGAAGGTAAGACCGCCCTTCGATACCGGCAGCGACATGTCGTACAGGTTCGCGGTGCCGGGATGGTTCATTTCGGCAGTGCCCCAAGACGGCCACGGCAGGCCGTAGAAGTCGCCGTCGGCAGGACCGCCATTCGCCCGCAGCGTCGTCTTGTCGAACGTATGCTGGTTCGCCATATGCTTGCGAAGACGCTCAGGCGACTGACCCGTGTAGCCGATCGTCCACATGCCGCGATTGAACTCGCGGGTGATGTCTTCGATCAGCGGCTCGGGGCCAAGGTCGGTTTCGTTGACCTCGATGTTGCGGAATATGCGCTCTTCGAACCCGAACTTCCGGGCGAACATCGCGATGATGTTGTGGTCCGGGCGGCTCTCGAAGAGCGGCTCGACCACAGTCTCGCGCCACTGAAGCGACCGGTTGGACGCGGTCACGGACCCGTAGGTCTCGAACTGCGTGCAGGCCGGAAGCAAGTAGGCGCCGTCCTGACGGTCATGCAGGATCGCCGAGACGGTCGGATATGGATCGACCACGACCAGAAGGTCGAGCTTCTCCATCGCCGTCTTCATCTCGGGCAGTCGCGTCTGAGAGTTCGGGGCGTGACCCCAAAGCACCATCGCCCGCGTATTGTCAGGCTGCTGCAGCGCATCTTTCTCTTCGAGAACGCCGTCGATCCAGCGGCTGACCGGAATGCCGCGCTCGTTCATCATCATCCGGTCGGCGCCATCCTTGCCGGCGCCCGCCATCGATGCGAAGCGGCCCTTGAGCCAGTCGAGGTCTTCTTCCCAAACACGCGCCCAGTGGGCCCAGGAGCCGGCCGAAAGGCCGTAGTAGCCCGGCAGCGTGTCGGCAAGAACACCAAGGTCCGTCGCGCCCTGCACGTTGTCGTGGCCGCGGAAGATGTTGGTGCCGCCCCCCGAGGTGCCCATGTTGCCCAGCGCGAGCTGGAGCACGCAGTAGGCGCGGGTGTTGTTGTTGCCATTGGTGTGCTGGGTGCCGCCCATGCACCAGATGACGGTGCCTGGACGGTTGTTCGCCAGCGTCCGCGCTACCCGCTCGAGCTGGGAGCCCGGCGTGCCGGTGACGCGCTCAACTTCTTCGGGGTTCCACCTGGCGACTTCTTCCTTGATCTGGTCCATGCCCCAGACGCGGGTGCGAATGAACTCTTTGTCCTCCCAACCGTTCTCGAAGATGTGCCAGAGGATGCCCCAGATCAGAGCGACGTCAGATCCCGGGCGGAATCGGACGTACTCGTCGGCGTGGGCCGCGGTCCGCGTAAAGCGCGGGTCGCAAACGATGAGCGGGGCGTTATTCTGCTCTTTCGCGCGGAGCACGTGCAGAAGCGAGACTGGGTGAGCTTCCGCAGGGTTTCCGCCGATGATGAAGATCGCCCGGCTGTTGTGGATGTCGTTGTAGGAGTTGGTCATGGCGCCGTAGCCCCATGTGTTCGCAACGCCCGCAACAGTCGTGGAGTGGCAGATCCGCGCCTGGTGGTCGATGTTGTTCGTGCCCCAGTAGCCCGCGAACTTCCGCAGGAGGTAGGCCTGCTCGTTATTGTGCTTGGCCGACCCGAGCCAGTAGACGCTGTCAGGACCGCTTTCCTCGCGGATCGAGAGCATCTGATCGCCGATGTCGTCGATCGCCTCTTCCCAGGAGACGCGCTTCCACTCGCCGCCTTCCAGCTTCATCGGGTACTTCAGACGACGCTCACCGTGGGCGTGCTCGCGCACCGCCGCGCCTTTCGAGCAATGCGCGCCTAGGTTGAACGGGCTGTCCCATGCGGGCTCTTGTCCGATCCAGACGCCGTTGTCGACTTCGGCCAGAACCGTGCAGCCGACCGAGCAGTGGGTGCAGACCGACTTGACGATGTCGACCTTGCCTCCCGCGGCCGCCTGCGCCTGCGCCGGGGCCACCCGGCCGCCGACTGCGGCCATTGCGGCGAGGCCGCCGACGGCAAGTCCCGAACCGCGAAGGAAGCTGCGGCGGTCAACCTTGGCCGCGCCCGCTTGGGCGATCACGCCCCGCGTGCGGCCTGTTTGCGCGGTACCGCGTGTCTTTTTCCTGAGCATGTGTCTCTCTCCCAGTCTACCCCGTCATCGAAAGGGGCGTTTTCCTCAGGCGCGCGCGCACCCGCGCGCCAGAATTCCCGTTGGCCGATGCGCTTAGAAGCGCGCCGTCTTGAGATATTCTTTGACGTGCTCGGTCTTTTTTAGACCCATTGACGTCGGCGCTTCTTCAGCAGCCGCCTCGCCCGTTCCGACGGCCATGGCGGCCACGGCTGCGGGGGCGGATGTTCCAGCAAGCTTCAGGAAGCTCCTGCGGCTCGTCCCTGTCTTCTTGTCGTCCAAGGTCTCCTCCTCTTTCCCTTGTGACGCGATCGATCGCTTCGCGTCAGGTCTCCATCCGAAATGCTTCGATCTCGATCTCCATGAACGCGCGGCCGATCTTGCCGACCGGCGCGTAGAAGACCGAATTCTCGGCGCCTTCCAAATCAGTGAAAAAGTGTCCGGCCCATGTGGCCAGATGCGTGTTGAAGAACGCATGCTGGTCTTCAACCGAAAGCTTGTGGCCGAACGTGCCGCGGATCAGACCGGCCATCATCTCGCAGAGCGTGGCCATGTGATCTTCCGGTTCTTTGACGTCCGGGTTTCGCTCGATTCCCAGTTGCGCCATGTGGCCGCGCAGCCGAGCGAGCGGTTTCTCGTTCAGGAACCCGGTCAGGTAGAAGCTCGCGTAAGGCAGAAGCTCCCCGCGCCCGAGGCCGATGAACAAGGTGTTGAACTCGCGCTCGACGCCCGCCGGGCTGGAGGCCCCGGCGACCTTGGCGAGCGCGGTGATGCCCTGACCGAGGTCAGAGTCGTCTCCTGTCAGACTGGCGGCGGTTTCAAGCAGGTCTTTGTCGGGAGGGGATGCCAGCAGGCGGGCAAGCATTCCGTACAGGTCCGCGCGAAGGAGATCCTCCTCCGTCACGTCAACGATCGCCTCGGCCATTTGGCTCTTATGGCTCACCTGCGGTTCCCTGCATTCCATCGCACACGAAAAGGCTAAGCGACTTCCCGATTTTGGGCAAACGGATTTTCCACTTCAGGCATGTTGTGACCGGCACGTCACTTTCACGTGTTGAATCGCATCCGTCGCGGGCGCGGCGTTTCTTCCACGTCGCCCTGTGTTTCTTGAGCTTTCTCGCCCTCGACGGCGGCCCGTTGAACCTCCTCGCCGCCATTCTGCGCAATTGGTTCGGTTGTCAGGCCAGTCGGCGCGTCCGGCTTTTCGAAACCCACCTGTTTTTCTCGGGTTTCTTCCGCAGCCGCTTCTTCCGAATCGTCCTCGGATTCAGCGTCAACGACGAGGCCGCGACCGACCTTGTAGGCGGTGGTCAGGATCTTCGCCGTTTCCTCGGGAGAGGTGAAGTCCTCGTCGTAGTCGTTCAGACCGTCGAGATTGGCGAGCACCGGGTTGCTGCGCCACAGCCGGCGGAGCGCCCGGCGGCGCAGAAACTCCGGCACGCCGGACTGCATGAAGCCCGAGAAATCGTCCCCCGGGCCGAGGCTCTCCGGCGCGGGCAGGCCGAACCGGGCGAGCACCTCCTCTTCGATTTCCTCAACCGCTTCGTCCTGTAAGGTCTCTTCGGGGGCCTCCGGTGGTGGCACCGGTTCCGCTTCCGCGTCCTTGACTGCCTGTTTCCGTCGCGACCAGCGCGAGAACAGGTCTTCTTCCTCCCCGCTCATGATCCCGCCTTAGGTTTCAGTGCGGCAGGACTGCGATAGACATCCGCAGTTTGCCGGATCCGCGCGTCGCCCTTGCCATCTTCCACCAGATCGACCCTTTGCCGGTCGCGCTTGCGCTTCTTGAAAGGCGTTTCCTTATAATGCGCGTCGCAGAACTCCCGGATCGCGCCCACCAGAATGTCCGGCATCGCAACCGGCTCGACAATCACTTCCGCGCTGTCGGTATAGTCGCCGGCGAGATCGGCAGACGCCGTCACGATATGCACGTCGATCCCGTGCGCGTTGTCGACGCTCGTCTCCTTGTCCAGAACAACGAAAACAGAAGGCGGCCGCATCATGAGCGACTTTCGGACCGACTCGACATCGGTGGCATGCAGCTCCATCGGATAGGTCCCCGCGTGGAAGTCCGTTATGCCGTCCTCGTCACGCAGAACCGTCCAATTCGCAGGGCCCGCTCCGGGAATGACATCTACGGCTTTCCAGGACCATTTCGCCCACCTGGTGACGCCCGGCGTCCGTCGCAACACGACACCCATACTTATGACCAGCGATTTTTCGATGGTTCTGGACATCACGCCTCCTACATGACCGTAAAGACTAAACGCTGATTGATTGCCATTGTCAAAAGATCTGACCAATATGGCTTCGCTCAGAACATCTCGGGGAGGAGAACTGCAGCGATGGGAAAGATCGAGCGCGTCATTCTGTGCTCTTGCGAGGGGTCGATGCAGATCGATCCCGAAAGCGCCGCCGCATCGCTGAAGGGCGCGGAGGTCATCACGGCGAGCCATCTCTGCACGACCGAGCTTGGTAAAGCGGAGAAGGCGCTTGAGGCGGACGGCTCAACGCTGTTCGCGTGCGGTCAGATGACGGCGCTGTTCGACGAGATCGCCGAAAGCCTGGGCGCGGGCGAGCGCTTCGCTGCGGCGGATATTCGCGATCGCGCCGGCTGGACGGAAGACGGAACCGCGTTCCCGAAGCAAGCCGCGCTATTGGCCGAAGCCACCCTGCCCCGGCCTATGGCCCCGGCCCGCGAGATCGTCTCGGAAGGCACCTGTCTGGTGCTGGGCGATGGCGAGACCGGGGTGGAGGCGGCCGAAACGCTGGCGGGCAGTCTCGCCGTCACGCTGATCCTGAGCGGCGCGCCGGACGACATGGTGCCGACCGACGCCTTCGACGTGGCGATCGGCAGGATCAAATCGGCGTCAGGCTCCCTCGCCCGGTTCAACGTCACAGTCGACGGCTACCGCCCGATGGCGCCGGGCGGACGGGGCGCGGCGACCTTCTCGGCACCCACTGACGGCGCGAGCTCGACCTGCGACATCATTCTGGACCTGCGCGGAGAAGGCCCCCTCTTCCCTGCCGACCACAACCGCGACGGTTACGTGCGGGCGGACCCGGGCGATCCGCTTGCCGTCAAGGGCGCGATCGCCAAAGCGGTCGATCTTCAGGGTACGTTCGAAAAGCCGATCTACATCCGCTTCGAAGAGAGTCTCTGCGCCCATTCCCGCGCCTCCCAAACCGGATGCGACCGGTGCCTGTCGGTTTGTCCCACGGGCGCGATCACGCCGAACGGCGACACGGTGAGTATCGATCCTGATATCTGCGCGGGCTGCGGCGCCTGTGCGGCCGTTTGCCCCTCCGGCGCGGCGAGCTACGACGACCCGCCGGTCGGGTTCCTTTTCTCCCGGCTCAGAACGCTCGCTTCCGAATATCGGAAAGCAGGAGGTGAGGCCCCGAGAGTCCTGTTCCACGACCAGGAGTTCGGCGCGGAGATGATCCGTCTCTCAGCCCGGTTCGGACGGGGCCTTCCGGCGGATGTGATTCCGGTCGACGTTCCGAATGTCGAAGGCGTTGGCCATGCCGAGGTTCTGGCCGCAATGGGTGTCGGCTTCGCATCGGCCTTCATCCTGCCCGGACCGCGCACAGACCGTTCGGTGCCGGAAAAGGAGATGGCTCTGGCCGATGCGATCCTGATGCAGGAGGGTCGGCTGACCATCCTGGACGCGATCGAGCCAGACGGGTTGGAAGCGGCGCTGTACGGTTCCACGCAAAACGCGCTGGAAGCCGACACGATCCTGCCGCTTGGCGGCCGGCGCGAGGTGACCCGCATAGCGGCGGCGGCTCTGAACCCGACCGAGGCGCCGATCCCGCTCCCCGAAGGCGCGCCTTATGGCGCCATCGCAGTCGATACCGATGCCTGCACGCTCTGCCTGGCCTGCGTGTCGCTTTGCCCTGTGGGCGCGATCGGCGACAATCCCGAGAAACCCGAAATCCGGTTCCAGGAGGCCGCCTGCCTGCAATGCGGCATCTGCGCCTCGACCTGCCCGGAGACCGCGATCACGCTGACGCCGCAGCTCAACACCGCGAAGGACGCGCTCGAATACAAGGTCTTGAACTCGGAAGAGCCGTTCGAGTGCATCGAATGCGGCGCGCCGTTCGGCGTCAAATCGACGATCGAGCGCATCGTGGAAAAGCTGGAGGGCCAGCACTGGATGTACACGAACTCGGACAATACGCGGCTTATCCAGATGTGCGACGATTGCAGAGTGAACGCGCAGTACCATCAAGAGAACTCGCCGTTCCGGATGGGCGACCGCCCGAAAATCCGGACAACGGAGGACGAACTGGAGAAGAACAAGCAGAGTTGACGTCAGTTCGACTGGACGGGGCGGCCAAGGTCCTTGGGCGTGATCGTGGCGACAAAAGCGGTGATGGCTTCGACTTCGTCCAGTGTGATCTCGACCGGCGCGATATGGACCGCCTTGTTGGGATCGAACGGTTGGGTCACGCCATCGACCTGCGTGAAGGAAGGATGAGGATTGTGGGTGTAGAACGCCCGAAAAAGATCGGACCAGTTCCCGCGCCCGCGGAGCGCGGCGAAGGACGGCGTCGAACCGATCCCGCCCATGCGGTTGCGCTCGTCAACGACGTGACATCGCCCGCAATGCAGGAGGGCGAGATCGGAGCCGCGGGCCTCGTCGCCCTCGAAGACCTCTTCGACCTCAACCTCGACGACGATGATCTCGGTGAAGAAGAGCTGCTCCCCATCCGGCGCGAAGCCCTCGATCGCCGCCTTGCCCGGCCCCGAGGCGAGCCATTCGCGAAAGGTCTCAGCCTGATCACGCGCGGCCTCCGACTCGATCGCCAGGTTGAACTCCGCCCCATCGGCGTCCCGAAATACGAACGGCCCGTCGGCGTCGATCCCCAAGGCCATGTCCGCCTCCCCGTCTGGAACGGCAGTGACGCGAATCCTGTGTTTGAAGCCGAAGCGGGGCAGAAGCTGCTTGTCGAAGCCCTGTTCGATCAGACCGGCGGGCATTCTGAGCGTCAGGCCCTCGTCCTGAGCGAGAGCGGCGGATGAAAGAATGAGAGCCAGCAGCACCCATATGAAACGGCGAAGTATGATCGTCTGCCTCCCTGAGCAGGTTGAGACTATCCGCCGATTGAAGGAAAGCAAGCGCCAGAAGAAGGAGAGCGCAAATGTCCGATGACAGCTTTAACATGTCGTTGCGAAAGTTTCTGAAGACCGTTGGCGTCACCTCGCAGCGGCAGATCGAGGACGCCGTCCGCGCCGCCCAGCAAAACGGCTCCGCGCCGTCCGGCAGCGTCGAGGCAAAGGTCGTGCTGACGATCGACGCGCTCGGCGTAAGCCACGAGATCAGCGGCGCCATCGAGATGCCAGGTGATGGCTGACGTGCTGGACGAGGACAGCGTTCGCGCGGCACTCAGCCGGGTCGTCGACCCGGCGCGGGGCTTGGATATCGTCAGTTCGGATCAAGTGCGCTCACTCTCGGTGAGCGGGGGCAAGGTCAGCTTCGTCCTCGAAGTCGATCCCGCCCGGGGCGGCGCGATGGAGCCCTTGCGGGCAGCGGCGGAAGAGGCGGTCAGGGCCCTCGACGGCGTCCAGTCGGTCAGCGCGATCATGACCGCGCATTCCGCCACCGGTCAGGCGCCCAAAGCGCCGGCGGCCAAAGGGCCTGTGCCCGACCTTGGCCTGAAGGACTTCACGCCCAAACCCAAGGCGCCCCAGAAGCCCTCCAAACTCCCGGGCGTGCGCCACGTCATCGCCATCGCCTCCGGCAAGGGTGGCGTCGGCAAATCGACCGTTTCCGCGAACCTCGCCGTGGCGCTTGCCGCGCGGGGCGTCAAAGTCGGCCTGCTTGACGCCGACGTCTACGGCCCGTCGCAGCCCCGCATGTTGGGCGTGTCGGGCCGCCCGTCCAGCCCGGACGGCCAGACCATCCTTCCGTTGCGCAATCACGGCGTGACGGTGATGTCGCTTGGGTTGATGGTCGAAGAAGACGAGGCGCTTGTCTGGCGTGGACCGATGCTCATGGGCGCGCTCCAGCAAATGCTCGGGCAGGTCCAGTGGGGATCGCTCGACGTGCTGCTCGTCGACCTGCCGCCAGGCACGGGCGACGTTCAGATGACGCTCTGCCAGAAAACGGAGGTGGCGGGCGCTGTGGTCGTCTCCACGCCGCAGGACATCGCGCTTCTCGACGCCAAGAAGGGAATCGACATGTTCCGGCGGATGGAGACCCCCATCCTCGGGATCGTCGAGAACATGGCGGCCTTCGTCTGCGATGGATGCGGCAAGGTCCATCACCCCTTCGGTCATGGCGGGGCCAGGGCCGAGGCGGATCGGATCGGCGTGCCGTTCCTGGGCGAGGTGCCGCTCCATCTCGGCATTCGGGTAGCGGGCGACGGCGGCGCGCCCATCGTCGCAGTCAATCCGGACGGCGAAGATGCCGAGCCGTTCTGGACGCTCGCCGACCGCCTGATCGAGGCCGGAGTTACGGCATGACGGCAACGGCCGCCGCGCTGGAATTCCCGCCGCTCCTCACCGGGATCGCCGTTCCGGGCGATCCTTACGAGGCGGCGCTTCAATCGGTGCGGGAAGAGGTTGAGCCAGGCGCGGTCTTCTACGGCTCTGACCCGCATGTCCTTGAAACCGCGTTCGTTCTCGCGCCCGAGACCTCGCTAGAAGACGCCATGCCGGTCGTCTTCGCAGTGACGCTGGGTCTGAATGACGCAATCGGCGCGCTCGCGCCGCCCAAGGTCGCGCTCCACCTGGTCTGGCCGGATCGCGTGCGGGTCAATGGCGCGCTCTGCGGCAAGGTCCGCGCGGCCGCATCGACCGACGATCCGAAGGCGGAGCCGGACTGGCTGGTCTTGGGCCTCGAGGTCCCGATCCAATCGGCTCCCGGCGCGGAGCCCGGCCTGAACCCAAACGAGACCAACCTCTACGAGGAGGGCTGCGGCGACCTGACCGGGCCGGATCTGGTGGAGGCCTGGGCGCGGCACACGATGAACTGGCTCCACATCTTCCTGACCGAAGGGTTCCAGCCGCTTCATGCCGAATGGCGGGTCAAGGCGCATGGCTACGGCGAGGACATAGATTACCCCGAACCGGGCAAATTCCTGGGGCTTGACGAGCGCGGCGGACTGATCCTCAAAGACGGGGCCGGCACGACCCGCATCCTGCCCCTCACCCGCTTGCTGAGTTCAAGGAAACGTCCATGAAGTTCGCCCGCGTGATCCGCCTCGATGACAGCGATCTGAACGTCTTCGACACGCCCGCCGAACCGGGCGAATGGGCCATCCCCGGCACCTTCGAGTATTCCAACTGGACCGAGGCGGAGCTCGACGGCAAAGCGCGTCAGGCCTTCGCGCACGGGTGGCTCGGGTTGGAAAGCTTCGGTCGCGGATCGGTTGTCGCCGTCGCGCCCATCACCGAGGCGGAACGCGCCGATCTGGTCGAGCGCCTCGCGCGCTACTTCGTGACGGCTTGGGGGGCGCCTAATCTGGACGCCGCCTATCCGGTCGCCGAAGAGGAGATCGCGCATATGGGCGAGATGTGCGCGGATCAGGACCAGAACACGCTCATGGTTATCGAGCGCGAGCTGACCGAGGCAGGGGTCAAAGAGCGCTTCCGGCTCGTCCCGCCGCAGGGCGCCTCGCTTGAAGCCTTCGCGGTGCACGGCGACTGACCTTGCCAGCGGCCGCCCTCCGCGCCTAGGCTTCCGGGATGACGGACGACCCCAATCTGGCCGCCGCCTACGCGCTGGAGACGCCGGAAGATAACATCCGGCTTTATCGCGCCTGGGCCGAGACTTACGATACGGATTTCATTCGCGAGACGACCTATCAGCTGCCCCGCCTCGTGGCCGAGCGCTACCTCGAGATGGGTGGCGAATGGCCTTGTCTGGATGTCGGCTGCGGCACCGGCGCGATTGCCGAGCACCTAACACCAGAGGCTGTCATGGACGGGCTCGACCTTTCTCCGGAGATGCTGGCGGCGGCTGGGAAGAAGGGCATGTATCGCAACCTCATTGCCGCCGATCTGACCGGGGCGTTGGACATCGCCGACGGGACTTACAACGGCCTGATCAGTTCCGGCACCTTCACCCATGGCCATGTCGGCCCCCAGGCGTTTGATGAATTGATCCGCGTGATGGCCCCCGGCGCCCTAGGCGCGATCACTGTGCGGCTCGACAACTGGGCGGGCGCGGGTTTCGACGCCGCCTTCCGGCAGCTATTCCGGGAGGGCCAGGTCACCGAACCGGAGCTTGGCGAGGTGCTGATCTACGCAGATGCGGGCAAGGCGCCCGACGGTCGCGGGCAGGACGCCGCGTTGGTCGTCGCTTTCCGAAAGACATGACCCCGCCTTGGCGCGCGTAATACTCTTCAATAAGCCCTTCGGCGTCCTGAGCCAGTTTACTGATGCCGGGTCTCCGACCGAACGCCCTACGCTGTCCGGTTTCGGTCTGCCCAAAGGCGTCTACGCGGCAGGCCGGCTCGACCGCGACAGCGAGGGATTGCTGGTTCTGACCGATGACGGCCGCCTGCAGGCGCGGATCGCTGCGCCCAAGGCGCGGACCCAGAAGACCTACCTGACCCAGGTCGAAGGCGATCCCGACGACGCGGCGCTCGAACCGCTCCGAACTGGCGTCACCTTGAAAGACGGCCCCTGCCGTCCCGCCAAGGTCCGCCTGATCGATCCCCCGGACATCCCGCCCCGTGACCCGCCGGTGCGATACCGGAAATCCGTTCCGGACCGATGGGTCGAAATCACCCTCACCGAAGGCCGGAACCGCCAGGTCCGCCGCATGACCGCCGCGATCGGCTTTCCGACGCTCCGGCTCATCCGCTGGAAAGTGGGACTCTGGACGCTGGACGGTCTTGCGCCCGGCGAATGGCGGGAGACCTGAGCGCCCAGCATTCCTCTCGGCGCAAATACTTCCGACAGCAGCACGAAAAAGGCCGCGGCGAATGCCGCGGCCCTCAGGCGACGCCATCAGGCGGCGCAACTCACTCCATCTTCGGCAACAGGCTGTCCACAGAAACCTTGGCGTCGCCATAGAACATCCGCGTGTTCTCCTTGTAAAACAGCGGGTTCTCGATGCCTGAGTATCCCGTGCCCTGGCCGCGCTTTGACACGAAGACCTGCTTGGCCTTCCAAACCTCCAGCACCGGCATGCCGGCAATAGGCGAGTTCGGATCGTCCTGCGCCGCCGGGTTCACGATGTCGTTCGAGCCAATAACTATGACCACATCCGTTTCGGGGAAATCGTCGTTGATCTCATCCATTTCCAGAACGATGTCGTAAGGCACCTTCGCCTCGGCCAGGAGCACGTTCATGTGCCCAGGCAGGCGACCGGCGACCGGGTGGATGGCGAACCGCACCTCTTTTCCGGCGGTCCGCATCTTGCGGGTAAGCTCGCTGACCGACTGCTGAGCCTGCGCCACCGCCATGCCGTAGCCTGGCACGATGATCACGCTGTCGGCGTCGGCCAGCGCCGCCACGACGCCGTCGGCGTCGATCGCGATCTGCTCGCCCTCGACCGCCATCTGCGCGCCGCCGCCGCCGCCGAACCCGCCCAGGATCACGCTGACGAAGGACCGGTTCATCGCCTTGCACATGATGTAGGACAGGATCGCACCCGACGAGCCAACTAGCGCCCCGACCACAATCAACAGGTCATTGCCGAGCGAGAAGCCGATCGCCGCCGCCGCCCAGCCCGAATAGCTGTTCAGCATCGACACGACCACCGGCATATCGGCGCCGCCGATTCCCATGATCAGGTGATAGCCGATGAAGAAGGCCGCGAGCGCCAGCAGGACCAGCGTCCACGAGCCGGCGCCGGAGAGGTACATGATCAGCAGAACCAGCGACAGCGCAGCCGCCGCCGCGTTCAGAAGGTGACCGCCCGGAAGCTGCTTGGCCGCGGTGTCGATCTTGAACGGCAACAGGCTCGAGTTGCCCGAAAGCTTGCCATAAGCCACGACCGAGCCAGTGAAGGTCACCGCCCCGATCCAGATGCCGAGAACGAGCTCCACGCGCAGGATGGTGATCTCGACGGCCGTTTTCTTGGCGACAAGCTGGCCGAAGGCTGACAGCTCCTTGAAGACGTCGTTGGGCAGACCGATGGCGGTGTAGCCGTCTTCGGCCACGGCCCCCAGAACACGGCCCGCATCGGCGTAGACGCCGGAGACCATGTTGATCATGATGTCGGCGTTGAAGCCCACAAAGACCGCCGCCAGTCCGACAAGCGAGTGCATGATTGCAACAAGCTCGGGCATCTGGGTCATCTCGACCCGCGTGGCGAGCTGATACCCGACAGCGGCGCCCGCCGCGACCAGGACGATTGATAGAATCCAAAGCCCGGCGCCTGGCCCGATCAGCGTCGCCAGCACGGCGATCGCCATGCCCACAATGCCATACCAGACAGCGCGTTTCGCGCTTTCCTGTCCCGAAAGGCCGCCCAGCGAGAGGATAAAAAGAACGCCAGCGACGACGTAAGCGGCGGTGGTGAAACCGAAATCCATTGTCCTTACCCCCGCTTCACGACTTCTGGAACATGGCGAGCATGCGGCGCGTCACAAGGAACCCGCCGAAGATGTTCACCGAGGCCATGAGGATGCCGAGAGCCGCGAGGATCATAATGATCACGCTGTTCGACCCGACCTGCATCAAGGCGCCGAGGATGATGATCGACGAGATCGCGTTCGTCACGGCCATGAGCGGCGTATGCAGCGAATGCGAGACATTCCAGATCACCTGGAAGCCAACGAAGACCGACAGCACGAAGACGATGAAGTGCTGCATGAAGCTGGCCGGCGCGACCAGGCCGACGGCCAGGATCAACCCGCCGCCAATGGCCAAGAGGCCGACCTGGTTTGTCGTCTGCTTCCGAAACGCTGCGACTTCTTGGGCGCGCTTTTCGTCCGGTGTCAGCTCCTTCGGCGCGGGTTTCGCGGGCTGGGCCGCGATGGCCTGCACTTTGGGCGGCGGCGGCGGATAGGTGATCTCACCCGCATAGGTGACAGTCGCGCCTCGGATCACGTCGTCTTCCATGTCATGCACGACCTGCCCGTCTTTCTCGGGGGTCAGATCGGTCATCATGTGGCGGATGTTGGTTGAATAGAGCAGCGACGATTGCGTCGCCATACGCGAAGGGAAGTCGGTGTAGCCGACGATTGTAACCCCATTCTCAGTCGCGATTTTCTCGTCCGCGACGGTCAGCTCGCAATTGCCGCCGCGCTCGGCCGCCAAATCGACGATCACCGAGCCTGGCTTCATCGCCTCGACCATGTCCTTGGTCCAGAGAACCGGCGCGTCGCGGTTCGGGATCAGCGCCGTGGTGATGACGATGTCGACCTCCGGCGCCAGCTCCCGGAATTTTGCGAGCTGCGCGTCCCGGAACTCGGGCGAGGACGGGGCTGCGTAACCGCCGGTAGCCGCGCCGTCTGTCTGCTCTTCGTCGAACTCCAGGAAGACGAACTCCGCGCCCATCGACTCGATCTGCTCGGCGACTTCGGGACGCACGTCGAAGGCGAGCGTGATCGCGCCCAAGGACGTTGCCGTGCCGATGGCGGCAAGACCGGCCACTCCGGCGCCGACGACCAACACCTTTGCAGGGGGCACCTTGCCCGCCGCGGTCACCTGTCCGGTAAAGAACCGGCCGAAGTTGTTTCCGGCTTCAATAACAGAGCGGTAGCCGGCGATGTTCGCCATAGACGAGAGCGCGTCCATCTTCTGCGCCCGACTGATCCGCGGGACCATGTCCATCGCGATGACGTTGGCCTTCTGGTCTTTCGCGATGTTCATCAGCGGCTCGTTCGCCGCCGGATAGAAGAACGAGATCAGCGTCTGACCCTCGCTGAGGGTACCGGCCTCGGCATCGCTCGGCGGGCGAACTTTGGCGACGATGTCGGCGTCGCTCCAGAGCGCCTCTCCGGAGACCACTTCGACCCCGGCCTCTGTGTAGGCCGCATCGTCGAACCCGGCCGCCAATCCGGCGCCGCTTTCAACCAGGCAATCGTATCCGAGTTTTTGCAGATCCTTCGCGCTTTGCGGCGTCATGGCCACACGCGCTTCACCCTCCGCCGTTTCCTTCGGCGTTCCGATCTTCATGGGCATCCCCCGTCGTTCTTTGTCCCGAATGTGGTTCGGGAGTCGCGGTTGTCTAGCGGGCGGCCCTGTGTTTCACAAGTCGAGCCCCCTGCGCGGTTTCCGCGCGGCTCAGAGCCAGCGGCGCGTTTGCTTGGAATACTCCGCGAAGGCGGGGCCGAAATGCTCGGTCAGCCGGGCCTCTTCATCGACGATGAACCGCCGCGTGATGACCCAGCAGAAAGCGATAACCAGCAGCACGCCGAGCACGCTGCCGGCATATATGCTGACGCCGGCGAGGATGATCGCGTCGGCGAGGTAGATCGGATTCCGGCTGAAGCGGTAGACGCCTGTTGTTACGATGGCGTCCGGCACGCGGTGGGGAACGATGGTGGTCTGTTGCTTGCGCAACTCGAAGCTCGCGACTGCCGTCAGGATGATCCCCGCGAACATGAGCGCGACGCCCGACATCCGCATGAATTCGGTCGCGCCATTGCCCGTCGTGTAGGCGACGATCGCGAACAGAAAGAGCCAGACGGGAGGAAGATCGAGCGACTTGGGAATCATGCGCCGAGTTAACGCGCCGCCGGCGGTCTTGTCCACGCCGCCCGTTCTGATGAGGGGATTGACCTTTCCGCCGCCCGGCGCGACCTAGGCGCATGACCGATTTCGATGCGACGCGACAGCTTTTTCACCTGCCTGACGGCGTGATCTATCTCGACGGCAACTCGCTCGGGCCGCTGCCCAAGTCCGTCCCCGCCCGGCTCGGGCAAACCGCCCGGGACGAATGGGGCGAGATGCTGATCACCGGCTGGAACCGGGCGGGCTGGGTGGACCTGCCCAGACGCGTGGGCGACCGGATCGGCAAGCTGATCGGCGCTCCCGGCGGATCGGTCGTGATGGGCGACACCTTGTCCATCAAGGTCTATCAGGCGCTGGCCTCGGCGCTTGAGATGCGTCCCGACCGGCGGGTCGTCCTGAGCGATACCGGCAACTTCCCGAGCGATCTCTACATGGCCGACGGGTTGATCCGGTCGCTGGACAAAGGCCACGAGCTGAAACTCGTCGCGCCGGAAGAGGTCAAGGCGAATATCGACGAGACCGTCGCCTGCATTCTGATCACCGAGGTGGGCTACAGCACCGGTCTCCGCCACGACATGGCCAGGCTGACGCAAAAGGCGCATGAGCAGGGCGCGCTCGCGATCTGGGATCTGGCCCATTCCGCAGGGGCCTTTCCCGTGGATGTCTTGGGCGGCGGGGCGGATTTCGCCGTCGGATGCTCCTACAAATACCTGAACTCCGGCCCCGGCGGTCCCGCGTTCGTCTATGTGGCGCCAGAGCACACGGAGGCCGCCCGCCCCGCCCTCTCCGGCTGGTTCGCGCATGAAGCGCCCTTCGCTTTCGACCTCGATTTCAGGCCCGCCCAGAGTATCGACCGGATGCGCGTGGGCACACCGCCGATTCTGCAACTTGCCGCGCTCGACGCAGCTATGGACGTCTGGGATCAAGTAGACATGAGCGACATCCGCGCACGGTCAGTTGAGCTCTGCGAGCTTTTCATCCGAGAGGTCGAGCGCCGCTGCCCCGACTTCGAGCTCGTCTCGCCGCGCGACGCCGAGCGGCGCGGCAGTCAGGTGGCGTTCCGGTTCGCCGAAGGCTACGCGGTCATGCAGGCGCTGATTGACCGCGGTGTGATCGGGGACTTCCGAGCGCCGGACATCATGCGCTTCGGCATGACGCCGCTTTACATCTCGCCCGATGACGTCCAGCGCGCGGCGGAAATCCTGGGTGAGATCATGACAGATAGGCTCTGGGACCGCCCGGAGTACAGGGTGAAAGCCGCCGTGACATGATCCGGCGCTGGACGCGTGACGACGCCGTCGAATGCTATGACGTTTATCTGGAGGCGGTGCGAAACGGCGCCTCCGAGCATTACAACCGCGCCCAGCGGCTTGCATGGGCACCGTCGGATGAGCCGCCCGAAAGCTGGAGCGCGAGGCTGGAGGTCGCCCGCGTGTGGGTGTCAGAAGACGCCCAGGGCATGACCGGGTTCATTTCTCTCGACGACGAGGGCTATCTGGATCTTTTCTTCGTGGCCCCCCGCGCTCGGGGCGACGGCACCGCCGCGTCGCTCTACGCCGAACTGCTGGCCGAGGCTGAGGCGCAAGGCCTGAAAACCCTTCGCACCCACGCCAGCCTGTATCTCAGGCCCTTTCTTGAGAAGCGCGGCTGGACGGTCGTTCAGTCCGAGGAGGTCGAGCGCTCTGGTGTTACGCTTAGACGCTTCGAGATGACCTGGCGGGCCGCTCAGCCGGACAGCCAGGCTTCGTAGTCGCTCACCAGGAGATGCGTCGGCGCCTCGTCCTCCTCGATCGCCGAGAAGCGCCCAATCTCGTCGCGGAAGATGTTGTCCGTCAGGTCGTCATTTACGGTCGAGACCTCGCCGATCAGCACATCACCGTCCGCACCCCAAAAGGCGTGCCAGTCCCCCGGCATCAGCGTCACGCTTTCGCCCGGCTGGAACAGCAAGACCTCGCCCGGCGCGAAGTCTCGCGGTATGCCGTCGCACATCACAGTGCCGCCGGCCGTGTCGTCCAAGTTCCCCTCCGCGTCCGAGCCAAAAAGCTCGATCGCCATCGTCGCGCCGCCGCGATTGATGATGTCTTCCGATTTGATGACATGCGTATGCATTGGGCTGATCTGATCCTTGCGGCTGATCAGCAGCTTCTCGGCATAAACCATCCCGCCGCCCTTTTGCAGATCGGCGAGGCTCCCGTTCCTCAGCGTGAACAGGAACAGCCCGAGCTTTTCGAAGTCGCCCTGCCCGTAATCCGTGATGTCCCAGCCCATGCGCGCGTCGATGATCCGCTTGGCGGTCTCGCGTTTGGATTTGAACTCGTCCGGCGTCCAATAGGCGAATGGCGGAAGGGTGAAGCCATGGCTGCGGATCAAATCGTCCGCCGCCGACATGATCTCGTTGATGCGCGAGCGTTTCATGACCGCTCCCCTCCCTTGCGATGTCTCGCGCCTAAGTGCCAGCCGCCAATCCCGACGTCCAGTCCCGGATGTCGCCGGCAAGCTTCTCCCAGTCGGTGTACTCCATGTCCGTGCCGGCCTTCACGTTCGTCTCCTTTTGGGACTCGATCCAGCGCATCGCCCAGTACTTCAGGAAGTCATACTCGCCGAATTTGAACGCCCCCGCGACATGGATCACCCTGCCCGGCTCCCAACCGGTCTCGACGCGCATGCGCTTGACGGTGTCCTCGAGGCCTTGCCATTCCTCCGCGTCGTCCCCCGCTGCCGTGAGCGAAACAGAGACGAACATGTTCGGTAGGTATCCCATGGCGTTCGCGTGGGTTGTCACGAAATCGGTCAGCTCTTTCTGATACAGGCCCGCATGCACCGACCCTGCGGCGATCACCGCATCGACATGGGTCAGATCGGTCGACTCGGAGTCCGTCGCCTGCAGAAGCTCGCTGGCGTGGCCGTCTTCCAAAAGGGTGTTTTGAATGAAGCGGCAGACCTTCCGGGTCTGGCCTTCGGTCGTTCCATAAATGATAGCAAAACGCATGGATCTCTCCGTTCCAACGAAACGCGAGGATCATCATCGCAGCGCGGCCCGGTCGCATTGATCCGGGACAAGAGCGCACTGCTCTCAGGCGGTTTTCAGATGGCGCGGGCGCTTTCCCGAGCGCCAGTCGCGGAGCGCCTCACCAAAGGCCTCGAACAGCTTGCGCGAAACAGGGTCTTCGGCCGCGTTGTACTCCGGGTGCCACTGCACGCCCAGCGTGAAGCCGGGAGCGCCCTCGACATAGATCGCCTCCGGCGTGCCGTCCTCAGCGCGACCGTCGATGACGATCCGCTCGCCCTTCTCCTTGATGCCCTGGCCATGCAGCGTGTTTGTGCGCACCACCTCCGCGCCCATGATCCCGTGAAACACCCCGCCGGGCAGGAAAGTCACATCGTGGCGCAGCTCAAACTTCTCCTCGAGCGTGCCATCCGGCGGCATCCGGTGGTTCATGCGTCCTGGAAGGTCGCGAATCTCGGGATAAAGCGTCCCGCCCATCGCGACGTTCAATTCCTGAAATCCCCGGCAAATCGCTAGAATTGGCTGACCGCTGGCGACGCAGGCCCGGATCAGCGGCAGCACGAGCTGATCGCGATCGCGATCGAAGGTGCCGTGCGCCTCCGTCTCTTCCTCGCCATACTCCTCGGGGTGCACATTGGGCCGGCCGCCGGTGAACAAAAACCCGTCGCAGGAGGTCGTAAGGTCTTCGATATCGGCGAGATCCGGGTCGGAGGGCACGATCATCGGCAGCGCGTCCGAAACCTGCCGGACCGCCTCGCTGTTCATCCGCCCGCCCGCATGGGTGGGATACTCATCGTTGATGAGGTGATGATTGCCGATGATCCCAACGACGGGCCGCGCCATGATCTCTCCTTGCGCCTGATCCGTCGGCATTTTGATGGGACGCGGGTCGGAGTTCAATCAGCCCGGGCTATCGAAGTAGTTGTGCATGAGTGCACACATGCCCCGCCGAGAACGCCAAACCGCGCGTCAGGCCGAGGCGGTCAGGCCCGCGCCTTCGACACCCGCCACGCCCGCGATGGCGTCATTGTCCGACGTGTCGCCGGTCACGCCGACGGCTCCGATCGTGCGGCCCTGCTTGTCGAGCACGAGGATGCCGCCCGGAACGGGCACCATCTTGCCGTCGTAGGCGCCGTTGAGAGAGTTGATGAAGTAACCCTGCTGCTCGGCGCGCTCGCGCAGAACCGATCCGGGGAGACCGAACATCACGGCGCCATGCGCCTTGCCATGCGCCACCTGAAATCTTCCGGGCGCTGCCCCATCCTCACGCTCGAAAGCTTTGATGTTGCCGCCGGCATCGAGCACGACGACCGACAGCGGCGCGAACCCCATCTCGCGGCCTTTCTTGAAGGTGCCGCGAATGATCGTGCGGGCGCGGGAAAGCGAAATCTCAGCCATTTTTCATCCTTTTCAAAGTTTTACGCGCTGGCCTTCAACTCCAGCCGACGGCGGTGCAGGACCGGCTCGGTGTATCCCGAAGGCTGGACCCGGCCATCGAAAACCAGATCGCAAGCCGCATGAAAGGCGATCCCGTCAAAGCCCGGCGCCATTGGCCGGTAGCGGGGATCGCCAGCGTTCTGGCCATCCACGACTTCCGCCATCTTCCGCATGATCTCTGCCGCCTCATCCTTCGAGATGACGCCGTGATGCAGCCAGTTCGCGATGTGCTGCGCGGAAATCCGGCAGGTCGCCCGGTCCTCCATCAGACCGACATCATTGATGTCCGGCACCTTCGAGCATCCGACACCCTGATCGATCCAGCGCACCACGTATCCCAAAATACCCTGGGCGTTGTTCTCGACCTCGCGCCGGATCTGGTCCTTGGACCACTTGCGGTAGGTCGCCTGGGGAATATCCAGAAGCCCGTCGACATGGGCGCGGCGCCCGGTTGTCTTGAGCTTCTCCTGCACCCCGAACACATTGACCCGGTGATAGTGAAGCGCGTGCAGCGTCGCGGCGGTCGGGGAAGGCACCCAGGCGCAGTTCGCCCCGGCCTTGGGATGCTCGATCTTGGCCTCCAGCATCGCCGCCATCTGATCGGGCATCGCCCACATGCCTTTGCCGATCTGCGCCTTGCCCGACAGCCCGCATTCTAAACCGATGTCGACATTCCGGTTCTCGTAGGCGGTGATCCAGGACTTCCGCTTGATCCAATCCTTGCGCGAGAACGGTCCCGCCTCCATCGACGTGTGGATCTCGTCGCCGGTGCGGTCGAGAAAACCGGTGTTGATGAAGGCGACGCGGTGCCGGGCGGCGCGAATGCACTCCTTGAGGTTCACCGAGGTCCGGCGCTCCTCGTCCATGATGCCGAGCTTGACCGTATTCTGCGGCAGACCCAGCGCCTCTTCGACCTTAGTGAACGTGGCGTCCGCGAAGGCGACCTCGTCGGGCCCGTGCATCTTGGGCTTCACGACATAGACCGAGCCATTGACCGAGTTGCGCGGGCCGCTGGTCTTAATCAGATCATGTTTCGCGATCAGGGACGTGATCATGGCGTCCATGAGCCCTTCGAACACCTCGTTCCCTTCGCGGTCGAGGATGGCAGGGTTGGTCATGAGGTGACCGACGTTCCGAACAAGCATCAGGGCCCGGCCCTTCACCGAATCCTCGCTGCCGTCGGGCGCCGTGAAGACCTTGTCCGGGTTCAGCGATCGCGAGACGGTCTCGTCACCTTTCTTGAAGGTGTCCTCCAGATCGCCCTTCATCAGGCCCAGCCAGTTCCGGTAGGCCAGCACTTTGTCATCGGCATCAACGCAGGCGACCGAATCCTCGCAATCCATGATGGCCGAGACCGCCGCCTCCAGCCGGACGTCGGCGAGCCCCGCCTGATCGCGGGAGCCGATCGGATGCGCGCGGTCGAAGACAAGCTCCACATGGAGCCCGTTGTTCCGGAGAAGCACGGCATCCGGCGCCTTCGGATGGCCGGAGTATCCGATGAATTTGGCCGGATCGAGAAGCGGCGTGTCATCGACCAAAAGCGCGCCGCCGCTGATATGATAGCGCCGCGCGTCCGCATGGCTCGCGCCCTCAAGCGGGAAGGCCTCGTCTAGGAACACCCGCGCCTTAGCGACCACCCGAGCGCCGCGCCCCTTGTCGTAGGCGCCGCTCGGCGCGACGCCGTCGGTGGCGTCGGTCCCGTAGAAGGCGTCGTAAAGGCTCCCCCAACGCGCGTTGGCCGCGTTCAGCGCGTAGCGAGCGTTGGTTATCGGCACCACAAGCTGCGGTCCCGGCACCTCTGCGATCTCAGGGTCGGTGTTGCTGGTCTCAATCTCAAAGGCGCCGCCCTCAGGCAGAAGATACCCGATCTCTGTCAGGAACGCCTTGTAAGCCTCATGGTCATGCGGCTGGTTGCGGTGGCGGATGTGCCATTCGTCGATCTGCTGCTGAAGGCTCTCCCGATGGTCAAGGAGCGCCTGGTTCTCGGGACCACTCTCATGCGCGAGCTGGCTGAAAGCGTACCAGAAATGATCGGCCTCCACGCCGGTTCCAGGAAGCGCCTCCGCCTCGATGAATTCCGCCAGCTCTTTTGCAACCTTCAGCCCGCTCTTCTCGACAAAGCCGTCGCTCATCCCGCCTCGCATATTCCGTTGTGTACGATGGTATCCAATCGCGCGGGAACCTAGTGCCCGCCGCCCCGGGAGGCAAGGCGCCGGGGCGCGGCAATTCAGCTGCCGCAGGCGCGTTCTTGGTACGGTGACAGCACTTCACTCCAAACGCCCGCAGGGCACGCCCGATTCGCTATAGACCGTGCAGCAGGGAACGCGGCGCGAGGCGACCCGGCCACACAAGCCGAATTCGGCCGCGCGATTTTGGCTGATGCGCCGGGTCGCGGGCGGTGCTACAATCTTGTCATCAATTCGTTTCGATCGCCGCTTTATCTGCTGCCATGAAAGAGCGTCTGGATCCTCTGATCGCCGAAAGGGCGCCTTGGCTCTTTGAGGACAAGGCCTACGCGCGGGCGTCCCGCGCCCTGTTGATGTCGCTTCTCGGCTATGACCGCACGGTCGAGCTGGGAACGCTCTATCTTGACTGGCCGACACATCGCATCATGCGCCATCTGGCGGCCATGCTGGCCCGGAACGTCGAAGTCTCGGGGCTTGAGAACATCCCCCGGCAGGGACCGGCGCTGATCGTGGCCAACCACCCGACAGGAATCGCCGACGGCATCATGCTGCACCAGGCGATCTGGCCGCTGAGACCCGATCTGTTCATCTACACGAACGCCGATATCCTGAGAATTCTCCCGCAATTTGAAAGCCTTATCGCGCCTGTCGAATGGCGGGAGGAGAAACGCTCGCGGGCGAAGGCCCGCGAGACGATGGAGTACACCAAGCGCGCGATCGACAATGGCAGGCTCGGCGTCATCTTCCCGTCCGGCCGGCTGGCCAAGCGCCGTGGCCTCCGCCTTCACGAGCGGGAGTGGATGGCGTCCGCCGCGATGATCGCCCGCAAGTACGACCTGCCGGTCATTCCGCTCAACATCCGCTCGCGCAATTCAGCGCTTTTCTACCTGTTCGATTTCATTCACCCCACTCTCCGCGACATCACGCTGTTCCACGAAACCCTTAACAAGGATCGGCAGCCCTACCGGCTCACGGTGGGAGAGCCCATATCGGCCTCCGCGCTGCCCGCCAAAAGCGAAGACGGAATCAAGCTCTTGCGGAAGGCCACGCTCGCCCTTGGCGGCCGGCACGCGCCTGCCGTTTCGATCGTTCAGAACACCCGGATTCCACGCTGGGTGCGCTGAAATCCGCCAAATCGGCTTATTTGCCATAAAACCGCCGAAAATCCCATGAAACTGGAGCCGTTAGATTGGAGCGCCCCATGAATGGACCCGCCGCAACAGGCTTGTTCCCGACCCTGATTGATTTCGTCTCAGGGCCGGTCGGATCAGGCGTGTTCCTGACCGCTATTCTGATAGTCACGGCGCTGAAACTTCGCGGGCTGGCGGGAGGACGGGCCGCGGGGCGGAAAAAGCCGGACTTACCCGATCTGCCACGCGAGCTTCTGATCCCGGTTGTCGAGGACGATCCCGACAGCGCCGCCCGCGCCAATGTCGTTGAGCGCGTCAGCGAATTAGTCGGCAGTGAAGGATGGGGCGAACTGGCGGATCTGGTGGCCGAGTGGGAGAGCCGCCTTGACGCGACGCCAGCCGGCGTTCGGCACCACGATCTGGCCGCCGACACGATTCTTGCGCCCCTGGAGGCCCTCATCGACGAGGTCCCTCGGCAGGAATTGAGCGAGCTGGCCCAGGCCGAGCAGGAGGTTGAACGGCTGGTGGCGCTTCACAAGGCCCATCCCGACGCGCATGTGCTCGCCGCGATCGCCGCCCGCGCCCAAATGATCCTGGCCGAAAGCTGCCAAGCCGAATTCTGGCCGGACGACATGCGGAAAGAGGCCTGGCGCAAGATGGCCCATCACTACGTTCAGGCCGAGGCCATTCTGGAGGCCTTCGACCCGGTCGCCTACATGTCCCCGCTCCTGGGCCGCGCGGTCTATGAACTGGCGCTGGGCATGCCGGATCGCAACGCCCGCCTGAAACCCGCCTACGAGGACTGGATCGACCTCGACCCGTCCGACCCCGCCATCTACGCCCGCCACGCAACGAGCCTTCTTCCCCACCGGTTCGGCAGCATCGCGGAGATCCGGGTTGAGGCGGATCGCGCCGAAGCGCGGACGCGCGAGACCCTAGGAAAGAGCGGCTACGCGCTGTTCATGCTGCCCCTGATCGAGGCGGACGAGGACATGCGGTCGATTGTAGAACCGGACCGGCTGGCGGCGGGGTTGATGGACCTTGCACGCCTCTCGGGCACGCAAGCCGAAGTCAACTGGGCCGCCGCCACACTCGCTCGCGAGAGCCGGTTTGGCGCGCTTGAGCGGCAGGACGTCCTCGCCTCAGCGTTCGAGGCCCTTGTCCGCCGACACCTTGGCGTGCTCTACCCGCGCGTCTGGCGCATGCCGCTCGCCGAGGTCCGCTCGCTTCTGGCGCCGCTCTTCTCCAATGACAAGCCGGTGGGAAACGCCGCGACGCCGCCTGAAACCGCGGTCCGCGAGGCCGCCTAGACCTTAGTTAGCCGTCTCGGATTGGCGCGGTTTCGGCCGGACGTCCGACAGCTTGCGGCAGTAGACCTGCCGCGCGGTGTACCGTTTCATGTCCCGCTGCATCCAGGGCGTCCGTATCGGCCCCCAATCCGCCGCCACGCCGCGCCAGCGACCGTCCTTGACCGAGATCGCATTATCGCGCGGCACGGTGATCGCCATGATCCTGACCGCGCAGTTCAGATTGGCGGCTGCGCCTTTCAACCCCTCTCCCGTCCTCGCACGACAGCCGCGGAAATCAGCCGTCTGAGGATATATCTGGAGCAGCCCGAACCACCGGCCATTTCCACCAACGGCTTTCGGGTTCCAAGTGCTTTCATAGCGCGCCAGCGTCGAGAGCAGCCCGGCCCAGAACGCCGCACGATCCTCCGGCGGGTTGGTCTCATAGGACGGACACCAGTCGCCGATGTCGTCCGGCACTGTCTCGATGAGCTTCCGGCCATGCGTCTCGACCGCCGACAGCGCCACCCGCGTCCAAAGCGCGCCGTCCTGCCGGAATTCCCAGCGCGCACGCGGCAATGCAGACTGGCGCGAGGCGGGTCTGCCGGACAGGTCGAGCGTGATTGGGTCCTCCTCGACCACCGGCACCGGACGGGCCGGCGGGCTCACGGGGTTGGCGGCCGCTGGCAACGACAAACTTGCCGCAAATGTCGATGCCATGATCAGTCTGAACAAAATGGCTGCGCCCTCGTCGTCGTTTGGATATCTTCGCGCTTTCGCGATTGGTGAAACGGACCCCAATCGGCGGCGATGCCCCGCATGCCTTCCGAGATCACACCGTCACGCGTGACTGTGGCCGCCATGATGCGAATTCCGCAGGAGAGGTTCTCAGCCCCGTCCCGGAGCGCCTCCGCGCTCTGCGCCCTGCAGCCATAGCCTTGCGCCGTGCCGGGCGAGATCTGCAAAAGCCCGTGCCATCGTCCGTCTCCGCCCGAGACGTCGGGCCGCCACGTGCTTTCGTGTCTCGAAAGCGCGGAAAGAAGCGACACCCAGAAGGCGCGCCGCTCCGCCTCATCCGCCTGACCATAGTTCGGGCAGTAGGTATTGATATCGCCCGGCGTCATCTTCACCAGGGCCTCGCCATGCGCGCCGAGTGCGGCCAGTGACGCATCGGTCCACCCGACCGACTCAGGAACGGAGTCCCAGCCGACGGAAATGGGGAGCGGCTCGACCGTCTCGACCTCGACGATTTCGACCTGAGGCTCCCGTCCGCAAGAAAAGGCGAAAAGCGCGAGGGCTGCCGCTCCGGCAATTCCGAGTCGTGCCATGTTCATGTTCACTCCGGCACCCCCGTGGACACAGTAAGCGGAAAGCGCATCCCCCGCCAAGAGCGGTGTGGCGGGCTGGCGGAAAACGCGCGAAATGCGGCGTACCGGGCGCGGCTGACGCCCCTTGCCGCCTGCCGCCGGAGACCCTAAAACCCCTGCGATGCAGGGAGACGCGCATGCTTGATCTGACCTATGAGGCGCCGAAACCGAAAGTTATCGCCGGGGCGACCGGCGATTGGGAGCTGGTGATCGGGCTTGAGGTGCACGCCCAGGTCGCGTCGAACGCCAAGCTCTTTTCAGGTGCTTCAACGGCCTTCGGAGCCGAGCCAAACGCCAACGTCGCTTTCGTCGACGCCGCCATGCCCGGCATGCTGCCCGTGATCAACGAGTTTTGCGTGGCGCAGGCCGTGCGCACCGGGCTGGGCCTGAAGGCAGACATCAATCTCTGGTCGGCCTTCGACCGCAAGAACTACTTCTATCCCGACCTGCCGCAGGGCTATCAGATCAGCCAGCTCTACCACCCGATCGTTGGCGAGGGCGAAGTGCTGGTGGATATGGGACCTGGCGTCGCGCGGAAAGTGCGGATTGAGCGGATTCACCTCGAGCAGGACGCGGGCAAATCGATACACGACATGGACCCGCACATGTCCTTCGTCGATCTGAACCGCACCGGCGTCGCGCTGATGGAGATCGTGTCGCGCCCCGACATCCGCGGACCGGAAGAGGCGGCGGCCTATGTCGTGAAGCTGCGCCAGATTATGCGCTACCTCGGCACCTGCGACGGAAACATGCAGAACGGCAACCTGCGGGCCGACGTCAACGTCTCGGTCTGCCGGCCGGGCGATTATGAGAAATACCAGGAAACCGGCGATCACGGCGCTCTGGGCACCCGCTGCGAGATCAAGAACATGAACTCGATGCGCTTCATCCAGCAGGCCATCGAATACGAGGCGCGCCGTCAGATCGCGCTGCTCGAGGATGGCAAGGCGGTCGTCCAGGAAACCCGCCTCTATGACCCCGACAAGGGCGAGACGAGGTCCATGCGCTCCAAGGAAGAGGCGCATGACTACCGCTATTTCCCCTGCCCCGACCTTCTGCCACTCGAAATCGAGCAGGCCTGGGTCGACGAGATCGCCGCGTCGCTGCCCGAGCTGCCGGATGAGAAGCGCGAGCGTTTCGTCAGCGACTATGGGATGACGGAGTATGACGCGTCCGTGCTGAGCGCGGAGGCCGAGAACGCCGCCTATTTCGAGGAGGTCGCCAAAGGCCGCGACGGCAAGCTCGCCGCGAACTGGGTCATCAACGAGCTGTTCGGCCGTCTGAAGAAAGAGGACCACGGGATCGAGGATAGCCCGGTCTCTGCGGCGCAGCTTGGCGGCATTGTCGATCTGATTGGCAAGGGCGACATCTCGGGCAAGATCGCCAAGGAACTCTTTGAGATCGTCTGGACCGAAGGCGGCAACCCCGCCGAGATCGTCGAGGCGCGCGGTATGAAGCAGGTCACCGATACTGGCGCGATCGAGGCGGAAGTCGACCGTGTGATCGCCGAAAACCCGGCGCAGGTCGAGAAGGCCAAGAGCAATCCCAAGCTGGCAGGCTGGTTCGTGGGCCAGGTGATGAAGGCCACGGGCGGCAAGGCCAACCCGCAGGCGGTCAATCAGATCGTGGCGGAGAAACTTGGCCTTTAGCCGGACCTACGTTCGGCCCGTTCAATCTGCTGTCCAGACACGCGAAAAGGCGGCTCGCAAGAGCCGCCTTCCCGGTGAGGTAAGGTACTAGGTGTGGCCTACGACTTCTTCCGGCGCACAGCGGCCAATCCGCCAAGCGCGCCAAGGAGAAGGAAGCCTGCCGCAGGAATTGGGATCGCCGTAGCGACAATTCCAAGATCCAAGTCCGACGGAAGCGAACCGAATGCAGCGCCGTATTCAAAAGAGAACGACGAGTCGACGCCCGCACCCAACACAGTGTTGAGAATCGGTTGACCCACGCTCGTTCCGCCTTCAGGCACGGATTCAACCAGGTTGCCGTCGAACCAAACGTCTACGCCACCGAAGAAACCGTAAGCCGAACCGCCCTGCTGGACCGTGTAGCTCACTACCTCAACAAGCACCGGCGTTGTGCTGACGTTATCAATCGTGAAAAGCGCCGTTCCACCAGGATGGCCAGCTTCAAAGGACAAGTTGATCCGTGCCGCGCCCGGAACGGTGATCGTCCCCGTCATCGTTGTTGCATCGAAGGAAATGTCCCCCTCGAACACGTCCACCGTCGCTGCCGACGCAGCGAACGGGACAAGAGCGGCGAACAAAACCGCAGTTGCTAAACTTCTAAGGCTCATTGAAAACCCCCACTTACCTCACATTAATCAACATCACCGAAGACACACTGCTCCCTCGGCTTGGTTTGAAGCCAGCGCCTTCGCCACATCAAGACCACAAAAATCGACCGAAAAAGCCGCGATTCCGGCAATTCGCCTGAACATTGAGCCGGCTGACAGCGTTTTGTTCCGGATTCCGCATCAATCGCGCCCATTTTTTGGGCCTGTATCGTCCGACGAACCGACTGCTTCGCAAATCGCCCGCTCGGACACGCATGGCGCGAATCAGAACTTGACGTTGAAACCGGCCGGCATTCGGTCCACGTTCCGGGCTGAACCAAGCGGAAATCCAGTCGGAGGACAGTGTGGCGGCGTTCGAATACAAGGCGGTTCCGGCCCCCACCCAGGGCGCCAAGGCCAGGGGCCTGAAAGCAACCGAAGACAGGTTCGCGCTGGCCGTCACTGAGGTGCTGAACCAGATGGCGGAAGAGGGCTGGGACTATGTTCGCGCCGAGACCCTGCCCTGCGACGAGCGCAAGGGGCTGACCGGCACGCAGACGAATTTCCAGAACCTGCTGATTTTCCGCCGCCGGGCGCTTGGCGATCTGCGCGGCGCCGACCAGGCGCTTCCGCCGCTGCAACTCGGCGCGAAACAGGATGGCGCGTTGGACCCGGCCCCGGCGCCGACGGCCGGCGACCGCGTGGAGCCGCCCGTTACGGCGTCGGGCGAGCGTCAGTCCTGACCCCTGATCTCCAGCGCCAGGGCGTGAATGCGTCCCACAAGGTCTTCGCCCAGCGCTGAATGCACCGCGCGGTGCCGCTCCAATCGGCTCATTTCCTCAAACGCCAGAGCCGCGATCCGAACGCGGAAATGGCTCTGCCCGCCTTCCTGGTAGCCGGCGTGGCCGCGATGCTGCTCGCTCTCGTCCTCGACCTCGAGACGCGAGGGCGCGAAGGCCGTTTCCAGCTTCTGCCGGATTTCCTCTTCCACCCGCATTTTTTTCGATCGCCCTCTTCAAACTTGCGGTTGAGACGGTAAACTCGCTGGTCCGAGTCGGAAAGGCCCCTGATCCCATGAACGACGACCCCTTCGGTTTCGACATTCGCGTGTCATCGGACAAGAAAAAACGCACCCGCACGCGGCGCGGCATGTCGGGGGCGTTCGAGACCTCGACCCGCGTCTGCGAGCATCCCGGCTGCGACAAGGTCGGGCAGTACCGCGCCCCGAAATCGCCCAACGACCTCGACGAATACCTCTGGTTCTGCAAGGAGCATGTGCGCGAGTACAACCTCAAGTGGAACTTTTTCAACGGCGCGACGGAGGAAGAATTCTCGGAGCAGGTCGACAAAGACCGGGTTTGGGGACGGGAGACCAAGCCCTTCGGCCAGCGCGGCACCGAGCAGCAGGCCTGGGCCCGGCTTGGTATCGACGACGCGCATGACATCCTCGGCGACAACGCGACCAAGAACCCTGGCAAAGGTACGAGCACCGGACGCCGCCTGCCGCCCACCGAGCGGCGCGCGCTCGAAATCCTTGACGCCAAAGATCATTGGTCCAAGGCAGAAATTCGTCGTTCTTACAAAGCATTGATCAAAGTTCTTCATCCCGACATGAACGGCGGCGATCGCGGCCACGAAGAACAGCTGTCAGAGGTCGTCTGGGCCTGGGATCAGATCAAGGACAGCCGGAACTTTTCTTCCTGAATTTATGCGTCAGTAATGTCCTTGCGATAGCGGTTCACCCAGTCTTGACGGGAGGACGCGCACGCAGGGTTGGTCGATCAAGAATCAAATTAGCGCCCTGGTTCTCGTCTCGCTCGTCGTCGCGCTGGCGCTCTCTCTGGCATCGGTAGTTTCCGCATGGCGCCTGTCAGCCTTGTTTTCCGAGTTGAGGAGCGTCGCCGCAGCGACCGCCAGCGCCACTCGAAGAAGCGCGCTCGGAAGTGCCCCGCCTGCCGGAGACGCTGCAATCCGCCTCGGGACACCTCTCGCGCGGCAGACACTGACGGCGATCATGGAAGGGTCGTTCACTGGCGGCGATGCCGGCGGGGCCTACTACGCGGGCCTGGCCCAGCAAGCGGTGATGCTCGCCCGGTTCTACATGAACGATTTCCTGCTGACCAACACGGAAGAGTCGTTTGTCGAGGCGGCGCGCGCCGGCATGGCGGGCAAGGGCTTCGCGGTCGTAGCGACCGAGGTGCGCGCGCTCGCTCAGCGCTCCAGCGAAGCGTCAAAGGATATCAAGGCGCTCATCGACGACAGTTCCGAACAGGTGGCGCACGGTGTCGATCTTGTCGAACGGACGGGATCGACCCTCTAGGAGATCGTGGAAAGCGTGCGGGACATGACTGGCACGATGGAGAACCTGACGGCCTCGGCGCACGAGCAGGCGACCCGAGTGGGCGAGGTCACGAGCGCGGTTGCCGAGATGGACCCGTTCACCCAACAAAACGCGGCGCTCTCGGGCGACAGGCGGTAGGCGGCGCGGAAGCTCGGCGACAATATGCGCTTGCTCGCCGACATGGTGGGACGCTTCCGGCTTGACGGGGCGCCGAACAGAATAGACATGACAAATAACCGATCGTAATGCGCGGATTGGCGCGCCTTCGGGGTGCCGCCGACTGGAATTGCCTCGGCGCGACGCCAACGAAAACGTCCTGGGGCGGCGCCGACGGGAACGTTCTTGAGGCGGCGCAACTCGGAACATCGCCGTTGTGACAACCGGGTCGCGCCCCTGCACGGCATGGATTCGCGTGATTTCGAGAGAATCCGCTGAGTTGGGATGCCTTGATATCGCGCCAGGCACGGGCCTGACCGCCGCCCGGTTCGCTCCGATTAGCCATTCGGTCGAACGGCGATCAGGCGGGCGCCCTGCGTGACTGCGCCTGGCGCCCGCCAACACAATCAAGCACTCGTCACGATGCCGGAGGCCAACGTCTCCAACGGGCTTCATGTACCTGCGAAACCCCGAACATTCGGTAAACCCCCATGCCACACCGCGCGAAACTCTCCCCGGCCTCTATTGATCAAACCGCGAAACTCGTGCAGGTCAGGCTTCTAGGGTTCCCGGGCGCGGCCGCGCCCGGACAGGATGTGCAAGGTGTGAGATGGATTATCGCCATATAGACGTGGATGCCAAACCGACCGAAGAGATCGATGTCCGCGCGGTCTTCGGCATTGATTCGGAAATGAAAGCCCGGGCCTTCTACGAGCGAAATGAGCGCGTGCCGGAGATCGACCCAACATATAAGTTCGACCCCGACACCACGCTCGCGATTCTGGCCGGATTTCAGTACAATCGCCGCGTCCTGATCCAAGGCTACCATGGCACCGGCAAATCCACCCATATCGAACAGGTCGCAGCGCGGCTGAACTGGCCCTGCGTGCGCGTGAACCTCGACAGCCATATCAGCCGGATCGATCTGATCGGCAAAGACCAGATCAAGATCGACAAAGGCGTGCAGTACACGGAGTTCCAGGAAGGCATCCTGCCCTGGGCGCTCCGCAACCCGACCGCGATTGTCTTCGACGAATACGACGCCGGTCGCGCCGACGTCATGTTCGTGATCCAGCGGGTTCTGGAAGTGGACGGGAAGCTGACCCTTCTCGACCAGAACGAGGTCATCGATCCGCACCCGTTTTTCCGGCTTTTCGCCACCGCGAACACGGTCGGGCTTGGCGACACCACCGGCCTCTACCACGGCACCCAGCAGATCAACCAGGCCCAGATGGACCGCTGGTCGCTCGTCGCGACGCTGAACTACCTCAGCCACGACGCTGAAGCCGCGATCGTCCTGTCGAAGGCGCCGCATTACAATACCGAGCGCGGGCGCAAGATCATCAGCCAAATGGTCACCGTCGCCGACCTGTCGCGCAAAGCCTTCATGGGCGGCGATCTCTCGACCGTCATGAGCCCGCGAACAGTTATCACCTGGGCGCAAAACGCCGAGGTCTTCCGTGATGTGGGCTACGCCTTCCGGCTGTCGTTCCTGAATAAGTGCGACGAGCTCGAGCGCGAGACAGTGGCAGAGTTCTATCAGCGTTGCTTCGACGAGGAGCTTCCTGAAAGCGCTGCGAGCGTTGCTGTCTGAGCGGATCGCGCCCGTTGAGGGGAGCCTCATGAGCCAGTCCGAAAACCCCGCCGACCCGTTCAAAAGGGCGCTGGCCGAGACCACCAAGGTTTTGGCCGAGGACCCCGAGCTCGCGGTCTCCTACTCCGTTGATCCGCCCGGCATGACCGGCGACGGCGTACGCCTGCCCCAGGTCACGCGCCGCATGACGCGGGAGGAGGTGCTACTGGCCCGCGGCACAGCCGATAGCTACGCGCTCCGATGCAGATACCACGACGACGCTACCAACAATCGTTACCTTCCCGAAGGCCAGATGGCGCGCGACATCTTCGAGGCCATGGAGATGGCGCGCTGCGAGGCGGTTGGCGCCCGCGACATGCCCGGCACGGCCAGCAATATTGACGCTCGGATCGCGCATGAGGCCGAGCGGCGCGGCTACGCGCAGATTCGCGAGGCGAGCGAGGCGCCCTTGGCCGTGGCGGCCGGCTATCTCGTCCGCCAGATCGCGACCGGCCGGACGCTGCCCGAAGGTGCCGAGAACGTGCTCGGCCTCTGGCGCGGTTTCATTGAAGAGCAGGCCGGCGGCACGCTGGAGGACCTCAAAGACTCCCTCACGGACCAGGCGGCCTTCGCGCGGTTCGCCCGCCAAGTGATCACCGATCTCGGCTACGGCGACCAGTTGGGCGACGACCCCGATCAGGACGACGCGAGCGACGATGACGCCGGCGACGAGCAGGAGGAGCAGGAGAACCCCGACAGCCAGGGTCAGGAAGACGGCCAAAGCGAGGACGCCTCCGAGGCCGCGCCGGAACAGGCGCAGGAGGCCCAGGACGACGCGAGCCAGGCACAGATCTTGATGGACGACATGTCCGATCTCGAAATGGGCGAAGAGGCCGAGCTTCCCGACGGCGAGGCCGAAATGGAGCCGCCGCCGCCGATGCCAATCAGCGAGGCCGATCCGAAGTACACGATCTACACCTCTGATTTCGATGAGGAAATCCGCGCCGAAGACCTCGCCGAACCGGCCGAGCTCGAGCGCCTTCGCGCCTATCTGGACCAGCAGCTCGATCCGTTGAAAGGTGCGGTCGGCCGGCTGGCGAACAAGTTGCAGCGTCGCCTGCTGGCGCAGCAGAACCGTACCTGGGAGTTCGACCTGGACGAGGGCATTCTCGACGCCGCACGCCTCGCCCGCATCGTCGCCAACCCGACCGTGCCGCTGGCCTACAAGCAGGAAAAGGAAATGGAGTTCCGCGACACGGTCGTCACGCTCCTCCTCGACAATTCCGGATCCATGCGCGGCCGTCCGATCTCGATCGCCGCAATCTGCGCCGACATCCTCGCCCGCACGCTGGAGCGCTGCAATGTGAAGGTCGAGATTCTCGGCTTCACCACCCGAGCCTGGAAAGGCGGTCAGGCGCGCGAGAAATGGCTGCAGGACGGACGCCCGCAATTGCCGGGCCGCCTGAACGACCTGCGCCACATCGTCTACAAATCCGCCGACGCGCCCTGGCGGCGGGCGCGAACGAACCTCGGCCTGATGATGAAAGAAGGGCTCTTGAAGGAGAACATCGACGGCGAGGCGCTGGAGTGGGCGCATCGCCGGATCGCCGCGCGGGGCGAGGCGCGGCGCATTCTGATGGTGATCTCGGACGGCGCCCCGGTCGACGATTCGACGCTCTCGGTAAATCCGGCGAACTACCTTGAAAAGCACCTGCGCGACGTCATCGCAATGGTCGAGCGCAAGAAGCTCGTCGAGTTGATCGCCATTGGCATCGGTCACGACGTCACCCGCTACTACGAACGTGCGGTGACGATCACGGATGTCGAGCAACTGGCAGGCGCGATGACCGAACAGCTGGCCGCGCTCTTCGAGTCCGATCCGCGCATGCGGCGGCGGACGCTGCAGCGCCACATCATCTGAATTCGGGCTTGATCCCGGGCGGCCGCCCTGATCCTCTGGCCGCTCAACCGCGCCGGGATGCCGCTTCATGTTCCAGTCCTTTTCCGCCACGACCAGCCCCGACCAGGGGCCGCCCCGGCTTGCCGCGCTGCGCGAGGCCATGGTCGGCGCGGGCGTCGACGCCTTCATCGTGCCCCGCGCCGACGCGCATCAGGGCGAGTACGTCGCGCCTTGCGACGAGCGGCTAGCCTGGCTGACGGGCTTCACCGGCTCAGCGGGCTTCGCGGCGATCACCCAAGATATCGCCGCGGTTTTCGTGGACGGCCGCTACCGCGTTCAAGTACGCGCGCAGGTAGCCGACGATTTCACGCCGGTCGATCTCCCTGAGAACAAGTTGGGGCCATGGCTCGCCGAGAGGCTGTCCGAAGGCGCCGTGGTCGGAGTAGATCCCTGGCTCCACACTCAAACGGAGGTCGCCGCGCTCAACAAGGCTCTGGGCGACAAAGTCGCGCTCATGCCGGTCGAAAACCTAGTCGATCGCATCTGGAGCGACCGGCCCGTACCGCCAAGCGGAGCGGCGAAGGCACAACCTATTGAACTCACGGGAGAATCTTCGATCTCAAAGCGCGAAAGAATGGCCGAAACCCTGCGGAAGGCCGGCCATCGGGCCGCCGTCCTGACGCTTCCCGACAGCATCTCCTGGATGCTGAACATCCGGGGCAGCGACATTGAGCGGAACCCGGTCGTGCAGGCCTTCGCGATCCTCCACGACGATGCCCGCGTGTCGCTTTTCGCCGAGCCGTCGAAATTCGATCCTCTCGGCCCCGATCCAGCCATCGACATCGCCCCGGCGGCAGACTTCGAAGACGCGCTCGCCGGGCTGACCGGCCCGGTCCGCGTCGATAAGGCGACCGCCCCGGTCGCAGTGAGCAAGATCCTGAGCGAGGCAGACATCGAGGTGGCCTGGGGCGACGATCCCTGCATCCTGCCCAAGGCCCGCAAGACCGAGGCCGAGATCGCGGGAACCCGCGACGCGCACCTGCGCGACGCCGCCGCGATGATCGAGTTCCTCACCTGGTTCGACGCCGAGGCGCAGAAAGGCGGCCTGACCGAGATTGACGCGGTCAAAGCTTTGGAAGGCTTCCGCCGCGCCACCAACGCGCTCGAGGACATCTCTTTCGACACGATCTCGGGCGCCGGACCGAACGGCGCGATTGTTCATTACCGCGTCACCGAGGGCACCAACCGCGAGATCAAACCGGGCGAGCTTTATCTCGTCGACTCCGGCGGTCAGTATGTGGACGGCACCACCGACATCACCCGGACCATCGCGGTCGGCCCGCCCGGCGGCGAGGAGCGGGCCGCCTTCACGCGCGTCCTGCAAGGCATGATCGCGATCTCGACAGCGCGCCTCCCGCGCGGCGTGTCCGGGCGCGACATCGACGCGCTGGCCCGCGCGCCCCTCTGGCGGGCGGGGATGGATTACGATCACGGCACCGGCCATGGCGTCGGCGTCTACATGAACGTGCACGAAGGACCGCAACGGATCGCCCGGACCTCGGAGGTTCCGCTGGAGCCGGGCATGATCCTCTCAAACGAGCCGGGCTATTACCGCGAGGGCGCTTTCGGGATCCGGATCGAGAACCTGATCGTCGTCCGCGAGGCGGCAGAACTGGGCGACGGCCGCGATCAGCTCGACTTCGAAACGCTGACCTATGTCCCTATCGACCGGTCCCTGATCGACGCCGGCGCGCTCGCTCCTTGGGAGCGGGACTGGCTTAACTCTTACCACGCCGAAGTGCGCGAAAAGGTCGCCGCGCGGCTGTCCGATGCGGCGCGGGACTGGTTGGAACAGGCGACGCGCCCTATCTGACTCGGAACAGATGTCCATCGGGACAGGAGACGAATGCATGGCCGACCACATCAAAATCCGTCCTGCCGAGGGCACCTGGGTTGTCCGAGCGGGCGGCGCGGTTCTGGGCGAGAGCGACCGCGCTCTGGAGCTGACCGAAGGCGACTACCCCGCCGTCATCTACTTCCCGCGCGAGGACATCGCGATGGAATTTCTGGATCCGTCTGACAAAACAAGCACTTGCCCGTACAAAGGGCAGGCGAGCTACTTCTCGATCGTGACGAAATCCACGACGCTCAAGGACGCCGTCTGGACCTACGAGAGTCCGAAAGAAGGTGTTGAAGCCATCGCGGATCATCTCGCTTTCTACGCCACCGAGCAGGTCGCCATCGAACGGGTCTGACGCGCCCGTCAGCTATGCTCCTCTGCCGCTGTGGCGGCCAACGCCCGGTTGTAGGCCCTCAAAGCATCCACCTGAAAGAGCGCCCCGTGGATCTGCGGCGGCTTGCCCTCCTCGCCCATCGTGACCACCGGCAGGAACTGGCGGTTCGTCCGCTCGAAGACCGGCATCGCCGCTTCAAGCGTCGCATTCCGCTCGATCCAGTAGCCCTCCTCGATCGCCTCCCAGATCGCATCTTCGGGCGCCGCGCGGGGGTCGTCCGGCGGGCGCATCACGTTCGCGACCCGGAACATCGCCAGCAGATAAGCCTGCGGGCCGGCGGCGAGGTGGATGTTGGCGCGCTCGAGCTGCGTGAGGAAGAACGAACGGTCAACCAGGCGCGATGACAGCGCGGTCGAGAGCGACACGGCCACCATCACCGCCAACCCCGTCTGCCAGTCGCCGGTCAGCTCGAAAACAATGAGCGTGGTCGAAATCGGCGCGCCCAGAACCGCCGCCGCTACCGCCCCCATGCCCGCGAGCGCGTAGAGCGTCTCTGACCCGGAGACGTCCGGAAAGATGCTGGTCGCGATCTGACCGAAGGCCAGCCCCAGAAGCGCCCCGATCATCAAAGAGGGCGAGAACACCCCGCCGCCCATCCGCCCCGCCATGGTGATCGCCACCGCAATGACCTTGAGGATGCAGAAGACGATGGCTTCGTGGAGCAGCAAAGATCCGGTCAGCGCGGCGGAGGTCGTCTCATAACCGACGCCGATGATGTGCGGGAAATAGATGGCGATCGCGCCCAGCATGGCTCCGGCTATGGCGGGGCGCAGGAAGCGCGGAATACCCGTACGCCGCCGGACAAAACTGCCCAGATCGTCAGCCCAGAAGATCGCCCGCATCATTAAGACCGCAACCAGCCCCGAGACCAGACCGAGCAGCAGGAACGCCGGCAGCTCGACGTAAAAGGCGAGCGACCCCTCCTCCATCAGCGTGAACTCGGTCACGTCGCCGAATTCCAAGCGATTGATCACGGTGCCCGCCGCGCTCGCGATCACGATCGGAGCAAAGGAGTGCACGGCGAAATGCCTGAGCACCACCTCGAGCGCGAAGAGCGCCCCAGCGATAGGAGCGTTGAACGACGCCGATACCGCCGCCGCCACCGCGCAGCCGAGCAGGTCGCGACCAGTGATCCCGTCCGCCTTCAGCCGATCCGAAACCCAGGTGGATATGACGGCGGCCAGATGCACCACCGGTCCCTCGCGCCCCGTAGATCCGCCCGACCCGAGCGTGATGAGCGACGCGGCGGCCGATGCCAGCCCCTCCTTGACCTCAACCCGTCCATCTTTCAGCGCCGCACCCGCGATCACGTCGGCCACTGACCTCACCTTCCCGTCCGGCGTGAAGCGATTCAGGATCAGGCCGACCACAAGCCCGCCGCAAATCGGGATGATCAGGATAAGATACCAGGGCAGCGTTTCGGCGAAGGAGTGGATCAGCCGGACATCCTCGGTCCCGTAAAGCGTCTCCTGCAGCCACGAGATCCCCTTGCGGAAGAAGAGCGCGGCAAACCCTGCTGCGATGCCGATCAAGAGCGCGATGAACCAAAACGAAATTTGGCCAGGCCCGGATGTGAGAAGAACCTGCCAGCCGTATCGGACGGCCGACTTCACCTCATCGGCCTGACGTTGAATCGGGGATGTCCGGGGCGGCTTCATGCACCGGGTTCCGCAACGGGCAGCAATCGACAGGCGCCGCCCGGCCCGTATCGGACGGACGCCACCGCGCGGTCGCATGCCGGCGCGGCAGACCACACCTAAATCGCAGTGGCGGAAAGGAAAATATCAAATCCCGAAACGCGCGAGATATGTTGCCATGTGTAACGCGGTTTGCGTTGTCGGCGCAGACTTGCTTCCGGCCAGGGCTCGGGAACTTGGTTACAGGTTCGATCCCGACCGTCACTCTCCCGTGACTTCTGCAACAGAGTGGTTGCGCGCCGGGGCATCGCCGCACAGGTTCGAACCCTGTCACACGCAGGAGGCCGTAATGGGCATGGAGAGATTCACCTTCGAGGGGCATTCCGGCGACGCCCTCGCCGCACGCCTCGACATGCCCGATGGTCCGCATCTGGCGACAGCGGTCTTCGCGCATTGCTTCACCTGCGGGAAAGACATCACGGCAGCGCGGCGCATCTCCAGCCGCCTCGCCTCAATGGGGATCGCAGTCCTGCGCTTCGATTTCACCGGCCTCGGGCATTCGGGGGGAGAGTTCGCGAACACGACATTCTCGTCGAACGTCGACGATATCGTCCTCGCCTCCCGCCATCTGGCCGAGCGCGGCATGGCGCCAAGCCTGATGATCGGCCACTCGCTTGGCGGGGCCGCCGTCCTCAAGGCCGCGGCTCAGATCGACAGCGTCAAAGCGGTCGTGACCATCGGGGCGCCCTTCGACCCCGAGCACGTCACCCACAACTTCGGCGACGCGCTGGACCGCATCAGGTCCGACGGTCGCGCCGAAGTCGATCTGGCCGGTCGTCCCTTTACTATCGGAAAAGACTTCATCGACGACGTGGGCGGCACCAAGCTTGAGACCGCGATTCACGGACTGGGCAAGGCGCTTATGGTCATGCACGCGCCCCTCGACGCTACGGTCGGCATCGACAATGCCACCCGCATCTTCGTGGCCGCGAAGCACCCCAAGTCCTTCGTGACGCTCGATGACGCCGACCACCTGGTCAGCTCCGCCTCGCATGCCGAATACGCCGCCGAGGTCATCGCTGCTTGGGCGGGACGGTATGTCGAGCTCGCCCCACCCGCTCCACCGCCTGGCGCGCCGGAGGGCGTTGTACGGGTGTCCGAGGCCGACCCGGCCGGGTTCCTGCAGGATATTGCCTCCGGCCCATATCATCATGCGGTCGCCGACGAGCCCAAGGCTTATGGCGGCATGAACAAGGGGATGACGCCGTACGGGTTCCTCTCCGCCGGTCTCGGCGCTTGCACCTCGATGACAGTGCGAATGTACGCGCGACGCAAGGACTGGCCGCTTTCGCATGTGTCGGTCGACATCAGCCACGACAAGGTTCACGCGCAGGACTCGGGCGACTCGGGCGGCGCGGTCAAGATCGACACGTTTAAGCGCGTGATCCACCTGCAAGGCGATCTGACGGATGAGCAGCGTCAGAAACTGCTCGAGATAGCCGACAAATGCCCCGTGCACCGGACGCTTGAGCAAGGCGCGAAGGTCGAGACGGTTCTCGCGGCGGAGTAGCGCAAGCAAAAATTTGACCAAATGGTCAATCTTGATTATTGCCCGACCCCATGGCACGGTCTTTCCCGTGCGATCAGGGAACGCTGCCCCATGAATACGGTCACCGAAAAGGCTGCCAGATCGGCGGTCACAACCGCGCAACTCCCTCTGGCGCAGGAGCCGCGCAACCCCGGCATGCCGCTGGACATGGATTGGGTGCGGGCCGTTCAGGCCAATACATCCGCCATCGAGCGCCGCGCAGCGTCCCTGCCCGGCCGGCGCTCGGTGAAGAAGGAATTCCAGGCGGCTTGGCTCCTGAAGGCGATCACGATGATCGACCTGACCACGCTGGCGGGGGACGACACGGCGGGCCGCGTCCGGCGCCTCTGCGCCAAGGCGGCCAGTCCCGTACGGCAGGACATCCTCGACGCCCTCGGCATGGGGCCGATCACGACGGGCGCGGTCTGCGTCTACCACGACATGATCGGCATCGCCGTTGAGGCGTTGCAAGGCACCGGCATCCCCGTCGCCGCCGTCTCGACCGGCTTCCCCGCCGGTCTTTCGCCTTATCCGCTCCGCGTCGCGGAGATTCGCGAGAGCGTGAAGGCGGGAGCCGACGAGATCGACATTGTCATCTCCCGCCGCCACGTGCTGACCGGCAACTGGCAGGCGCTTTATGACGAAATGGCGGAGTTCCGGAAGGCTTGCGGCGACGCGCATGTGAAAGCGATCCTCGCGACCGGGGAGCTCGGCACGCTCAGGAACGTCGCCCGTGCCAGCCTCGTCTGCATGATGGCGGGCGCCGATTTCATCAAGACCTCAACTGGCAAGGAAAGCGTCAACGCCACGCTTCCCGTCTCGCTCGTCATGATCCGCGCCATCCGCGCCTATCACGAGGCGACGGGGTACCGCGTGGGGTACAAACCGGCCGGCGGCATCTCGAAAGCCAAGGACGCCGTGACCTACCTGACGCTCCTCAAGGATGAGCTCGGCCCCCGCTGGCTCCAGCCCGACCTCTTCCGTTTCGGCGCTTCGTCGCTTCTTGGCGACATCGAGCGCCAGCTCGAACACCACGTCACCGGCCGCTACTCGGCGGGCTACCGGCACGCAATGGGATGACACGCGCATGAACGTCCAGGACATCTTCGACAGCATGGACTACGGCCCGGCGCCCGAAAGCGCGGCCGAGGCGCAGGCCTGGCTCGACAGCCACAAGCGCAGCTTCGGACACTGGATCGGCGGCAAGTGGACAAAGCCCGGCAGAACCTTCGCCTCTAGAAACCCAGCAGACAGCAAGCTGCTCGCCAAGGTGAGCCAGGCCACGGCGAAGGACGTCACCGCTGCCGTCACCTCCGCCCGCAACGCCCAAGCGGCCTGGGCCAAGGACGCGAAACGCCGGGCGCAAGTGCTCTACGCGATCGCCCGCCTGATCCAGAAACAGTCGCGCCTCTTCGCGGTGCTCGAAACGCTCGACAACGGAAAGCCGATCCGCGAGAGCCGCGACATCGACATCCCCCTTGTCGCCCGCCATTTCTACTATCACGCAGGCATGGCGCAGCTGATGGACGAGGAGCTGCCGGACCGCGCGCCGCTCGGCGTCTGCGGCCAGATCATCCCCTGGAACTTCCCGCTTCTCATGCTCGCCTGGAAGGTCGCGCCGGCGCTCGCCATGGGCAACACAGTCGTCCTGAAACCGGCGGAGTACACCTCACTCACCGCGCTTCTCTTCGCCGATCTAAGCCGCGAGGCGGGCGTCCCGCCCGGCGTCCTGAACATCGTAACTGGCGACGGCAAGGTCGGCGAGATGATCGTCGGCCACAAGGACATCGACAAGATCGCATTTACCGGCTCGACCTCGGTCGGTCGGAGAATCCGTGAGGCGACAGCCGGCTCCGGCAAGAAGCTCACCTTGGAGCTCGGCGGCAAATCCCCCTACATCGTCTTCGACGACGCCGACATCGACAGCGCGATCGAGGGTCTGGTCGACGCGATCTGGTTCAACCAGGGCCAGGTCTGCTGCGCAGGCTCGCGCCTTCTGGTGCAAGAGGGCATCGCCGAGACGTTCTACTCCCGCCTTCGCCGCCGGATGGACGGCCTGCGGATGGGCGACCCACTCGACAAATGCATCGACGTTGGCGCGGTCGTGGACCCGGTCCAGCTCAAGACCATCACCGACCTCGTGGCCTCGAGCGGCGGCGACATCTATCAACCCGAAACCGACTTACCGGAGAACGGCTGCTACTACCCGCCCACGCTGATCACCGGCCTCTCCCCCGCCGACAATCTGATGCAGGAGGAGATCTTCGGCCCGGTCCTGGTTGGATCGACATTCCGCACGCCCGCCGAGGCGGTCGAACTGGCCAACAACACCCGCTACGGCCTCGCCGCGACGCTCTGGACCGAAAACGTGAACCTGGCGCTCGACGTCGCACCCAAACTTGCCGCAGGTGTGGTCTGGGTAAACGCGACCAACCTCTTCGACGCCGCCGCCGGGTTCGGCGGCGTTCGCGAGTCTGGCTTCGGACGCGAGGGCGGATGGGAAGGCCTGCTCGCCTATACCAAAACGAGAAGCGCCTCGGGCGCAGTCGCGCCGATCAAGCCCGCGCCCGCGCCCGCCACGGCAAAGGCCGTTGACCTCGACCGCACCGCCAAGCTCTTCATCGGCGGCAAGCAGGCGCGGCCGGACGGCGGCTACTCCCGCGCGGTCTGGTCGCCCAAAGGCAAACTTCTGGGCCACGCCGGTCTGGCCAACCGAAAGGACCTAAGAAACGCCGTTGAGGCCATGAACGCGGCGAGTAGCTGGGGCAAAACAACCGGCCACCTCCGCGCCCAGATCCTCTACTACATGGGCGAGAACCTGTCGGCCCGAGCCGACGAATTCGCCCATCGGATCAATGACATGACCGGCAAGCGCGGCGGCAAAGCCGAGGTGGAGGCCTCCATCGACCGCCTCTTCACCTGGGCAGCCTGGGCCGACAAGCACGACGGTCGCGCCAAGGGCGTCCCGATCCGCGGCATCGCGCTCGCCATGAACGAACCGGTCGGCAAGATCGGCGCCTTCGCGCCGGATGATGCGCCGCTCTTGGGCTTCGTTTCAATCGTCGCCGCCTCAATGGCTATGGGCAATCGCCTCGCCATCATGGGGTCGGAACCCTACCCGCTCGCCGCGACAGATTTTTACCAGGTGCTGGAAACATCCGACGTCCCGAACGGCGTGGTGAACATCCTCACGGGCAGCCACGCGGAAATCGCTCCTCAGATGGCCGGACACATGGACATCGATGCGGTCTGGTCGTTCTCCTCGTCGGACCTGTCCGCAACCATCGAACGGGAGGCGGCGGGCAACCTCAAGCGCACCTGGGTCAACAATGGGAAAGAGCGGGACTGGTCCCAAGCCAGCGCGCGGGAGTTCCTGAGCGCGGCGACCGAGATCAAGACGGTCTGGGTGCCCTACGGCGAATAGTAAAGCGCGCCCAGGCCTCCCCGGACGCGCCCAACGTCAACGCACTGACGGTTAGTTGACTTCTTTGGCTTCCACGGCGGTCGCCTCAAGCGTGTCGGCTGACGCGATCTCGATCCGGCGCGGCTTGAGCGCTTCCGGAACCTCGCGAACGAGGTCGATGTTCAGCATGCCGTTCAGATGGCTCGCGCCAACTACACGCACATGGTCGGCCAGCGTGAACCGGCGCTCGAAGGCGCGGGTGGCGATGCCCCGATGGAGGTAGGTGCGCGTATCGTCTTCCTTCGCCTTGCGGGCGGTCACGATCAGCGCGCTTTCTTTGACCTCGACGGCAAGGTCTTCCTCGCCAAAGCCGGCCACGGCGATCGAAATGCGCCAGCCATCTTCCGAGGTCTTCTCGATGTTGTAGGGCGGGTAGGACGGGGCCGATTGGGTATCGGTCAGAACCCGGTCCATGAGGTCGGCGATCTGATCAAAGCCGACGGTTGCACGGTGCAGTGGTGCGAAATCATACGTGCGCATAGGGTCATCCTCCTTTGAGCGACAACGTTTGGGCCCTCCCGTTCGGGCAGGGCGGCGTTTGGCGTCAGAGCCTCAGCGGCCTCCGACTTCAATGAGATAGGAACGCCCCGAAGACAGTTCAAGATCACGGGGTTCGCACGAATAATCCATAAATATCAATCAAGTAAGTCAAGCATGGGGCGCAACCTGCCATTAAGGTTGCTGCCCAGACCGACAGGCTGGCTTCCCATCTGAGACCGGCTCGACAGGACGGCGACAATCTCCAGCCCGGCCTCGGTCTGCCGGATGATCGGCGATCCGCTTTCTCCTCCGCGCACCGGACAGGCGACGGTCACGAGCGATGGGCGGTTCTCCAGGACCTCACAAGCCCGCTGCCTCGGGCGGCTCGTCCCGTCGTTCCGCCAGCTTGCGATGATCAAAGGCTCGCCGATTTTGGCCTCGACGCCCAGGCCGAGCGGCAATGCGATGCTTGGCGGAACCTCCGCCTCAAGCCGCAAGAGTGCGAGATCGAACCTCAGGCTCCACGGCGCCTTGGATGCGGTGAACACGAACAGGGGATGCTGGACGACCTCATCGACCGTCGTCGGCGGTGCGCCCACAACGCCCCCGGGGCGGAAGGCGAGCGCCGGCGCGTCCTCCGCGCCGTCCTTGCCGACCCGAACGCAATGCGCGGCGGTAACGACCAGGTCAGGGGCGATCAGCGCGGCCGAGCAGACCGCGCCCTCGCCCGCGCGTTCCAACCGGCCAACACCGAAGATCTGCTCCGACGCCGCCGCCGGCAGGGCGACCGCCAAGGCCGCCATCCACACCAGAAATGCCGCGCAGCGCATGGGGGAAAAGCCTGCCGCCGAAGCGGCGCGTGTCAAGGCCGCAGGAACTTCGCCCCGCCGCCGCCGGAAAAGGCGCGCGGCTTGCTCGACGCTTGCTCGGGCGGCGTTTCGATCCGAACCGGCCCTTCCGGCCGGCGCATCAGGGCCATCAGCTCCTGAAGCGGCTTCTCCAGATTGGTGCCGAGCGACACGTCGCGCCCCTGAACGGTGGCGATGGCCGAGACCACCGAGACGATGCGCGGCTGCCCGTCGACAAAGGAAAAGACCGGCGCGCCCGAGGCGCCGAAGGTCGCCTCACAGGACAGGTACAGCGCCCCGGGGCTGCGGGCGAGCACATGACAGACCTCCTGAAGCGACGGATTCTCCGCCCGGTCCCGCGCGTAAGAGACGACGCCCACCGAGGCGCCCTTGCGCGGACGCTCCCCGATCAGAAACGGCCGGACGTTGGGCAACTGGATCGGGCTCTCGAGCTCGAGCAGCGCGAGATCGTTGGTCACGCGCACGTTGCCCTCAAGCCCTGTGAAATCATAGTCCGGGTGCGAGATCACCCGGCGCACGTTGCGGTAAGCCGCCGCGCTCCCGTTCCGCCAGCCGGCCAGAAACTCGATCGTCGAGGGGGGAACGACGCTGCCGGTCGTCGGATGGTGAATGCAATGCGCGGCCGTCAGGACGAGGCTTGGCGCGACCAGCGCGCCTGTGCACATGCCCCATCGCCCGACATTAAGGCGGCCCACGCCCTCCCAACCCTGCGCCTCATAGGCGGTCATGAGCGCGGTCAGCTCGGTCCTGTCTTGCGCAAGTCCCGGCCCCGAAATCGCGCAAAGTGCTGTAATAATTGCCAGAATCCGACGCATCATCTCTCTCCCGGCCCCACCATACCCCGTGTAGCAGCGCGATGCGGCAAGAATTTGTCAGCGCGGGCCGCCTATTTCAGGACTGGAATCTCCTCCGCCCCGCGGGATCGCGTCGGCTAATAGGGCTGTCCAGGCTCCCAATCGCCCAGAGCCGACGGTTTCGGCCCGCCGGTCGCCCAGTCCAGGAGCTCGACCGTGTGAACGACCGGCACCTCCGTGCCCGTTCCGATCTGCATCATGCAGCCGATGTTGCCGGCGGCGATGATATCTGGCGTTTTCGCCTCCAGCGTCCGCACCTTTCGCTCCTTCAGCTTGGCCGAGATCTCCGGCTGCATCAGGTTGTAGGTGCCTGCCGAGCCACAGCAGAGATGGCTGTCCGCAGGCTCGACCACCTCGAAACCGGCCTTCTTCAAAAGGTCCTTCGGAAAGGCCTTTATCTGCTGGCCGTGCTGCAGCGAGCAGGCCGCGTGATAAGCCACCCGGATGCCCCTGGGCGCGCCTTCCGGCAGATCGAGCTTCATCAGAACCTCGCTCACATCCATCGCCAGATCGCTGACCCGCGCCGCGTCTTCCGCCAGCGCGTCGTTGCGGAACAAATGGCCGTAGTCCTTGACCGTCGTCCCGCAGCCGGAGGTGTTGATTACTACCGCGTCCAGACCGCCATTCCGATCCTCGGCCATCCAGGCGTTAATGTTCTTCGACGCCGCAGCGTGGCTCTCGTCCTCTTTGCCCATGTGATGCACCAGCGCGCCGCAACATCCCATGCCCTCGGCGATCACCACCTCGGCGCCGAACCGGCGCAAGAGCCGGATCGTGGCGTCGTTGATGTCGGTGTTCAAAGCCTTCTGCGCGCAGCCGGTCATCAGAGCGACCCGCATCCGCCTCTCACTCGAGGCCGCGAAGGTCTGCGGATCGTCATTCCGGCTCACGGGCGGGATCGTCTTCGGCGCCATCGCCAGCATCGCCTTCAATCGCGCGTCCGGCATCAGGAACGCGAATGGTCGTCCGATCTTGGCGCCCAGAAGCGCAACGCGAAACCGCATCGGATAGGGAAGGATCCGGGCCAAAGTCCAGCGCAACACGCGCTCGAAGATGGGCCGCTTGTAGGTCTTCTCGATATGCGCCCGCGCGTGATCGACCAGATGCATGTAATGCACGCCAGACGGACAGGTGGTCATGCAGGCGAGGCAGGACAGGCAGCGGTCGATATGCTTGACCGTCTTCTCATCCGCCGGACGATCATTCTCCAGCATATCCTTGATCAGGTAGATGCGCCCGCGCGGGGAATCGAGTTCGTCGCCCAGTACCTGATAGGTTGGACAGGTGGCGGTGCAAAAACCGCAATGAACGCAAGACCGCAGTATCTCATTCGACCGCTGGATCGCCGGATCCTGAAGCTGCGCCTCCGAAAACGTCGTCTGCATCAGCCCATCAGCCCCGGATTGAGAATGCCCTTGGGGTCGAACTGCTGGCGCAGTTTCTTGGCCAGGATCGCCAAGGGAACGCTCTCCGGCTCGAAGGCGCCCAGCCGCTTGAACGATTCCGCGTCGGCCCGCACGAGCGTGGCGTGGCCGGGGATGCCCTTGAGCCGCGCCCGCGCGTCCGTCCCCGGCGGTACCGCAGCCCAAATCAGCCCGCCGCCCCAATCCAAGAGGATACGGTCGGCGTCGAGCGCGTCCACCGCCTTGGGCGCGTCCGTCGGTTTCACCGAGACCCGCCACACATCGCCCTCGGCCTCCGCCAGCGCGAGCGCATCCCGCGCCCAGCGCCAGCCCGCCGCCGTTCCGACCCCGCCATCGCGCCCCTCGCGGGTCTCAACGGCGACGGGTCCGAATTCGGACAGCAGGTTTCTCAACTTCTCCGCTCTGTAGGCAACGGAGTCGCCAAAACCCTCGACCCGGATCATCGTCACCGGCGCGCCATCGACGCCGACCGGCGCATGCGCCGCGCCCGAAACCTCAAAGGGCGAAGCCAGCGCCTTCGACATCGCGCGGACCGCATCGGCGACCGACAACCCTTCGAGCAAGACGCTAGCCACTGCTTCCGGCTTGGGCAGCACCTTGAATGACACCTCGGTTAGAACTCCCAAGGTCCCGTTCGCGCCCGCCATCAGCTTGGCGAGGTCGTAGCCGGTCACGTTCTTCATCACGCGCCCGCCGTTCTTGACGATCGTTCCCGTGCCATCGACGAAACGGACCCCGATCAGCGAATCCCGGCATCCGCCCGCCTGCACCCGCCTCGGCCCGGAAACGTTCCCGGCAACGACGCCGCCGATCGTCGGCTCGCCTTCGCTGCCCAAGAGCGGACGATGATCCATCGGCTCGAAGGCCAGCATCTGACCCTCCGCGGCGAGTGCGCCCTCGATCTCTGCCAGCGGCGTGCCCGCCCGAGCCACGAGGGTCAGCGCCCCCGGCTCATACAGCGTGATTCCCGTGAGTGCTGCCGTCGACAGCCGCTCACGCTCAGACGCTCCGACGCGGCGCGTCCCCCCGCCTTGCACGTCGAGCGGCTCCGATCTCTCGGCCAGTATCCCGGCCAGGTCTTCTTCAGTCGCAGGGCTCAGCACGATCCGCTCGCCGTTTGTTTCTCAAATGATTTCAGAGGATTGGCGCTGTTTATCACGCCGCGGCGCTTTCTGCGGCCGACCGCCGGTGCTCGCTCGCCTTCAACGGAAAGACCTTTGCGGGGTTCAACAGCCATGCGGGGTCGAAGACGTCCTTCACCCGCATCTGCGCCTCGAGGTCCGCCGCCGCGAACTGAACATCCATCAGGTCCCGCTTTTCGATTCCCACGCCATGCTCGCCGGTCAGGCACCCGCCGACCTCGACGCAAAGCTTCAGGATCTCGGCCCCGAAAGCCTCGCAGGTCTCCAGATCGCCCGGCTTGTTCGCATCGAACATGATCAGTGGATGCATGTTGCCGTCACCCGCGTGAAACACGTTGCCGACCTTCAACCCGAACTCTTGGGACATCTCTTCGATGCGATTGAGGACATGGGGCAGCGCCGAGACTGGGATTGTCCCGTCAAGGCACATGTAATCGGCCACCTGACCGACCGCGCCGAAGGCCGATTTCCGGCCCAGCCAGATCTTCCCCGCCTCGTCGGAATCCGCGGCCTCGCGCAGCTCGACGGGGTCGTGGTTCCGCGCGATCTGCATGATCACACCAAGCTGCGCGTCGATCTCTTCCGGCGACCCTTCGACCTCGACGATCAAAAGCGCCTCGCATTCCGGATAGCCCGCCTTCGCGAAATTCTCGCAGATCTCGATGATCGGGCGGTCCATGAACTCGATGGCGACGGGCAGCACGCCCGCCTTGATGATGTCCGAGACGCAGGCGCCGGCTACCTCGTTCGACGAGAACCCCATCAGCACGGGCCGCGCGCCCTCGGGTTTCGGCAGGATGCGTAGCGTCGCCTCCGTCACCACGCCGAGCTGCCCTTCCGAGCCGCAGATCAAGCCCAGCCAGTCATATCCGCCCGCATCCATATGCGCGCCGCCAATCTCGACCACCGTGCCGTCCATCTGCACCATGGTGACGCCCAGCAGGTTGTTGGTCGTCACCCCGTATTTCAGGCAATGCGCCCCGCCGGAGTTCATCGCGATGTTCCCTGCAATCGCGCAGGCGAGTTGGGAGGACGGGTCCGGCGCGTAGAAGAACCCGTCGCTTTCCACCGCGCCGGTGACGGAAAGGTTCGTCCGCCCGGTCTGCACCCGTATGAAGCGGTTGTCGCAGTCCGTCTCAAGAACCTCGTTCAGCCGCGCGACGCCCAGAATGACGGAATCTGCCGTCGGCAACGCGCCGCCAGCGAGTGAGGTGCCCGAGCCGCGCGGCACGACCGGTACGCCCTCTTCGTGGCAAATCTTCAGAACGGCGGCGACCTCCTCGGTCGATGCCGGCAGAACGGCGCAAAGCGGTGGGCATTTATATGCTGTAAGGGCGTCGCACTCGTAGGCGCGAGTCTCGGAAATATCTGAAATAACTGCGTCTTTCGGAAGAACATCCGACAGCCGCGCAACCACGCGGCCTTTCTTTGCCAATATACCCGGATCCGGTGTCGGCATCTCCATTGGACGCTCCCTCATCTCAATTGGTAAAACAATATAACCAATTTGTCAGAATTGCAAGATTCTGAGTCCTCAACTCGCATAGTTTTGGACTAGCTAAACCTCATGTCACGACTTCTGACCATCCTGCCTCTGATCGCATCCGCCTTGCCAACCTTCGCCATCGCCGACGACGCGCAAGTCGTTGGTGTCGAGATACTCAACAAGGCAGGCGGCTGGACCTTCGCCGTCACTATAGCGCACCCGGACACGGGATGGGACGATTATGCCGATGGCTGGCGCGTGGTGACCGATGCGGGCGAGGTTCTGGGCACCCGAACTCTACGCCATCCGCATGTGAACGAGCAGCCCTTCACGCGCTCGCTGTCCGGCGTCACTATTCCAGAGGGGATGACAACGGTCTTCATTGAGGCGCGCACCAATACCCTCGGATGGGGCGCCGAGCGCTACCCCGTCGCCGTTCCGGACTAGCCGCTCAGACCCGCTCCAGAACCAGCGCGACGCCCTGCCCGACTCCGACGCACATCGTGCAAAGCGCGTAACGTCCGCCCCAGCGTGTCAGCTCATAAGCTGCCGTCAGCACGATCCGCGCACCGCTCATGCCCAAGGGATGGCCCATGGCGATGGCGCCGCCGTTCGGGTTCACATACGCCGCGTCGTCCGGCAGGCCCAAGTCCCGCGTGACGGCAAGCGCCTGCGCCGCGAAGGCCTCGTTCAATTCAATCACGTCCATCTGGTCCAGCGACAATCCCGTCCGCTCGAGCACCTTCCGCACCGCAGGGACGGGCCCGATTCCCATGACGTGCGGCGCGACACCGACGGAGGCCATGCCAAGGATACGCGCCTTGGGCGAAAGCCCATGCGCCTTAGCCGCTGCCTCCGACGCGATCAGAAGCGCCGCCGCGCCGTCATTGATCCCTGAGGCGTTGCCCGCCGTGACCGTTCCCTCGGGCCCATTGAGGGCCCGCAATGACGCCAGCCCGTCGATGCTGGTCTCGGGCCTTGGGTGCTCGTCCGCTTCGACGACGCATTTCGCACCCCCGGAGCCTCGGACCTCCACCGGCACGATCTCCTCAGCAAATACCCCTGTCGCCTGCGCCAGCGCCCAGCGCGCCTGGCTCCGCGCGGCGAACCTGTCCTGATCCACCCGCGACACGCTCCAGTCCCGCGCCACATTGTCTGCGGTCTCTGGCATCGAATGCGTGCCGTAAGCCGCCGCCATCTCCGGGTTCACCAGCCGCCAGCCGATCGTCGTGTCGAAAACATCTGACGTTCGCTGGAACGGCGCCCGCGCCTTCTCCATCACGAAGGGCGCCCGGGTCATCCCTTCGACGCCTCCGGCAACCACAAGGTCGCTGTCGCCCGACCGGATCGCGCGGGCCGCCATGCCGACCGCGTCCATGCCCGACGCGCAAAGCCGGTTCACCGTGACGCCGGGAACCGTCTCGGGATAGCCCGCGAGCAACAGCGCCATCCGCGCCACGTTGCGGTTGTCCTCGCCCGCCTGGTTGGCGCAGCCGAGAACCACATCGTCGATCCTCGCCGGGTCCAGACTTGCGTTGCGTTTGAGAAGCGCGACCAGAGGAACGGCCGCGAGATCGTCCGTCCGGACCGAGGCTAACGCCCCGCCATACCGGCCGATCGGCGTCCGCACCGCATCGCAGATAAACGCCTCAGACACCATTCCTCCTTATCCGGCCGCGCCGAGCACCACGCGCGACGGCCCTCGACCGTCACCACACGATACGGAAGGAGGCGCCCGCGCCGCTTTGCTCTAGCGCAATATCGGCCCCATGTGCGTGAAGCAACGTCCGGACGATAGCAAGGCCCATGCCCGTGCCGCCTTCGGCACGTCTTGTTGTGAAGAACGGATCGAACACGCGCTCGGCGTTGCCGTCTGAGATGCCCGTGCCGTTGTCGGCAAACCGCAGTACATGGCGATCATTCTCATCGGCGGTTGAAATCGAGACACGGGTGGCGCCCGCCGCCACAGCGTTGTTCATCAGATGCCCGAGCATAAGCGCCAGCCCGTCGTCGGCGATCGGTACGGGAACGCGCCCGCCGAAGAGCTCAACCTCGACATCGGCAGGCAGATCGAGCCTTTCAATCGCCTCGGCGACGTTGGCCTCGCCCCGATGCTCCGGCACGCGCGCGCGCACAACCTCCTGCGCCGCCGTCAAAAGATCCTCGGCCCGGCCTTCCGCATCCCGGATCGTCGCCACCAGTCCCTTCGCCTCGTCACTCAAATACGGATCGGCCTCCAACAGCTCCGCCGCCCCCCGAATCGCAGACAGGGGCGTCTTCAGCTCATGGGTGACGTGGTCGGCATAGCCGCGCACGGCCATCTCGCGGGCTTTAAGCGAGGCCGCCATGTCCAGAACGACCTGCCCAAGCTCCCCGACCTCCGGCGTGCCATAGCGCGGCAACGGCGGCGTGTCGTCCCCGCGCCGGATCGCCTCGGCCCGCCGCGTCAGCGCCCGCACCGGCGACAAGATCAACCGCCAGAGCAGATAACCGAGAACAACCGTCGCCAGACCCGCCCCGGCGCCGACAAGCATCGAGGCCGGGAAACGCCCCATCGCAGGCGCCAGCCCTTCCGCAACGGCAAGTCCAAGAAGTGGCAGTACGAAGACCGCCATCAGCGACCCGCCGAGCACCAGCGCCAGTGGCGGGCGCCATTTCCGCGCTACGCGGTCCCGCAAGGCCCCATCCTCAGCCCCACGCCGTGCAGTGTCTCGATCGCGTCCTCGCACCCGGCTTCGGCCAGTTTCGAGCGCAGGTTGCGCAGATGGCTGTCCAGCGTCCGGTCGCTCACAGCCGCGCCCGCGCCCCAGACCTGATCGACAAGATGCGGTCGGCTGAACACCTGCGTCGGCCGCGCCATCAGGCGCTCGAGGATCGAAATCTCGGTGGCGGTCAGATCGACCCTCCGGTCCCGGACCTGGCACAGATGCGCGCCGGGGGTCAGCGAGACAGCCCCGTGGTGCAGCTGCTCCGCACGCGCCTCCCGGCGTGCGGTCCGCTTCAAGATCGCCCGGATGCGGGCCACCAGCTCGCGCGGACTAAAGGGCTTCGTCACATAATCGTCTCCACCAAGCTCCAGCCCGACGATGCGGTCAACCTCGTCATCCCGCGCCGTGAGAAACAAAATTGGCGTGTCACTCTCGGCGCGGATGGCGCGGCAAAGCTCCAGCCCGTCCATCTCCGGCATGCCAATATCGAGGATGATCAGAGCAGGCGCTTCGGCACGGAACTGGCGCAACCCCTCGCGCCCGTCCCGCGCCATGACCGGGCGATAGGACGCGCGGGTAAGCGCGATCCGCAAGACCTCGCGGATCTGCGGGTCGTCATCGACGACAAGAAGTGTTTCCTGGGCCATGCCATCCTCTCCGCCCCGACTCTAGCCCAGGCTTGAGATTGCCGGGAAGTCCGGATCGCCGGGGCGGGCGGGATGGGGCGCATCCCCGGCGATCCGCGAGGGCCTGCCTCTCCCGCCATCGTCGCCGGCATCCTTGCAGATGCGCCCGCGCCATTCGTGCAGCACTCGTGCAGAGACATCACACACGAATCGACGCGCCTTCCGCGCCCCTTCCGCAGCCTCCCCGGCGACCCTATAAGCGGCCCGTAGTTGAGAAGGACCAGCGCCATGCGCAAGGCGGCGATCAATCGTAAAACGGCTGAGACAGATATATCGGTCGAGATCGATTTGGACGGCACGGGGAGCTACGACAACCAGACGGGCGTCGGCTTCTTCGACCATATGCTCGACCAACTCGCCCGCCACTCGCTGATCGACATGACCATCCGCGCGACCGGGGATCTGCACATCGACGGTCACCACACGGTCGAGGACACCGGCATCGCGCTCGGCCAGGCGCTTACCCAAGCTCTGGGCGACAAGCGGGGCATCCGCCGCTACGGCGCCTGCCTCCTGCCGATGGACGACGCGCTTGTCCGCGCGGCGCTCGATCTTTCGGGCCGTCCGTTCCTGGTCTGGAACGCGGATCTGCCAACGCCCAAGATCGGCGTCTTCGACAGCGAGCTGGTCCGCGAGTTCTTTCAGGCCTTTGCGACGCATGGCGGCATCACGCTGCATGTGGACGCGCTCCACGGCCTGAACAGCCACCACATCGCAGAGGCCGCTTTCAAGGCCGTCGCGCGGGCGCTGCGCGAGGCGGTCGAGACCGATCCGCGCAAGTCCGGCGACATCCCGTCGACCAAGGGCGCGCTCTGAGAGGCGCGCGCCCGTCCGCCGCCAAGGCTTGGCAAGCACGGCAACCTCGACTAATCACGCCCGCGTCGCCACGATGCCGGACCCATGCTGACTGTTCTGATCGATTACGCCGCCGGCAATCTCCACTCTGCCGAGAAGGCCTTCCAGCTTATGGCGCGGGAGGTCGACGGCGGCGACGTGATAGTCTCTGACAGGGCCGAAGACGTCGCACACGCTGACCGGATCGTCCTGCCGGGCGATGGGGCCTTCCCGGCCTGCATGACCGAGCTCAAGGGTCAGACCGGCCTTTTCGACGCGATGGTAGAGTCGGTCGAGACCAAGGGCCGCCCGTTCCTCGGCATATGCGTCGGCATGCAGCTCATGGCCCGGACCGGTTTCGAGTACGAGAAGGTTCCGGGGCTGGGCTGGATCGCGGGCGACGTTCGCCGAATCGCGCCTTCGGACCCGTCCCTCAAAGTCCCGCACATGGGCTGGAACGATCTGGTGATCGACCGCCCTCACCCCGTGCTCGACGGGATCGCGACGGGCGACCACGCCTATTTCGTCCACTCCTACCAGATGGAGATGGCCGACCCGGCCCACCTCCTCGCCCATTGCGACTACGGCGGACCGGTCACCGCGATCGTCGGTCGCGACACCATGATCGGCACGCAGTTCCACCCCGAGAAAAGCCAGGCCGCAGGGCTTCGCCTGATCGCCAACTGGCTGACCTGGTCGCCCTGACTTGGCAGACACCCCTCTTGCGGCGCCCTTTCGGCTGGGGCAAACGGGCGGCGGACCGAGCCCGGAGCGCCTAACCACATGATCCTCTATCCCGCTATAGACCTGAAGGACGGTCAATGCGTCCGCTTGCTGAAAGGCGACATGGACAAGGTCACGGTCTTTGGCGAAGACCCCGCCGCGCAGGCGCAAGCCTTTGAAAACGCAGGGTCAAAATGGCTCCACCTCGTCGACCTGAACGGCGCCTTTGCGGGCCGTCCTGTGAACGCGGCCGCGGTCGAATCGATTCTTGCCTCCGTCTCGATCCCCACCCAGCTCGGCGGCGGCATACGGGACATGGCGCAGATCGAGGACTGGCTCGCAAAGGGTATCTCCCGCGTCATACTCGGCACTGTCGCGGTCGAGGACCCCGGCCTCGTCCGGCAGGCCGCCAGGGCGTTTCCCGACCGGATCTCCGTCGGCCTCGACGCCCGCAACGGGCGGGTCGCGACGCGCGGCTGGGCCGAGGAAACGGACATGCAAGTCATTGATCTTGCGAAGGCTTTCGAGGATGCTGGGATCGCCGCGATCATCTACACCGACATCGACCGCGACGGCGCCATGCAGGGCCCGAACGTGGACTCGACCGAGGCGTTGGCGCGGGCGGTCAGCGTCCCTGTGATCGCCTCGGGCGGCGTTTCCAGCATGAAAGACCTCACGCGCCTCAAGGCGACCGGCGTCATCTCCGGCGCGATCAGCGGACGGGCGCTTTACGATGGCGCAATCAATTTGTCTGAAGCTCTCGACCTGCTTGCCGCCTGATTCACTGGCCTTTTGCCAACCCGCGGTCTAGGACGGCGCCATGTTGAAGACCCGCGTCATCCCCTGTCTGGACGTCGCCGACGGCCGCGTCGTCAAAGGCGTGAACTTCGTCGATCTGGTCGACGCGGGCGACCCGGTTGAGGCCGCCATTGCCTATAACGAAGCTGGAGCAGACGAGCTCTGCTTCCTTGACATCCACGCGACCCATGAAAACCGGGGCACGATGTACGACCTCGCGACCAGAACGGCCGAGCAATGCTTCATGCCACTCACCATCGGCGGCGGCGTGCGAACAGTGGATGATGTGCGAAGCCTCCTTCTGGCGGGCGCCGACAAGGTGAGTTTCAACTCCGCAGCGGTCGCCGATCCCGACGTCGTGGCCCGCGCCGCCGACCGTTTCGGCTCGCAATGCATCGTCGTCGCAATCGACGCCAAGACCGTCGCGCCAGGCCGGTGGGAAATCTTCACCCACGGCGGCCGCCGCTCGACCGGGGTGGATGCCGTGGAATTCGCCAGGACCGTCATTGCGAAAGGCGCCGGCGAAATCCTCCTGACCTCGATGGATCGGGACGGCACCCGCGCCGGGTTCAACATCCCGCTAACCCGCGCCATCTCCGACGCCGTCTCGGTCCCCGTGATCGCGTCCGGCGGCGTGGGGACGCTCGATCACCTCGTCGAAGGCGTAACAGAGGGCGGCGCCAGCGCCGTTCTGGCCGCGTCGATCTTCCACTTCGGCGACCACACCATTGGCGAGGCCAAGGCGCATATGGCCGCCGCCGGAATCCCTGTGAGGCTGTCATGACCGCGCTCGAACGGCTCGCGTCCACGATAGAGGCGCGCAAGTCAGCAGATCCCGAAGGCTCCTGGACCGCGAAGCTACTCTCGCAAGGACCTGAAAAAGCGGCGGAAAAGTTTGGGGAGGAGGCGGTCGAGGCCGTAATCGAAGCCGTTCGGGGCGACAAGGCGCGGCTGACATCGGAGGCGGCCGATGTGCTCTATCATCTCCTGGTGATGCTCACTGCGCGGGGCGTGCCGCTTGAAGACGTCATGGCCGAACTGGAGCGGCGCGAAGGCACCTCGGGAATCGACGAAAAGGCATCTCGCTAAGCGCTCGCGCGTCCAAGCAGCCGCCGGTGCTCGACCAGAATGCATCGGTCCTCCACGACCGACAGCCCTTTGGCTTCCGCCGCCATCCGCGCCTCCGTGTTCTCGATCCCGAGCTGCATCCAGACAGACTTCAGGCCAGGAAGCGCGTCGAGCGCGGGGCGCACGACCTTGGCGACCTCGCTGGGCCGCCGGAAGACGTTCAGAAGATCGACCGGTTCGTCAATGTCGCTGACCGACGCTACAACCCTCTGCCCGAAGAGCATTTTACCCGCATAGCCGGGATTGACGGGAACAACCAAAAAACCGGCCGCCACCAGATAGTTCCCCACCATATGGCTTGCGCGTTCCGGCTTGATGGACGCGCCGATCATTGCGATCGTATGCGTCTCCAGCAGGATCTTGGTCAGGCGTTCATCGGCTAAAGGCATCTCGCAACCGAATGGTTTCTATAGAAAAAGACGCCCGATGCAATATCGGGCGCCAGTCACGGAACGAGGGACAGTGATCGGACACCGGGTGTTCCGAACCCGGGCCGTATTCATTAGATGGGTAGCCATTTAAATGGGTTGAAGACCCGTCTCGAAATTGTGAACTCACGCCTCGAGAACGCTTGGCCAATTGGCGTCCGCGCTTTCGACGTGTCCCGCCTTGTTGAGCGCCCAGAGCGCGCGCACCGAACGGGAGTAGTTCAGGTAGAGCCGGTCTTCATAAATCGACCAAGCGGCCGGGTCCGTCGACGCGGTGTAACCGCGCGAGACGGCGTAGGCGCAGTACCCGCCGTATTTAGGCGCGAAGGCCATAGGGTCGGCGTCGAACATCTCCTTGTTCTCGGGGGAGGCGAAACGCATGACCGCGCCCATCCATTCCGAGGAGAGCTCCGCTAGCCCCTCGACCGGCTTGCTCTCGGTGAAGTAAGCGACAGGGTCGTAGCCATTGATCGCCACGCCGTTCGTCGCATAGGCGGGAGGCTGCGCCGCGAAAGCGGGACGGGCAAGCAGTCCGGCGGCTGGGAGTGTGGCGGCGGTTGCCAGAAAGGCGCGGCGGGTCAGCATGGTCTTGATCCTTGGTTCGGTGTGTCTGAGACGGAACATGCGCGCGAAGAACCGTGCGCGGAACCCGGCTTGCGCCTTTGTGACCTGACCGCCGGCCCGACGTGAAAATTGTTTCAATCGAAGATATCGAACACGTCGTCGAAGACGTCCTCGGCAGCCTCGCGCATCTTGTAGAACACGAAGTCTGACATCGAACGGCGCTTTTTCTTTTTCGAGGCACGGTGCTTCTTCGACTTCCGGGGCTTTCCACGGATGGGCGAAGGCTTCACGACCTCGCGGTCGCCCTTCGCGTCCGTCCGAAGCATCTTCATCTCGTGAAGGGGGGCGCCACAGTTGGCGCAAGCAAGCTCGTGCCGCGCCTGCCCTTTCAGAACCAGGGCGGTTCGTGACCCGCAGTAGCAGCATGTGGCGATCTTGGATGGATAGGGCATGCGGGTCCTCAGCGGTTGTAAACCGCATATAGGGCGACCGCGGCGGCATTTGAGACGTTGAGCGACCCGAAGTCGCGCGCGAAGGGAATGCGGGCGAGCGCGTCGCAGGTGTCCTTCGTCTTTTCGCGGAGCCCCGGCCCCTCCGCGCCCAGAACCAGCCCAACCGGGCCCTCGCAATCCTCCAGGGCTGTTTCAAGGGTGATCTCCGCCTCTCCGTCCAGCCCGATCAGCCGATAGCCCGCGTCCCGCGCCGTTTTCATCGCATCGGCCAGGTTGCGCACCCTGAGATAGGGCTGCCGCTCGAGGGCGCCCGACGCCGTCTTGGCGAGCGCGCCTGTCTCGGGCGCGGCGTGGCGGGCGGGGGCGATCACGGCCGCGGCCCCGAACACCTCCGCCGAGCGCAAGACGGCGCCCACGTTATGCGGATCGCTCACGCGGTCGAGAAACAGGAGCGGCCCGCCGTCAGACACGACACGCTCGAGACCGCCCCAGTCGAGAGGTCTCACTTCAAGCGCCGCGCCCTGGTGCACCGATCCAGGGTCGATCGGGGCCGGGAACTTTCGCGCGTCCGCGATCTCGGGCGCGATGCCGGCCGCGCCGACGACCGGGCCGAGGCGATCCAGCGCGTTCTTGGTCACGATCAGCCTCAGCTTCTCGCGCCTGGGATTGGCAAGGGCGTCCCGCACGGCGTGCAAACCGAAAAGCCAAAGCGTCGCCCGCGCCGCGGCGCCCTGCGCCTTTTCTTTCTCAATCACCCATTTCGGTTTCCTGGACGCCATAACTGCAAGCCCTAACCGGCCCTGCCGCGAGTTCCAAGCCGATGCGAGATTCGTATTGACCGCTGATGCGCCCAAAGCTATTCCCGCGCGGGCCGGATT
>JASJAU010000041.1 GCA_030066855.1 Paracoccaceae bacterium | reverse complement strand
AAGAACTCCTCGAGATCGGGGTGCTCAACCGGCACGCCCGAGTAATCGGCCACAAGGTTCTGCTCCGATACATAAGCCACGTAGTAGCTTTGGTCATTCTCGGCCAGAAGATGGTAGAATGGCTGGTCCTTGGACGGCCGGCTGTCTTCGGGAATGGCCTCGTACCACTCCTCGGTGTTCGAGAACATCGCATCGACATCAAACACCACCCCCCGGAAAGGATGTTTCCTGTGCCGTACAACCTGGCCGAGTGCGTATTTGGCGCGTGTCTTGAACATAGCCGTACCCCCTGAGATACGTTCTTACGACCGGGGTCCGGGTATGTCGATGAATTCGTGTAGTTTTCAGGGAAACAGATTGTGAACTTGGTCCTGACAGTGGCCGAAATCGCGGCTCCCGTGTTCATTCTCGCGGGAATTGGCTTTACCTGGGTCAAGCTCGGCATCGAATACCGCATTCGATTCGTCACCCAACTTGCGATGACTCTGGGCGTTCCATGCCTTATTTTCACGGCTTTGATGCAAACCGAGATCCGGCCCGAGGCGCTCGCCGCGATCTCTCTGGCCACGCTGGCGGCCTACGTTGTTCTTACGCTGCTGTTCTGCGGTTTACTGAAGGTAAGGAACCTCGATCAGCGCACTTTCCTCTCTCCGCTCGTTTTCGGAAACACGGGCAATCTTGGCCTTCCGCTCGCATTGTTCGCATTTGGGGAAACCGGGCTGGAGTACGCGGTCGTCGTATTCGCCGTCATGGCCATCTATTTCTTTAGCTTCGGCACCTGGCACGTGGCGGGCGGCGGTTCGATTCTGAAAATGGTGCGCGAGCCCATCGTCGGGGCCACCGCGCTCGGCGGCCTGTTCCTCTGGCAGGGATGGAAAACGCCAGTCTTCCTGACCAACACGCTCGAGCTTGTGGGCCAGCTCGCCATTCCGCTGATGCTCATCACACTTGGCGTCGCTATCGCGCGGCTCGACGTCCGGGGGCTCGGGCGATCGGCCTGGATGTCGCTCCTAAAGGCCGTGATCTGCGTGGCGGTCGCCATGGCCTGCGCGCGCGCCTTCGAACTCGATCCCGTTGCGGAGGCCGTCCTGATCCTCCAGCTCGCCACGCCCGTGGCCGTCACCTCCTACCTCCTGGCCGAGAAATATGGCGCCGACGCCGACGCGGTGGCGGGCCTCGTGGTCATTTCGACGTTGATCAGCGTCGCGCTCCTGCCGCTTATCCTCGCTTTCGTGATCTGAGACCGCGAAATTGACGGTTCCGAAACCGGGCCACCTGCGGTAAAGTTATCCACAAGAACAACAGAACGAGCGATTGAGGCATGAGCAGACCCCTTCGCGCGCTGGTCCTGATGCTGTTCGTCTCGGCGTGCGGCAGCGCGAACTATTCCGCCCCGCGGAACCTTGAGAACGCCTGTTCGATCGTGAGCGAGCGCCCCGCCTATCTCTCCGCCATGAAACGGGCCGAACGGCGCTGGGGCGTGCCCGTCGCGGTCCAGATGGCGACGATCTACCAGGAATCGAAGTTCGTTGGAAACGCGCGGACGCCGGTTCAGTATTCGCTCGGCATCATCCCGATGGGCCGGCAATCCTCGGCCTACGGCTACAGCCAGGCGCTGGACGGCACTTGGGAGGATTACCAGCGCGCTGAAGGCGGCTGGCGCGCCCGGCGCGACGACATTCGCGACGCGACGGACTTCATGGGCTGGTATTTCGACGAAACGGAGAAGCGGCTTGGCATCTCGAAGGCCGACGCGCGGAACCAGTACCTCGCCTATCACGAGGGCCGGACGGGCTATCAGCGCGGCAGCTACAAGCGCAAAGGCTGGCTCCTGAAGGTCTCAAGCGACGTGGCCGATCGCGCGGTGGTCTACGACGCGCAGCTCCGGTCCTGCGGCAAAGCCTAACCGCCCCGACGCCGATCCTCTTCGTACTGGATGCTGAAGAGCGACGCAGGCATGTCAGTGCCCAACTCGAACTCGCCGAGGATGACGGTTGTCGTCGCGCCCTGCCCGTCCCGCACGACCCATTGGCGGAGCTCCACCGGATCGGACGTGAACTTGAGCGCGATCGAGCCGTACTCGGGCCGCTCCGGGTCCTGAGCGACGACAGTGGTCGCGGTCCCGTCAAAGGCCTTGCCCACCACCATGTCGCGGCGCGCCAGGTCCACGTTGCGCTCCAGAATCAGGTTGAGCGGGGTCTGCTTGAGCGGATAGCGCTCGGCATTCGCCACGTTCGACTTGCCGTCGAAGATCCCGATCTGCGAGCCGCCGGCCATAACCAGCAACTCCTCCGGCGGATCGTATTCGAACCGCATCCGGCCCGGGCGGCGAATAAAGAGCGTGCCTGTGGACAGCGTACCGTCATCATTGACCTGGGTGAAGGTCGTGCGGGCCGTCTGGATACCGTTCAGGTATCGCGACAGCGTGTCCAGCGACAATTCCGCCGCCCGCGCGCGGCCAGCCATCGCCGTCGCCGTCACCGCGACGCCCGCTGCCAGAAAGGCTCTCCTGTCCAAAACTACTACTCCCGCCAATTCGGTTTCGATATATGCCCCTTATCCACCGCCCGCCAGAGATAGGCGATAACACCGCCCCGACGGCGGATAACGGCCGGGCTTTCCTCTTGGCCGAAGTACTCCGAGGGTGAATTGGCCGAAGGCCAAGAGGCGGCGACGCCCCCTAACCTTGCTCGGGCACCAGAATCTCTCGCTTGCCCACGTGGTTCGCGGCGCTCACCAGCCCGTTCTCTTCCATCTGCTCGACCAGCCGCGCGGCCTTGTTGTAGCCGATTGCGAGCTTTCTCTGGATGTAGGAGGTCGAGCATTTGCGATCCTGGATCACAATGGCGACCGCCTGATCGTAGAGCGCGTCCTCGCCGTCGGTGTTGCCGCCGAGGCCCAAAACCATGTCGATGTCCGATGAGGACTCCTCGTCCGGCCCATCCTGCACGCCCGAGACGTATTCCGGCGCGCCAAAGCTCTTGAGGTGGCTCACGATCTCCTCCACCTCCTCGTCCGAGACGAAGGGCCCGTGCACGCGCGTGATTTTGGCGCCGCCCGCCATATAGAGCATGTCGCCCATGCCCAGAAGCTGCTCCGCGCCCATCTCGCCCAGGATCGTGCGGCTGTCGACCTTTGAGGTGACTTGGAAGGAGATCCGGGTCGGGAAGTTCGCCTTGATCGTGCCGGTGATCACGTCGACCGAGGGCCTCTGCGTCGCCATGATCAGGTGGATTCCCGAAGCCCGCGCCATCTGAGCGAGCCGCTGAATGCAGGCCTCGATCTCTTTGCCCGCGACCATCATCAGGTCCGCCATCTCGTCGACGATGACGACGATATAGGGCAGCGTCTCGGGCGCGAACTCTTCGGTCTCGAAGACCGGATCGCCAGTCTCGTCGTCGAACCCGGTCTGCACGGTGCGCGAGAACATTTCGCCCTTCTTCAGCGCGTCGCGGACGCGGCCGTTAAAGCCCTCGATATTCCGTACGCCCATTTTCGACATGCGGCGATAGCGCTCCTCCATCTCGCCCACGACCCATTTCAGCGCCACGACCGCCTTTTTCGGGTCGGTAACGACCGGAGAAAGCAGGTGCGGGATGCCGTCATAGACTGAAAGCTCGAGCATCTTCGGGTCGATCATGATCAAGCGGCACTCCTCCGGCGTTAGCTTGTAGAGGAGAGACAGGATCATCGTATTGATCGCGACGGATTTGCCTGACCCGGTGGTCCCCGCGATCAGCAGGTGGGGCATCTTGGCCAGGTTCGCGACGATCGGATCGCCGCCGATCGTTTTGCCCAAGGCCAGCGGCAGGCGCTGATTGCCGTCGCCATAGTCGCGCGCCGAAAGGATCTCCCGCAACACGACTTTCTCGCGATTTTCGTTCGGAAGCTCGATGCCGATCACTGACCGGCCCGGCACGGTAGAAACCCTTGCAGAAAGGGCCGACATCGACCGCGCGATGTCATCGGCCAGCCCGATCACCCGGCTCGCCTTCAGCCCCGGCGCGGGCTCAAGCTCGTACATCGTCACAACGGGCCCTGGCCGGACGCTGACGATCTCACCCTTCACCCCGTAGTCGTCGAGCACGTTCTCCAACATCCGCGCGTTCTCTTCCAGCGCCTCGTCCGACAGGTGGTGACGCTCGATCTTGACCGGGTCGAGGAGCAAGTTGAGATGCGGCAGCTCGAAATCGCCGCCTACGTCGAATAGCGACGGCTGCGCGTCCGCCTTCGCGCGTTTCGAGGCAGCGGGCTTCTTCGATCCGTGCTGAACCTTCGCCTTCGCTTCGGGAACATCGACGCGGCTGGTGCGGAAACCGGTCGGCTCGTGCCGGGTGGCGACCAGCTCCGGTTCGGGCATCCGCATTTCCGGATCAAGCTCTTCGAAATCGGCGATTCCGCCATCCTCATCCAGCATCGACATGCGGGGGATTTGGCCGACGTCCTGCACAGGCGGCTCCATCCGCTCCATCCCTTCCGGGCGGCTCACCCGGCTCTTCACGGCGTCCTGAATGCGAGCGCTGATCCGGTCGGTGCCGTCATCGGGGAAAACCGGCGCGTCATAGCGTTTTGCGACAAGCCCGGTCAGACGGCCCAGCAATCCGGCCTTCGCGGTCTGGGCGCTCTCGCGATAGGCGCGGGTGGCGCGCAGCACTGCCGGACTGACCTCGCTCTCCTCGTTGAGCAAAACCTCCGGCTCCATCTGCCGCTCGCTCCGACGCGCGGCAACACTCCGCGCCGCTGTCCATCCCTGCGATACGCCCGCACCGAAAGCCCGAAGCGCCGTGTCGTAAAGCAGGATCATCCCGCCTCCGAGGTAGCGGACGCCGGTTGACAACTCGTCCCGGCTGAGCCCCAGCACAAAGCCCGACATCGCGATGGCGCCCCCGAAGAGGACGAGCGCCATGACCTTGAGTCCCGTTCCAGGCGCAACCGGGAGAACGCCCAGGAGCGCGCCCAGAACCGTGTCGCCGAAAAGCCCGCCCAAACCGAAGGAATGCGCCCAGTTCGGGCCTGGCACGTGGGTCGAAGCGTAGACCGAAATCAAAGCGATCCCGATCGGCGCGAAAATCAAACGGCCAACCGCGCTCTCCTCACCGAAGTGGAACAGAAACCGCAGGCCCCAGATCAGCAGGACGCCCGCGATCCCCCAGCTTCCGAACCCGGCGATGACGTACAATGGCGAGGCGATGGCCGCCCCGAGCGGCCCGAGCATGTTCCGCGCAGGCGCGTCCGTGGCGTTCAGCCAGTTGGGATCATCGTGTGAATAGGTGCCCAGAAGCATGGCGGCGAGGACACCAAGCGTGATCAGCAATAGACCCAATAGCTCCTTGCCGCGGCGTTCGATGATGGCCTGCGTGTCGCTGTCGAATAACGGGTCCCGGTGCCTTGCCTGATACGCCATGCCTGCCTGTCCTCACCTCGTTATGCAGTCGCGGATCGCTTCGAGACCGCGCTCTGTTTCTTGCTCGTCGGCCACGAGGGCCACGCGAATATAGCCTTGGCCGGGGTTGGCCCCGTCCACCTCGCGCGAGAGGTACGCGCCGGGCAGAACCCGGACCCCTGTCTCGCGCCAAATCCTGATCGCCGCCGCCTCGCCATCCTCGACCGGCAGCCAGAGAAAGAACCCGGCGTCCGGCGCGGCGCAGCCGTCGACGCCCGCGAAGACGCGGTCAGCGATCTCGTACTTCGCGACGTAACGCGCCCGGCTCGCCTCGACGTGGGCCTCGTCGGCCCAGACCTTCTCGGCGGCCCGCTGCAAGGGCAGCGGCAAGGGCGCTCCGGCGTAATTGCGAAGCTGCCTGATGCGGCGCATGCTCTCGGGCCCGCCGGCGACGAAGCCTGAGCGGAGGCCTGGCAGGTTCGAGCGTTTCGAGAGCGAGTGAAAGATCACAACCCGCTCGGGATCGACCCCCACCTCGGTCGCTATCTGAAGCGCGCCGACCGGCGCCTCTCCCCGATACACTTCGGAGTAGCATTCGTCGGCGAACACCCGAAAGTCGTGCTTCTCGGCGAGAGCCAGAAGCTCGCGCCAGTATTCGCGCGACGCTACGGCGCCTTGAGGGTTCGAAGGGGAGCAGATGAAGGTGATTGCGACGCGGTCAAGGACATCGGGCGACAGCGATGCGAAATCGGGAAGATGTCCGGTCTCGGCGGTGGCGGACACGTAGACTGGCTCCGCGCCTGCAGAAAGCGCCCCAACCGCGTAAACCTGATAGAACGGGTTCGGAGTCAGGATAAGGGGCTTCCGCCCCGCCTTAGTCTCGGGGCAGAGCGCCATTACCGCGTTATAAAGCCCCTCGCGCGTCCCGTTCAGCGCCATGACCTGCGCGGGCGGCAGATCCACACCGAACCGGCGCTTCAACCAGCCTGTGATCGCTTGCAAAAGCTCGGGTGTGCCTTCGTTCGGAGGATACTTGCCAAACCCCGCGGCTTCTCGCGAGATCGTCTCGATCACAAAGGCGGGCCAGTCGTGGCGCGGCTCTCCGATGGACATATGCAGCACCTCGCCGCCCGGCGCATGGGCGTCGAGCAGCGCGCGCAGGCGCGGAAATGCATATTCGGGCAGGTTCGAAAACCGCTCGGGAAACACCATGACTGCCTCAAAACCGGGGTCGTTCCGCCCCGTTTTTTTCAGACTAAACCAGCCCTTGGCCGGGGGTCCACGACAAAAAGCGGAAAATCTCCGGGCGGGCGCGGGAGATGTGGCTTTTACGCCAGCGCTTTCTCGGCCGCCGCGCCGATCCTAAGGAGCCTCTCCTCCGACGGCCCCTGGAACAGAATCCCGGTGGATGGAATGCCGGTCGGCAGCGTCAGCCCCGCCAGACCCAACAGATTGCCGATCCGGGTATTCTGAAGGGCCAGCAGGTTCTCCGAATTAAAGAGTGCATGGTCCTCCGACACATCCGCGATACTGGGCGGCATGATCGGCACGGTGGGGAGGATGACCGCGTCGAACACAGCCGTGGCGGTGCGGTATTCCTCCCTCAGCCGGTCGATGGCCTGCCAGGCCGCTACGAAATCCGCCGCGGACACTTCCGCGCCGCTTCTGAACCGCTCGCGCACGGGCGCGAACATCTTCTCCGGCGCCGCCTCGATCTTATGCTTCCAGGTGCCGTAGGCTTCGGGCGCGAAGAGTTTCGGCGCAAGCGCCATCGCCTCCGAAACAGATGCGATGTGAATGACTTCCGTGACGGCTCCCGCGTCATTCAACCGCTCGACCGCTCGCGAGAACCCTTCGCGCGGCATGTCGCGCAGGTTGTCGAAGGCGCTGGTCTTGAGGATGCCGAACCGCGCGCCCTTCAGCGTCGCGCCGTCAAGCGATGGCGCCGCCCGCCCCCCCATCGCCGCGAGCAAAAGCGCGGCGTCCTCCACCGCCCGGCACAAGGGCCCCACCGTGTCGAACCGGGCGCAGAGCGGCACGACTCCCTCAAGCGAAAGCCGACCCGCCACGGTCTTGAGGCCCACAAGGTCATTCCAAGTTGATGGTGTTCGGACAGACCCGCCGGTGTCGGACCCAATCCCCGCCGCCGCCAGCCCGTAGGCGACCGAGGTCGCGGCGCCCGAGGATGAACCCCCCGATACGCACTCGTAATCGTTGATATTCGGAGGGGAGGCGGTGATCGGATTCAGCCCCAACCCGGAAAACGCAAGCTCGGTCAGGTGAGTCTTGCCAAGGCAGACCAGTCCCGCATCCGTCGCCTCCCGCAAGACCCGCGCGTCGCGCGACGGGACGCGGTCCTTGAGCAGCGCCGACCCCGCCTCGGTCGCAACGCCGCCGGTGTCGAACAGGTCCTTCCATGAGATCGGGACACCATCGAGCGGGCCGCGACGGAACCCGGATTTCGCCCGGTCCGACGCCGCCTTCGCCTCGGCCCGCGCCCGCTCCGCCGTCACGCGGGCGTAGATGCGGCCGGCGAATTCGTGGCCTTCAATGGCCGCCAGATACGTCTCGGTCAGATCGACCGGGTCGATCTGGCCAGCGCCAATCCCCCGCCCCAGATTCGCGGCGCTCGCCGTCAGCCACTCGTCCATCAAATCCCTCCACGCGACAGGCGCGGAAGGTAGCGGCAAGGCGGCGCATGGACAATGCCGCGCCGCTTTCCATAGTGCGGCGCATGGAAACCGAGACCGATATCGTCATCGCGGGTGGAGGGCTGAACGGCTGCACCCTCGCTTTGGCGCTCGCCTCCGCCGGCTTCCAAGTGACACTCGTCGATCCGCTGGCCAAATCGGCGCGAGGCGGCGACGCCTTCGACGGACGCAGCTACGCGCTCTCTATTGCCTCGACCCGGGTGCTTTCCGCGCTGGGCGTCTGGTCCGCGCTCAAGGCCGAGGCCCAGCCCATCCTAGACATCAAGGTCACAGACGGTCGGGCCGGAGAGGGGCCCTCGCCCTTTATGCTCGAGTTCGACCATGCCGAGATCGAGGAAGGCCCGATGGGTCACATGGTCGAGGACCGCCACCTCCGGCCCGCGCTCCTCGACGCGCTCGATGCTGCCGGGGTGACGCAGTTGGATGGGCGCTCGGTTCAAGCCGAGACGCCCGGCATGTCCGGCATCACAGTGACGCTGGAGGACGGTCAGACGCTCTCCGCCGCACTCCTCGTTGGCGCGGACGGCAAGAAAAGCGGCGTGGCGAGACGCGCCGGCATCCGGCGCATGGAATGGAGCTACGACCAGACCGCGCTGGTTTGCGCGATCGCGCATGAGAAACCGCACGAGAGCACCGCGCATCAGTTCTTCATGCCGCCCGGTCCGCTCGCGATCCTGCCGCTCAAGGGCAATCGCGCCTCGATCGTCTGGACCGAGGAAACGAGTCGAGCCGCAGAAATCCAGGCGATGGATGACGCAAGCTACCTCGATGTCCTCCGCCCCCGCTTCGGCGATTTCCTGGGAGAGATCTCGCTGGCCGGCGCGCGCTTCACCTACCCGCTCGGCCTTTCACTCGCCGAGCGCTTCGTCTCCGAGCGGATCGCGCTTCTGGGCGACGCCGCCCATGCCGTCCACCCGATCGCGGGCCAGGGATTGAATGCGGGGCTGAAGGATGTCGCCGCCCTGGCCGAGGTAGTGACCGACGCCCGGCGGCGGGGCGAGGACATCGGGCAGACCGACGTGCTCGAACGCTACCAGCGCTGGCGGCGGTTCGACACGGCCTCGCTCGCGCTCGCGACCGACACGTTCAACCGGCTCTTCTCAAACGACAATTCAGCGCTTCGCCTTATCCGCGACATCGGCCTCGGTGTCACAAACGCCCTTCCCGGCCTGCGCCGAAGCTTCATACGAGAGGCGGCAGGACTGACCGGAGACCTTCCACGTCTGGCACGGGGCAAAACGCTCTGAATGCGCGGAGAACTGTCGCTCCCCGACATCTCACCGCGGACAGAGCGGCTCACTCCAGCTTCCGGGCCTCATCGACCAGCATGATCGGGATGCCGTTCCGGATCGGATAGGCAAGATGCGCGGCTTTCGAGACCAGCTCCTGCGTCTGCGCGTCATAGGACAGCGGAGCGCGGGTCTCAGGGCAGACCAGCGCCTCGAGCATCCGGCGGTCGAAGCCGCGCTCGGTCATTGCATCGGCTCTTCGAGCCCGCCGCTCCGCAGCGCGAATTCGATAAGGGTCACCAACGTCTCGCGTCGGGTTTCCAAAGACGGCGCCTCGAGAAGGGCCTGCTTGTCCTCTGGCTCGAAGGGGCAGAGCATGGAGAGCGAGTTGATCAGAAGCTCGTCATCGGCCTCTTTGAGCGAGTCCCAATCGGTCTGCAGCCCCTCTGAGTCGAAATACTGGCCGAGCGCGCCAAAGAATTTGTCCCGGTTCATCGCCGGGTCATGCTCGGTGGCGCCGAGGTCGCGGTCGAATCCGGTCCAGGAAACGTCACAGCGGCGGTAGGGCGTGAACCCTTCGATCTCCTGCGAGACTCGGAAACGTGAGATTCCAGTCAGAGTGATCATGTAGCGCCCGTCTTCGGTCTCGGAAAAGGCGGTCAGGCGGCCGGCGCAGCCGATGGCGTGCAGGCTTGGCATGCCCTCCTTGCCGCCCTCGCGCGGTTGGATCATCCCGATCAACCGGTGCGAGGTTTTCATCGTATCGTCGAGCATCGCGAGGTAGCGCGGTTCGAAGATGTGCAACGGCAGCCGGGCGCGCGGCAGCAACAACGCGCCGGGTAGCGGGAAAATCGGGATCGTATCCGGAAGATCGGATTGAGAGAACATGGTCAAAACCTAGCCCGGCGGGACCGGTCAGGCAAAGATCATCGACGAGAGTTTGCGGCGCCCGTTCAGCACGACCGGATCGTTTGGCTTCAGCGCCTCGAAAATCGTGAACAGCTGGGCCTTGGCCGCGCCGTCGTTCCACTCCCGATCCCGGCGGAACAACTCGAGCAGCTCTTCCACGGCGGTCTCCGCGTCTCCGGCGGCGTAGAGTGCCTGAGCGAGGTCGTACCGCGCCTGGTGGTCGGACGGGTCGGCCTCGACCTTTGCCCGGAGCTCGCCCACCGGACCGGCATTCTCGGCCTGACGGGCCAGCTCGATCTGCGCGCGGACCGCCTCGATTTCGGGCGCGTCCTTCGCCTCCTCCGGCGCAGTGTTCAGAACCTGCACCGCCTCGTCGATCTGATCGAGCGCGATATGCGCCCGCGCAAGACCGGCGTAGGCCGCCGCGTTTTTCGGGTCTTCGCCCAGAACGGCCGAAAACACCTGCGCCGCATCCGCAGCTGCGCCCTGCTCGAGCATCTCTTCGGCGGCCGAGAGCGCGTCGCTCAGCCCGCCGCCCGCCTCGCCGCCACTGGCGTCGATCAGCCGGTCGATGAAGGTCTTGATCTCCGAGCCGGGCAAAGCACCCTGGAACCCGTCGATGGGCTGCCCTTGCCAGAAGGCGTAGACGGTCGGGATCGACTGAATGCGAAGCTGTGCGGCGATCGACTGGTTCTCGTCCACGTTGACCTTGACCAGCTTCACCTTGCCCCGCGCGTCGGTGACGGCGCTCTCAAGGGCGGGAGTGAGCTGCCGGCACGGCCCGCACCAGGGCGCCCAGAAATCGACGACAATCGGGACCGTCTGGCTGGCCTCGATGACGTCGGTCATGAAGGTCGCCTCGGTCGCGTCCTTGATCAGATCGGCGGCGGGCGCGGCGTCGCCGCCGGCATTGAGCTCAAGCATGGGATCCCCCGAATATCGGTTGTCCGGCCTTATATGCGAACGCTTTCGAAAAGACCAAGGGGCGCGGGCGGAAACAGGTGCGGGGCGGGCCTGAGAAAACTCGCGCCGACCTGCCTCTATAGATCGAACGTCGCGAAGACCGGCGCATGGTCGCTCGGCTGCTCCCAGCCGCGAACGTCGCGCCGGATGCGACTGGAATGCCCCGCGTTCGAGATGTCGGGCGTCGCCCATACGTGATCCAACCGCCGGCCTTTGTCTGCCGCGTCCCAATCGGGCGCGCGGTAGGACCACCAGCTGTAGAGGTTGCCCTCGGGGATGTCCTGCCGAGTAATGTCCACCCAGCCGCCCGCGTCCTGCGTTTCGGCCAGATGCTCGACCTCGATCGGGGTATGGCTCACCACCTTGAGAAGCTGCTTGTGGTTCCAGACGTCGTCCTCACGCGGCGCGATGTTCAGGTCGCCCACAAGGATCGACTTGGCCGGTTTCTCTGCATGGAAGTCGTTCCGCATGTCGGTCAGGTAATCGAGCTTCTGACCGAATTTCTCGTTCACCGCGCGATCCGGCTTGTCGCCCCCTGCGGGAACATAGAAGTTGTGAATCGTCACCCCGCTCTCCAGCCGCGCCGCGACGTGGCGGGCGTGGCCGAGACCCGCGTGGTCCAGGTCGCCTGCGTCCTCAATCGGGAGTTTCGAGAGGATCGCGACGCCGTTGTAGCCCTTCTGCCCGCGCGCGACCATGTGGATGTAGCCCAGCGCCTGGAAGCCTTCGATCGGGATCTTCTCGACCGGCGACTTGCATTCCTGAAGGCAGAGAATATCCGGCGCTTCCTCCTCCAAAAGCCGCAGCACCAGTCCCTCGCGCAGGCGCACCGAGTTGATGTTCCAGGTGGCGAGGGTGAAGGGCATGTCGGTCTCCGGCAGCGGGGTCGCCGCCTTATGGACGAGCCCGCCGGCGGTTGAAAGACCTCAACCGCCGAACATCGCCTTCCAGCGCGCGAACGCCCCCGGAGGCATGTCCCTGGCAGGATTGTAGAACTCCTCGAAGACGGGAATGTCGCCCTCGAGCGACAGCCACTCCTGTTTGGAGGACGTGAAAATGTGGACATCGGGCGGGCATGCGTTCGGGTCGTCCAGCGTCCCGACGCGGATATACCTGAGTCGGCCTTTGCGGATCAGGTAGCTGCTGAACACGGCGACCCCGCATTCGGCGCATCGGGTAATCGCCTGCCCGTTTCCGCTCGGCGTCGGGAGAGTAACCTCGCGAGTCGGCCCCTCGACGGTCAGGTGCTCCGATTCGACGAGGGCGTTCAGTACGAAGGCCGAACCAGTCTGGCGCTGGCATTCAGAGCAATGGCAGCAATGCACGATTATCGGATCGGCGTTCATCACATAAGTGACGGCACCGCAACCGCAGTGTCCGGCATGCATAAGATTTCCCCTTTTTCGGGCACTATAGCACAATCGCGCAGGACTATGGCGTAGCCTGAGCCTCTCTCTGCAGCGCAGGCGCCTGACGCGGCGGCTTGCGCCGCATCAATGCCGCCTTTTTTCTCGCCGATAGGCTCGCACGACAATTGGTTTCGAGAGGGTTGCGCATGTCCGGAACATGGCTGCTGTACTGGTTCATCCAAATCCCAGGGTGGTTCCTGTTCGTCTATCTGGTGATTGCCCAATGCCTTCCAGTAGTCGACTACAGCATCGGCGTCCGGATGGGCACGCAGGAGCCCGCCGAGCGGGTCACCGAGGTTGGCGTGGCATTCTTCAAGGGCTTCTGCGGTGCGGATCTCGTAATCTACGCGCCCTTACTGGGGATCGCTCTTATCCTCCATGCGCTAGGCGCGGACGGCGGCAACCTTCTTCTGGCCGCAGTGCTTGGAATGACGGTCTACTGGCCGATTGTGTGCCTTTGGTCCGTGGCGGCGGCGCGGGGCAAAGAGAATTGGGACCTCCCGAAGGAACACCAGTACTGGATCGTTCTGCCAGTTATCGCGCTTTGGGGCGCCGTGTCGTTCGTGGGACTGTTTCTCCGAGCAATCTGAAACAACTTCCAAACGAAAAACGCGGCCCCGACGGACCGCGTTTTCTTTCGATAACTTGGGATTCTAGCCGGCGGAGACGCCGATCTGGGCGCCAAGAGCCTTGAGGTCTTCGACCCGCTTGGTGGCCAGATCAAGATCCGCGCCGCTAGCCGCGTCCCGCGCCGCGCTCGCCTTTTCGACGCGTTCGTTAAGAAACTCGGCGGTCACTTCGCCTGTCGGCAACGCTTCTTCGGCCAGCACTGTCGTGCCCTCGGCGGAGATCTGTGCGAAACCGCCGGTGACCGCGAACGCTTGCTCGCCGCCGTCCATCTCAACCGTCAGCACACCCGGACGCAGAGTGGTCACCGTCGGCGCATGATCTGGCATCGCCGTCATGTCGCCGTCCGCGCCTGGAATGCGCACCGCCTTTGCGTCACCCGAGAGCAGGCGGCGCTCGGGCGAGACAAGGTCAAATTGCATCGTGTCAGCCATCTTGGCTCCTTACGCCGCTTCCGCGGCCATCTTCTCGGCTTTTGCGATCACCTCTTCGATGCCGCCTACCATGTAGAATGCCGCTTCCGGCAGATGGTCGTATTCGCCAGCGACAACCGCCTTGAAAGACGAGATCGTGTCTTCAAGCGGCACCTGAACGCCGTCGGAGCCGGTGAAAACCTTGGCCACGTCGAACGGCTGGCTGAGGAATCGCTGGATCTTCCGAGCGCGAGCAACGGTGAGTTTGTCGTCTTCCGACAGCTCGTCCATGCCGAGAATCGCAATAATGTCCTGTAGCGACTTGTAGCGTTGAAGGATGCCCTGAACATCACGAGCAACCTGGTAGTGCTCTTCGCCGACAATCTGCGGGTCAAGGATTCGCGAGTTTGAGTCGAGCGGGTCCACAGCCGGGTAGATGCCAAGCTCGGAGATCGCACGGCTGAGAACCGTGGTGGCGTCGAGGTGGGCGAATGTCGTGGCCGGAGCGGGGTCGGTCAGGTCGTCCGCAGGCACGTAGACGGCCTGGATCGAGGTAATCGAGCCGGCTTTGGTCGATGTGATCCGCTCCTGCATCGCGCCCATGTCGGTGGCGAGCGTCGGCTGATAGCCCACAGCGGAAGGAATGCGGCCCAGAAGCGCCGAAACCTCAGAACCCGCCTGCGTGAAGCGGAAGATGTTGTCGACGAAGAACAGCACGTCGGTTCCGGATTGGTCGCGGAACTGCTCGGCCAGCGTGAGGCCGGTCAGCGCGACACGCGCGCGGGCGCCCGGAGGCTCGTTCATCTGGCCGTACACCAACGCCACCTGGGATTCGCTCAGGTTGTCCGGCTTGATAACGCCAGATTCGATCATCTCGTGGTAGAGGTCGTTGCCTTCGCGCGTCCGCTCGCCAACACCGGCGAACACGGAGAAGCCCGAGTGCACTTTGGCGATGTTGTTGATCAGCTCCATGATGAGAACGGTCTTGCCCACGCCGGCGCCGCCGAAGAGGCCGATCTTACCACCCTTGGAGTACGGGGCGAGCAGGTCGACGACCTTGATGCCGGTAACGAGGATTTCCGATTCCGTTGACTGCTCAGCAAATTCGGGGGCGGGCTGGTGGATCGGGCGTCTTTCCTCGGCCTCGACAACTTCGCCTTCGTCCACCGGCTCACCGACGACGTTCAGGATACGACCCAGCGTCGCGTTGCCGACCGGCACCTGGATCGGGCCGTCCATGTCGGTGACTTCCTGACCGCGAACAAGGCCTTCGGTCGCGTCCATGGCGATGGTGCGAACGGTGCTCTCACCGAGGTGCTGGGCCACTTCAAGAACGAGGCGGTTGCCGCCGTTGTCGGTTTCCAGCGCGTTCAGAATTTCGGGCAGGTGGTCGTCGAACTGCACGTCGACAACAGCGCCGATGACCTGGGTCACTTTGCCTTTTGCGTTTGCCATTTCTGGTTCTCCGGTCTTTTAGAGCGCCTCGGCGCCCGAAATGATTTCGATAAGCTCGTTGGTGATGACCGCCTGACGGGTCCGGTTGAACTCGATCGTCAGTTTTTCAATCATCTCGCCCGCGTTTCGCGTCGCGTTGTCCATGGCGCTCATACGCGCGCCCTGCTCGGACGCCGCGTTCTCCAGAAGCGCCGAGAAGAGTTGCGTAGCAACACCGCGTGGCAGGAGATCCGCGAGGATCTCTTCTTCGCTTGGCTCGTATTCGTGGAATGTCGAACCGCCCGAGTCCGCGTCGTCCGCCTCGAAGCTCGCGGGCACGATTTGAACGGCCTTCGGGATCTGGCTGATGACGCTTTCGAACTCCGAGAAGAAAATGGTCGCTACGTCGAATTCCTCGGCGTCGAAGCGGGCCAGCACGTCTTCGGCGATGCTCTGCGCGTTGCCGTAGCCAAGCTTTTTCACGTCCGACAGATCGACATGACCGATCAGGTTGTCTTCCCACTCGCGGCGCAGTTGCTCGCGGCCTTTTTTTCCAACGGTGAGAATTTTCACCGTCTTTCCAGAGCCTTGCAGCCGCTCGGCATGCGCCTTGGCGAGCTTCACGATCGACGAGTTGAAGCCGCCGCACAGACCGCGTTCGGCCGTCATCACGATCAGAAGCTGTACCTGGTCGCTGCCGGTACCCGCGAGGAGCTTGGGCGCTCCATCGCCATCACCGACCGACGCCGCGAGCTCGCCCATCACGGCGTTGAAACGCTCGGCATATGGCCGGGCCGCTGATGCCGCCTCTTCCGCACGCCGGAGTTTGGCCGCGGCGACCATCTGCATCGCCTGGGTGATCTTCCGGGTCGACTTGACCGAGTTGATCCGGTTCTTCAGATCTTTGAGGTTGGGCATCTACCCTGTCCTCCTTCCGGTCGTCGTCTTACGAGAAGTCCTTGGCGAAATCTTCGATGGCGGCCTTCAGCTTGTCGGCGGCGTCACCTTTGATTTTCGGGTCCTCGTTCGAAATCCAGTCCATCACGTCCGAATGCTTGGTGTGCATGTGGTTGAGAAGACCCTTCTCGAACCGCGCCACATCGCCAAGGTCCATAGCGTCGAGGAAGCCGTTCGTGCCCGCAAAGATTACCACGACGATTTCGGCGTTGGTCAGCGGCGAGTACTGCGGCTGCTTCATGAGCTCGGTCAGACGCGCGCCCCGGTTCAGGAGGCGCTGGGTCGCGGCGTCGAGGTCGGAGCCGAATTGGGCGAACGCCGCCATCTCGCGATACTGCGCCAGCGACAGTTTGACGGGACCTGCGACCGATGACATAGCCGAGGTCTGAGCCGACGAGCCCACCCGCGAAACTGAGAGACCGGTGTTCACGGCAGGACGGATGCCCTGATAGAAGAGCTCCGTTTCGAGGAAGATCTGACCGTCGGTGATCGAGATCACGTTGGTCGGAATAAACGCGGACACGTCGCCGCCCTGGGTCTCGATGATCGGCAGCGCCGTCAGGGAGCCGCCGCCATTGTCTTCGTTCAGCTTGGCCGAACGCTCCAACAGGCGCGAGTGCAGGTAGAAAACGTCGCCCGGGTAGGCTTCGCGGCCCGGCGGACGGCGAAGAAGAAGCGACATCTGGCGATAGGCGACGGCCTGTTTGGAAAGGTCATCGTAGATGATCAGCGCATGGCGCCCGTTGTCGCGATAGAACTCGGCCATCGCCGTCGCGGTGTAGGGCGCGAGATACTGCATCGGCGCAGGGTCCGAAGCAGTCGCGGCCACGACGATCGAGTAGTCAATGGCGCCGGTTTCTTCGAGGCGCTTCACGAGCTGCGCCACGGTCGAACGCTTCTGACCTACAGCAACGTAGATGCAGTAGAGCTTGACGGATTCGTCGTCTCCGGCAGCGTCGTTGTAGGATTTCTGGTTGAGTATGGCGTCAAGCGCGACGGCGGTCTTGCCGGTTTGGCGGTCGCCGATAATCAGCTCGCGCTGGCCACGGCCGATCGGGATCATGGCGTCGATGGCCTTGAGGCCGGTCGCCATTGGCTCGTGCACCGATTTGCGCGGGATAATGCCCGGCGCCTTCACGTCGGCGACGCTGTTGTCCTTGGTCTCGATCGGGCCCTTGCCGTCGATCGGGTTGCCCAATGCATCTACAACGCGGCCCAGAAGCGCGTCGCCCACACCGACCGACACGATGTCGTTCGTCCGCTTAACGGTGTCGCCTTCTTTGATGTCGCGGTCGTCGCCAAAGATAACGATGCCGACGTTGTCGCTTTCGAGGTTCAACGCCATTCCCATGATGCCGCCCGGAAACTCGACCATCTCGCCGGCCTGCACGTTGTCGAGACCATAGACACGGGCAATTCCGTCTCCAACGCTCAGCACGCGGCCGACTTCGGCAACCTCGGCTTCCTGGCCGAAGTTCTTAATTTGGTCTTTGAGGATTGCCGAGATTTCGGCTGCCTGGATTGCCATCTATCAGACCTCTTTCATGGTATTCTGGAGGGCGGCGAGCTTTGAACGGATCGAGGTATCGATCATCTTCGAGCCCACTTTAACGATCAGACCGCCGATGAGGCTTTCATCGACGGAAACTTTCATGGTGACGTCCTTGCCGACCGTCTCTTTCAGGGCGGCGGCGAGCGCGGCGGACTGGTCATCGCTGAGCGCGCGAGCGGCCTGCACTTCGGCAGTCACGACACCCTTCTCATCGGCGATGATGTCCTTGAGGACGAGGACGAGATGCGGGAGTACGAATAGCCGGCGCTTGGACGCCATCAGCTTCATCGTGTTGGTGACGGTCGCGCTCAATCCCATTTTTCCGGCAATAGCGGCGACGGCGGCGCTTTGCGCATCGCGGGAGTAGATCGGGTTCGAGATCAGGTCGCGGAAGTCCTCGCTGTCGGCAAGGGCGGCGTCGAGCGCGTCAACATCGCTTTCCAGCGCGTCCAGTTCGTTGCCGTCTTTGGCGAGTTCAAACACCGCCGTCGCATAGCGAGACGCGATGCCGGTGGAAAGAGACGCAGATTCCGACACGTGGTTCCCTTCGCCGTTGTTTCCGGATGTGCCCTGCCGGTTCCCCCGCGCCGGTCACAAGTGGCGGCTGCCCGGCCAATGACCCGGCTGCCGAATTTGCGGTCGTGTAGCAGACGCATGCTGCACCCGCAAGGACGTACGGCGCCTTGTGGACAAGGGCTCAACTCAATGATTCCAAAGGGTTGGAATGAGGTGCGACGGATTGCACACCCTCGCGCGTGGGGAATCCTGTCGGAAACGCCTGGTCAGACCGGTTTCGGCTCCGGCTGAGTCAGCCCGTCCAGCACCCTGAGCGGTCTTCGAACGGCTTCCCTGAGCCCTGGGCGTGGCGGCGCGGGCACCTGTTTGGTCACTTCGACCATCAGGACCCCGCCCGCGTACCTGTTGGAAAGTTGACGCCCCATCTTCTCCCACATCCTGCCGGTCTTGAGCCAGAACGGTTTCTCCGTGGGCGGCTGGAAAAGAGCCGCCACGTGCCGCTCGGGGATCAGGCCGATCGTCCTGAGCTGCGCCTCGAGCTGACCGAGCGAATAGGGGCGGCCAAAGCCGAACGGCGTCCGGTCGCGCCGCGACCAGAGTCCGGCGCGGTTCGGTACTATGAACAGTCCTCGGCCCTCGGGCTGAAGCACGCGGTAGCACTCATCCAAAAGGTCGGTGGGGTTCTCGCTTGTCTCCAACCCGTGCATTACGACCAGCTTGTGCGCGGAATCGCTTTCCAGCGGCCAGAGTGTCTCCTCGCACAGGACCGATAGGTTGCGGCCGTCCTGTGGCCAGGGCATCACGCCTTGCTGACCTGGCATGAGAGCGATCACGCGGCGAGCGCTGTCGAGGTACGGGCGCAAAAGCGGGTTAGCGAAGCCGAACCCCACGACCGTTTGCGCGTGAACGTCGGGCCAGAGCGAAAGCATCTGCTCGCGCACGGCCCGCTGCGCGGAGCGACCGAGCTGGGTCTTGTAATAGAACGTGCGAAGGTCGAGCACGTCGAGGTGCATTGCCGAACCTGCCCCGGTGTTCCAAACTCAGGCAAACCATACCCGGAACGAGAGCCATTGCCATGCCCTTCGACCTGATCACCGTCCCGTGCCTGTCCGACAACTACGCCTTCTTGCTGCATGGCGATGGAAAGACAGCGGTGGTCGACGTACCTGAGGCCGCGCCGATCGTCGCGGCTTTGGAGTTGCGCGAGTGGTCGGCGGATGAGATCTGGATCACCCATCACCATAGTGATCACATCGGCGGGGTGGAAGAGCTCCGGGCCAAATACGGCTCGCTGGTCCGGGGCGCGACGGCGGATGCCGCTCGACTGCCGCCCCTCGATCAGTCGCATGGCGATGAAGAGACCTTCGACTTCGCCGGCGCGACGGTCCGGGTGATGGACGTCCCCGGCCACACGGTCGGGCACATCGCCTTCTACGTGGCCGATGCGGGAGCGGTGTTCACGGCGGACAGCCTGATGGCGCTTGGCTGCGGGCGGTTGTTCGAGGGCACGGCAGACCAGATGTGGGCGTCGCTCTCCAAACTGGCCGCCCTGCCACCGGAAACGCTCGTCTGCTCCGGCCACGAGTACACGGCTGCAAACGCCGCTTTCGCCAAGACGATCGAACCGGAAAGCACGGCGCTAGCCTGGCGGTCTGCAGACATCAACTCGGCGCGGGCGCAGGGTCAGCCGACCGTTCCCTCTACACTCCAGCTGGAGCTCGACACCAACCCGTTCCTCCGCGCGGGATTGCAGAGCGTGAAAACCCGCCTAGATATGGACGGAGAGAGCGACGCACGGGTTTTCGCCGAGATCCGCCGCCGCAAGGATTCATTCTGACACCGCCACATTTTGCGCCACATTCAGTGGTTCCATGTCCCAAACACGGAAAATGTGACCCGTCGTGAAGAAAAAAGTCTTGAAGGTTCGGAAAACTAACCGAACTCTAAGACTAAGAGGCCACGGTCTGGACGGGGCCGAGAACCCCCTCCCGACCCTTGTAGTAAGGAGCACGGAGCGTGCCATCTTTTTCGAAAACGCTCGAAGACGCGATCCACGCGGCGCTGGCGATCGCCAATTCGCGCCGCCACGAGCTCGCCACATTGGAGCATCTGCTCCTCGCCCTTGTGGACGAGCCGGACGCGGCAAAGGTCATGCAGGCCTGCTCGGTCGATCTTGAGGAGCTTCGCAAGACCCTCAACGAGTTCATCGACGACGATCTCTCGACCCTTGTGACCGAAGTCGAAGGGTCCGAGGCCGTTCCGACCGCTGCCTTCCAGCGGGTGATCCAGCGCGCGGCGATCCATGTGCAATCTTCCGGCCGGTCAGAAGTGACCGGGGCCAACGTGCTTGTCGCGATCTTCGCCGAGCGTGAATCGAACGCCGCCTACTTCCTCCAAGCGCAGGACATGACGCGCTATGACGCGGTAAACTTCATCGCCCACGGTGTCGCAAAGGACCCCTCCTTTGGCGAGGCGCGGCCGGTCTCCGGCGCGAGCGATCTGGAAGAGGAGGCGCAAGCAACCTCGACAGAGGAAGAAGGCAAGGAATCCGCGCTGGCCAAGTATTGCGTCGACCTTAACGCCAAGGCGACGAAGGGCGACGTCGACCCGCTGATCGGGCGGGAGCATGAGGTAGAGCGCTGCGTGCAGGTGCTTTGCCGCCGCCGCAAGAACAACCCGCTACTGGTGGGCGATCCCGGCGTGGGCAAAACGGCGATCGCCGAGGGGTTGGCTAAGAAAATCGTCGAGAAGGCCACGCCCAAAGTGCTTCAGGGCGCCACGATCTATTCGCTCGACATGGGCGCGCTTCTGGCCGGCACCCGCTATCGCGGCGATTTCGAGGAACGGCTGAAAGCCGTCGTCGCCGAGCTCGAAGAGCATCCCGACGCGATCCTTTTCATTGACGAGATCCACACGGTCATCGGCGCGGGCGCGACCTCCGGCGGCGCGATGGACGCCTCCAACCTGCTGAAGCCCGCGCTTCAGGGCGGCAAGCTCCGCTGCATGGGCTCGACCACCTACAAGGAGTTCCGCCAGCATTTCGAGAAGGACCGCGCGCTCAGCCGCCGGTTCCAGAAGATCGACGTGAACGAGCCTACAGTGGACGACTCGATCCAGATCCTCCTTGGCCTCAAACCCTACTTCGAGGAGCATCACGCGGTCGAATACACCGATGACGCGATCAAGACGGCGGTCGAGCTTTCGGCGCGCTACATCAATGACCGGAAACTGCCCGACAAGGCCATAGACGTGATCGACGAGGCCGGGGCCGCCCAGCACCTGGTGCCGGAAGACGAGCGCGCCAAGACCATCGACGTGCCGCAGATCGAAAACGTGGTCGCCAAGATCGCGCGCATCCCGCCGAAGAACGTCTCCAAGGACGATGCGGCGGTGCTGAAGGATCTCGAGGCGACTTTGAAGCGCGTGGTGTTCGGACAGGATCGTGCCATCGAGGCGCTCTCGTCGGCGATCAAGCTCTCACGCGCGGGTCTCCGCGAGCCGGAGAAGCCGATTGGCAACTACCTCTTCGCCGGTCCAACCGGCGTCGGCAAGACCGAGGTCGCCAAGCAGCTTGCCGACACGCTCGGTGTGGAGCTTCTGCGCTTCGACATGTCGGAGTACATGGAGAAACACGCCGTCAGCCGCCTGATCGGCGCGCCGCCGGGCTATGTAGGCTTCGACCAGGGTGGTCTGTTGACCGATGGCGTCGACCAGCATCCGCATTGCGTTCTCCTGCTCGACGAGATCGAGAAGGCGCATCCGGACGTGTTCAACATCCTTCTTCAGGTGATGGACCACGGCAAGCTTACCGACCACAACGGGCGGCAGGTCGATTTCCGGAACGTGATCCTGATCATGACCTCGAACGCGGGAGCGTCCGAACTGGCGCGGGCCGCCATCGGCTTCAACCGCGACCGGCGCGAGGGCGAAGATACCGAAGCGATCGAACGGACCTTCACACCGGAATTCCGCAACCGTCTGGACGCGGTGATCAGCTTCGCGCCTTTGGGCAAGGAGATCATCCTGCAGGTCGTCGAGAAGTTCGTGCTCCAGCTCGAGGCCCAGCTCATGGACCGGGGCGTTCACATCGAACTCACCCGTCCAGCCGCCGAATGGCTGGCGAACAAGGGCTATGACGACAAGATGGGCGCACGGCCTTTGGCGCGAGTCATTCAGGAAGAAATCAAGAAGCCGCTGGCGGAAGAGCTGCTTTTCGGCAAGCTCGCCAAGGGCGGAATCGTCAAAGTTGGCGTCAAGGACGGCAAGCTCGAGCTTCGGATCGAGCAGAAAACCAAGCGGATCTCGTCGAAGAAACCGCCGTTGCTCACCGCCGACTAAATGCGACCCTCATTCGGAACCCAGAGCGCGCAGCCATTTGGCTGCGCGTTTCGCGACGGACTTCCGATCGTCCCGCGAATGGCGCCTCAGTTCAGGGGTCAGCCACGCCTTCAAGTCCGAGTCTTCGCGCGACCAGAGTCCTAAAGTCTCGATCGTGTGGTTGAGCACAATCCAATCATCGTGCTCCGCCAGATTGCGCTTCATGATGGCGAGCGCGTCCTTACTCTGGCGCGCGCTCATGTCCCCTGACAATCGGTCGAACAGCTGCGCCAGCGTCCATTGCGCCGACGCCTGATGGAGCGCCCCGATCTCTTCGATGAACCGGTCGATTTAGGGCACAAGCAAGTCATGCCGCGCGGCCTCCACCCGTTTCACCGCGTTCGAGGTTCTGAGGCGCACGACCTCGTCTTCGCTCGCGTAGCAGCCAAACAGCTCATCGAACCGGTCCGGATCGGCAAGGACCATTTCGACCACCTCCTTGGTTCGACCCAGCGAGTTCGGATGCCCGCCAGTTAGCATTGTCTCAAAGTCCTCGGCCATAGATCTCGCTTTCGTGCTGCCGGCCGCCAGGCGCGCTGCCAATCTCGATTAACGAGTCACGAACCGGTGACGACTTGCGGGTGGTTCATGCCACGCTAGCCCCTTCGCTCAGGTCCCGTCACTCCAGGAGCACACTTTCAAGCAGAATCCCTCGATAGAGATGAATGTTTCGCCAAATGAAACCACGGGATTAGTCTCCCAGGCCAACGAAAAAGGAGCAACGATCAAAATGAACAACGCGCCGCTGGGTCGCGCTATCGTCGCGGCGTTCGACCATGTTTTTTTTTGATCGCCCTGCGAGCCGTTGTTTTGGTCAAGCGCCCCAAAACGACCCTGCGCTACATGCAGCTTCCACACTATGCCTGGCCACCCAACCCGGCGCTGCCGCGCACTATCAACGATCTGTTCCACTGGAGAAAGCTGTTTGATGACGATCCGCGCTTTCCGATCATCGCCGACAAGCTGCGCGTGGCAGACTGGCTTCGGGAGCGCGGCATTGCCGTCTCCACGCCGGAGATCGCTTGGATCGGAACGGATCCGGATGACATCCCCGACGCGCTCTGGTCTGCTGATTACGTTCTCAAGGCCAATCACGGTAGCGGGTGGAACATCTTTCTCAAAGACCATCTGCCGGACCGGGGATCTCCCACTAGGCTCGCGCGCAGGTTCATCAAACAGACCTATGGCGCACATTGGCAGGAGCCGTTCTATCGCGACATAGAGCCTAAGCTCTACCTGGAGCGCCTCATCCCGAATTGCCCAAGCGAGGTGAAGTTCTACACCATCGGCGAGCAAGTGCCGCGTGTCTTCGTCTCTTACGACAGGGATACCGACTACAAGGCGGATATCTGGACTGAGAATGCGAATGGGGTTCTGGTCCTGACAGAGGAATTCGCAACCAGCGTTGAAAAGCGGGCGGGCCGTCCGGTCCCGGATATCGCGAATGAGGCGCTTGCGATCGCGCGGGCGATCGGGCGCCAATTTGACCATGTGCGTGTCGATTTTCTGACAGACGGGGAGAGGCTTTGGTTCAGCGAACTGACGCTGGCGAACCTGGGCGGTCACATGCAAGGAGCCCAAGGCTCCTTGATCGACCGCATGGAGGCCGCGTGGGACATCCGGCGGTCATGGTTCATGCAAACGCCGCAGACCGGCTGGCGCAAGTGGTATCAGGCCGCGCTCCAGCGACGGCTCGACGCCCGGCAGGCGAAACACTCCCGACGGACTAAGCACGCCTTGCGGTGACGACCTTGATCCTGATTAATGGCGCCGCCCGGCAACCTCTGCAAGATGCTGTCTGAAGGAGGTATTCCGGACTTGGCATCGCGCGGCGGCTCAACACGTTCCTTGCCCTCGTACCGCGCGGCGGCTTTACCGACCTTGCTGGTCGGGCAGGCGGCGATGGTCAGGTTGCTCGTGGTCTGAGGGTTTCCTTTTTCTATTCAAGCAATTCAGGGGAATGACATGCATTGGTATTTGCTGGCTTTCGGCATCGTTCTTGAGGTTGGGGCGACGACCTCCCTCAAACTTTCGGACGGGTTTACCAAATTGGGTTTCGCTGCCCTAGCGCTCCTCGGCTTCGCGGCGGCGTTCTACATGATGTCGCTCGTCGTCCGCACCATGCCGGTCGGGATCGCCTATTCGGTCTGGGCCGGCGCCGGGATCGCGGCGATCACGCTGGTGGGCGCCCTGGCCTTCGGCGAGCGGATCGACCTCGGCGGATACCTCGGGATCGGGTTGATCACGGCTGGCGTGATCGTTTTGAACCTCGTGTCGCAATCGGCGAGCGGGTGACGCCCTAACGCTCGGTCAGCTTGAGCTCGATCCGGCGGTTCTGCGCCCGCGCTTCGGATGTGTCGGCGGTGTTGACCGGCTGAAACTCGCCAAAGCCGGTTGCGGCGAGGCGGCTCGACGGGAAGTTCAGCTCTTCGATCAGGTAGCGCACCACCGAAAGCGCCCGGCCTTGGCTGAGCGCCCAGTTATCGGCGAACTGACCCGAGCCGGAGAGCGGGATGTTGTCGGTGTGTCCGTCCACCCGGATGATCCAGTCGATGCTGGTCGGGATCTGATCCGACACCTCGGCGAGAATGCCTGCCACCTGCGCGATCTGCGACTGCCCGGCGGGCGAAAGCGTGGCGGAGGCGCTCTCGAACAGCACTTCGGACGAAAAGACGAAACGGTCGCCGACGATCTGGATGCCCTCTCGGTCGCCCAGCACGCGGCGAAGCGTTCCGAAGAATTCCGAGCGGTAGGAGGCGAGGTCTTCGGCCTCCGCGGCCAGGCGCTCGGCCTCGATCCTGAGCCGCTCGGCCTCCGCCGCTTCCAGCTCCGCAACTCGTAGCGCTTCCTGCTCGGCGCGCTGCGCCTCCTGCGCGGCGCGGGCCAGCGCGACGTTCAGCTCCGATCCAAGCGCCTCGATCCGTACCTGCGCGGCGGCATCCGCTGCAACCGCCTGATCCAGGAGACCCTGCAAGGTGGCCAGCTCGGACCGCAGCGCCGCCACTTGCGAATTCAGCGCCTGCACCTCCCGCCGACTTTGAGCCGACAGCGCCTCTTCCTCGGCAAGCTGGGTGTTCGCGGCGGCCAGAAGCGCCTCTTGCCGCTCGCGCGCGCTCAACTCCTCCTCCGCCGCCTGTTCGGCCGCAATGCGGGCGGCAAGCGCGGCGGCGAGCTGATCGCGGAGGCTCGCAGCATCGGTAGAGGCGGCGCGTAGGCTCTCGACCTCGGCCTTAAGCGCGTCGCGCTCCGCCGTAAGCTCGGCCAATAGGGTGTTGCCCTCGTCAACAGAGACGCCAAGCTCCGCCAGCCGCGCCTGAGCTTCTGAAAGCTCTGCGCGAAGCGTCACGAGTTCCGCGCGGGCTGTGTCCCGCTCGGTGGTCGCGAGCGCGAGCCGGGTTTGAAGCTCCTCGCTCTCGGCTGCGGCGCCTTCCGCGCCCTCCAGCGCAATCAGCGCATCGGCCAGCCGCGCGTTCAACTCCTCCTCGATCGCATTCGCGGCGGCCAATAGCGTCAAGGTCTCCTCGGCCTCGCGCCTCTGCTCCTCGAGCGCGAGCGACATCGCGGTCAGCTCGGCGTCCGCGTTGGCCAACCGCTCGCGGAGCGCCTCCGCCGCCGCAGCCTCGGCCAGCCGCTGCGCCTCCTCCGCCGAAAGCGCCTCTTCCGCCGCCGCGAGATCGGCCTCACGCGTCGCCGCCTCGGCCTGAAGCTGGGCCGTGAGCGCCTCCAATGCCTCGCGGCGGGCCGCCGCGAGACGCGCCTCCTCGGCTTGGGCGTCGATCTCGCTTCGCGCGTTGGCGAGCGCGAGCTGCATAGCCTCCTGTTCGGTCAAGAGCGTCTGCCGCGCCGCCTCCAATTCCTCGACCGTCGCGGTCAGCCGCTCGCCCTCCGCAAGCGCAATGTCACGCTCGGCCAGAAGCGCCGCCACCCGCTCCTCGAACGATGCGATCGCCGCGTCCCGCTCGGACAGGGCGCGGGCTTGCTGATCGACCTGGGTCGAGAGGTTGGCGATTAACGCCGCCTGCCGGTCGCTTTCCGATCGAAGCGATGTCAGATCGTCCTCAAGCCGGGCGCTTTCCTGCTGCGACAGGCCCAGCGCGACAGAAAGCGACGTCACCTCCCCTGCAAGCTTGTCCAGCTCGGACTCCTGGCCCGTGATCGTCTCGGTCAGAACGCCCTGCACGATCATGAAGATCGACAGGACGAACATCAGGACGAGCAAAAGCGCCGTCATCGCGTCCACGAACCCCGGCCAGATCGAGCCGGACATTCGCTGAACCGATCTGCGCGTAAGCGTAGCCATGGATCAGAGCGGGCCGCTGCCGGCCCGGTCGCGCGCCATCATGCGGACGGCCTTTGTGAGTTGGGCGAGGTCCGCGCGAAGCTCTCCAATCGCCTCCTGCCGGCCCGCCGACATCTCTTCGAGAATCCGCAACATCTGAACGTCCATAGAGCGAAGCCGCATCCGGCTTTCGGCGTCCACCTGACCGACGCCGTCCCGGGCCAGCGCCTCGATCGCGTCGGCCAGCCGTTCTTGCGCTTCGACAGTCTTCGACGCGTCCGGGGCGGCGTCGCTGGTTGTCTGGCTCTCTCCCAATCGCTCGGCCAGTTGCGAAACCGCGTTGGCAAGCATGCCCATCCGATCCTCGGCGGCGTCACGGCGGCTTTCGGTTTCGGCGTAGTACGCCTGCATCTGGTCCAATCGCGCGGCCATGTGATCGGCGAGGCTGGCCATCACTCCCTGATCTGGGTTGGCGCCGTCCTCGCCCGCGAAACCAACCCGCGTGATGGTCGAGAGCCAGTCTTCCAGCTCGCGGTAGAAACGGTTCTGACCGTGGCTGGCGAAGAGCTCTAAGAGGCCGACGACCAGCGAGCCGGCAAGACCGAGGAGCGACGAGGCGAAGGCCACGCCCATGCCGCCAAGCTGCGTCTCGAGGCCGACCATGAGGCGGGCGAAGGTCTCGACGCCAGTGTCGCCTTCCTGCGGAGCGAGCGAGCGAATAGTGTCGACAACGGCGGGAACGGTCGTGGCGAGGCCGTAGAAAGTGCCCAAAAGGCCCAGGAAAATCAAAAGATTGACAATGTAGCGCGTGATATCCCGCGCCTCATCGATACGGGTCGCGACGGAATCGAGGATCGACCTCGCCGACGAGGTACCAAGCTGGGCGCGGGCGCCGCGCTTGCGCAGAAGCGCCGCGAGCGAGGCCAATAGGCGCGGCGCATTGGTGAACTGATGGCCAGGTCTGTCAGAGGCGAAACCCTCGATCCAGATCACCGACGAGATGATCTGAAACACCTGCCAGAAACAGGCCAGAACGCCGATGACGAAGACGAACCCGATGAAGCCATTCAGCCACGGGTTGGCGAGAAATACTGGCGCGACCTCGGGATACGCCAGGTTCGCACCGAAACCGACGAGCCCCAAAACGATGAGCATCGTCAGGATCTGACGGTAGGGTCTTGTGAATTGCGGCTCGGCCTCGCGATCCGGTCTTGCCATCAGGGGCCCGGTCCTGTCGCTGTTATTCTTGGGCGAGTGTAGGCAATCGCCAAGCCCCTGCCAACCGCAAAGGAATCAGGCGGAACGGCCGATGATCTCGCGCACGCGGGCGTCCAGCCAGGCGAGGTCCGGGTCCTCGATCCCCAGCTCTTCAAGGTGGCCGACGGTGTTCCAAAGATACTCGGTGTTCGGGCCGCGTCCGCCTGTCGCGCGGGCGATGATCCGCGCCTGCTCCTCTAGCGCCATATTGCCCACGTACTGGACGTGATTGGTGTCGACCACATAAGTGAGCGCCTTGGTCTCCGCTCCATCCTCGAACCGCACATCGAGCAGGCGCTCGACATATGCCGACGAGATCAGCTCCCGCTCGCGCAGGTAGGCGACAGTCTGCTCCGCCGCCTCCTCCGGGACCCGGAACGCCAGCCCCCGACAGGAGGCGCCCGCGTGCGGATCGAGCGCGAGAACGAGACCCGGCTTCTTCTCGGTTCCGCGATGATGAATCGAAGACATGCAGAAGCACCGCGCATAATCGGAAAGCATCGCCAGCCGCCGTTCTTCCACAGGAAACCCCGGGTTCCACATTAGCGAGCCGTAGCCGAAAACCCACAAGGGGCGCAGTGTGATCTCTGGTCCTTCCGTCATGGCGGCTTTAATACAGGGCGTCGAGGCAGGGGAAAGGGCAAATGGGACGTCTGATCGTCTTCATTCTGGTGGCGTCGCTTCTCTGGATGGGCTGGTGGGCATTCGGCTCCACGGCGCTGGAGCGGACGCTGAGCGCCTGGATCGACGACCGCCGCGCCGAGGGCTGGGCGGCGGATGTGAGCGACGTCAGTGTGGCGGGCTTCCCGAACCGGTTCGACACCACCTTGACGGAGGTGCGCCTGACCGATCCGGAAACCGGACTGGCCTGGCAGGCGCCGTTTCTGCAGCTTCTCGCGCTCGCCTACCGGCCCAATCAGGTGATTGCTGTTCTGCCCGAAACCCATGTCCTGTCGACGCCGTTTCAGACTATGTCATTCTCGTCGGACCGGACACGCGGGTCGATCTTTCTTGGCGCCTCCGCCGATCTTCCGCTCGACCGCTCGACCTTCATCGCCGAGAACCTGCGCGTCTCTTCGACGCTCGGGTGGGAGGCCAGCCTGGCAGAGGTCCGCTTCGCGACCGAGCCGGTGCCGGCCCGCAAGGACGCGCATCGCATCGGGGCCGAGATCACGTCCTTCGACCCCTCAGAGGAGGTCCGCGCGGCGCTCGACCCAGCGGGTCTCTTGCCGAGTGAGATCGAGCTCTTCCGCCTTGACATGGACATGGGCTTCGATGCGCCATGGGACCGTCGCGCGATCGAGGTGGCGCGGCCCCAACCTACCGATCTCGACCTCAAGGAGCTGTGGGCGGAGTGGGGAACCGTGACGTTCCGCGCGGCGGGCGAACTGACTATTGACGAGAACGGCGTTGCCGAGGGCGAGATCGACATCCGCGCCGTCGAGTGGCGCCGGATCCTCGACATGGCGGTCTCGTCCGGGTTGCTGTCCGACAGCTTCCGGCCGGCTATAGAGAGCGCGCTAGAGCTGGTGGCGGGGCTCTCCGGCCAACCCGACACCCTCGACGCGCCGCTCTCGTTTCAGCAGGGCTTCGTTTCCTTCGGCCCGATCCCGCTCGGCCCGGCTCCTCGGTTTGTCATCCGTTGAGACCCTACCGGCAGTAGGCTCCGCCCCGGTGCCGCGCCACGTCGAAGTGGAAATGATCCTGATGATGCCGGTCGGATTCGGGGCCCAGTACCGTGCCGAAGGGCCCGCAGGCCGAGGCATGGAGCCTCCTGAGCGTCCGGCTGTCGCGCCCCCGCCAGCCGTTCAGCACGCTTATCCGGCTGCCGTCGCGCATCACGAAACTCGAGATGTCGATGGCGTTGCCCTTGGCATGCTCCGACAGGCGGGCGCCACGCCGGCTGTTTCGAGTACGGCAGGCGTAATGCGCGGCGACGGTGAGCTCCTCCAGCCCGCCGCCCCTCCGACCTATGATCGGCAGCGCCTCGCGCGCGACCCAGGTCTCCAGCGACCGGATTAGATCTGGCGACATGATCGATGGACGCGAAAGCTTCACACCCGCGACCTCGCTCACCACCCAGGCGTTCGGCACGCCGCAACCGCCCGGACCGTCGACCGGTGCACGTTTGACCGCGACCGTGTCCCCGCTCATGACCCCTGAATTTCCCCCGCCGCAGGCGGCGAGAACCGTACATAGCGCAATGGCAAGACCTGCTCGTCTCATGATTTCGACCCTCCTCGCCCGAAATTGGGCGCGTCCGTATCCTGCCCCGCTTCGACGATGCCGCGCCTGATCGCCCGTGTCCGGGTGAAGTAATCAAACAACAGCTCGCCGTTCCCAGTTCTGATGGCCCTTTGCAGGGCGAAAAGCTCCTCCGTGAAGCGCCCGAGTATTTCGAGCGTCGCTTCTTTGTTATTCAAGAACACGTCCCGCCACATGGTCGGGTCGCTGGCCGCGATCCGTGTGAAATCCCGGAAACCGGCGGCGGAATACTTGATGACCTCGCTGTCGGTGACGCGGCGCAGGTCGTCGGCCACGCCGACCATCGTGTAGGCGATCAGGTGCGGCGTATGGCTGGTGACAGCGAGGACGAGGTCGTGGTGCTCGACATCCATCAACTCGACATTCGCGCCCATGCCCTGCCAGAAGCGGGTCAGCTTGCCGACCTCAGCCTCCGGAACGTCCTCCTGAGGGACCAAGATGGTGAAGCGGTTCTCGAAGAGCTCCGCAAAGCCCGATTTCGGCCCGGAATGCTCCGTCCCCGCCAGCGGGTGGCCGGGGATAAAGTGAACGCCCTCCGGCAGATGCGGCGCGACCGCGTCGATCACCGCGCGTTTGACGGAGCCCACATCGGTAACGGTCGCGCCGGGTTTCAGATGAGGGCCGATCTCGCGCGCCACCGGGTTCATGGCGCCGACTGGTATGGCCAGAACCACCAAATCGGCGCCCTCGACCGCCTCTGCCGCCGTATCAGTCACGCGGTCGCAGAATCCCATCTCGCTGACCGTTTCACGAGTCTCCGCCGACCGGGCGGTGCCAACGATTTCGCCCGCCAGCCCCTCGGCGCGCATGGCATGCGCCATAGAGGAGGCGATCAGGCCCAGCCCGATCAGAGCGACACGATCGTAGATCGCGGCCATTACGCGGCGTCCCGCCAACGTGTGAGGCTGTCGCGGACCCGGCCGCAATCCGCCTCGGTGCCCACGGCAATGCGCAGGCAGTTGGGAAGCTTGTAGCCCGCCACTTTGCGAACCAGTATCCCGTCCGCGCGCAGCGCCGCCTCGCAGGCCTCCGCCTCATCCTCGTCGACGAATCGCGCCAGCACGAAATTGGCAGAAGAGGTGTCGGAGGGAATGCCCAACTCTGCCAGTGCCTGCGCCAACCAGTCGCGCATCCGCGCGTTCTGAAGACGTCCTCGCTCCGCCCAGTCGCGATCCCGAATGGCGGCCTCCGCTGCCGCGAGTTGCGCGTCCGAAAGGTTGAAAGGGCCGCGCACCCGGTTCAGGTTGTCGATGATATGCGCCGGGCCGTAGCCCCATCCGATCCGAAGACCGCCCAGCCCATAGAGCTTTGAGAAGGTGCGCGTCATCACCACGTTCTCGCGCGCGTCGACCAGCGCCGCGCCGCCATCATAGCCGTCCACGTACTCGGCATAGGCGCCATCAAGGACGAGGATCACGTCAGGCGGCAGCTCGGCGGCCAGCCGGCCGACCTCGTTCGCGCCGATCATTGTGCCGGTCGGATTGGCCGGGTTGGCGACGAAGACGAGCCGCGTCCTCTCGGTCACGCCGCCCAGAATCGCGTCGACATCGACCTTGCGCTCGCGCTCGGGCACTTCGACGGGCTCGGCCCCGGCGGCCAGCGCCGAGATCCGGTACATCGAGAACCCATGTTCTGTATGGATAACCTCAGTTCCGGGACCGGTGTATGCCTGACAGAGAAATGTGATGATCTCGTCGGATCCGACGCCGCAAATGATCCGCTCGGCATCCAGCCCGTGAACCTCGGCGATGGCGGCCCGGAGCGACGCGTGATCGGTCGACGGATAGCGGTGGAGCGTTTTCGCCGCCGCGACCAGCGCCGCCTTGGCGCTCTCCGGCGCACCGAAAGGGTTTTCGTTCGACGACAGTTTCAGAACGTCGTCGCGCCCGGGAATCCGGCTCTCGCCGCCCTTGTAGAGCTTGATGCGCTCCAACCCCGCTTTCGCTTCGATCCGCTGGCCCATGTCCCGCCGGTCCTCACTCACAAAGGCCTCTTTAGCCCCGCCCGGGCGCAGTGACCAGAAGGCGCGAAAAACCCTTTAAGAAACATGGCATTCCCGCCTCACGCCCATGACGTCTTTCTCTTGGCGAGAATAGTCAACCTCACGGCCAAGCGACGCGCGGATCGGCCGGGCGGAGCCCGGACAAAATCAGGCGCTGGCCTTCACCTCAAATGCGGCCGCCATGAGCTGGCGGGTGTAGGGGTTTTCCGGATTGTCGAACACGGCGGCGGCATCGCCGGATTCGACCACATCGCCGGACTTCATGACGATGACCTTGTGCGATAGCGCTCGTACGACCTTCAGATCGTGGCTGATGAAGAAATAGGCGAGCTTGTGTTTCTTCTGCAGCTCGCGCAGCAGTTCCACGATCTGCACCTGCACGGTCATGTCGAGAGCGCTCGTGGGCTCGTCCAGCACTACCAGTTTGGGGCGCAGGATCATCGCCCGCGCAATGGCGATCCGCTGGCGCTGCCCGCCCGAAAACTCATGCGGATAGCGGTGCATCGTGGCGGGGTCGAGTCCGACCTCAACCATGATCTCCGCCACCATCTCTCGCCGGTCGCGGCCGGGATCGATGTTGTGGATCGTCAGGCCCTCGGAGATGATTTCCTCTACCGTCATACGCGGGCTGAGCGAGCCGTAGGGGTCCTGAAAAACGATCTGCATGTCAGCGCGCAGCGAGCGAAGGGCGCGGGACGATCGGCCCTGGATATTGTCGCCCTGGAAAATCACCGGACCTTCGGAGGCGATGAGCCGCATAATGGCGAGCGCGAGGGTGGTCTTGCCAGAGCCGGATTCGCCGACGATGCCGACCGTCTCGCCCTGCCGGACCGCCAGCGTCGCCGCGTTGACCGCCTTGATGTGCCCGACCGTCCGCTTGAGGAGACCGCGATAGATCGGAAACCAGATCCGGAGCGCCTCGGTCTCCGCCACCGTTTCGGCGCCCGCGGGCACGGGTTCCGGCAGGCCAGTGGATTCCGCTGAGAGCAGCATCTTGGTATAGGGATGCTGGGGATTGGCGAAAATTTCGGCTGTCTCGCCCCGCTCGACGATCTCGCCGTCCTTCATCACGCAGACCCGGTCCGCAAAGGCGCGAACGATGCCGAGGTCATGGGTGATAAACAGCATCGACATACCAAGCCGCTTCTGCAGATCCGCCAGCAGTTCGAGGATCTGCGCCTGAATCGTCACGTCGAGCGCGGTCGTCGGCTCGTCCGCGACCAGAAGCTCGGGACCGTTGGCGAGCGCCATCGCGATCATAACCCGCTGCCGTTGGCCGCCGGAGAGCTGGTGCGGGTAGCTGGTCAGGCGGGTCTCGGGGTCGGGAATGCCAACCTGCTCCAGTAGTTCGATGATCCGCGTCTTCGTCGCCTCGCCGCGCAGGCCCTGATGCAGCTCGACGGCTTCCTTGAGCTGCTTTTCAAGCGTGTGAAGCGGATTGAGTGAGGTCATCGGCTCCTGAAAGATGAAGCTGATGTCGTTGCCGCGCACCCGGCGCAGCTCTGCCTCGTCAGCACCGACCATTTCGGCCCCGTGGTAAGTGACCGAACCGCTGATCTCCGCGCTGTCTGGCAGAAGATCAACGGTCGAGAGCGCAGTGACCGACTTGCCCGAGCCGGATTCGCCAACAAGTGCTACAGTCTCCCCCCGCCGCACATTGAAGCTGACGCCCCGCACCGCGTGGGTCAACGCACCGTCCTGACGGAAACGCACGTCGAGATTCTGAACGTCGAGGACGGTCTCGGTCACTGGAACGTCTTCCTCGGGTCAAAAGCGTCCCGCACGCCTTCAAAGATGAAGACAAGCAGCGAAAGCATGATCGCGAAGGTGAAAAAGGCGGTGAAGGCCAGCCACGGCGCCTGTAGGTTCTGTTTGGCCTGCAGCGTGAGTTCTCCGAGCGACGGCGCCGAGGACGGTAGGCCGTAGCCCAGGAAATCAAGCGAGGCCAGGGCGCCGATGGTGCCGGTGATGATGAATGGAAGAAGCGTCAGCGTCGCGACCATCGCGTTCGGAAGCATGTGACGGAACATGATCGTCGTGTTCGAGACGCCGAGCGCCCGGGCGGCGCGAACATACTCGAAATTCCGGGCGCGGAGGAACTCCGCTCGGACGACGCCCACCAGCGCCGGCCATCCGAAGAGTACCGATAGGAAGACCAGCATCCAGAAACTTCGCCCGAAGATCGCGAACATGATGATGATCACGTAAAGTGACGGTGTTGAGGACCAGATTTCCAGAATGCGCTGGAAAATGAGATCCAGCCAGCCGCCGAAATAGCCCTGCACGGCCCCCGCGATGATCCCGATGATCGAGGCGCAGACGGTCACGATCAGGGTAAAAAGGATCGACAGGCGGAAGCCGTAGAGCACCCGAGCGACCACGTCGCGTTTCGTGTCGTCGGTGCCGAGCCAGTTATTGGCGTCGGGCGCGCTGGGAGCAGCTCCGCGGATGTCGACGATGGTGTCGTAGCGATAGGGGATGAGCGGCCAGAGGAGCCAGCCCTCGTCGGCTTCAATCCCGTTGAACTGGCCGGTCTCGGCGACCTCAGCCATGACACCTTGGGGATCGTCGTAGCAATCGATGATCCCGCCCGTGCGGATCAGGCATTCGACGTCTTCGTACTGATACTGCGCCTCGATGGGCAGATCGCCGCCAAATTCGGTCTCGGGGTAGAAATTGAAGATCGGGACGTAGAGCTCGCCTTGGTAACTCACCAGGATCGGCTTGTCGTTGGCGATAAACTCAGCGAGGAGCGAGATACCGAAAAGGACTGAGAAGATGATCAGGGACCAGTAGGCGCGGCGGTTGCGGGTGAAGTTCCGCCAGCGGCGCTGGTTCAGGGGCGAGAGCCAGGGCCGTTTGCGGGGCGCCGTTTCGGGCGCGGCCGGGGCCTCGGCGGGCATCTCGGTCTGAACTTCGGGCATGGCCATGGCTCAGACCTCCCGCCGCTCGAAGTCGATCCGGGGGTCGACGAAGACGTACATGAGATCCGAGAGGATGCCGACGAGAAGGCCGACGAGGCCGAAGGCGAAGAGCGTGCCGAAGATCACCGGGTAGTCGCGCGCGACGGCGGCTTCGAAGCCGAGCCGACCCAGCCCGTCGAGCGAGAAGATCGTCTCGATGATCAGCGACGAGCCGAAGAAGATGCCAATGAAGAGCGCCGGGAAGCCCGCAATCACGATCAGCATCGCGTTACGGAAAATATGGCCGTAGAGCACGCGGCGCTCTGCCAGCCCCTTGGCCTTGGCGGTGACCACGTATTGCTTCTTAATCTCGTCGAGGAAGGAGTTCTTGGTAAGTAGGGTGAGCGTGGCGAAGCCCGAGATCGACGAGGCGACGACCGGCAGCGTGATGTGCCAGAAGTAATCGCCAAGCTTGCCGAGCAGGCTCAGCTCCTCCCAATTGTCCGAGGTCAGGCCCCTGAGCGGGAAGATCTGGAAGTACGAGCCGCCGGCCAGAAGGACCAAAAGCAGGATCGCGAAGAGGAAGCCGGGGATCGCATAGGCGACAATGATCAACCCGGAAGTCCAGGTGTCGAAGCTGGATCCGTCCTTCACCGCCTTTCGAATACCCAAGGGGATCGAAATGGCGTAGGCGATCAGCGTCGACCACAGGCCGAGTGTGATCGAGACTGGCATCTTCTCGATCACCAGATCGATCACCGAGATCGAGCGGAAATAGCTCTCGCCGAAGTCGAAGCGAATGTAGTTCCACATCATCTGGGCGAAACGCTCGTGCGCCGGTTTGTCAAAACCGAACTCGCGCTCCAATTCCTCAATGAACTCCTGCGGCAGGCCGCGGGCGCCGACGTAGCCTGAGTCGCTCTCGTTATCGAAGGTCTCTGACCCGCCGCCCGAGATCCCCTCAAATACGTCCCCCTGCCCTTCGATATTGGCGATGATCTGCTCGATCGGGCCGCCCGGCACGAACTGGGTCAGCGTGAAGTTGATGACCATGATCCCGAAGAGCGTCGGGATGATCAGCAACAGCCGTCGGAGGATATAGGCGCCCATAGCGTCAGTTCCTCAGAGCGCGCCGGCCTCGCGCAGACGCGCCTCCGCATCGGCATCATGCCACCAGAACTCGAATTGACCTAGCGCATATGGTGGCAGCGGATCAGGATGGCGGTACATGTTGTAATAAGCCACCGTGTGAACGTCTTTGAACCACTGTTGCACCCAGAACCCGAGCGAGCGAAGCGTGCGGTCGAGCGCATGGGTCGCGGTTGTCAGCTCTTCCAACGTTTCCGCCTCGATGACGTGCTCCAGAAGCCGGTCCACAGCCTCGTTTTGCAACCCCATGAGATTCCGCGAGCTGTCCTCGGCGGTTTCCGAGCCGTACCACTGACGAAGCCCGAAGCCCGGCTCGAACCCCATTGAGAAGGTGTGGTTCACAAGGTCGTAATCGCTGGTCCGGCGGCGGTCGACGTATTGCGAGATATCAACCCTCTCCAGCTTGGCATCGATGCCCAGGCGGACGAGGTTTTCGATGTAGGGATTGATGATCCGGTCGAAGGCCGGGCTGAAGCTGAGGATGATAAGGTCCAGTACCTCGCCGTCGCGGCGCCGGATACCGTCATCGCCCACGATCCAGCCAGCCTCGTCCAGAAGCCCGGCCGCGGCGCGCAGATTGCGCCGATCGAAATTCCGGGGGCCGGACGTGGGCGCCATCATCGCGTCATCGGCCAGAAGCGCGGCGTCCAGAAGCCCCTCGTCGACAAGCGGCTGAAGCAGGGCGATCTCCGCCTCGGTCGGGGCGCCCGTCGCTTCTAGTGGAGAGTTCTCCCAGAAGGAGTTCACCCGCTCATAGAGCCCGAAGAACAGGGATTCGTTCGAGAACTCAAAGTTGAACATAAGGCGCACGGCCTCGCGCGTCCTCGGGTCCTGCCATTTCTCTCGGCGGAGATTGAAGACGAAACTCTGCGCCGAACCGATCGTTCCGTCGGGCAGTTCACCCACAACCACATCACCGCGCTCGACCGCCGGGAAGTCATAGCCCGTGGCCCAATCCTTTGAGCTGTTTTCCGACCGGAAGGTGTACTCGCCGGCCTTGAACGCCTCCAAAGCCGCCGAGCTGTCGGCAAAATACTCGTAGCGGATTGTATCAAAGTTAAACGTGCCAATGCTGAAGGGGTGATCCGCGCCCCACCAGTTCGGGTTCCGCTCGTAAACGATCTGACGGCCAACATCGAAGCTTGCGATCTGGTAGGGTCCGGTGCCCATGAAGGGCTCAAGCGTGGATTCGTCGATGCGGGCGCCGGTCTCCTCGAACCAGGCCTTGGAGAAAACGGGCGTGCCGCCGGCGAAGCTAATCACCTCGCGCCTCGGCGCCTGCTCGGTGAAGGTGAACTTGATCTTGTGGGTATCGAGGATCTCCACCGCGTCGACAAAGCCCTGGACGACATTCACATATTCAGGGAGCCCCTGCTCCATGAACAGATCATGGGTGAACTTCACATCCTCCGCCGTCATTGCGACGCCGTCGCGGAAGGTCACGTCCTGACGCAGGTTGAAGATCACCCAATCCCGGCTTTCAGGATACTCCATCGTCTCGCAGAGGTAGCAGTAGACGCCATACGCGTCGTCGGCGGAGGTGGTCAGGATCGACTCGTACATCAGCGACATGCCAGCGCCGGAAACGCCCTTGCGTGTGTAATTGTTAAAGCTGTCAAAGTTGCCCTGCGCCCAGGTCGCGATCTCACCACCCTTGGGCGCATCAGGATTCACGTAATCGAGATGCGTCATGTCCGGGCCGTATTTCGGCGCCCCGAAGTTCGACACGCCGTGCGCGACGGCCACCGCTTCATGACCCTCGGCCCGCGCCACCGCGGCGGAGGTCGCCAAAGCGATGAGGCCCAGCGCCCCCGCGCCCAGCCATTTCAACGCGAGGTTGGGCATGACCTTCCGTCGAGCGATGGCTCTGCCTTTTGGGCGTGTCGTGGTCATGCCTGCTTCCTCCGTTAACTCGGCGCGTTCTTGATCTTTAACTGTAGCTAAAGTGCCATTTGTCTAATGTTCAAGACGATTGCCGGTGAACATTTGGTGAATGGATCGGGCGCAGCAAAAAAGGCCGGGCGCAACGGCCCGGCCACTAAAGACGCTTTGCGAATCCGGTCAGTTCCCGACGCTTTCAAGCCAGGCGATCAGATTCGCGCGATCTTCGATGTCCGGCATACCGCGGTAGTTCATGCTAGTGCCGGAGGCGAAATTCGACGGACCCGCGAGAAAAGCATTTAGATTCTCGGGCGTCCAGACGTCGGCGGCCGCCAGCAAATTGCCGGAGTAATTGAAGCCGCCCACAGACTGGACGTCGCGGCCTACTACGCCAAAGAGATGCGGACCGGCGCCGTTGGCGCCGTCCTCGACCTTGTGGCAAGCAGCGCACTGGCGGAACAGGCGCTCGCCCGCGCCTGCGTCGGCAGCGGCGAATACTTCGGCGAAGGGAACCTCGACGACCTCTTCTTCGGCTCCGTCATCTCCAGTGTCGATGGTGTAGGCCTGATGGTGGTCATAGCCGTGTCCGCCTTGGTGATAGATGCTTTCCGCCACCAGAGCGCCGAGCAAGAAGACCAGCCAGGTGCCGCAAAGGCCCCCGACGACTTTGGTCCAAAACATTGTGTCCAACATGTCGCGTCCCGTTCCCTCAGTCTTTCGTGGCGTTCTATCCGCTTCCACTCGGCACCTTCAAGAGATATGAGCCGCGACGAAACGCCCATGCCGGCATCAGGACATCGCGAGCCATGACCAAGCGGATTGCCTTTCAGGGGGAGCCGGGCGCCTACTCCCATCAGGCTTGCCTGGAGGCGCGGCCGGACCACGAGCCTCTGCCTTGCCGCACCTTTGAAGAGGTGATCGAGGCGGTTCGACGCGACGACGCCGAGCTGGCGATGCTGCCCGTCGAGAACACGACCTATGGCCGGGTCGCTGACATCCATCGCCTCCTGCCGGAAAGCGGGCTGCACATCGTTGACGAAGCTTTTGTGCGGGTTCACATCAATCTCTTGGGCGTGCCGGGCGCGAAGCTCGAGGACATCACCTCCGCCCATTCGCATCTCGTCCTGCTGCCTCAGTGCTCCCGGTTTCTTCGCGAGCACGGGATCGAGGGCCGCGTGTCTCCCGACAACGCTCGCGCCGCGCGGGACGTGGCCGAGGCAGGACAGAAATCCGACGGCGCGCTCGCGTCAGAACTGGCGGCGGAGGTCTATGGGCTGAACGTGCTGGCGAAGCACATTGAGGACGCGGATCACAACACCACGCGATTTCTCGTGATGTCGAAAACCTGGGACCTGTCTCGGCGCGGCGATCTCGGGATGATTACAACCTTCGTCTTCCGCGTTCGGAACATCCCGGCGGCGCTTTTCAAGGCGATGGGCGGCTTCGCGACGAACGGCGTCAACATGACCAAGCTCGAGAGCTACATGGTCGACGGCTCGTTCTCAGCGACGCAGTTCTATGCCGATATTGAGGGACATCCGGATGATCGCCTGGTCAAGCTCGCACTCGATGAGCTTGAGTACTTCACCAGCGAAGTAAAGCTTCTAGGCGTCTACCCGGCGGCGGCCAAGCGGCACTAAGCGCCTGAACGAAAACGGGCGGGGTGACCCCCGCCCGCTTCGATTTCAACTCAGACCGGGGTCAGTTCACCGTCACCCAGCGCAGGATGAAGAAGTTGTCCGGACGTTGGGTGAGCGCGATGTTGTCGCGGGCGCCCCAGACCAGCGGCTGGGTGTAAAGGAACACATAGGCGTGCTCGTCCTGATAGATCGACGTGATCTCATCCAGCATGCCCTGGCGCTTGGCGATATCGATCTCCGACAGCACCCCCGGCAGGAGCTCGTCAATCCGCGCGTTGGAGTAAGCGCCGAAGTTCCATGAGCCCAGACGCTTCTCCTCGTTCGGGGTCGAGGCGAGGAAGCGCAGCGGATGCTCGTGATCCATGGAGCCGCCCGGCGACCAGCCGAGGAGGTACATGTCGAAGTTGTCGGCGCGAAGCTCTGGCCAATAGTTCGACACGGGCATTGCGTCGAGCTCAGCCGTGATGCCGACCTGCGCAAGCATGCCGGTGATCGCCTGACAGACTGCCTCATCGTTAGGGTAGCGGTTGTTGGGGCATTTCAGACCGAAGCCGAACCCGTCGGCGTAGCCCGCCTCCGCCAGAAGGGCGCTTGCGGCGTCAGGATCGTAGGACGGACGCTCGGAATTCGCTGTGGAATAGCCGCTCAGGGCTGGTGTCACCAACTGACTCGCAGCCTCGGCGTTTCCGCGCCAGATCGTCTGAAGGATGGCGTCGACATTGATCGCCTTGGCCACCGCCTCACGGACGCGAACGTCCTTAAACGGATTGGACTCACCAGCGCTCGCCCCGTACTTCAGAGTTTCGGCCTCATGCGCGAAGCCCAGCATGATTGTTCGGGTCTCGATGCCCTGGATGATCTCCACACCGTCGCTCGATGCGAGGCGCGCCGCGTCCTGGATCGGGACCGGCTCGACAAAGTCGACCTCGCCGGAGAGAAGCGCGGCGACGGCCGTCGCCGAGTTTTGGATCGGCGTGTACGTCGCTTCGGTGATGTTGTGCTCGGCGTCGTCCCACCAGCTTTCATTCGGTACGATCGTGGTGCTCAGTCCGGGCTGGCGGTCGGCCAGCTTGAAGGCGCCGGTGCCGTTCACGTTGAGCGTGGCGAAGTTGCCAGTTTCCTTGTCAGGCCGGGCGGCGTCATTCGCCTCGGTCCATCCCCGGTCCATAATCATCCAGTTGGCGATCGACGCCGGGAACAGCGGGTTCGGCGCGTTGGTGTAAATCTCGACCGTGTAGTCATCGACCACGCGAACGTCGATCACCGGCGAGAACCAGCTGCGCACATCCGCCTCTTCGCTGGACGCGCGCTCATAGGAGAACATCACGTCATCGGCGTTGAAGGTCGCGCCGTCGTGAAAGGTCACGCCCTCGCGCAGATTGAAGCGCCAGCCCTCGCCGTCGCCGATCGGCTCCCACGAAGTGGCGAGCGACGGCTCGAGTTTCATGTCTTTCGACATGCGTACCAGTCCGTCATAGACGTTGTTCAGAAACCCGAGCACTGGCGCCGAAGCGACGGCGTGCGGATCCATTGTCTGAGGATCGGTCGCTCCCGCCCAGCGGAATGTCTCGGCCGACGCGGGCAGGCCAATACTGGCCGCCGCAAGGGCGATGATGGCGATTCGGTTCATGGGTGCCTCCCTGGCAGCTTTGTCTTTGGCGCCTTACTCGCACCCGTCGCGCGACGCGGCAATTCCGCTCGCGCAAACGTGAGGTGGCGCTCCAGATCGCAAGATAGCGCTTTAGTTCCGTTCGGACAGAAGCCTGACGGTTGCTAGCGTGGCGCGGAGCGTAATGCGTTCGGTGATTAGCGAGGCGAGGTCCACAATCTGCTCCTTCTGCCGCTCGGACCAGATGCGGGCGGTGGTACCGAGCACGCAAAGCGTACCGACGGCTGTGTCTGCGGGGTCGAAAACAGGGGCGCCGAGGTAGCTTTGCGCTCCAAGCGCCTCCAAGAAACTGTTGTCGGCGGTGTTGTCGGCACCGCGCAGATCATCCAGCGCCACGATGCGGCGGCCTTGAATGATGGTCCGGCAAACAGGAAGGTCCAAGGTCGGCTCAAGCTTGTCCACGATCGCCTGCTCGAAACCATGGATTGCACGGATTTTGATCTTGTCGCGCCATGTCCTCAAGCGAGATTTTGGCAAAGGGCGCCCCCAGAAGATCCGAGGCGAGGCGTGCGATGGTCTGCAGCACCGGGTCGGGCGGTCCGGACAGCAGCCCCAGATCCTCGAAATCGTATGAGAAAGCCTCGGCGCTCACATCCTCATCCCCCTGCGCAACTAGAACGAGTATAGCGCGCGAGCCCGCGATTGTCCCCTGGCGCGCCTCCACCCGCCGAAGTCAAATGAAAAACGCCGGCCCCTTTAGGAGCCGGCGCTGGCTTGCCTTTGGTAGCGAATTAGCCGCCCATCGTGAAGTACTTGAACTTCGGCGTGTCGTCCGGCGCGACGATTGTGCCGACGTTGGATTTTAGACCCCAGTTCAAAACCTGGTGATGGATCGGGATGTAGAGCACTTCGTCCTGCACCGTCGACCAGATGTCGGCGATCATGCCGTTTCGCTTGTCGAGGTCGGTTTCCGAGGCCAGCGAGACGATCTTCTCGTCCAGCGTCGGGTTCGAATAGCGCGTGCCGTTCCACGATCCGTACTTCTCGCCTTTGGTGTGAACCAGAAAGTTGAAGATGTACTCCGAATCGTAGGTCGGAACGCCCCAGCCGAGCATGTAGAAGTCGGTCTCAAGGTTGTTGATCAGCGGGAAGTGCTGCGCCTTGGGTTTGGCGTCAAGATTCACCGTCACGCCGATCTGACCGAGCATCCCGACCGCAGCCTGACAGATCGGCTCGTCGTTGATGTAGCGGTCGTTCGGGCAGTCGAGCTGGATCGTGAAACCGTCCCCGTAGCCTGCTTCCGCCATCAGCGCCTTGGCGCGGTCGATATCGGTTGCTGGCACGGCATCCAGATCAGCGGTCCAACCGTTCACGAACGGCGGCATAATCACGCCGGCTGGCTGCGACTGATCGCGCATCACGACCTGCTTGATGGCGTCGCGATTGATCGCGATCTTCATCGCTTCGCGCACGCGCCTGTCGGAAAGCGGGTTCGCTCCCTCCACGCTGTCATTCGCAAGGTCAGCGTCGCCCATATTCATCCCGAAGAAGATGACGCGGTTCTGCGGAGCGGTGCGGACATCGAGCCCGTCCGAATCAGCCACGCGCTGAAGGTCCTGAACAGGAACGTCCTGGATGAAGTCCACCTCGCCGGAAAGAAGCGCGGCGACGCGGGTCGCGGCGTTCTGGATCGGGGTGTACTCGATTCGCGTGATCTCCATCGCGAACTCGTTCTTGCCCCAATAGTCCTCGTTGATTTCAAGCACCGTGCGGACGTCCGGCTCGCGGCTGACCAGCTTGAAGGGACCTGTGCCCATGGCGTTCTTGGCCGCGAATGTGTCCTCTCCGCCCTCGTAATCCTGTACCTTCACTGCGTTGTTCGCCTCGGCCCAGTCCTTGTCCATGATGAACATATTGGTGAGGTTGTTGGGCATGATCGGGTTCGGACCGTCAGTCACGATCTCGACCGTGTACTTGTCACGGGCGCGGACTTCGACGACTGAGGCCAGGAGTTCCTTGTAGTCAGAATCCGGTGTCATCGCGCGATTCAGGCTAAAGACGACGTCCTCGGAATCGAACTCCGAGCCGTTGTGATAGGTCACGCCTTCGCGAAGCTGGAAAACCCAGATGTTCGGGTCAGTTTCGGACGGGCCCCAGCTTGTCGCAAGATTTGGAACCATGGCGCCGGTCATGTCGCGCATGACGAGCGTTTCCATGATCTGGTGCGCAAGCGCCGAGGTCGGGCCCTCGTTCTGAGCGTGCGGGTCGAGCGTCAGCGCGTCTCCTGCGCGCGCCCATCGAAGCGTTTCCGCGTTGGCCGCGCCGGCGATGATCGCCAGAGTCGAGGCGGCAATAAGCGTGTGGCGGAATGCCATGTGAGTGTCTCCCTGAGGTTTTTTTATCGATGCGACAGGTTCGATCCGGGCCAGAGGGATGTCAAGATGATCCGCCGGGGCTGCCCGTGCGGTTCCTGCTAGCCGTCGGTCTTCAGAATGAAGCGCTTGTCGCAATACCCGCAATCGACCCAGCCGATCTTGGGATCGATGGAAAGCCAGACGCGCGGATGCCCCAGCGCCCCTTCGCCACCGTCGCAAGAGATGCGGGTTTTTGTGACGTATTCCGTCTCGGGCGGCGGGATGTCGTGGGCTGAGCTCGTCTCTAACGTCATGTGGCGGCGCTTTCAGGTTCTTTCAGGCGCATAGTAGCGAGGGGTCGGATGAGGGCAAGTGCGGCGCGACCCCGCCGCTCAGGCCGCACGTCTACCGAGGCGGTTCGAGATCTCGGCGATATGCGCGGGGCCGACCTCGCAGCAGCCACCGACGATGCTCGCCCCATGGTCGAGCCAGCCATCGACGAAGTCGGCATAAGCGGCGGGCGTCAGATCCTGCCGCGCTTTCAGCCCGTCGACCGCGCTGTCCGCTTTGAGGAAGTAGGTTTCGATCCTGGTGAATCCGTTGGCATAGGCGCCGAACGGCAGTTGGAAACCCGAGAGAACCGCAATTCCGTCCTCGATGGCTTCGGGCGTCGAGCAGTTAAGCAGAATGGCGTCTGGGCGGGTTTTTGCGAGGACTGGCGCGAGATCCGTCAACGGCTCGCCGGAGCGCAGATTTGCGCCGTCGGCGTCATCGACCGACAGCGCCAGCCAGACCGGCTTGCCATTTCCGATCGCCCCCTGCAGCGCCCCTGTCGCCTGTTCGACGGACGCAATGGTCTCAATCAGGAAAACATCAACATGGTCGCGCTGGATCGCGCAGATCTCGTTATAGAGCTCGGCGGCCCGGTCGGCGGGCGGCGCGCCGTCGTGACTGTAGGACCAACCGAGCGGCCCGAGCGACCCCGCCACCAGCCCCCGGCCCGCGGCGTCCCGCGCCTCGCCAGCAAGCCGACAGCCCTGGCGGTGCAGGTCTTCGAACAGATGGTCAAGCCCATGCGCCGCCAGCCTGTCGCGATGGACGGCATAGGTATTGGTGGTGGCGACATCGGCGCCGGCAAGGAAGTACTCCCGGTGGATCTCGGACACGAGATGGGGGTGATCCATCATTATCTTGCTCGACCAAAGGCCCGTCGGTTCATCCGGGCTTCTCGCCACCAGCTCTTGTCCCATGCCTCCGTCCAGAAGGGTGATCGGCGTCGTGTCGTCGGTCATCTTCGCTCTCAGCTCCACGCGCGAGGTTCCCGCCTGTTAGATCCAAACGTCTCCGGGACCAATGGCAAATCGAATGCCTGCGCCCTTTCCTTCCCGGAGCATCTGCGTTTCTCTCGGCGGCATGTCAGACCAAGCGCTCTCCGTCCTGCTCCTCGGCGCCACGGGCACCGCAGGGCGCGGCGCGGCTTTGGGGTTGATTGAGGCCGCGCATCAAGTGACGGCGTTGATCCGGCGCGGCGCGGACACCGGGGGCATTTCGGGCAAAATGGCGTTGCGCGAAGGCGACGCGACCGATCCGGCGGCGCTCGCCGAAACGATGGCGCAGGGAAGGTTTGACGTACTGGTCATCTGCCTCGCCTCTCGTACGGGTCTGCCAAGGGATGCCTGGGCCATCGACCATGACGCCACCGTTGCCGCGATCGATGCCGCGAAGGTCGCGGGGATCGGGCATGTCGTGCTGCTGTCGGCAATCTGCGTCCAGAGCCCCCGCCTCGCCTTTCAGCACGCAAAACTGGCGGCCGAGGCGCATCTGAGGGCATCCGGCTTGGTCTGGACCATCGTACGTCCGACCGCGTTCTTCAAATCGCTCTCAGGTCAAATTGCGCGGGTGCAGGCGGGCAAGCCATACCTTATGTTCGGCGACGGCGCGCTGACCCGATGCGCGCCGATTTCGGACCGGGACCTTGGGCGCTTCATCGCGGCGTGCCTGACCGATCCCGCGAAGGCGAATGCGATCCTGCCGGTAGGCGGGCCTGGCGAGGCGCTGACGCCCCGCGCGATGGGAGAGGAACTGTTTCGGCTGACCGGCAGGGCGCCAAAGTACCGGCGGGTTCCAGTGGCGATGATGCGTTTGATAATCGGCGGCCTGTCCCTGGCAGGGCGTTTCAGCGGCAGGATAGCGGACAAGGCCGAGTTCGCGCAGATCGGTCATTACTATGCGACGGAATCCATGCTCGCGATCGACCCCGCGTCCGGTGGCTATAGCCGCGATGCGACCCCGGTATTCGGAGAGGATCGGCTGTTCGAACACTACGCCCGCGTTATCGAAGGCAACGCGACCGTGGAATTGGGCGATCACGCGATGTTCTGAAGGTCAGTCCCTCATAAGGAGCATCGGCCCCATTGGACGGCCCGCGAGGATGTGCATGTGGAAATGCGGCACCTCTTGAACTCCGTCGACGCCCGCGTTTGCGATCAGCCGATGGCCCTTGCCCTCTTCATCCACGCCGATCTCAATTACGATCTTGCCGAGCGTCCGCCAGAAATCCGCGATCTCCGCCTCGCTCGCCTCGTTCGCGAAGTGATCTGCAGTGACGTAGGGGCCTTTCGGGATCACCAGGATGTGCTCGGGCGCCTTGGGCGCGATGTCGCGGAAGGCCAGCGTGTGCTCGGTATCGGCGACCGTGCTGTTGGGGATCTCGCCCCGCAGGATCTTAGCGAAGATGTTCTGATCGTCGTAGGCGTAGGGCATAGGCGCTCCGGCGAGTTCGTGTCTGGTTTCAGGCGTTATATCGCGAAGTGCGGGCCGCTCAAGCCGCTCCGCCATCCGAGGTCGCGCGGCCCTCTTCGATCTCCTTGCCGTATCGGGCGACCGCGTCCTGCAGGCGCCGTTCGAAGACGCCCCTCGTCAGGACCGCCGTGGAGAGCAGGAACCGCGCGGAGATACTCGTGGCGCGGAAATCGAGCGAGACCATCAGGCGCGTCCGGACCTCCGACAGAGCCACCAGATCGACCACGCCAAGCCCGATGATGCCGGAGCTGTGCGCCTCCAGCGCGTATCCCGTGCCCGGCTCGACCGACACAAGCTCGATGTCGATATCGTAATGCGAACCCCGCCAGCCAAGCGCGGCCTGCCATTTCGCGCCGGGCTCCGGCGGCTCGGGGCCGTCCAGGGGCGAAATTCGGACGCCGTGCCCGTTCAGCCGACCGAGGAAAAGCTCGAAATCGGTGACGGCGGCATAGACCGCTTCGGCAGGGGCCGCGATGTCTTGACGTACGGTAAGCTTCATCGCCTTCCTCTGCCCCTAGTCGAGGGTGTCGGCAAGCCAATTCTCGATCAGGAACCGCGCGATCGAGCCCTTGCGGGCCGGTTTGAGCGTCGGGTGATGTCCGGTGACGGCATCGACCATGTCCTCGCGGCTTACCCAGATCGCGTCCTCGATCTCGACCGGATCGATCTTGATCTCGCCGCTCGTCGCCACGCCCTGACAGCCGAACATGAGCGAGGATGGGAACGGCCATGGCTGGGAGGAAAGGTAGCGGACCTCTCCGACCCGCACGCCGGCCTCCTCGAACGTTTCCCGCCGAACGGCAGCCTCGATGGATTCACCGGGCTCCACAAAGCCGGCGAGCAGCGAATACATGCCCTCGGGCCAAGGGTGGCTACGGCCCATGAGCACAGAATTGCCGCGTGTGATCAGCATGATCACAACGGGATCGGTGCGCGGGAAATGCGCCGCGCCGCAGGCTGGGCATTTCCGCTGCCAGCCAGCCTGCGAGATGTCGCTGGGCGATCCGCAGCGGGCGCAGAACCCGTGGGTCTCGTGCCAGCCGAGGATCGCCTTGGCGGTGGCGACGAGTTCGGCCGATCGAGGGTCGAGCGCGCTCATGTTCGCGCGGAGTTCGGCAAAGACGGCGTCAGTTCCGAGCGCCGGGTGGGTTTGTTCTGACGGGTCGAGGAACGCGCCGATCGTGTCCGGCACGGTCTCCGGGTCCCAGTTCGAGATGTCGCGAGCAAAACGGGCCGTTCTGTTGTCCAGACCCAGGAAAATCGGGGCCTCGTCAGCAGCCTCGAACACCAGATTCCCTGGCGCGAGCCACATGGGAGCCCGAGTTTCCGTCTTCAGGCAGGGCTTTCCGCGCCAGACCGGGAGCACACGCGTCTCTGGATGTTCAAGCATCCGGGCGATCGCTTCGGGATCGTCGCGCAGTTGCGCTGCCCGGTCCAGGCCGGAGCCTCCGAAGGTCACCGATTCGCTGTTCTTCATCCGCCCATCCGATTTTCCGGGCGATGTGCCATGAGGGGGGCGCCTTGGCAAATGCTGAAATCATGAGCGTTTGCATGGGGATGCCGATAGGACGCCGCCGGTTCGGCCTGGGATGATCACAAATCAACACGCGTTACCGAGATTTCGTGCTTCAATGAAACGATAACGACAAAACAGTTAGGGAGCTTCCAATGAGTCGCTACACTCAACCTGGAATGAGTCGCCGTTCTTTCATTGCAACCACTGCGGGCGCCAGCCTGATCGCGCTTCACCCCTTCTCGGCCCGCGCCGCCGCGGGTCAGGTGCATCTGAGGGTGATGGAGACGACGGACCTTCATGTTCATGTCTTCCCCTATGACTATTACGGCGACCGCCCGGTCGATACTGTCGGCCTGGCGCGGACGGCGTCGCACATTGCGGATATCCGCGCCGAAGCCACGAATTCGTTGCTGGTCGATAATGGCGACCTGATCCAAGGCAACCCGATGGGCGACTACATTGCCTACGAGCGGGGCATGTCGGACGGGGACATGCATCCGATTGTCGAGGCGATGAACGTGGTTGGTTTCGACGCCGCGACCATCGGCAACCACGAATTCAATTACGGTCTCGATTTCCTGAAGAAATCGACCGCCGGGGCGAACTTCCCTTGGGTTCTGGCGAACGTTGCGACCAAGCAGGGAGCAGGCCCAAGGGACGACACGACGCTTTATCAGCCCTACGTCATCCTCGACCGCACCGTCGTGGACGGGTCGGGCGCTGAGCACACGCTGAAAATCGGCCTGATCGGCTTCACGCCGCCCCAAATTATGAACTGGGACCGGCGGCATTTGGAGGGCAACGTCGAGGTCCGCGACATTGTGAAAACAGCGGAGGCCTTCGTGCCGGAGATGAAGGAGGCCGGGGCCGACATCATCATCGCGCTCAGCCACTCGGGGATCGGGCCGGAAAGCGGCGACATGCTTGAAAACGCCAGCGTGCCGCTCGCCGGGGTCGATGGCGTTGACGCGGTTGTAACCGGTCACCACCATCTTGTCTTCCCGGGGCCGAAGTACGAGACGACCGCTGTTGTCGATGCCGAGAAGGGCACCATTCATGGCAAGCCCGCCGTCATGGGCGGCTTCTGGGGCTCGCACCTGGGCGTGATCGACCTGATGCTGGAGGCCGAGGGCGGCGAATGGCGCGTGGTCAGCCACGAAAGCGCGACGCGTCCCATCAGCAAGCGGAATGAGGACCGCTCGATCACCGCGCTGGTTGAAAGCCGTCAGGACGTGCTGGATTCGGTCCAGCAGGAGCATGACGAGACGCTTGCCTACGTCCGCCGCGCAGTTGGCAAGACCGCGGCTCCCTTGCATTCCTACTTCGCGCTCGTGGCAGACGACCCGTCGGTGCAGATCGTGTCAATCGCGCAGAAATGGTATGTGGGCGAGATGCTGGCGGGGACCGAGTATGCGGGTCTGCCGATCCTCTCCGCCGCCGCGCCGTTCAAGGCCGGGGGCCGGGGCGGGCCGGAGTACTACACCGACGTCCCAGCAGGCGACGTGGCGATCAAGAACGTCGCCGATCTCTACCTCTATCCGAACACGGTTCGCGCCGTGAAGGTCACGGGCGCCGAGGTGCGCGACTGGCTGGAGCGCTCGGCGGGCATGTTCAATCAAGTTGAGGCGGGGTCCTCGGACCAGCTCCTGCTGAACCCGGAGTTCCCGTCCTACAACTTCGACGTGATCGACGGCGTAACCTACGAAATCGATCTGTCGCAGCCGTCCAAGTTCGGGCCGAAGGGCGAGATGATGAATCCGGACGCCAACCGGATCAAGAACCTGACGTTTAATGGGGCGCCGGTCACCGACGGCATGGAGTTCGTGATCGCCACGAACAATTACCGCGCGTCGGGCGGAGGTTCCTTCCCGGGCGCCGATGGCTCCACGATCATCTTCGAGGCGCCGGACACCAACCGCGACGTGATCGTCCGTTATATCGTCGAGCAGGGCACGATCCAGCCCTCGGCGGATGCGAACTGGCGGTTCGCGCCGATGGAGGGGTCATCTGTTCTGTTCGAGACCGGACCGAAGGCGGCGGATTACATTGACGACCTGAAAGGCGTCGACATCGCACCGGCTGGCGAGGGGGCGGAAGGCTTCGCGCTGTATCGTCTGAACCTCTGACGACACTGGGGCGCCGGCGCGCGTAGGCGCCCCTTTATCTTGCGAATCCACGTGCGAATGCGTATCTGAACTCCTGAGAGGTTGGCGCGGGCAGGCGCCTCGCCAACCCGGTCAGGTCCGGAAGGAAGCAGCCGTAACGAGCCCCGCTTGGGTCGTTGTCCAGCCTCTCACCCTTGAGCCTTGGAGGTTTTGTGGTCCTTGTGACATCCCTCCGGGCGCTTGCCGGCTAAAACGGCGAGATGCCCGTGATCTCTGAACCGAGCGCCTGAGCGGCGCGCGGCTTATTGCGTTTTCACAGGCTTCAAGACAATGACTTCATTCACACTTTCCGATCTGGGATGGTCGGATCACTTCGCCCGTCAGACGTCACCTGACGGCGCTCCCATGCGCGTCGCGGCGGTTCACCGCGACTCGGTTGACGCTATCGGCGAGACGGGTCCGGCCCGTCTGACGTTGCCTTTCGAGACCGGCGCGCTGGCGGTCGGCGATTGGGTTCGGTCGCGGGATGGCCGCGTGACGGACATTCTGGCGCGCCAAACCCTGCTCAAGCGAAGGGCCGCCGGCACCGAGGCGCGCGATCAGCTGATCGCCGCGAACGTGACGACGCTGGGCATCGTCACTTCGTGCAACGCCGATTTCAACGCGGCGCGGATCGAGCGATATCTGGTTATCTCTTCGGAGGCCGGATGCCTGCCGCTAGTCATCCTTACAAAGGCCGACCTGACAGACGACGCGCGGGGCTATCTGCGGGAGGCCGAGCGACTCTCCCCCTTGCTGACCGCCATCTCGCTAGACGCGACCGACCCGCAAGAAGTGGAACGACTCGCCCCCTGGTGCCGCCACGGCGAGACGCTGGCGCTGGTCGGCTCCTCTGGCGTGGGCAAGACCACTTTGCGCAATGCGCTGACCCGCGTGGAAGGCGCGACGCAAGGCATCCGCGAAGACGATGCGAAAGGACGGCACACCACAACCTCCCGCGAGCTCTTGCCTACCATCCATGGCGGCTGGTTGATCGACACGCCGGGGATGCGCGCGCTCCGCCTGACGGAGGCTTCGGAGGGTATCGCGTCGGTATTCGAGGACATCGAAGCGCTGGCGGCGGAGTGCCGGTTCAGCGACTGCCGCCACGAGACCGAGCCCGGATGCCGGGTTCAAGCGGCACTGGCCGAGGGGTCGCTCGACCCGGCGCGGTTAAACCGCTGGCGGAAGCTCCGGTCCGAGGAGGCGCGGAACAGTGAATCTATCGCCGAGGCGCGGGCCCGAGACAAGGGCTTCGGCAAGATGGTCAGGGGCGTGATGGAGCAGAAGCGGAGGGAGCGGGGCGGTTAGGACGCAAACCGCGCCCAGGCGATAATGCCCATGATTGCCGCTACGTGCAGCAGGGCCAGGACCAGCGGTACCGCCGACAGGCGTCGGGCGCCCACGCCTTTGGGCCACGCCCGACCGACACCGAAGATCGCGACCGCCAGCATCCCAGCCGCGCCTTGCCAGCCTAGGTACGTCACGATCCGGTTCGCGCCGCGCAGGAAACTGTCGCCTTCGGGCGCCGTCGTCCAGTAGGCGATGAAGGCGTAGGCGAAGGCCAACACCCAGGCCGCGAAGAGCGCGGTCCAAAGGAACCGGCGGCCGTCCGTCATGGCGTCCAGCCCTTCCTTTCGAACATCGGGATCGCGGCCCAGGCGCGCTGCGCCTCCATCTCGACCGCGCAGGGCCGCACGTCGCGGAGTCGAGCGAACGCGTAATCCGCGTCCTCTCCCGCCTCGACCATCAGACGCATCAGCGCCATGCCCGAGCGTCCGCAGCCGCCATAACAGTGCGCGAGCACTCTGCCGCCATCTTCAAGGATGCGATGGGCCGTTTCCGAAGCTTCCAGCCAGAGATCAGCGGTCGCGGGCGGCGGCGCGCCGAAGTCGGGGATCGGGAGGTGGCGCCATGCAACGCCGCCCTCCTCCAGATCCGCCCTTAGCGTTGCCGCGCCGACCCGATCTAGCTCCTCCGCGGTGGTCATGGTCAGCACCAGATCGGCGCCCCAGGCCATGATCCGACTGAGGTCCGCATGGTAGGCGCCGCCCCGGCCGGGGATCGGCGAGATGCCGATCATGCCCCGCCGGAGCGGCAGTTCGGTGATCGAGAACTCAGCCAACGCCGCCCTCAACAACCTGACCCGGATGCGCCTCGCCCCAATCAGCGAGGAAAGCGGCAACCTCGGGATCGCCTGCAAGCTCGATGGCCCGCTTTGGCAGCGCCACGCCTTCTTTGAGCGCCAGTTCAATGCAACCGGTGTAGTCGCGCTCCTTCCGATGCGGGTTGTTTTCCGACCCGTGGACGATGGTGGAAAGAAGCGTGCCGCCATACTCGTTGATGTGCGACAGGTCGGGCTTGAGGGACAGGAAGTAGGCCATGACCTCCGGCAGGCCCTCCCATCCGGCGATCTGCACTGGCGTCAGACCCTCGGCGTCCGGACGGTCGAACTCAACGCCCGCCGCCACCAGCCGCTTGACGTGATCGAGCTTGCCCGGCAGGTGCAGGATCATACGGACGATGTTCCGGGCCGCTTCGGGAAGCTTTTCGGGGTCGACAACCGCGCCGGCGATGTCCTCCCCGTCCGCGATCTTCGCCAGCAAGGCCTCGATGTCGGAGAGCGGCGTCGCATGGCTCCGCGCCTCGAGAACCTCGGTCAGCTCGCGGTTCCCGAAGATACGGGCATAAGCATAGGGTGTGACGCCCTCGAACTCGCGCTCGGCGCTCGCGCCATGATCCAGCAAAAGTTCGATCATCTCGCGCCCGCACATCCGGCGCGCCGCCTGATGCATGGCAGGCACGACCCAGGGGCGCTCGCCGCCCACATGCGCGCCGTTGAACTCATCGGCCAGGGCTCCGGCTTCAAGTAGCATCCGCACCGCCTCGACGTCGTGAAAGTCCATCGCGCGAAGCGCCGCGTTGGTGCCTTTTGGATCCGCGCCATAGGCGAGGAGCATCTTCAGACCCTCATGGTGGCCAAGCTCAGTCGAATGATAGAGCGATTCGTCGTCGTTGGGGTCGGCGCCTTGCTCCAAGAGCCAGAGTCCCAGCTCCATGTTGTTGGAATGGCCGATCGCGCCATAGAGCGCTGAGAGCCGGTGGTCGTCGCCGACCAGATGCGCGTAGCTGTCGTTCACGTCCGCGCCGTTGGCCAGGAGCATTCTGGCGATGGCCAGCATGTCCTCCTTCAACTCCGGCCGTGCCTGAAGGTACTTCGAGAAGGCAAGGACGATCATCGGCCGACGCGCGCCGAAGTCGCGCGTGGCGAGCGACGGGTTTTTCTCAAGCGCGGTTGCGACCGCCTCGCGCCGGAAAAGCGCGACCTCGAGGTCGAAAGCTCCGTCGGCGAGATCCGGGGACTCTTCGAGCAGGCGTTCGATCACCCAGTTCTGCCCGTGATAGATCGCGAGCTTAAGCCGTTGCTGCTTGGCCGCCCGGTCGAGGCCGATGGTCTCCGCCGCCCAGACGAGTTTCGGCCAGCTTGCGAAGCTATTCTCGAGCGCGATTACGTGGAGAAAGTCCGCATGCCGGAGCGGCTCGCCGTCGGGCCGGGGCGGGTAGTTTTTGATCCGTCCGAGTGCGCGCGGGTCCCGCGCCTCATAAGCTTTGCGCAGGGCCTTGGCGTCACGCCGCAATTGGTCGATGGATTTCATGTTCGGGGCTCCTCATCCAAATCGCCCGCCGGTCCGCTAATCCGGGCATGAGAAACACCGACGAGATGTCGTGTTTGAATTCGAGGGGTGCCGATGACAGCTTTCCGCGGACCTGGGCGCCGCCCCTGCGGCGCAAAACCGATACCGCGTTTCGCCCGATTCTTGCAAGCCGCCGGTCAGAAGCGATTTGAGGCGTATCAAGGCGCTCTTCGCCAATGCGGCGCAGACTTGAGGCAATCGAAATCAAGGGGAGACGTAGATGTCTCACGTTCCGCACGAGTTGGCTGAAGAGTTCCCGGAGCATTCCGACAGAATGCATGATCTCAAGGCCAGCGACGCGCATTTCGCGCGGCTCTTTGACGAGTATCATGAGATCAACCGCGCGGTGCATCGGGCAGAGACGAATCTCGAGCCGATGGAGAGCCTCGCGGAGGTGGATCTCAGAAAGAAACGCGCGTTTCTGAAGGATCAGATTTGGGCCTATCTGGCCGCGTGATCCGATTGGGGGCGGTGGACGCCCTCTGCCCCAAGGTCTAGTCTGCCCGGGATCACGAATCCTTCGGGCAGGCATGAGCGAAAACACCGACAGCGGCTATCAGGTTCTGGCGCGGAAGTACCGGCCCGAGACCTTCGCCGATCTGGTCGGGCAGGACGCGATGGTCCGGACGCTGAAGAACGCGTTCGAGGCCGACCGCATCGCCCAGGCCTTCATCATGACCGGCATTCGCGGGACGGGGAAGACCACGACAGCGCGGATCATCGCTAAGGGCATGAATTGCATCGGGCCGGACGGCAAAGGAGGTCCGACGACGGAGCCTTGCGGCTTGTGCGAGCATTGCGTGGCGATCTCGGAAGGCCGTCATGTCGACGTTCTGGAGATGGACGCGGCGAGCCGCACGGGCGTCAACGACATCCGCGAGATCATCGAGAGCGTCGCCTATCGCGCGGCCACGGCGCGCTACAAGATCTACATCATCGACGAAGTTCACATGCTGTCGACGAGCGCGTTCAACGCGCTTCTGAAGACACTGGAAGAGCCTCCGGCGCATGTGAAATTCATCTTTGCCACAACCGAGATCCGCAAAGTGCCGGTCACGGTCCTTTCGCGCTGCCAGCGGTTCGATCTGCGGCGGATCGAGCCTGAGGTGATGCTGGACCTCTTGCGCAAGATCGCGACGGCGGAGAAGGCCGAGATCACCGAAGATGCGCTGGCGCTGATCACGCGGGCGGCCGAGGGGTCGGCCCGCGACGCGCAGTCGCTTCTGGATCAGGCGATCAGCCACGGCGCCGGAGAGACCACGGCGGATCAGGTTCGCGCAATGCTCGGGCTTGCCGACCGGAACCGGGTTCTGGATCTCTTCGAGATGATCATGGGTGGAGACGCCGGCGGCGCCCTGACCGAGCTCGGGGCGCAATATGCGGACGGCGCGGACCCGCTCGCCGTTCTCCGCGACATCGCCGAGATCACCCATTGGATCAGCGTAATCCGCATCACGCCAGAGGCCGCCGAAGACCCGACGGTCGGGCCGGACGAGCGCGACCGCGGACGGCAGATGGCGGACCGTCTGTCCATGCCCGCCCTCACGCGGATGTGGCAGATGGCGCTGAAAGCGCTGGAGGAGGTCGCGCAGGCGCCCAACGCGATGATGGCCGCCGAGATGGCGGTGATCCGGATGACCCATGTGGCCGAACTTCCGACTCCGGGCGAGCTGGTCGCGAAGCTGAAGGATGCGACCCCGCCACCATCCGGCGGGGGCGGTGGCGGTGGTGGTGGCGCGCCCGCAACAACGCGGTCCGCCGGGGCTGAGGCGGTGGCCGACAGGCAGGCGGCGATGACTGCGCCCGGCGGTGTGACCGCTTCGGGCGCGCAGACCGCCATCGCGCAGGCGCCCGACTCCGCGCTCGCCCGCTTCCCGACGTTTCAGCATGTGGTCGATCTGATCCAGGCGAACCGCGACGGGCTCTTGGCGGTCGAGGTGAAGTCAGGCGTCCGGCTTGTGTCCTACCGCCCCGGCTTCATCGAATTCGAACCGTCGCCAAAAGCGCCCGCCAACCTGGCGCAAAAGCTCGCCGGCCGGCTGCAATCCTGGACCGGGGTTCGCTGGGCGGTGTCGGTCGTTGACACTGGCGGGGAGCCGACGCTGGACGAGCGGCGCGAGGAGGAAACGGCAAGGATCAAGACCGCCGCCCGCAGTGATCCGATGATCGCCGCCATCTTCGACGCCTTTCCCGAGGCCGAGATTGGCGTTATTCGAACGCCGGAAGAAATCGCTCAGACAGCGGCCGAGGACGCGTTGGCAGAGGTCGAAGACGAGTGGGACCCTTTCGAGGACAACTAGGAGACGTGAATGTTCAAGGGCTTAGGCGGTCTCGCCGATATGGGCAAGATGATGAAGGCCGCGCAGGAAATGCAGACCAAGATGGCGGAGCTGCAAGAAGATCTTCAGCGGATGACCGTGACAGGAGAGTCCGGCGCGGGTCTTGTGAAGGCGACCGCGACCGCGAAAGGCGAGCTGATCGGTCTCGACGTCGATCCCTCGATCTTCAATCCCGACGAGAAGGAGGTTGTAGAGGACCTCATCCTCGCCGCGATCAAAGACGCGCAGATGAAAGCGTCGGACAAGAGCCAGGAGGAGGTCAGCAAGCTGACCGAGGGCCTCGGGCTGCCCGCCGACATGAAGCTGCCTTTCTGACAAGGTTGGCGCCGGGCGCGTGACGGATTCGACCAAGGACATCGAGGCGCTCATCGAGCAAATGGCGAAGCTGCCGGGGCTTGGGCCGAGGTCCGCGCGGCGCGCCGTTCTGCACCTCATCAAGAAACGGAACCGCGCGCTCGTGCCGCTGGCAGAGTCCATGCGGGTTGTCGCCGAGACAGCGCGGGAGTGTTTGAACTGCGGGAATATCGGCACCTCGGACATCTGCGAAATCTGTGCGAGCGAGAAGCGGCGAAACGGCGAGCTCTGCGTCGTCGAGGATGTCGCCGATCTTTGGGCGATGGAGCGGGCGGGCGTCTTCAAGGGACGCTACCATGTGCTGGGCGGCACGCTGTCGGCCCTGGACGCGATCGGACCGGAAGAGCTGCGCATTCCTAAGCTCTTGGACCGGGTCGAGAGCGAGGAGGTCAGCGAGGTCATCCTAGCACTGAACGCCACCGTCGACGGGCAGACGACGGCCCATTACATTGCCGACCAGCTGGAAGTGCGCGCCAAGATCACTTCGCTCGCGCAGGGCGTGCCCGTCGGCGGAGAACTCGATTACCTGGACGACGGCACGATTTCCGCCGCGCTCCGGGCCAGAAAGGCGATTTGATCTGGAAGGACGCGGCGGGCACCCGGCATGACCACGGACCAGATCATTCTGTTCACGCTCTTTGGCGCCGTCTTCGCCCTGCTTCTATGGGGGCGATTCCGCTATGACCTGGTGGCCTTTGCGGCCCTCATGCTCGGGGTCATTCTGGGGGTCGTACCCACCGACAAAGCGTTTTCAGGATTCGGGCATCCAGCCACGCTGATCGTGGCGCTTGTGCTGGTCGTCTCTGCGGGGTTGGTGCGATCCGGCGCGGTACATCTGATCACCCGGACCCTTGTGGACGCAACGCGCTCGCTCGGCGCTCATATCGCGATCATGGGCGGGATCGGCGCCGTGCTGTCGGCCTTCATGAACAACGTTGCGGCGCTGGCCCTGCTCATGCCGGTGGATGTGCAAACAGCGCGGAAGGCAGGTCGCTCGCCGGGCCTGAGCCTTATGCCCTTGAGCTTCGCGACGATCCTCGGCGGCATGATCACCCTGATCGGGACGCCGCCCAACATTATCATCGCCTCGATCCGGGAGGAGACGCTGGGCGCTCCTTTCGCCATGTTCGACTTCGCGCCGGTCGGCGGCGTGGCGGCGATCGCCGGGCTGGCCTTTGTCGCCGTAGTCGGCTGGCGGATGATCCCTGACCGGGCGGACCACAAACTCGGATCGGCCGAGATCGCGCAATACATTGCCGAGCTCACGGTACCGGAAGGGTCGGAGCACATTGGCAAGCGGCTTGCCGAGCTGCGGGACGCGGGAGAGAAGGCGGATGTTGAGATCCTGGGCCTGATCCGGAACGGCAAACGCCGCTACGGCACCTCCGCCAACGCCATCCTTCAATCGAACGACGCGCTGGTCCTGAAGGCGGCACCCGAAGCCCTGGACGAGTTCCGGACCGCGCTGTCGCTAGGCTTCTCCGACAAGGAGCGCGAGAAGGCGTTGAGCGCGGCGGGGGACGGTTTGGATCTGATTGAGGTGGTTGTCCCCCGCGACGCGCGTGTCGTCGGAAAAACCTCGCAGTCCATCGGCCTCTACTGGCGGCAGGGGTCCGTCCTCATGGGGATCTCGCGCGGCGGGAGAAACATCACTCAGCAGCTTCGCAAGACGACGATCCGCGCGGGCGATATCCTCTTGCTACTCGTGCCCAAGGACCGGGGCACGGATATCGCCGAGTGGCTTGGCGTTCTGGAGCTGGCCGACCGGGGGCTATCCGTCACCGAGAACTCAAAGACCTGGCTGGCGATCGGCCTCTTCGCAGGCGCCGTCGCGGCGGCGAGCGTCGGTCTCCTCTATCTGCCGATCGCCTTAGGCGCGGTCGTGGTGGCCTACGCCCTGACCCGGATCGTTCCGGTCACTGAGATCTACACCCACATCGAATGGCCAGTTGTTGTTCTTCTGGGCTCCATGATCCCGCTCGGCGCGGCGCTCGAGGATGTGGGAGGCACCCAGTTGATCGCCGATCTGCTGGTCGCGATGGGCAGCGGCATGCCGCCCTGGGCGATCCTCACGCTTTTGATGGTGGTGACAATGACGCTCTCGGACGTGCTGAACAACACGGCCACGACAATCGTCGCGGCGCCCGTGGGCATGCAGATGGCCGCGACGCTGAACGTGTCGCCCGACCCGTTTCTGATGGCGGTCGCGGTCGCCGCCTCGTCCGCCTATCTCACGCCGATCGGGCACAAGAACAACACGCTGATCCTTGGCCCGGGCGGCTACAAGTTCGGAGACTACTGGCGCATGGGGCTGCCGCTTGAGGCGCTGATCGTGGTGGTCTCGATTCCAGCGATCTTGGTGTTCTGGCCGTTCTGAAAAACAAAACCCCGGCACGAGGCCGGGGTTCCGGGCAGCAGAGGGATCTCTGATCAGCGCTCGTCTTCGTCGTCTCCGTCGCTGCTGTCGGGCAGGTTGAAGAAGCTGTCCGCGTCGGGAAGCGCCTCCTCCGGCTCGGGCTTGGCATCTTCGGTGTCCGAGAGAGAGAAAGTCTCCAGCCCGGCGATCGAGGTCGGGATTTTGGGCTCCGCATCCCCGCCGAGCGATTGCTCGGTCGAGACCAGCTTGCGGCGCTCGTCGTCGCTCATCACCGATCCTTCGCGGGCCTTCTTTTCGTTCGCCTTCTGAACGGCGGCGTCGAGTTCGGTCTGCTTGGTCAGGCCCAGTGCCACTGGGTCAACAGGCTGGATGTTCGAGATGTTCCAATGCGTCCGCTCGCGGATCGACTGGATCGTCGGCTTGGTGGTCCCGACGAGCTTGGAGATCTGGCCGTCTGTGAGTTCCGGGTGGAACTTGACCAGCCAGAGGATCGCCGCCGGACGGTCCTGCCGCTTGGACAGCGGCGTGTAGCGCGGGCCGCGGCGTTTCTCCTCGCCTACGGCGGCGGCATAGAACTTGAGCTTCAGCTTGTGGAGCGGGTCTTTCTCGGCCGCGTCGATCTCGTCCTGCGTGAGCTGGTTGTTCGAGATCGGGTCGAAGCCCTTCACGCCGGTGGCGACGTCGCCATCCGCGATGCCCTGAACCTCAAGCTCGTGCAGTCCGCAGAAATCGGCGATCTGCTTAAAGCTGATCGTGGTGTTGTCCACGAGCCAGACGGCGGTGGCTTTGGCCATGATCGGTTTGTTCATCGGGTTGCTCCTGACGGTTCTTTCCTGTGCCGGGAAATCGGCTGGTCCCGGTGGACCC
>JASJAU010000005.1 GCA_030066855.1 Paracoccaceae bacterium | reverse complement strand
TGGTGCGCGACATCGAGGCGAACGAGGGCGATTTGCTCGTCACCCTGGCGGACAAGGAGGCGTTTCGGGTCGGCGAGAACATCGCGACCACCGAGGGGTCCGTCGTCTTTCGGAACGAGTTGTTCGAACTGGTGCAATACGCGCCGAAAACCGAGACCGTCCACAAGACGCCGCTCGTCATCTTCCCGCCCTGGATCAACAAGTTCTACATCATGGACCTCAAGCCGCAGAACAGCTTGATCCGCTGGATTGTCGAACAGGGCTTCACGCTATTCGTCGTGAGCTGGAAGAACCCGGACAGGTCCTATCGGGACTTCGGGTTGGATGCGTACATCGAGAAGGGGTACCTGACCGCGATCGATGAGGTGAAAGCGATCACGGGCGAACCTCAGGTCAATGCGGTCGGGTATTGCATCGCGGGCACGACCCTTTCTATGACGCTGGCTCTTTTGGAGAAGCGCGGCGACAAATCGGTGAAATCCGCGACCTTCTTCACCACTCTGACGGATTTTGAGGATCAGGGGGAGTTTGGCGTTTTCCTGACGGATGATTTCGTCGACGCCATCGAAGCGGAAGTGAAGGAAGAGGGCATCCTAGAAAGCTCGATCATGTCGCGCACCTTCAGCTTCCTCCGCTCGAACGACCTGATCTATACGCCGGCCATCAAGAGCTACATGATGGGTGAGGCGCCGCCAGCTTTCGACCTTCTCTACTGGAATGGCGACGGCACCAACCTGCCCGCCTGCATGGCGGTGGATTACCTGCGCGGCCTATGCCAGGGCAACGAATTCGCGCGCAACGGATTCACTGTTCTGGGCGAGAAAGTGCGCATCAAGGATGTGAAGGTGCCGATTTGCGCGATCGCTTGTGAGACCGATCACATCGCCGCCTGGAAATCGAGCTACGAGGGCATGCGTCAGATGGGCAGCCGGTCCAAGACGTTCTACCTTTCAGAATCCGGCCACATCGCCGGGATCATCAATCCGCCGTCCAAGAAGAAATACGGCCACTATACGAACGACGATTGGAGCGGAGACGCCGACCATTGGCTGGAGGGAGCGACCGAGCAACCGGGGTCATGGTGGCCGCGCTGGGGCGCCTGGCTGAAGAAGAGGTCCGGCAAACAGGTTCCGGCAAGGGTCCCGGGCGAGACCGACTCCCATCCCGCGCTTGCGGCGGCGCCCGGCGTTTATGTGATCGAATCTGCGGATTCCGCATAAAGCACTGAATATCTGGGTTTTCTTTTTTGCTGCATTGCAGCAATAAGACTTGATATTCTGCGGCGCAGCAATTATCTATGATGCAGACGCAGAAAACGGGACGACCCCCGCGATATTTGGAGAGAGACGATGGCAAAAGCTAGCAACGATTACACCAAGCTGATGAAAGACATGATGGGAGCGTTCCCGGTTGACACCGGCGCGATGACCGATGCTTTCAAAACCCAGGCGACCTTTGCCGACAAGATGTCGAAAGTCGTTCTGGAAGCCGCTGAGAAGTCCACCGAGATTTCCGCTGGCTGGACCAAGTCGACGCTCGGCAAGTTCGGCGTCGTCACCAACGCCAAGGACGATCCGGCCGACTACACCAAAGCGATGACCGATTTCGCTTCGGCTCAGGCCGAGATGAGCGCAGAGTCGATGGCCGCCTTCGCTGAAGTCGCCAAGAAAGTTCAGATGGAAACCGTCGAACTGATGCTGGCCGCTGGCAAAGACATTGGCGACGAAGCCACGAAGGCCGTCAAGAAAGCGACCGACGACATGACCGCTGCCGCCAAGAAGGCCGGCGCGAAGTAAGTCACAAGTTCCTGATCGCCAACTCCTCCCTGTTGGCATCATCTCAACTGGCGGGCTCTCGGGCCCGCCATTTTTTTTGGTCAAGACAGAAGCGACCGCAGGGCCGCCTCGACGTCGTGCCGGCCAATGGGTTTTTCCAGGAACGCAAAGCTCTGCAGCCGCTCGCTGAGCTCGGTCTTGTTGTAGCTCGACGCGAAGACGACCTTCACGCCATTCTCGCGCAAAGCGATCCCAAGGTCGGTCGTCCGCTCCCCGTTACCGAGATTCACGTCGAGCAGCGCGACATCGGGCAAGGCGTTCTCGACCAACTCGTTCGCCGTCCGCAAAGTATGCGCGACCCGCACCTCCCGAAACCCGATCTCGCGAAGCTGTTCGGAGATTTCGATGGCGACGATGATTTCGTCCTCGACGTAGAGCACGGAGCGTTCAGAGAAAATCGTAGACGACGTCATCCTTGACCGTATTCAGTTCATCGTAGGGGACGGACATCTCGACGTGCAGCCCCTCAGGCCGCCAGTCGATGTCCACGGTTCCGTGCAAGCTGCCGGTGATGGTCGAGACGATCAATTGGCTTCCAAACCCGACCCGATCCCCCTTCTCGACCTTCGGACCGCCGCGCTCGGTCCAGTTGAAGACAATTCTGTCCTCCGTCCCGTCGTCCAACCTGAGCCAGCTCAGGGTCACGTGGCCCTCGTCGACCGAGAAGGCGCCATACTTGGCCGCGTTCGTCGCCAGCTCGTGGATCGCCATGCCGATCGCCAGGGCGGCGCGGGCGTTCAGCTTCAGCGCCGGGCCCTTCAGCGTCACGCGGTCCTTGCCGTAGATGTCTTCGGTCTCGGGCGTGATCAGGGAGTAGATGTCGGCCGCACGCCAGTTCTCCTGCGTCAGAACTTTGTGCGTATGGGCGAGCGCGCTGATCCGTGCCGAGAGCGTATCGATCACCGCGACATCCATTTTCGCGTCGCGCCGCGCCCGCGACACGAGCGCGAGCACGTTCGCGAGCATGTTCTTCACGCGGTGCTGCAATTCCTGCATCACACGCTTCAGCTCCGCCGACATCTCGGTCTGTTCCGTGATGTCGTGAAAGTTCACGCCGACCGCCACGATCTCCTCCTCGCTGCGGATCGGATACCAGTCGGTAAGGAAGAGCCGCCGCTCATCGCCACTGGCAGGAGTCTTGCCCTCGATCTGGCGGGACAGAACCGGGACGCCGTTCTCGCGGGCGACACGGAAGGCGCCGGCAATCTGCTCGGCAAGGTCGGGGACAACGTCCTGCATCCTCTGGCCCACGTGCTCTGAGATCGCCAGTCCGTTGATCTCCGCCATGCGCTTGTTGACCCGCAGATAGGTCATGTCCGGCGACAAAAGCGCGATGGCCTGCGGGCTGACGAGATAGAGCTGCTCGATCTCGGCCAGTGAGCGCTGGGACGCCTCGCGTTCGGCCTGAGCGACGGAAATAGCCCGCCGGAGCGGCGTGACATCCGTCAGCGTGCAAACGATGCCGCTTGAGTTGCCGCCACGCCCTCCGGAATAGGGCTCGACATCCAGAAGGTATTCGTGCCGCCCGTCTTGAGAGGCGACCTCATCCTCGACGCGCTCGCCTTTCTCAAGCACCTCGCGACACCGGCTGACCAGCAGGTCCATATCGATATCGCTGCCGATATGGTCGATGGGCCGGCCCTTGTCGGTATCGACAAAGCGGAACGCCTTGCGCGACTCCGGCGTGAAGAACCTGAGCCGCAGCTCTTCATCGAGAAAGATCGTCATGACGCGCGTGGACCGCATCAGGTTCGCCATGTCCTGATTGGCGTCTCGCAGCTCGGCGATCTTGTCCTGCAACTCGTCGTTAGTGGTCGAGAGCTCTTCGTTCGCCGACTGGAGCTCCTCGTTCATCGACATCATCTCTTCGTTGGAGCTCTTCAGCTCCTCGTTCGATGTCTCCAACTCCTCAATGGTCGTCCGAACGGTCTCGCGCGCCCGCTCCAGCTCGATCTCAAGTTCGCGCGTGTACTCAACACTGTCGGACTGGCCAGATTGATCGAGGATGGGGCGCTCGTCAACTATGTCCAGCCGGTCGTCGATGACGATGAGCTGCGAGCCGTTATCGAGCGGCTCGATGGCGAGAACGACTCGCGCCGCTTTGCCGTCAATGGCGCCGCGAAACTCGATCTCGCGGTATTGCTCGGCCTTCGCGCCTTTAACGAGCAGCCGCCTGAGCGACGGCTCCAGTTCCGGGACAATAAGCTGGGTCGCCTGCATCCGGGTGGACCCGGGTTTTATCCGGAGATACCGGGCCGCCCGTCCCGAGGAGTAGCTGAGCTTGCCCTCAGAGTCGGTGATCAGAAACGGCGGAGAGAACTTCGCGATGATCGGATGCGCCAACGGATCGCGGCGCATGTCCTCGATCTCCACATCGGCGGCGCGATCGGCAAGAATAGTGGTCCCGGAGGAGTGGTTCGGGAAGTTCAGGCGACGAGCGGGCCCTGGCCGGCGCTGGAAAATCCGCATGCGCCCGTCGATCGGGGTGAAGAGATCGTCGAGGATGCGCGGCGTCTCGCTCGGCCCGAGGAACAGGCAGCCGCCGTCTGAAAGCGCGTAGTGAAACACGGTCAGGACGAAGTCCTGAAGATCGTTCTCGAAGTAGATCGTCACGTTCCGACAAGACACCAGATCGATCCGAGAGAACGGCGGGTCCTTGATGATGCTCTGGTTCGAAAACCGCACCATCTCGCGGAGCGCCGGCGTTGCCTCGTATCCGTCTGATGTTGGCGTGAAATACCGTGTGAGAAAGGCCTCCGGCACCTCATCGATGATCGAGTTCGGATAGGCCGCCTTCCGGGCGATCCGAAGCGCGTCCTCGTCAATGTCGGTCGCGAAGACGGCAACTTTCGCGCTGCTGTCCACGCGCTCCAGTTCATCGGCGATCTGCATCGCGATGGTGAAGGCCTCCTGCCCCGTGGAACATCCCGGCACCCAGACGCGCACTTCGTCACCCGCGCCCTTGTCCTGCACGATCTCGCGGATCACATTGGCCTGAAGCGCCTCGAAGGCGTTGGGATCGCGGAAGAAACTCGTGACATTGATCAGCAGGTCCCGAAAAAGCTTGGCCGCCTCACCTTTGTTCGAGATCAGCTCTTTGAGGTAAGCGTTCGGGTCTGTCAGGCCCAACACGGACATCCGAACCGCGATCCGGCGGAGAAAGGTCGCCTGTTTGTACTGGCGGAAATCGTGGCCTGTCCGGTAGCGGACGTGTTTGGCCACCCGCTCGATGAACTCGGAATCCGACAGCACGGACGGCTCCAGATCGCTGCGGATCGAGAAGAAGTCGCTGATCACGTCGACCATGTCTTGCGCGGGCAGGATGATGTCGTCGGCCCCGGTCTCGATCGCGCTGTTCGGCATGCCGTTGTACTCAGCCTGCTTGGGATCCTGGATGAAGACCAGTCCCCCCGCCTCCTTCACCGCGCGAACACCGACGCTGCCGTCCGAGCCGGTGCCGGAAAGGACGATGGCAACGCCGCGCGGTCCGACATCCATGGCGAGACTTTCGAAGAATTTGTCGATTGGCCGGCGCAGCCCGCGCGGCTTCGACATCTCGGTCAGGCGGAGCTTTCCATCTTCGATCGTCAGGAATTCGCCGGGCGGGATCAGATAGATGTTCCCGGGCTCGACAGGCATGTTGTCCGCCGCCGAGCTAATCGGCGTTGAGGTCTTTTTTGACAAGAGCTCGGACAGAAGGCTCTCGTGATCCGGGTCAAGATGCTGGACGAGTATCAGGGCGAGGCCATGGCCTTCGGGGAGCGCGCTCAGAAGGTTCTGAAAAGCGTCCAGACCGCCGGCCGAGGCGCCGACGCCAACCACGATCGGGCCAGCGTCAAGCTGGCCGAGATCGGCATAATTGTCTTCAGGCATCGCGCGTTCCCTTATAGGTCAAGACGCCGCCTGAGCGTCCTGCCTTTGGGGAAGGATGCACGTTCATTACGCGAATGACCACGCCTTTTTTCATTTTTAGGTAGAGCGCCCGGGAGCGGGATACTCCCGGCCTAGCCGGCGCCTTCGACCACGATCACCGTGCTCTCCGCCGACGCGCGCCGGATTTCGGCGACTTCCTGATAGGCGGGGTCGTTGTAGGCCGCGAGCGCCGCCTCGTAGCTGGGAAACTCAATCACGACATGCCGTTTGTGCGCCTCGCCCTCCAGTGTTTCCGATGTGCCGCCACGCACGACGAACTTGGCGCCATGCGCTTCGAGGATAGGCGTGTCGCGCCGGATATACTCGGGATAGCGTTCCGGATCCGTCACCGTGATATGGCAAATGAGGTAACCTTTGGGCATGCGCGTTCCTTTCCAAGATCTCTGCGGGTTTCTGTTGTGACCTAAGGGGCTTTCCAACGATTGTCACCGACTTCAGCAGTGGCGTCTCGCGCGGCCTTGCGGCGCCCCTCCCCCGCTGGTCTAACGCAGATATGGAGACCTACGATCTTGTCCTGCGCGGCGGGCGCGTCATCAGCGCGAACTCGAACGAGATCGCGGACATCGCCATTCGCGGCGGGCGGATCGGCGCCGTGGGAGATGTCGGCGGGACGGCGTTGACCGAGATCGACTGCGGCGGGAAGGTCGTCACCCCCGGCGGCGTCGACGTCCACAGCCACATCGAGCAGATGTCAGGCATGGGGCTGATGTGCGCCGACACGTTTGAGACGGCGACACGCTCCGCCGCAATTGGCGGCACGACGACTGTCGTCAGCCACATGCCCCAGCTTCCGGGTCAGCGGCTCTCCGACGCGATGGACAGCTATGCGACGGCGGCGAAGCGCGGAGCGGCCATCGATCACGCGTTCCATATGATCGTGTCCGATCTGTCGGCGCCTGCGGCGCTTGACGACCTCGCCGCCCTTATTCGCGCCGGACACCGCTCGATCAAGGTTTTCACCACTTACGCCATTCAGCTCACCGACCGGGAAATCTGCGAGGTGATTTCTGTCGCCAAGGCCGAAGGCGCCCTGGTTTGCGTCCATGCCGAGAACGACGGGCTTATCGGGTGGACGAAAGATCGGTTGATCGCCTCCGGCAAGGTCCGGCCGGAGCATCACGCCACCTCGCATCCGAGACTGGCGGAAATCGACGCGGTCGAGCGGATGATCCGCTTCGCCGAGTTCTTCGCGACGCCGATCATGCTCTTTCACATCTCCACCTCCGAGGGCGTCGAGGCGGTCCGCAATGCCAGAGCTCGGGGTGTACCGGTTTGGGCCGAGACGTGCCCGCATTACCTCTTCATGGATGCCTCGGCTTTGCAGCGCGACGGATTGGAGGGCGCCAAGTGGATGTGCTCTCCCCCGCAGCGCCGACCGGCGGATCAGACGGCTCTGTGGGAGGGTCTGGCGGACGGGTCGCTCGACCTCATCTCATCCGACCACGCGCCCTATCGCTTTGATGAGACGGGGAAACTGGCGCATGGCGACACCCCGAATTTCGGCCAGATCGCCAACGGCCTGCCCGGCCTCGAAGTGCGGATGCCGCTGATCTTCGACGCCGCCTTCTCGCGCAGGCTGCTCTCGCCGACCGAGTTCGTCAACTTGACCGCCACAGCGCCCGCCCGAATTCACGGGCTGCCCAGAAAAGGCCAGATCGCGCCAGGCTTCGACGCCGACATCACCGTGTGGGACCCGGACAGGACGGTCACCTTCGACGCGGACGATCTGCACGACAACGTCGGTTACAATCCTTGGGAGGGTCGGACGATCCAAGGGTGGCCGGAGACTGTTTTCCTGCGTGGGAAGGCGATTGTCGAGAACGGCGCTTTCGCCGGGAGTTACGGGACCGGTCGCTGGATCAGGCGAGACGCGCTTGGCGTCACAACCGCCGCGGAGCCAGCGTCGGAATATCTGGAGGCTACATCATGACACCGCCATCCGCGCCGACCCTGGCGATCACCTTTCTCTACTACCGGGATCTCGTAACGGCAGAGAGGTTCTATGCTGAAACGCTGGGCCTCCCGCTTGTGATTGATCAGGGCTGGGCGAAGATCTTCCGGATCACCGAAGGCGCGCATGTCGGCCTGGTCGACGAGCGGAAAGGCATGAACAACTGGCAAGAGAACAAATGCGTGCAGATCTGCCTTCGCGTCGAGGATGCCGATGGCTGGTATGCCTGGGCGAAGGAACAGGCGATCGACGGTCTGAGCGAGATGTTCCAGAACGATGAGATCGGCATCCGCGCTTTTGTCTTCTACGATCCAGAGGGTTACCAGATCGAGGTTCACAGCCCCACGCGAGCGGGCGCATGACGCTCTACGTCATCAATCCGAACTCGACCGAAGAGGTGACAGAGGGCATCGGCAAGGCGGTCGATCCCATGCGCGCCTGGGGACATCCGGTGTCCTGCCTGACGCTCGCCGAGGGCCCCCCGGGGGTGGAGACCGACGCGCATATCAGAGAGGTCGTCGCGCCCACGCTTCGGCTAGCTTCGGGCTTACAGGACGCTACAGGTTTCGTCGTCGCCTGCTTCAGCGATCCCGGCGCGGCGGAGCTGCGGGCGATGACCGCCGTCCCCGTCATCGGCATCCGTGAAGCGGCCGTGTCCGAGGCCCTGACGCTGGGCGACAAGTTCGGCGTGATCGCGATCGGAGAGGCCTCCGTCGAGCGCCATCTCAAGGCCTTCGCCGCCATGGGCGTCTCCTCCCGTGTCGCCGGGGATCGGCCGCTCGGTCTGTCGGTTACTGATCTGGCCAATGAGCGAAAGACGGCGGAGCGGATGGCAGAGGTCGCCCGCACGCTTGTTGAACAGGACTGCGCCGATGTCCTCATCCTGGGTTGCGCCGGCATGGCGCGGTATCGCAAAAGGCTGGAGCGGCTGGTGAGGCGACCGGTGATCGACCCATGCCAGGTCGCCGTTGCTATGGCGCTTGGCCGCATTACGCTTCAGCTCGCCCATCAACCGGAGACCGAGAATGCTTGACGAGAGCGCCGCTGGCGTCTTCACCATTTCCGCGACGCCCTTCCTGCCGGACGGCGCGCTGGATGTGGAGGGTCTGGACCGCCTGACGGACTTCTACCTGGAGAAGGGCGCCACGGGTCTCACTATCCTTGGCATGATGGGCGAAGCGGGAAAGCTCACGGCCGAGGAATCGCGCATTGTGATCGAGCGCATCTGTGCCCGCGCGAATGTGCCTGTGGTCGTTGGCGTCTCCGCCCCGGGCTTCGCCGCGATTGAAGCCCTGACCGAGGTCGCGATGGACAACGGCGCCGCAGGAGTGATGGTCGCGCCGCCCGGCGGTTTGAAGACCGACGCGCAGATCGCGGGCTACTTCCGCGCCATCGCCGAGCGTTTGGGCGAGACTCCCTGGGTACTTCAGGATTTTCCTCTTGCGACAGGCGTTCAGATCGACCCGGACGTGATCCTGCGCATCGTCGCGGACTGCCCGAACTGCGTGATGCTCAAACACGAGGACTGGCCAGGACTTGAGAAGATCGCCGCGCTGCGCAAGGCCTCGGGCGCTGGGGCGCGGCGTATTTCGATCCTTTGCGGCAATGGCGGCCTTTATCTGCTTGAAGAGATGCTGCGAGGCGCCGACGGCGCCATGACAGGGTTCGCCTATCCGGAGATGATGGCGCAAGTCGTCAACCTCATGACCTCCGGCGACGAGGCCCGCGCGCGGGATGTCTTTGACGCCTATATGCCGATGATCCGCTACGAGGCGCAGCCTGGGCTCGGCCTCGCGATCCGCAAATACACGCTCGCCAAGCGCGGCGCGATCCGCCACGACAAGGTGCGGGCGCCGGGACCGTCGCTCTCGAGGGGCACGATCGCAGAGATCGAGACGCTGATGGCCCGGCAGGAGGCGCGGCTGGCTGCGCTTTGAGCGCGCCTTTCCGGCCTCATTTGGCTGCTTCCCTTTGGTCAGGGAAAGCAGACGCTTTTCTTGGCAAGGTACACAACATATAGTGTCGACCAACCGGCGTTTGGACAGGCGCCGAAAAGACAGAGGCAGGCAGTGGCCCACATAATTGTCGTCGGGAACGAAAAGGGCGGCGCGGGGAAATCCACCGTGTCGATGCATATCGCTACAGCGCTGGCACGGATGGGCCATGTTGTAGGCGTCCTCGACATAGACCTTCGACAGCGGAGCTTTGGCCGGTACATCGACAACCGCCGGGATTTCATGGCGAACGAGGGGTTGAACCTGCCCACGCCGATCTACCGGGAGCTGCCGAATATCCACCCGGAATCCCTGCAACCGGGTGAGAACGTCTACGATCAAAGGCTCTCTGCCGCGATTACGGGGCTGGAGCGCGAGGTCGATTTCATCCTGATCGACTGCCCCGGCTCTCACACACGGTTGAGCCAGGTCGCACATTCGCTCGCCGACACGCTGGTCACGCCACTGAACGACAGTTTCGTGGATTTCGACCTGCTCGCCCGGATCGACCCCGGCAAGAACCGCATCCTTGGCCCGTCCGTATACAGCGAGATGGTCTGGAACGCCCGGCAGCTCCGGGCACAGGCCGGGCTGGAGCCGATTGACTGGGTCGTCGTCCGCAACCGAGTTGGCGCCCAGCAGATGCACAACAAAAAGAAGATGGCCGAGGCCGTCAACTCGCTCGCCAAAAGGATCGGCTTTCGCGTCGCGCCGGGATTCTCGGAGCGGGTTATCTTTCGAGAGCTGTTCCCGCGCGGGCTGACGCTTCTGGATTTGCGCGACATCGGCATTCAGAACCTCAACCTGTCTAACGTCGCAGCGCGACAGGAGCTTCGCGAACTGGTGAAAGAGCTCAAGCTCCCAGGCGTAACAGTCGACTTCTGAGGCCCGGTTTCGGGTCTGACGGGACCACCGCACGCGCACCATTGCGGGGGTCTGACTTGCGCCTCGACTTCCGCTCCTCGATCACAAGCTCATGTTGCGTCGCGAGCGGCTGAAATGCCTTGACGTCTTTCGAGGGCGCGGGCGCGGACCCGTCCGGTTCCCGCTTCAACCGTTCGAAAAGGGGCCGAAACCAGCCGCGGATCCAACCATGCCCGGACACGCCAAGGCTGAGCAGGCCGAGCAGCAGGAGCAACGTCCTGACCGCCGAAAGATCGCGTGTTTCAAAGGCCTCGCTCCGCACGATGAGGCTCGCGGCTATCAGTTGCGTCTCCCCGCCCAGTCCAAGCGCCTCTGACGACGTGTCATACAGCGTGTCCGACAGGCTCTCCTGACCAGTGATGAGCGTGCCCGGCACGCGAACGATGACACCGCGACCGACGGCGGCGATCCGCTCCAAACCAAGCTCCGAGAAATCCGGCGGCCGCCAACGCGGCGCTCGTTCCGCAGAAATAAGATAGCCCAGAACGCCGGGGCGCTCGGTGCCCTCAAGCGGGATCGCCAGAAATCTCTCGCCGGTCGCGCTTGTGATCGTTCGAATTGTATCCGGATCCACTACGGCGTCGACGAGGACTTCGTGGCGCTCATTCGAGTTCGCGGCGCTATCGAACGCCTCCAGCGCGACCTCGCCGGGCAGGCCGTGCCGCATGGCCATAGCCTGCGCTGCGTCGATCTGGACCTGATGATACCCCACCGCCAAAAATGCCGCGAAGAAGGCGACAGCCGCGACGAGCCATGGGCTCCGCGTTTCAAGCGCTTTCTTGTATGAGGCCAGCATCACGGCGCTCCGCACTGTAAACTTCGTCAGAGGATCAAATTCGAGACCCAAAACGGCAGCAAAAAGGCGTCGCCGGGGTCAATTGTCTCTGTATGGGAAACAAACCGTTCAGAATCATCAACAAAAGCCGAACAGTGCAAGCGCCGACCGAGGATTGTTTGCGTTGCGCTCAGGCTAGCAGATGCGCGGCAGCTGCTCGCCCACCAGCATGTCGACAATGCGCTCGCCGCCAAAAGCGGTGCGCATCGTGACGGGAACCGGTCCCTTGTCACGCGCCCGGCCCACCGCGACCGCGCCGCGCCCCGCTTCGGTGGATCTCATCGCCTCCAGCGTGGCCTCCGTCTGATCGGGCGGGACGAAAAGCACCAGCGTGCCCTCGTTCGCCAAGTACAAGGGATCGAGGCCCAGGATCTCGCACATCCCCTTCACTTCCTCGCGGAGCGGCAGCGCGGTCTCGTCGATCTCAACGGTCACATCCGCCGCTTCGGCGATCTCGTTCAGCGCAGACGCCAAGCCGCCGCGCGTCGCGTCGCGCGACGCTTTGACGCCTGGCGCGGCCTTCAGCACGGCCTCCATAAGATGGCCGAGCGACTGGCAGTCGCTCTCGATCTCGGTCGACAAAGCGAGGTCTCCCCGCGCCGCCAGGATCGCCGCCCCGTGGTCACCCAAAACGCCATTGACGATCGCGATGTCGCCCGGCTCGACGCTTTCGGCCCGCATGTCGCGCCCTGCAGGGATCACACCGATCCCGGAGGTGGTGACGAAAACCTGATCTGCCGATCCGCGCCCGACCACCTTGGTGTCGCCGGTCACGATCCGGACGCCCGCCGCCTTGGCCTCTCGCGCCATCGAGCCGACGATGCGGCGCAGGAGCGCAATCTCGCAGCCCTCCTCGATGATGAACGAGGCCGATAGCCAAAGCGGCACCGCGCCGCCAACCACGAGGTCATTCACCGTGCCGCAAACCGCGATCTTGCCGATATCGCCGCCGGGGAACTCGACCGGCGTCACTACGAAGCTATCGGTGGTGAAGGCCAGGCGCGTCCCGGCCTCGCGCAGCGCGGCGTCGGTTAGTCGGGCCTGATCCTCCATGCCCGGCGGGTCGAAGACGTCAGTAAAGACCTCTTCGATCAGATCGCACATGGCCTTGCCGCCGCCGCCATGAGCCAGCGTCACGCGTTCGTCGCGGAGGCGGGAGACGCGGGAGGTCATGTTCATTCCGCCGCCTCCACCGCCCGGGCGCCGCCGTATTGCCAGTAGGCGGCGCACGCGCCTTCCGAACTGACCATTAGCGCGCCTAGGGGCATCTCTGGCGTGCAACCGCGCCCGAACTGCGGGCATTCCGTCGGCTTGGCGCGACCGGTCATGACCAAACCGCAGGCGCAGCCTTCGGGCTCTTCGACGACGGCCCTTCCGGCTGCCGCGCCGTATCCGATCCCGAACTTCGCCTCGGCATCGAAGGCGGAATAGCGATCGCAAATGCGCAAACCGCTCTCGTCGATCTCGCCCAATCCGCGCCACTCGAAGCTCGGACGCGGCTCATAGACATCCTCAATGGCCGCGAGGCTCACCGGGTTGCCGTACTCCGGTACGACGCGGGCGTATTGGTTCTCAATCTCGGCCCGCCCGTCGCGGATCTGCTCAATCACCATCAAAACGGATTGCAGCAGGTCCAGAGGCTCGAAGCCCGACACAACCAAAGGCTTGCCGAATTCTTCGGCAATGAAATCATAGGGGTGGACTCCGATAACCATCGATACGTGGCCCGGCCCCACGAACCCGTCGAGCACCATATGCGGGTCGCTCAGTAGAGCGCGGATCGGGGGCGGCACGGTGATGTGATTGCAGAAAACCGTAAAGTTGGTAAGGCCCTCGCGCGCCGCCTGCTGGATCGACAGAGCTGTCGAGGGGGTGGTGGTCTCGAATCCGAGACCGAAGAAGACGACCTCCCGTTCCGGGTTCCGCCTCGCGAGCTCCAGCGCGTCGAGCGGAGAGTAGACCATGCGGATGTCGGCGCCATCTGCCTTGGCTTGCATCAGCGACTTGCGCGTCCCGGGCACCCGCATCGCGTCACCAAACGTCGTGAAAATGACCTCGGGCCGCTCCGCCAGCTCGACGCATTCGTCCACGCGGCTCATGGGCAGAACGCAGACGGGGCAGCCAGGGCCATGGATGAACTCCACCCCCTCATGCACCAATTTGTCGAGCCCGTAACGGAAGATCGCGTGGGTGTGCCCGCCGCAGATCTCCATGATGTGGACAGGGTCTTCTTTTGTGACCCCAATTTCGTCGGCCACACGCGCAATGGCTGCGAGAACGCCTTTGGCGGCGACGGGATCGCGGAACTCTTGGACGTATCTCATGCCCTGTCCTCCATGAACGCGCGCTCGCCTTCGGCGATCTGCTCAAGCGTCTCCTGCGCTTCACCCAAACCTCTGAGAGCTTCGAGCGTCTCGGCGGCTTCGTCGGCATCAATGACGGCCATCGCGAAGCCGACATGGATCAGTACCCATTCGTCCACGAGGTCGGCGAGCGGCCGATCCGACACCGGCGCCAGAGACACTTCACGCTTGACGCCGGAGACATCCGCCATCGCCAACTGCCGCTCGGTATCCGTGATCTCTACGATCTGTCCGGGAATGCCCAGGCACATGGATCAATCCTCCTCTTTCGCAACCGCGTGCGGCTCGATCCCGTAACGGTCGAGCTTGGCGCGGAGGCCGACACGGCTCAGCCCAAGCTCGGCTGCCGCTTTTGACTTGTTCCACTTGCAGCGCGTCAGCGTCTCGCGCAGCACGCGCATCTCCATCATCTCGACGCGCTCTTTCAGCGTTCCCTCGAAGGTCGCAAAGTGTGCGGCCTGACGGTCGGCACCCTGATCGCCGGGCTCGGCTTGAAGGATGTGCCGGGAGATCAGCTCCGGCCCCAGCGTGACGTCTTGCGCGACGATCAGCATACGGACGACTTCGTTCCTGAGTTCCGGCAGGTTTCCAGGCCAGTCGTAGTTCTCAAGGAACTCCAGCGCCGCGTTTGAGAAGCCCCGCGCGGGCTTGCCGTGCTCCTCGGCGGCCTCATGCAAAAGTCGTTCGGCGAGGATCGCAACATCGCCTTGCCGGCCCCTCAGCGGCGGGACCGTCAGCTCGGTGACCGCAAGCGCAAAATACAGATCGGATCGGAACGTTCCGCCCGCGACCGCTTCGCGCAAATCAGAATGGGCACCGCACAGAATCCGGGCGCCGGTTGTCAGCGTCTCGTGGCTGCCGATCGGCTGGAACGCGCCCTCGGTCAGAACCCGCAGGAGCGCGATCTGCATGGCTCGCGAAAGCGAGTCGACACCATTGAGAAAAACTGTTCCCCGATCCGCCTTCTGCATAAGCCCTACGCGGGTTTGGGAATGACCCGGCGCCGCTCCCCGCTTCACGCCGAAGAGCTCGGCCGCGACCAGTTCGTCAGTGAGGCCCGCGCAGTTGAGCTCGAAGAAGGGACGGTCCGAGCGAAGCGAGCAGTAGTGCATGGCACGCGCCATGTCAGTCTTTCCCGTTCCCGGCTCACCCGAGATCAGCACCGGCACGTCAAAACTCGCGTACTGCTGCGCGAGTGAGATCGTGGCGTTCAGAGAGGAGTTCGGCCCGCGTAAAACCTTGTCGAAACCCAGCCCCTCTTGCAGAACGCGGCGGCGGTCTTCGAGTTTGGCGCTGACGGTACTGCCGAGATACCGCATCTCGAGCGACATGCGCTCATGATCGCGGGCGAGCTGGAAAAGCCGGGCGGCGTTCTTGACAGCCATCAAAAGCTGGTCGGGATGCCAGGGCTTGGTGATGAACTGATAAATCCCGGCGTCATTGATCGCCTGGATCATGTCGTTCGACTCGGTGTAGCCGGTGACGATGATCCGAACGGTCTCGGGCCAGCGGTCGCGCACCTCGGAGAGGAACTCGATCCCCGTCTTCCCCGGCATGCGCTGGTCCGACAGGACGACATGGACCCAATGCTCCTCCATCACCTCCCATGCTTCCTCGGCGCTTTCCGCTTCGAGCACAGAGAAATCATCCTCCAGCGCCATTCGCATAGCCGCGATGGAATGGGGTTCGTCGTCGACGATCAGAACTGTGGGGAGCGATTTGGCGGCCATCACTCAGCCGCCTGCTTCATACGTTTCGCCGTCGCCTCCGCATTCAGCCAGGCGATCCAGCGGTTCAGTCCTTCGCCAGTCTTGGCCGAAACGCGGATGATCTCGATGGTCGGGTTCACCCGGCGCAGATTGGCCTCGTAGAGGTCCAGATCGACATCGCAATGCGGCGCCAGATCGACCTTGTTTAATAGCGCCAGGCGGGAAACCGTGAACATATCGGGGTACTTCAGCGGCTTATCCTCGCCCTCGGTCACGCTCAGGATCGCGACTTTGGCGTCCTCGCCCAAATCGAAAGCCGCCGGACAGACGAGGTTTCCGACGTTCTCGATGAAAAGCGTCGTCCCCGCTTCGATCTGAAGATGGTCCATCGCATGGCCCACCATGTGCCCGTCGAGGTGACAGCCCTTACCGGTGTTGATCTGGCAGGCGGGCGCGCCGGTCGCGCGAATGCGGTCGGCGTCGTTGCTGGTCTGCTGATCCCCCTCGATCACGGCGACTGGCGTCTCCATCGCACGGATCGTCTCGCAAAGGAGCGTCGTCTTGCCCGATCCCGGCGACGAGACGAGGTTCACGGCGTAGGCGCCCAATTCGCTCAGCCGCGCCCGGTTCGCATCGGCGTAGGAATTGTTCTGGGCGAGGATGTCAGTCTCGATCTCGACCAGCCGTTCCTGGCTCATGCCGGGAACGCTCGTTCCGGCCGGACCCGTGCCATAATGCACGTCCTGGCCGTGGTGGTGATGATGATGGTGGTGGGCGTGGCTTTGGCCATGGTCGTGGCTGTGTCCTTCAACTTTGCCGTCACCGCATCCGCAAACCGTGCACATCACTGAACCTCCATATCCTTGATCCGCATCTCGTCCCCGCCCTGCGGCATGAGCTTGCCTCCGCCGCATTCCGGGCACGGATCGAGCCGATCTTCAATCTCAACTGTCTTTGCGCAATCGAAACACATCGCCTGCCCGGGCAGGTCGATCATCATAAGCTCGGCGCCCTCCGCCTTGGAACCGCGCATCACCACGTCCCAGGCAAAGCTCAGCGCTTCTTTCTCCACACCGGCGAAACGTCCGATCTCAAGCCGCACGCGGGTGACCTTGGCGATATCCGGCGCCGCCGACGCCTGATCGACAACCCTGCGGATTCCCTCGCAAAGCGACATCTCATGCATGTCCGACCTCCTTCAGCCTCACCGGGCTGCATGGGTCGAGGATATCCAGAACAAGCGGGTGCAGTCCCGCTTTATCTGCGGGCAGCGTCGCCGAAGTGCGATCCATCGCGCCGCCGTCGGCCAGCAGATGATCGGTGGGCGTCACACGCTCGAAATCCGTGACAATGTCGTCGCAAACCTTGACGCGAACGCCATAGGCGCCGCGCGTGGCGGGCACCACCGCGCTGCCCGGCTCGGGCTGAACGATCTCCGGCAGGCGCATGTCGATCACCATTTCGATATCGTACAACCGCGCGGCGGCGCGCCAAAGGGGGCCCCGGCCGAAATCCTCGTCGATCGCCCGCATGACCGGGTGATCAGCGTGCCTTGACCCAACCGAGTTCTCTACCAGGCCGTTCGCGAAGATCGTTTCGGGGGCGACCATCGGCAAGCCGTTCGCAACTGCTTCGCCGGGCTGGAAGCAATCGGCGATCAGGGAAAGCGTATGGCCGGCCAGCGCGTCCGACCGAAGGAACGCATCGAAGGCCTCGCACGATTTGGGGGCGCGGCCGGTCTCGCCGAAAACGGCGAACCCAAGGCTGCGCCCGCCGTCCGCCCAATTGGCCGGGAGCGGGATGGGAGGGGACCCGAAAAACCCCGGCCACGTGGCGTGAAACTTTAGAAGATGATCGCGCAGGATTTCTTTCTTGATCCCCGCGTTCGAGATCGGGCGTCCCAGCGCGGTATCGACCGCAGCGCTCTGCGCGGCGCGGCAGAGGTTGAAGAGACGCGGCAGGAGCTCTGCGACGGCGTCGGTTGAAGTGCCGACAACAAGCTTGTCGATCGGAAGCGTCGGCGCTCGCTGCACCATGACCGTAGAATTGCCGCGCAGATCGAGCATCAGGTCGATCTCTCCTCTCTGGCAAGCCCGCCGCTGATCACTGCGCGCCGCGACGGCGCGTCTTCGAGCGCGGATGGCGCGTTCTCTTCGGCCTCGGCCTCAACCTCGGCCTCGCGCGCCGCGCGAATTTCGGCCGCCCGGTCGGTATCGGCCCGGTGCGCCTCATCGTAGAGCGCGACCAGCACGGCCCGCGCCACATCCGTCGCGTCCTTCTGCCGTGTAAAATCGCCCATCGGCGAGAAGAGCGAGCAGGCCTTGTAGCCGCCGGTCATCTCGCGCGTATTGTGGATGAACTCGTAGTCGCCGGACGGGAAGCCGACCGTCTCTTTGTCCCCCGCCGTAAGACCGGACCAGTCCTCCTCGGCGTCGGGCAGCAGGATCAGGTTCATGAACCAGGGCGAGACCAGCACGCCGATGATCTTGCCGTCGCGCCGCTGAAACCCCACGGCCTCGACACGCAGCGCCTTGTTGACCAGTGGCACATCGCGCATCTTGGCATGCCAGACCTCGGTGAAGTCGGCGACGAGGCTCTCGACTTTCGAGGCGATTTCCGCCGCCTCGCGCACTTCTTCGGCGCCCGGGTCCTCAAGCACCATGAACTGCTCTTTAGGCGCGTCGCAGTTGGGGCAGGACCAGTCGTCGGGCAGGTCCGCAAACGCCGTGCCCGGCTCAACCTGCCGGTACTCATCGCCCTCGGCCGGGTCGTAGGGCGACCAGCAGATCTTGCATTCCATGATCGCCTGCGGCGAAATCTTATCGCCCGCGCCGAGGAAGGAACCTTCAAACCCGCTCACTGGATCGCCTCCAGAACCGAGCGGAGCCGCCTGGCGCTGTCGGCCAGGTCCTCATCCGCAGCGATGGCGACTTCCGGGATCTCGGTGACTTCGAACGTGTCGAGGATCAGCGTGTCCATGGAATTGAAGAACTGCACCCTCCAGACATTCGGCAGCGCCGTCGCCCGGACGCGGCAGTTGCCGTATCCACGCGACAGAATATCCGTCGAGCCCTGCCCCAACCGCTCATCGAGCCAGACGAGATCGGCCTCGGTATGCGGCAGAAGCGTCAGATTGATGACGTGAAGCTCGCCTTCGTAGGACGCGCTCTTTTCATCGAGCTCGGTGAGCATAGCGGGCGCGTTGACCACGCCCGGGCCCGGCTCGACGCCGCTGGGCACGGTCAGGGCGTCGAATGCCCGCGACCGGGCGAGCGCAGGCACCGCGCCGACCTCGATCCGGTCGATCTCTGAGCCGGTGATCATCCAGACGCCCGCAAAGACGCTCTCCTGAACGCGAAGCGCGGGACGGCCGAATAGCTTCATCGCGACCTCGCCCTCGCCCATCGTTTCGGCGATCAGGCTGCGGTTGGCCGCATCAAGACCGGAGAGGTCGAAAGTGAATTTTTTAGCCCCGCCGCCGACCGCATCGGCGGCTTTCGCGATCTCTTCAATCAGCGCGAGCGCGGCAGAGACGTCGCCCGCACCCTCCATCTCCGGCACGCGCGGCACATAGGTGCGCATGTCCTCTGGCATCGCCATGAACTCGAGGCCATCGTCCTCCTCGCTCCCCTGCGTTCCCGGGCCGAACCCTGTCGGCGGAAGTCGGAAATCCCGCATCATGTCATGTCCTCCTATTCCGCTGCGACCGGTTGGTTCAGGAAATGAGCGATCCGGCCCATGTAGTCGTCCCAGTCACGGACCTTGGGAATGCCGCCCACAAACGCGCCGTCGCGGAAGAACAGGAGCGAAGGCGTCTTGTGCAGGTCCGCGGCGACCTTGAGCATTTTCTCCACTTCCGGGCTGGCGACCGCGCAGTCGAAGCGCTTCTGAAAGGCCGCCCTGAGCTCGGGAAGGATGACGGCCACGTCCGCCGTTTCGAGATTACGGGTCCAGTCGCCGGGCAGGAAGACCACATGGTCGCCCGGACGGCTGGTGAACATTCGCGCCTCCTCGTCGCTGGCCAGTCTGGGCCAGCCGAACTCGGCGTGAAGCCTGTCGATCAATGGATGGGTCATGCGCGTCTCCTCAACCCTTGCTCTCACCCGCCTCGAGGGCGGCTTGAAGATGTGGCGGAAGCTGCGGGCTCCGCGCTTCCAGATCGGCGAAGGCGTCGCCGGCGCCCCGCCCGGCCATGACGCTCGCGAGACCGTCAAGCGCGTCCCGTATCTTCGCCGCCTCGTTTTCGGAAATGACCTCACGGGCCGATCCGAGAAACCCCAGCACCCAGGTCCCCGGCTGAAGCGATCCGGTCAGCGCCAGATCGATCGTCTCGGTTCTCGTCCCGTCGGTCGCCTGTGCGAGAAGCCCATCGACCGAGAGGATCTTCATGGGGATGCCGACGCACATGCCTCAGCCCTCGGCAGCCGGCAGAAAACGCGCGTCGCCGGTGCGGCAGGCGTCCTCTTCCGAAGGCCGGCCGGCCTCATAGGCCGAATGCCGGATGGATGTGTCCGCGAGATCGTCTGTCCGGGTGGCGCCGGGCTCCGAGGCGTGTCCCCGCTCGGCGAGCCATGCCACGGCGATGTCGATGGCCTTGGGAATGCGCGCGGCGACGACGTCGCGCAGCCCTCCTCCGTAGTCCTCCAGCTCCTCCGGCTGGCAGCCGATCAGCAGGAGCTCGCCCGGGCAGTGGCCCATGAGCTCCGCCGTCGCGATGACATCCTGAAACCCGGTCTGGTGCAGGCTCATCTTCTTGGCGCCCAGAAACCTCGGTACCTCGTCGCCCTCGACGATCTTCATCGTCCCCGGCGCCAGCCCGTAATCGACCGCGTCAAAGACCACGAGCCGGTCGGCGTCTTCCAGAAGTGGCAGAAGGTAGAGGCCCTGCGTGCCGCCATCGAGCAGCCGGACGTCCGGTCCGAAAGAGCGCGTGTCAGCCAGATGTTCGATGCAGCGAACGCCGAAACCCTCGTCCGCCCAAAGAACGTTTCCGATACCAAGAACAAGCGCGCGGCCTTCCATACGGCCCCTCCCATTTGCATCTCGCATGCATTTCCATCGCACGGATTGGGATTGAGGTTACCGATTCTGTTCAATCATGGGCGCAAAACAACCATTACCGTTGAATAACGTTTAAGCATCTGTTTTTTATCAGCTTTCACATCCAATAGACATGCGTCCAGGGGAACTCTGTGCAAGACTACTATCCGTTTAATGGGAAATTCGAAAACTTTCCATCCACACAAAAGAACGGGCGCAAGCGCGCCCGTCAGTTTGGGAGAATACCGGAAGCCCTCAATCCACCCGGTCGTCCTTAAACGTCCGCGTGCCCGAGATCATCGTTGAGACGATGGATTGTCGGCTCATGATGTCCTCGCGGATGGCCACATAGATGTGGATGATCATGAAGATGATGATCCACCACATGCCCAGATGATGAATTGTGTGGACCACGTGGCTGTTCCCGCCAACGGCGGTGAAGACCCAGCCAAACAGCGCGTAGAGCGTGCTGTCGTGCCCAAGCCCCTCGGAATAGAGCGCGAGGCCGGTGACGATCATGAAGCTGACGCCCAGCGTGATGAAGAAGAACATCGCAAGCTGCGCGAGCGGATTGTGCCCCACGTATTTCTTCGGCTCCTTCTCGAGGAACAGATACCATTTGATCTCGAACCAGACCTCGGCCCACCACCGCATGTTGAAAAGGGGGATGAAGAACAGCTGTCGGGCATGGTGGTTGCCGAAGATCGCCCAGTACATGCGGCCCAGAAACCCAATGGCGAGAATCCAGCCCGCCGCGAAATGGGCGAAGCGGACGTAGCCGAAGACGAACTGATAGGTCGCCTCGGAGATCTCCATCGTCGGCGGGGGCGATCCAATGAAGTAGCCCGTGATGCAAAGCACCATGATCGCGAAGGCGTTGATCCAGTGCCAGAGCCGCACCGGCACCTCATAGACATAGACGCTGGTCTGCCGGGTGGCTGTGGCCATGTCCGCCGCGTTCGCGTCCGACTCGCGAAGGATGGGCGCGTCGGTTGTGGGGGCGCTCATGATCCCCTCTCCCGCATCCAGGCCAGGATCAGCGCGGCGGCGATAAGCGCTGCGCCGATCCAGGGTCCGGCGTGGAACGTCTCATGCGCCGCGCCCGCCAGTTCGACATGTCCGCCGTGGGCGAAGGCCGCGCCAGGACCGAGGGCGATTGCTGCTGCAAGCATTTTCATCGATCTCTCCTTCCTCAGCGGACTTTGACGGATGTCAGTTCTTCGCCGTCCGGCGACATGACATGGGTCGAGCAGGCCAGGCAGGGGTCGAAGCTGTGCAAGGTGCGCAGGATCTCGACCGGCTCCTCGGGCCGTTCCATCTTGGTGTTCATCAGCGCCGCCTCGAAGGCGCCGATGTTGCCCTGGCTGTCGCGGGGCGAGCCGTTCCAGGTCGTGGGCACCACGCATTGATAGTTCTCGATCCGCTCGTCGGCGATATGCACCCAATGGCCCAGCGCGCCGCGCGGCGCCTCGGTCATGCCGACGCCCTTGGCAGACTTCGGCCAGGTTGAAGGCTCCCACTTCGCGACATTCGCCGTGGATTCGTCGCCCGCGTTGATGTTCGCGACGAGCTTGTCGAAGAAGTACTTCTGCAGCCGTCCGCAATACTCGCCCTCGAGCGCGCGGGCGGCGGTGCGGCCGAGTGTTGAGAAGAGCGCGTCGACAGGCAGGTCCATAGTCCGCAAGAGACCGGTGACCTGGTCGGTGATCTCTTCATGACCGCTGGCGTATCCGACGACGTAGCGGGCGAGCGGCCCGACCTCCATCGCGTTGCCGCGCCAGCGCGGGGCCTTGATCCAGGAGTACTTGGCGGCCTCGTCGATCTTCTGGATGTTCGTCTTGGTGCCCTCGAAGTTCGGGCCAAGCTCGAAACGAGGCTCGGTGACGCCGTCCCAGGGGTGGAGGCCCCGGCCCGGCTCGCCGTATTCGTACCAGGAGTGATCGACGAACTCCTGAATCTGCTCCGGGTCGCGCACGTCGACCTCGTGCACGGTCGATAGATCGCCATTGGTGATCGCGCCGCGCGGCAGATAAAGCTGATCGGCCTCGAAGTTGTTGGCGTGCTCGGGAATGTCGCCGTAAGCCAGACAGGCCTGCGAGGACAGGCCGCCACCGTAGAGCCAGTTCTTGTAGAACCCGCCGATGGCGATCACGTCCGGAATGTAGACGTTCTTGTTGAACTCGATGCACTTGTCGATGATGGAGCTGACCATGTTCAGCCGCTCCATGTTGATCGCGCCGACCGCGCCTGTCGAATGCACGTTAATCGGGCACGGCACGCCACCCACAAGCCAGTTCGGATGCGGGTTCTTGCCGCCGAAGATCGTGTGGATCTTGGCGATGTCCTTTTGCAGGTCCAGCGCCTCGAGGTAGTGGGTCGTCGCCATCAAATCGGCTTCGGGCGGCAGAAGATACGCCGGATTGTCCCAATAGCCGTTTTTGAAGATGCCAAGCTGTCCAGATTCCACGAAAGCCTTCAACCGGTTCTGAACGTCCCGGAAATATCCTGGCGACGACAGCGGATGCGACGGGCTGACCGCCTGCTGCAATTCCGAGGTCGCCTTGGGATCGGCGCGGAGCGCGTTGACCGGGTTCACCCAATCGAGCGCGTGCAGATGGTAGAAATGCACGATGTGATCGTGGATCTGCAGGTTCAGCTGCATGATGTTCCGGATCGAGTTCGCGTTCTCCGGGATCTCGATGCCCAGCGCGTCTTCGACCGCGCGAACCGAGGTCAGCGCGTGGGTGCCGGTACAGACACCGCAGATGCGCTCCGTAAAGGCCCAGGCGTCGCGCGGATCGCGACCCTTGAGGATCACCTCGAGCCCGCGCCACATAGTGCCGGTCGAGACCGCGTTGGTGATCATGTTGTTCTCGTCAACGTTCACCTCGCAGCGCATATGCCCTTCGATGCGGGTGACCGGGTCGACAACGATCCGCTGGCCGGAATCGTCAAGCGTGAAGCCGTTTGGAGTCTGGACAACCATCTCTTAGGCCTCCTCGTTCTCAGAGACTTGCGTCTGGGTTTTCTTTTGCGCGGATTTGAGCGCCGAGACAGCGGCGTGAATGGCGACGCCGCCACCGACGACGCCCGCCGCGGCCATGCCGACCTGATCGGCATTCGCCTCGACCCCGAATTGGGTGATGTCCGTCACGCGGTTGTAGAAGCTGCCCTGATCCCAGAAGCCGTCTTCTGAACAACCGATGCAGCCGTGACCGGACTGGATCGGGAAGGACGTGCCTTCGTTCCAACGAACCGTCGAGCAGGCGTTATACGTGGTCGGACCCTTGCAGCCGACTTTGTACAGGCAGTAGCCCTTGCGCGCGTATTCATCGTCCCACTGCTCGACGAACTGGCCCGCGTCGAAATGCGGGCGCCGGTAACATTTGTCGTGGATGCGCTGGCCATAGAACATCGCGGGCCGGCCCTGTCTGTCGAGCTCCGGTAGGCGATCGAAGGTGAGCATGTAGGTGATCACGCCCGTCATGACTTCGGCGATCGGCGGACAGCCTGGAATGCGGATGATCGGTTTGTCGGTGATGACCTTGTGGATCGGGGTGGCCTGAGTCGGGTTTGGCTTGGCGGCCTGAACGCAGCCATAGGAGGCGCAGGCGCCCCAGGCGATGACTGCTTTGGCCCCCTCTGCCGCATGCCGGAGCTGCTCGACGAAGGGCTTGCCCGCGTTGATGCAGAACATCCCGTCCTCGTTCAGCGGCGGATTGCCTTCAACGGCCAGGATATAGTTTCCTTTATGCTCGGCGATCGCTTCTTCAAATGCAGCCTCAGCCGCGTGCCCGGCCGCTGCCATGAGCACGTGAGAGTAATCGAGCGAAATCATCGAGAGGACCACGTCCTTTGCGAGCGGGTGCGCCCCCCGGATGAAGCTCTCGGAGCAGCAGGTGCACTCGAGCCCGTTCACCCAAATGACGGGCGTTCTTTGCTTGGTCTCCATCGCATGGGCGATCTTGGGAACGAAGGCGGGGCCCAATCCCAATGCTGACGCGGTCAGCGAGCAATACTTCATGAAGCTTCGGCGGGTGATCCCCTGCTTCCGCATCACATCGTAGAAGGTCTCGATCTGGCTCAAGGCGTGTCCTCCTTCACAGTCCCGATTCGCCCGATCCGGATCGGATCCCGGGGGGCTCGATCGCAGGATCGCGGTATGCGAAGGCATTCGAAAGGAAATGCGGAAAGATCCTTTCGGGTCAGTTTTTCATTTTTTCACAGTGCCTTAGAGGGAAGGCGCGCGTTCTGTCACGGTGAGGCGCTTACCATCCTGCAGCAGAGCCGGTCAGGCGCTTTCCATGCGCGCCAAGGCGACCAGCGCCTGCCCATAGGCGAGCCCACCGTCATTCGCGGGCGCCTCTCGCGGCAGATAAATCGCGAGGTCTTTCAGCTTGTCGCACACCAGATCGAGGAGCAGCGCGTTTTGAAAACACCCGCCCGAAATCGCGATCGTGTCAGTGCCGAACGCCTCCGCCTGCACCCGCGCCGCGTCTGCGAACGCCCGCGCGGCGAAGCGATGGAAGCGGGCGGCGATGTCCTCCATCGCCGCGCCCGACTTCAGATCGCGCAGGAGAGCTTCGAACATGGGCGCGGGGTCGATCTCTTCGCCATCAGTCACGTATGGGTAAGCCCCTGAACTCGGCGACGCCCCCAGCGCCAGCGCCTCGAGGCGCATTGCGGCCTCCCCCTCGAACGACTGCCGGTCCGGGGTGATCCCCAGGCAGGCGGCGACGGCATCGAACAGGCGGCCCATCGAACTTGATTGCGGGGCGTTGACGCCAGCTGCAGCAGCGGCGCGAATGGCGTCACGGGGCAGGTTCCCAAACAAACGGTCTGCGTCATTCTGAAACCCGGCGGCATCCAGCCGCATCACGGCGTTCCGCCATGGCTCCATCTGTGCGAGATCGCCACCCGGAAGCGGCGCGGGCTTCAGGAAGCCCGTTCTGGTGAAGCCGCCGTAGCCGCCGACTAGTACCTCGCCGCCCCAAACCGTCCCGTCGCTCCCCAAGCCTAGTCCGTCCAAGATGATCCCAACCGTCTGACCGCCGCTCCAGCCGGCCTCACCCAGCGCCGCCGCCATATGCGCGTGGTGGTGTTGAACCTCGACAATCTGTAGCCCCATCGCCTCAGCTTTCGCCCGGCCATGCGCAGAGGCCCGAAAATCGGGATGAAAATCGACCGCCACCGCCGCGGGCGCGTGATCGAAGAGCGCGGCGTAATCCGCATCCGCTTTGACGAACTCCTCGACAGAGAGCGCGTCGTCCAGATCGCCCATGTGGTGGGAGAGCAGCGCCTGCCCGTTCTTGACGAGGCAAATGGCGGACTTGAGCTGACCGCCATAGGCGACGACCTGACGGTCGGGCAGGCCTTCCGGGATGGGCAATGTGCCCGGCACGCGCCCTCGCGCCCGCCGCAGCACCATTCGACCCTGCGTGCCGGCCCTTTCCACCCCATCGTCCAGCCGCCGCGCGATCTCACGATCATGCATCAGAAAAGCGTCGGCGAAGCCCGAAAGCTTCTGTCGCGCCTCCTTGTTGCCCACGACCTGCGGCTCGCCGGAGAGATTTCCGGACGTCATAACAAGCGGACCGCCGTCGCAGGCCGCAAGCAGAAGGTGATGCAGGGGGGTGTAGGGAAGAAGGACGCCCAGCTCGGAAACGCCCGGCGCGATCTCCTCCGGTATCTCAGCACCTTGCTTTTTCAGAAGAACTATAGGCGCCGCCGGGTCAGAGAGCATAGCCATGGCGTCGTCGGTCAGCTCGGCGAATTCCGCGATCCTCTCGCGCGAGGCCATAATCGCGAGCGGCTTCGCTGGACGGCGCTTCCGATCCCGCAAGAGCCGGACCGCCGCCGCATCAAGCGCGTAGCAGCACAGGTGAAATCCGCCCAGGCCCTTGACCGCCAGAATTCGCCCCTCTCCGATCGCACGGGCGGCCAGCGCGATGGGATCGCCCTCTACCTCCTCCCCCTTCACCTCGAACCAAAGGCGCGGGCCGCAGGCGGGACAGGCGACAGGCTGAGCGTGGAACCGGCGGTCGGCGGGATCCGCATATTCGGCGGCGCAATCGCCGCACATCTCGAAGGGCGCCATGGACGTCTGCGCCCGGTCGTAGGGCAGACCCTTGAGGATCGTGAAGCGCGGACCGCAATGCGTGCAGTTGGTGAAGGCGTAGCCCTCCCGCCGCGCGCCTGTCTGAAAAATCTCGCTGACGCAGTCCGGACAGGTCGCCGCGTCCGGTGTTACCCGGGTCTCCGCTCCCGGTCCGCCGCTCTGGCTGATGACGAATGCTCCACCGGACTCCACGTCCCAAAGCGCGCTCTCAATTGCATCTACCCGCGCGAGCGGCGGCGCTTCGGCCTTCAACGCCGCCTCAAACCCATCCAGACCGTCGCCGGCTGCGAAGATCAGCACGCCTTCTGCGTCGTTCATAACCTCGCCCACAAGACCGAACCTGTTCGCGACTTGCCAGACGAAGGGCCGGAACCCGACACCCTGCACCTGTCCCCGAACGCGAATGCGGCGGCCATTCATCTAATGCACCGTGCACACCATGCAGGGGTCGAAACTGCGGACGATGTGCTGCACCATGATCGGCTCGGTCGCGCCGTCCTCGACCGGGGCGCCCGCGAGCGCCGCCTCCAAAGGCCCCGGCTGGCTGTTCTCGTCCCGAGGTGAGAAGTTCCAGGTCGTGGGCGCGATGATCTGGTAATTCGCGATCCTCCCGCCCTCGATGCGCACCCAATGACCGAGCGATCCGCGTGCCGCCTCGACAAGCCCGGTGCCGTCGCCGCGGCTCGGGAGCTCGAAATCACCCATGAAGCGCGCCTCCGGGTCCAGCGCCTGCGCCCACTCCTCTAGCCAAAGCTGCGTCCGCGCGATCTCGTGCAACCGCCCGACGATCCGCGCCCGAACCCCGCCTTCTTCCGCGAGCGCGGCGAGAAGCGGGACGCCGTCCACCACCCCGCGCGCCAAGGCGCCGACCTCAGCGCTCTCGCCTGAGAGCCGCGGCGCTTTGCACCAGCTGTAGCTGGACGGATCCATGTCCTCGTCAGGAAGGGTCATGCCATCAAAAGGATGCGCTTTCTCCCCCAGCATCCAGACGCTGCTCAGATGCTCGGCGATGGCCGCCGGGTCGAGCGGCCGGACCTCGCCGTCGCGCCAGATGCCGGCTTTGGTCGTCCGACCGCTCGCGAGGGGATAGGCGCCGTAGGACAGGTAGCGGCGGGGGCCTTGGCCAACGGCGTCGAGGTTCAGGTCTTCGGCGATCCTCAGGAACAGCCCGGCGCTTCCGGTGTTCCAGGCGGCGAGGTCGGACGGCGCCTTGAGCGCCGCGAATTCCTCGACGGGCGCTCCGAAAAAGTCGCTGTCAAGAAACCGGCGAAAGCCCCGAACGGCCGACATGATACGAACGCGATCCCGCGCGTCAGGCGCCTTGGTCACGCCTGCGGGTTGGATGGCGAGCGTATGGGGCCATTTGCCCCCGAGCGTGCCCGTAATATGCATCAGCCGCGCCCGCGCCTCGACCAGGGCTCGGGCAGAAGACCCTTTGGTGGCGAGAAACCTCTCGCGGACCTCTGCGTGCCAACCCCGCCCCTCGTAAGCGGCGCGGGCGAAGTCTGGCATGAAGAACAAAGCGAAGTGCGTCGTGTGATCGGCAAGGTTCTCGACCCCGTGCAGAACGGCGGCAGCGAGCGCGCCCTGCTCGGTCGGCTTCACCCCGGCGGCGTCCGCCAGCGCGGCGGCGGCGGCGGCCGATTGGCTGATCGAGCAGATGCCGCAGATCCGGGGCGTGAGCGTCAGGGCGTCGCGAGGATCGCGCCCCTGAAGCATGATCTCGAAGCCGCGAAACAGGGGGGAGTTCGCGTATGCCGCCTGCACGGCGCCATCGGCGATCTCAAGCCGCACCTCGAGGTCTCCTTCGACGCGGTTGAACGGGCCGACGAGTAGTTCGGTCTTTGTCATCGCCGCTCGCGGCGCGGCTTGGGCGACACGACGATCCGGTCCGAATGCGCGTTCTTCCCGATCCGTTCCGGCGTCGCGGCCTTGGAGAGCGAGGCGAGCGCCATAAACCAGGCTTTCGGCATGTCCGACGGCAGCCCCACCGGGATGCCCGCGATCTTCGGCGTCTCGGTGAACGAGAGCTGAGGCTCCTCGAAATCCGGGCTGGTGCAGGCGATGCAGGGGTACCCCGCGCGGGTGCAGGAGCCTTCACCGTTCCAGGGCCGAATATTGCAGTCGCCGACAGCCTGCGTCCCGACGCAGCCGAGATGCTCCATCATGCAACCGATCTCGGACAGCCGCGTGGCGCTCGCCTTGTACTCGTAGAATTCGTTCTTCGGGCAGGCGTGGTGCACCAGATGATCGCTGTAGAACCTCGGCCGGTTGAAGCTGTCTAACGCGTCGGCGGGCAGTTTCCCGTCCGCCAGCAGCATAAGCGTCTCGATCACCCAGGCCGGATGGGTCGGACAGCCAGCGACATTCACGACCGGAAGGCCGCTTTTCGAACGGAAGTCCGCGGCCATAAGTCCGCCAACCGAGGAGCCCGAGTATTGCAGGCCGATGGCGCCCGCCGGGTTTCCGCCTGCCGCTGTGATCCCGCCAAAGGCCGCGCAGGAGCCGACGGCGATCACCGTCTCCGCGACCGCCGCAAGATCGCGCGTCCAGTCAAGCATTGGGCGCCCCGTGCCGGAGAGCATCTGAAAGCGGCCCGTCCCCTTCGGCCCGGTGAGAATCGAGCCTTCGACGCAGAGGACATCAAGCTTGACGCTTCCGGCGCGAATGCGGTCAAGCAAGCCGGAGACCTCGGCCCCCGTCGCCTCGGACAACGCGGGATGCCAAAGAATGTCGTAGCCGACATCCTCCAAGGCCTCGAAAGCGTTCGGGTCCTCGGCGCAAAGAAGCGACATGGTGCAGCCGCCGCACCCGGCCGACTGAAGCCAAAGCAAATTCATGGCGGCGCCCTCATTGGCAACTCAAGCCGGAATTCCGCGCCCGGCTCTCCGTTCTCGACGAGAAGAAGCCTCCCCCCATGCTCTTCGGCGATCTTGTGACTGATGGCGAGACCTAGGCCTGTGCCCTGACCGACCGGCTTGGTGGTGAAGAACGGGTCGAAGACCGAGGCGACGCACTCGGGCGGAATGCCCGGGCCATTGTCTTTGACGGCCAGGATCGCCGTACCCGCCTCCTGGATCGCCGCGATTTCGATCTGCGGTCCCGTCTGCCCCGCAAGCGCGTCGATGGCGTTTTGGGTCAGGTTCATCACGATCTGCTGTATATGGCCGGGATCGCCTCGGACCATCAGCCTGCCCTCGCCCGCGAGGACGATCGGAATGCCAGCTTTGGAGCCGCGATCGACCCAGCGCACCGCCGTCTTCGCGACTTCGACGATGTCGAACTCTTCCGCCTGCCCTGATCCACCCGCTGAAAGGCGCCGCAGGTCTTCGACGATATCCCGCACCCGCTCGCTGCCCTCCCGAGCGCCGACGATCGCCTCGCGGAGGTTTTTCAACTCGCGATCCAGCTTCAGCTCTTTTCGCAGCTCGACCAGTTCGTCCCGCGCCGCGCCAGCCTCGACCCGCTCGAAGTAAGTTTCGAACCGTCCGATGTAACGCTCAAGCGCGTGCACATTTGCGTAGACGAAACTGATGGGGTTGTTCAGCTCATGAGCGACCCCCGCGAGCAATCGACCGAGCGACGCCAGCTTCTCGTTCCGCACCAGCTGCCCCTGCGCGTCCTTCAACTGCCGGTGGCTTTCCTCAAGCTCCGCGTAGGCCTTGCGCAAGTCGCCGAGCGGGCGGCCGACCACCACGGCGCCCGTCGGACGGCCGTGATCGCCAAGCCGTGCCGAAATCGACAGATCGAACGGCATGGCGCCCTCTGCCGACCGGATCGAGGCTTCGAAACGCGTGGTCTCGCGCCAGAGCCGCAGCTCCGAGAGCGCCCGGTCGATCATCTCCGCGCCCTGTTCGTCGAAAAGACTGCGCACATCCGATCCGGTCAGCGACGCCGCCGTCCGCCCAGTCGCCGAGGCGAGCGATTTGCTCACCTGCTGGATGCGGTTCTCGCGATCGATCACGATCATGATGTCGCTGACGGAGCGCAGGATCGACGAGAGGAACCGCCGGAACTCCAGAAGCTCCTCGTTCTGGCGCTCCAACTGCTCCTGATAGTCGATCAATTCCGCATAGGCGCGGTCGACCGCGGACAGCACGCTCACCCAGGCGTCATCGCTGAACGACTCACCCGCGAGCTGATCTGGATCGAATCCAAGGCTCATTCACCGGCTCCCTTAGGAAACCTTATGATCCGAATGGATTTTTGGGAAGAGTGGCGCGCTGGGGAGGATTCGAACCCCCGACCCCTTGATTCGTAGTCAAGTACTCTATCCAGCTGAGCTACCAGCGCACGAGAGCGCGATTTATCCCCCGCGCCGCGCCATTGCAAGGGCGGAAATCACTCCGCCGCGCGATCCTCGCCGAAAAGCTCCTTCGGCAAGGTGATCAGAAACACCGTACCTTCGGCACCCGTCTCCTTGAGCTCAAGCGACCCGCCGTGTCCCTTCACCAGCTCGGCGGCGATGGCGAGGCCGAGACCCGCGCCGCCTTTCCGGGCGCCGCCCTGAAAGGGCCGGAACAGGTATTCTCGCGCCTTGGGTGGCAAACCGGGACCGGAATCCTTGACCGTGATCCACCAGGCTTGCCCGTTTTCTCCCGCCGCGACTTGGATCGTGCCGGAGCGACCAGCAGCCTCCAAGGCCTGCCGGGCGTTGCGCACCAGGTTCGAGAGGACGCGATACAGTTGCTCCGGGTCCGCCCGCACCACGAGGCCCGGCGGCACCTCGTCTTCAAACACGATCTCTCCGTCCGCAACCGCGAGCCTCTCGCTGTCGATGACGTCGTGGGCGATGCGAACCAAGGGCACGAGGTCAAGCTGCGGCGGCGGCTCTTCGGCCTTGCCGAATGCGAGGGTGGATTCGCAGAGGCTGACCGCGCGGCTGATCGACCCCATGAGTTTCGGCGCCATACGCGCCACGACAGGATCCTCGCTCCGCTCGATCCGGTCGGCGAAAAGCTGGGCGGAGGTCAGGATGTTGCGAAGATCGTGGCTGACCTTGGCCACCGCGCTCCCGAGGGAGGCCAGACGCTCGCGCTGGCGCAGCATGGTGGTCAGATCGGTCTGAAGCGTCATCAGCGCGGTTTCCGCCTCGGACAGCTCCCGCACCGAGGCGCTTGGCCGGATAATGCGGCGCGCGTCCTCCGGCGCTGCGGCATAGCTCTTCATGGCCGAAACGACACCCTTGATCGGTTTGACCAGAAGGGCGCGTACGGCAAAGAACAGAAGCGTCGCCGTGAAGATCGAAATGACGGCCGAGAGGATCAGAATGCGCAGGCCATAGTCCAGCATCGCTGCCCGAAGCGGCTCGGTCGGCATGGTGATCTCAATAAGGATGCCCGCATCCTGGACTGGATTGCCAATCACGCGAACGACCTCGGGCTCGGACCTCGCCAGTCGGGAAAGCGCGTCGAAGATCAGCGTCGTCGCCGGCGGGTCGCGCAGATCGTAGGTCCCAGCGACGGGCGACGGCATGTCCGAGGCGAGCATCAGCTCGCGGATCTCGTTCCGGCGGAGGACCACGTTAAAGACGCCCGCGTTCTCCAAGAGCTCCTGCTCGAGTTCCGGATCGATCATGTCGTTAGCTAAAAGGGCGAGCGAAGCGATCTGCGCGCGCTCCAGGCGGTTCACCATATAGTCCTGGCGAAACCGCGCGATCGAGGGCACGAAGATGAACACCTCCGCGAGCATCACGAAGATGATCGTGAGCGCCAGGAACCGTCCGGAAAGCGAGTTCGGGAACATGCCGCCTCTCCTGCGGGCCTCAGGGCAGGTACGTCTGCACGAACCTAACCACCCGCTTGACCGTAGGATTATCAAAGAGTTTGGGCGAGAAATAGGCCCCCGCGGCGCGCTTGTTAATCTCCCCCAGCGTCGGATAGGGCAGGACGGTATTCGCAACGGCGGACATCTTGAGCCCGTTGGCGATGGCCATGGCCCAGACACCGATCAGCTCCCCCGCCTGAGCGCCGACAATCGTGGCGCCGACAGGCTTCCCTTTGACCACCATCACTTTGATGAAGCCGGTCGTTTTGCCCTCAGCGATCGCGCGGTCGTTCTCATGCGTCTCGAAACGCGCCACCGTGACGCTCCCTGACCCATGCCCCTTGATCGCCTCCGCCTCAGTCAGGCCGACCTGGGCAAGCTCGGGGTCTGTGTAGGTCACCCACGGAATGTGGGCGGTCTTGGCCTTGGAGGGCAGACCAAAGAGCATCGAGCGGATGATCACGCCCGCATGGTAGCCGGCGACATGGGTGAACTGCAGCCCGCCTGCCGCATCGCCAATGGCGTATACCTTCTTGTTCGTGACGGAGCGCAGATCGGCGCCGACCTTGACCGCGCGGTCATGCGCGACGTTGCCCTTGTCCAGATCGAGCTTGTCGATGTTCACCTTCCGGCCCACGGCCAGAAGAAGGTGCGAGCCGGTGAACCTGCCGTTTGACGTGGTGACGGTGATCTGACCGTTCCCTTCAGAGATCTGCTCCGCGAGCGCGTCCTCGACAATCTCGACACCCTCGCCCCTCAGCCGGTCCAGAACAATCGACGCCGCTTCCGGATCGTCCTTGTGAAGTGCCTTCATGCCCTCGATGACCGTCACTTTTGACCCGAGGCGTATATGCGCCTGCGCCATCTCCATCCCGATCGGACCGCCGCCAATGATCAGCAGGTGGTCGGGCCTCTCCCGCAGATCGAAGATGTTTTCGTTGGTGTAGTAGGTCACGTGCTCGAGGCCGGGGATCGGCGGCACCAGAGGGCCCGAGCCGGTGGCGATGACGATACGCCTGGCCGAAATCACATGCTCGCCCGCCTTCACCTCAGCGGGCGAGATGAACTGCCCGAACTCCCGGATGACCCGAACACCGAGACCCTCGAAGCGCTCCTGGCTGTCAACTGGTTCGATGGTTTCAATGACCTTGTGGACGTGGTCTTTGGCCGCCGAGTAATCGACCTCGGGCATCACGGGCGTCACGCCGTATTTCTCGCCCGTCTTCATCGCGTGGGCATGCTTGCCTGCCGCGATCAGAGCCTTTGAGGGCACGCATCCGAAGTTCAGGCAATCGCCGCCCATCTTGTGACCCTCGAGGAGGACGACATCCGCGCCCATCTGCACCGCGCCAGCTGCAACAGACAGCCCTCCGGAGCCCGCCCCGATGACGAGCACGTCCGTCTTAATCCGTTCCATTGTCAGACGCCTTTCTTGCCGCGGAGGGCCTTGATCGCGATGGGGAGCGCGGCGAGCGCGGCAAGCCCGAGGATCGGAAGCAGAATGTGAGGTTCGAAGATGATACCGAGGTCCGGGGTCTCACCTCTGGCGAAGACCTCGCCCAAACCCGCGCCGACTGAGGTATAGACGACAGCGCCCGGGATGATCCCGAGGAACGTCGACACGACGAAGCGGAAGACGGGCACGCCGACCAGCGCGGGCACGAGGTTCGCGACGAAGAAGGGCACGGCAGGCACGAGACGGATGAGGAACAGCGCCTCCCACTGGTTGTCGTCAATGGCCGTCTTGATGCGTTTCACCGCGCCGTCCGAGGAATCCATCCGCGCGGCCAAACGCTCGCCCAGACCCCAGCGCGCGGCCATGAAGATCATGGTGGCGCCAATGGTCGCCGCGATGATGTTAAAGAGAGCGCCCGGAAAAGTCGCGAACAGGAACCCGCCTGTCAGGGTGGCGATCGTAGCGCCAGGAAGCGAGAAGGCGACGATCACGACATAGATCAGGATGAAGGCGGCGACCGTCAGCACCATATTGGCGTCGCGAAAGCCGATCAGCGCCTCGCGGTTCTCGGCCAGCGCCTCGAAGCTGAGGAAGTCTCTCAATGTAAACGCCCCGATCAGGGCGACGGTCAGGATGGCGATCAGCGGCAGGCGCCGGAGCAGGCCATTCGCTTCGCCAGGAGTCTCGGTCATATCGGTCATTCCGTCATCGCCCTTCGTTCGGTTTTGCTTGTCGCAGAACATGGAGAGCGGGGCGGGCGAATATCAGCATCCTCACGGGCGGTTGAACGCGGGTGATCTTTCGGTATTCGGATCTTTCGATCTAAGGGGAATCTGAAACATTTCGCCGCGATTCCAGCATGGGTTTGTTGCAATTCGGCCCGGGAACCGCGTTGACTTGCTGATCCGTTGCCCTTAGAGACCGGGCTTCCAAACGTTTTTGGCCTCGAATCTACGCGGATTCCCGGCTTTGAGATCGGAGAGATGCGATGAAACGCACATTCCAGCCATCCAACCTGGTCCGCAAGCGGCGCCACGGGTTCCGCGCGCGCATGGCGACCAAAGCAGGGCGCAAGATCCTGAACGCCCGCCGTGTTCGCGGCCGGAAGTCGCTCAGCGCCTGAGCCGAGCGAATGCTGATGGTAAAGCCGCCGCGGGGTCCCGTCGGCGGCTTTGTCGTTTCAGGTGAGCAAATGCCGAAGCAGAAGATCGTAACTCTGAGAAAACGCGCCGACTTTGTCGCCGCCCGCGGCGGGCGCAAGGTCAACCGGCCCGGCTTCCTGCTGCAAGCCCGGAGGAATGGTCTCGAAGAGATGCGCGTCGGCTTCACATGCTCGAAGAAGTTGGGAGATGCGGTTAGACGAAACCGGGCGAAGCGACGGCTCCGCGAGATCGCGCGCCTGACACTGCCGAAGCACGGCGCCCCTGGCTTCGACTACGTTCTCATAGGCAAGAAAGACACAACGGCCGAACTACCCTTCGAGACGCTCCGCGCCGATCTCGAGACGGCGCTCGGCGAGATCGGAGGGGGACGGCAATGACCCTCCTCGCCCGCGTCTTCTCGGTCCCGGTTCACGGGTACCGGCTCTTCATCAGCCCCTGGCTCGGCGGGAATTGCCGGTTCGACCCGACCTGTTCGACCTACGCGCTTCAGGCGCTTGAGACGCATGGCGCGTTCAAGGGCGGCTGGCTCGCCCTGCGCCGCATCGCGCGCTGCCACCCCTGGGGCGGCTCCGGCGTGGATGACGTGCCGCCGAAACTGAAGGATTAGAGTCCAAGGATCGCCTTCACGTAGCCTCGCGTCTCCCGGTAAGGCGGCACGCCGCCGTGCTTTCGAACCGCCTCCGGCCCCGCATTGTAGGCCGCAAGCGCCAGACGCCAGGACCGGAATTGGCGGTACTGTTCGGCAAGATAGCGGGCGCCGCCTTCGAGGTTTTGGCGCGGATCGTGCGGGTCTACGCGCAGATACCGCGCGGTCTGCGGCATGAGCTGGGCCAGCCCGATCGCGCCCTTGTGCGAACGCGCCTTGGGATTCCACCCGGATTCCTGCTGCACCAGGCGCAGGAACAGGTCCTCGGGAATGCTATGCCGCCGCGCCGCCGCCCGCGCGTCGTTCAGGAACCGGCCGCGATAGCTGCCAGAGAACTTGCGGATCGTCTCGGGCGTGCCGGGAATGTTGAGCTCTTTCGGCTGCAGCCGAACGGAATCGCGGTACTGCTCGGCCGCGCGGCCATCGAGAACGGCTGTCTGGTGGCGGAAGATATCCGCGCGGGACGAGGACGCGACCGGCTCGGCAATCGCAGAGCCCGCGGCAAGGCCTGTCGCCCAAGCGGAAAAAACGCAGATTCTCAGTATCACGACAGCCCCCCGGCAGAGCGATCCGCCAAGAATAGGCATTCTGCCGAGATTTTCCACCCGGAGACGGATTTCACACCCTGTTAACCTTGTCGGGCGATGTGTAGTCTCCGCCGGACAAGCGAGAATCGACGGGAGTAGATGGATGGCAGGCTCGGTCAACAAGGTCATTTTGGTCGGCAATCTGGGGCGCGACCCCGAGGTGCGGCAGTTCCAGAATGGCGGCAAGGTCTGCAATCTGCGCGTTGCTACCTCGGAGAACTGGAAAGACCGGAACACAGGCGAGCGCCGCGAGAAAACGGAATGGCATTCGGTGGCCATCTTCTCCGAACCGCTGGCCCGCATTGCCGAGCAGTACCTGCGCAAGGGCTCAAAGGTCTATCTCGAGGGGCAGCTGGAGACTCGGAAGTGGCAGGACCAGTCCGGGCAGGATCGTTATTCGACCGAGGTCGTTCTGCGTCCCTACAAAGGCGAGCTGACGCTTCTCGACAGCCGGGGCGACAGCCCGGGCGGCGGTGGCGGCGGCGGTTATGGTGACGACTACGGCGGCGGTTATGGCGGCGGATCGGGCGGCGAAAGCCGAAGCCCCGCAACCAGCGATCTGGACGACGAGATCCCGTTCTAGCGTTCGCTCGGCAAGGCTAGGAGCGGCGCAGCGACAGCTCGTCTTCAAGCACGTCCAGCACCAGCTCAGCCGGCACGTCTTTGGTCACGAACGCCTGTCCGATGCCTCGCGCCATGATGAACCGAAGCTGACCATCCACGACTTTCTTGTCCTGGCCCATGAGCTCGAGCAAACGCGCGGCGCCCGGAAGGTCGCCGGGGATGTCCGAGAGCAGGGTTTTCATCCCCATGGCCTTCAGATGCGCCCGCACGCGGCTCGGCTCTTCCTGCGCGCAAAACCCGGCCCGCGCCGAGACCTCGAAGGCGAGCGCGCAGCCGATCGCCACGCCCTCGCCATGAAGCAGGCGATCCGAGTACCCGGTTGCCGCTTCGAGCGCGTGGCAGAAGGTGTGGCCAAGGTTTAAAAGCGCCCGGTCGCCCTGTTCGGTCTCGTCCCGAACAACAATTTCCGCCTTCATCTCAACGGATCGCCGAACCACATGGCGGCGGGCTGAGGCGTCGCCTTGCGCCACCGCCGGTCCATTCTCCTCAAGCCAGGCGAAGAAATCAGCGTCGCCCAAAAGGCCGTACTTCACCACCTCGCCATAGCCCGCCAGAAAATCCCGCTCGGACAGCGTATCCAGCACGCTGATATCAGCCAGCACGAGCGCCGGTTGATGAAACGCGCCAATCAGGTTTTTCCCGGTCGCGGAGTTGATCCCCGTTTTTCCGCCGACCGAGGAATCCACCTGCGCAAGCAGGGTCGTGGGAATCTGCACGAAGCGCACTCCGCGCCGCAGAACGGCGGCGGCGAACCCCGCCAGGTCGCCAATGACCCCGCCCCCGAACGCGATGACGATATCGTTGCGCTCGATCCGCCCAGCAAGAAGCCACTCGACAGACTGCTCAAGAAAGGGCCAGGACTTGGACGTCTCGCCCGCCGGCAGGGCGAGCGAGACGACCTCGATCCCCTCGGACTGGAGCGCACCGGTCAAAGCTCCCAGATGCAGGCCGGCAACGGTCTTATCCGTCAGAATGGCGACCCGGGGCCGGGCCAGCATAGGGCGAATCTCTTTGCCTGCCGATTGCAGAAGACCGTCGCCAATCCGCACATCGTAGGCGCGCGCGCCCAAGGGCACATGAACGGTGTCGGCTGTCATGCGGCCTCCAGCACGTCCGGTCGGGTTTTGAGGACATCGATGACCCGGTCGGTCATCTCATCAATCGAGTACGCCGCGTCCGCGTCCACGGCAAGCGCGGCCTCGGCGTAGATCGGCACGCGCGCCTCGTAGATTTCCGACAGCGTTCTGCGTGGATCATCCGTTATCAAAAGCGGCCGGGTCGTCTTGTGCTTCACTCGGTTCCAAAGAAGATCGAGGTCCGCGCGCAGCCAGACCGCGACGCCGCTCTCTCCGATCGCTTTTCTGTTGCGCTCCTGCAAAAACGCGCCGCCGCCGGTCGAAAGGACGCCGGGCTTCGCTTTCAGAAGGCGGTTGATCACCTGCGCCTCTTTCCTGCGAAAGAACGGCTCCCCGTCCCTTTCAAAGATCTCCGCGATCGTCATGTTCGCCGCTTTCTCGATCTCAGCGTCGCTATCCAGAAAGGGAACACCGAGACGCCGCGCCAGGGCCGTGCCGATGGCGGTTTTGCCCGACCCCATCATCCCGACCAGAACAACAGTCTTTTTCAGTCGGAACGACAAAACGGCAGCGTCTCGCTCATCTTTTCGCATTTCGCTTTTGAATGGCGTGATCTTGCCGAAAAGACCAGCTATAAAACGGAAAAGAACCGCGATCATGCGGCGTTGAGCCGTTTTTAACGGCTTGAGGCAGAAGGGTTTTGTCTGATGCTCCGCTTGTTGAAGCTTCTCCTGATCATCGCCGTGCTGCTGGCGATCGTCATCGTCGGTTACGCCTATCTGGGCGATCTGAGCCCAGAGCAGCAAGACGTCGATCAGCCCGTCAACCTCGACGCCGGGCAGTAGCGTGAGATTGGCCATCGCATTCGCGCTGGCGCTGGCGCCGCCGCTGGCCTGGGCGGAGAGCGCGAGAGCGCCGCTCTCAGCCATCGACTGGCTATCGGATTCGATCGCGATTCCCTCGCCTCTGATCGTGGCGCCCGACCCCCGAGGGCCGGTTGGAGAGCCGCCCTCCGTGGTTGTCGGCCCCTTGGACGCCGCGACGCCGGACCGGGTGGGTCTGATCGACGCCCGCGCCCTCGGCCTGCCCGCCGACCTTTGGGGCGGCAGCACAGCGGGTGAGATCGGCAGATTGATCCGCGAAATGCCTCAGATCAAGCATCCGACCCTGCGCGCATTCTTCCGGGACCTGCTTGTGCTCCGGCTTGATCCCCCTGTCGACGCCATCGAGGACGATGGTCTGTTCCTCACCCGCGTGGACAAGCTGCTCTCGCTGGGCGAGCTGGAAGCGGCTCGCGCGCTGATCCGGGCCGCCGGCGCGCCAGAGCCGCAGCGTTTCCGGCGCGAATTCGACATCGCGCTGCTGACCGGCACGGAAAACAAAGCTTGCCGGACGATTGAGCAAACTCCCGACATCTCGCCGACCTTCACCGCTCGTGTCTTCTGTCTGGCGCGAAACGGCGAGTTCGATGTCGCCGCGCTGACGCTCGGCACCGCCGACGCGCTCGGGATGCTCGAGGACCGAGAGGAGCAGCTTTTGCTGCGCTTCCTCGATCCCGATCTCTTCGCAGACGAGCCAATCCCGCCCGCGCCGCCTCAACCGTCTCCGTTGGAGTTCCGGCTCTATGAGGCGATAGGGGAGCGTCTGGACACTGACAGGCTGCCCGTCGCCTTCGCATTCGCCGACCAGAGCGAGACCGTCGGATGGAAAACGCGCATTCGCGCCGCCGAACGGCTCGCCCGCGCGGGCGTCCTGGCGCCGGAGAACCTTGTGACCGTTCTGTCTGAGCGCAAGCCCGCCGCCTCCGGCGGGGCCTGGGACCGCGCCCGCGCGATACAGGAATTCACCGCCGTCACCGATGGCGGCAGCCAGAACGATCCCTCCGCGGCGCTACAAAACGCATGGTCCGCCGCTCTGGCGGGCGGGTACGGGTCTTTCCTGTCGCCCTGGATGGCCGAACGCCTTGACCAAGTGGAGCTGGCGCCAGCCGCCCAGCACGACGCCTTCGAGATCGGGCTCTGGGCGGCCGACCCGGACCTGGCCCGCCGCCACGCAGGCGCAAGCGCGAGCGATGCGACCCTTCTGGCGCTGGCCGCAGGGCGACCTCAGGAGATGACCGCCGCCTCTCCCTTGGCGGGCGCCATCAAGCGAAGTCTGTCCGGCCTGCCCATCAGCCCAACGAAACAGCGGCTCATCGACGACGGCCGGACGGGTCACGCGCTTCTTCAGGCGGTCAGGGACCTGTCCGACGGCGCGGAGGGCGACCCCTCCGCAATTGGCGGCGCGCTGTCGCTCTTCATCCATCTCGGCCTTCGCGAGACCGCCGCGCGGACGGCGCTCGAGCTCATGCTCGACGAGGCGGCGGCGTGAAGGACGCGCGTCTTGTTTCGACCTTCCTTGAGGCGCAGGCGGCGGAGCTCGACGCTTCGACAAACACCCGCCTCGCCTATGCGCGAGACCTGAAAGATTTTCTGGCGTGGTCCGCCTCGCGCAGCGCGGCGCTTCTGGAAGCCGAGCGCAAGGACATCGAGGCCTATCTGATCTCGCTCGAAGCGGCGGGCCTGGCGCCGTCAACAAGGGCTCGCCGCCTCTCAGCGCTCAGGCAATTTTATCGCTTCGCTTTCGAGGAGGGCTGGCGGACCAGCAATCCCGCCATCGAGATCAAGGGGCCGAAACGCAAAAAGCCCTTGCCAAAGACGCTGATGGAAGAGGAAGTCGACCGTTTGCTTGCCACCGCCTCCCGGACCGGCAAGGGGAGCGACCGGACCCGCAATGCCTGCATGATGGAGCTGCTTTACGCCACCGGCATGCGCGTGAGCGAGCTTGTCTCGCTGCCTGTCGCGGCGGCGCGGGGCGATCCGAGGATGCTCCTGATCAAGGGCAAAGGCGGGAAGGAAAGGCTAGTGCCGCTCTCCGATCCCGCCAAGGCGGCGCTTGCGGCTTGGCTCGACGCGAGGGACGCAGCGGAGAACGGCGCCAGCCGGGAGAGCGGCAAGCCAGTGTCCAGGTTCCTCTTTCCGTCAGGCAGCGCCCAGGGGCACCTGACCCGCCACAGGTTCTACGGGCTGATCAAGGAGATCGCGGTCGCCGCCGGCGTGTCTCCGGGCAAGGTGACCCCGCACCGGCTGAGGCACGCCTTCGCCACGCATCTCCTCGCGCGAGGCGCGGACTTGCGATCCATTCAGACGCTGCTCGGCCACGCCGACATCGCGACGACAGAGATTTACACCCATGTCCTTGAAAATAGGTTGAAAGAACTGGTGCTGGATCATCACCCGATGGCCCGCGCCTGAGGCCCTACCGCCGGAGTTCCGGCGGCAGGATGTCTTCGCTCGGCCAGATGCCGGTCGTCAGAGTCTCGTGATAGCCCTGCGCGAGGCCCCGTGCCTCCATCGCCCTGCGGGCCTTGGCGTGGTCGTAGGCGAGCCTCTCGAATACCACGTCGCCATCGTCGAGAACCGCGTATCGCGTCTCCGGCCGGCCGTCATGCGGCGGCAGGCCGATCGCGCCCGCGTTGATCCACCTATGCCGCCCGATCCGCCGCTGGAAGGCGACGCCAGAATGCCCGGCGATCACCCCGTCGACCGGCCCGCAGGCCTCTTCGACGAGCGCAATCTCGCTTACGAAGTCATCCTCGCTGCTCGACGGCCAGAGAAACCGGGAGGCGTGGCTGAAACCGCCATGAACGACAGCGAAACGCAGACCGCCTTGAACGAAGGTCGCGCAACCGGGCAGACCGGCCATCCAACGCCGCTGCTCTTCGCCGATCTCGCCCGATGCGAAAGGGTACCAGCCCTGCGAGAGAAGATCGCAGACGCTCCCAGTCTCGAAACCGCAACCGCAGTCGGACGACCCTTCCGCGATCTGACGCTCGCAATTCCCGGCAACGCTCGGCCAGCCCAGTTGCCGAACCCGCGCCACGGTTTCCGCCGGCTGGCCGCAGTAGCCGACGATGTCTCCGGTGCCGATCACCGGGCGCCCCTCCGCCGCCCCAGCCAGCGCCTCGAGCGCATCGAGGTTCGAGTAGGCGCCGCCAAACAGCACCACCGGGTCTTCGAACCGCCCGAAATCAGATGCGATCACCCCTCCGCGCTCCCTTGATTGCCGCCTCTTGCGCACCCATAACACAGAGACTTCTTTTTCAGACACGGGACAATGGACCCCTCACCGAATTTGATCGACGCCGCCTTCTGGATCACCTGCGCTGCAATCGCCGGGCTCCTGGTTCTCTCCGCGTTCTTTTCCGGCTCCGAGACGGCGCTGACCGCCGCCTCGCGCGGCAAGCTCAAATCCCGCGCCGAGAAGGGCTCGCGCGGGGCGGAAAAGGCGCTCCAGATCACTGAGGACAATGAACGACTGATCGGCGCCGTGCTCCTTGGCAACAACTTGGTGAACATCCTGGCCGCCTCTCTGGCGACGGCGCTGTTCACCCGAGTCTTCGGCGAATCCGGTGTGGCGCTGGCCACGCTGATCATGACTTTCCTGGTCCTGGTCTTCGCCGAGGTGCTTCCCAAAACCTACGCCATCTCGAATTCTGAGACCGCCGCTTCGCTCGTTGCCGGGCCGATCAACGTTGTGGTCAACGTTTTCTCGCCCGTGGTGACCTTCGTGCGCTTTCTGGTGCGCGGCGTTCTCGCAATCTTCGGAGTCAAGATCGACCCCGACAGCCATATCATGTCGATGCGCGAGGAGATCGCGGGCGCGATCCAGCTCGGCCACTCCGAGGGCGTCGTCGAGAAAGAGGACCGGGACCGGATTCTCGGCGCCCTCGACCTGGGCGAGCGTACAGTTGAGGAGATCATGCTCCACCGCAGCAATATCGAGATGATCGACGCCGAGCTCCCGCCGGAACAGATTCTCGAGCTCTGCCTGGCCTCGGCCCACACCCGCCTGCCGCTCTATCGCGGCGAGCAGGAGAACATCATCGGCGTCCTCCATGCCAAGGACCTTCTCCGGTCGATGTACGCCCGTCAGGTCGAGGCGGAAGGCGAGACCGAGCCGCTTAAGGGGTTCGACGTCACCGACGTCGCCATGAAGCCCTATTTCGTCCCGGAAACCACGACGCTGGACGAGCAGATGCGCCAGTTCCTGCGCCGCTCGACCCATTTCGCGCTCGTCGTCGATGAATACGGGGCGCTCGAAGGCCTGATCACGCTCGAAGACATCCTCGAAGAGATCGTCGGCGAGATCACCGACGAGTTCGATACCGACGAGGATCATCCCTTGCGCCGCACCGAGACAGGCGACGTGGTCGTGGAAGGCGCGATGACCATCCGGGACCTAAACCGCGCGACCGACTGGTCGCTGCCGGATGAGGAAGCGAACACCATCGCAGGTCTTGTGATCCATGAGGCGCAGACGATCCCGAACCGAGGTCAGGTATTTTCGTTCCACGGCTTCCGGTTCGAGATACTCGATCGCAAGGAAAACCGGATCACACGGATGAAGATCCGCAAGCTCGTCTGAGGTCAGACCTTCTCGAAGATGATGATGACCTCGCCGATATCCAGACCGAAGCGCTTCATGTAGGCGCGGTTCAACAGGCGGTCCTCGCTCAAGAGCCACATCCAGTCGTCGAACGTGACCCTGAGCGTCTCGGTCTCGCCGTCGGACGACGGGATGGGCAGGTCGATTGTGTAGGCCCAATTGAACGTATCGCCCCGCTCCTCGCCGGCCGCTATGCCGATCACGCCGGGCGCGGTGCCCTTCCATGTGTCCTCGCCGGACTTGGTCAGGCTCCAGAGCCGACGCTCGGTCGCGCCATCCTCATAGAGGAAGTCCTCAACCAGCGTCAGAGTCTCGCCGTCCCAGGTCCCGTCAATGGTTACGTCGAAACGGCGGCGGACCGTGCCGAATATGTCCTGAAACTGCCCCGTGGCGACGGTCCTGCCCTCGAAGAAGACCTCCAGATCGAGCTTCGTCTCGCTGAGTTTGGTGTCGTCGAGCGAGGGCTTGCCCACGCAACCGGCGAGAAGCAGGGTGAGAAAGAGAAGGATGATGCGCATGTGCCGCTCCTTTTCGATAACTACGCGCCATCCTGCGTCGCGGATCAACAACGGCGAACCACTGAACACTGAGCGGCGGCGCGCTTGCCAGACCTCTTCGAAACCCCTACAGGCCGAAGCATGCTGGACGAAGCCGACGAGATCCACGCGCTGTTCAAGGGCGCGCTACGAACCACCGAATTTCGCAAACTCAGGAAACGGATCGTCCGGAACGTTCGCGAAGCGATCGAGCAGTATGGCATGGTTCCCGTCGGTTCTGGGGGCAACCCGCCGAGGTGGCTGGTCTGCCTTTCCGGCGGCAAGGACAGCTACACACTGCTCGCCGCGCTCTTTGAGCTGAAATGGCGCGGGCTTTTAAATGTGGACATACTCGCCTGCAACCTGGATCAAGGCCAGCCGGGGTTCCCCGCGACCGTGCTGCCGGAATTCCTCGACCGCATGGGCGTGCCAAACCGGATCGAGTATCAGGACACCTATTCGGTCGTCGTCGACAAGGTCCCGGAGGGCCGGACCTATTGCGCGCTCTGCTCGCGCCTCAGAAGGGGTCATCTCTACCGTATCGCGCGCGAGGAAGGTTGCGAGGCCGTTGTTCTCGGACATCACCGCGACGACATCCTCGAAACCTTCTTCATGAATCTGTTCCATGGCGGCCGCCTCGCCACGATGCCGCCGAAGCTCCTGAACGAGGAAGGCGACGTTCTCGTGTTGCGCCCGCTCGCCCATGTGGCCGAGGCCGATTGCGCGCGGTTCGCCGCCGCGATGGACTACCCGATCATCCCCTGCGATCTCTGCGGCTCGCAGGATGGGCTGCAGCGTCAGCAGGTCAAACAGATACTCGAAGGCTGGGAAAAGACGAGCCCGGGTCGTCGGCAGGTTATGTTCCGCGCCCTGATGAACGCGCGGCCGTCGCACCTTCTCGACCCCAAGCTCTTCGACTTCCCGTCGCTGACGCCCGATTGACCTACGGCTCTCCGACAACCCGGATTAACCTTTCTTAGAGACGCCCGCGCTATTGCCGGCCAAGTCTGAGGTTTGATCCGGAGAGCAGGTTTGATTTTCGGCACATCGGGGAGGCGTCGGCTGCGGCGATTGCGGCGACAGGAGATCCTGCCGCTCTTCGGCCTTCTCGCAACCTCGCCGCTGGCCTTGCTGATCTACGAGTTCCACGGCCTTACCGGCGCCTTGGCCTCTGGCTTCGCGCTTCCGTTTTTCTTCTTGCTGCGCTTCCCCGCCGGGTCCAGCGAAAAGACAGACGAACGCGCCAACGTGATCACCGGATTCCCAGGGCGGGAGTATGCCGCCGCCTGGATCGACGATCGGCTGGCGGAGGACCCGGATGACGATCGCGTCGCTGTCCTCGCTATCACCGTCGATCGTCTGGACGTTCACAGTGACCGCCTAGGGATTGAAGCGCGACGGGCGATTCTCTCCGACATCGCGCTCAGACTGCGGCGGGCACTCCGGGAAAGCGACCTCATCGCGCGGGGCGAAGCAGCAGAATTCCTGCTGTGCATTCGCAGGGTCAGGACGCCTCAGACAGAATCGCTAATGCGACTCGCACGCCGGCTTCAGGCCGATGTGAACGCGCCCGTTGAGATCGGTGGCGAGCCGGTCTTCACCACCATTTCCATCGGCATCGCCAACGCCCGCGCGTTGGCCTCCCCGGACGGCGACAAGCTGATCCAAGCCGCGGAGGATGCCGGCGAGGTTGCCCGGGGTCGAGGCGCCGGTGCCGTTGTGATGAACGGCGACAGAATCGGCGTCGGCCCGGTCTCGGATATCGACCTTGTGGCGGAGCTTGGCCGCGCGCTTGAAACGGGCGAGATCACCGCTTGGTATCAACCGCAGGTCAGCACTGAAACCGGGGACATAACCGGATTCGAAGCGCTTGCGCGGTGGGAGCATCCGACGCGCGGTCTTATTTCTCCGGCGAGCTTTCTGCCGCTTGTCGATCAGGCCGGGCTGTCGCCAAGTCTCGCGGATGTCATCCTGACCCATGCGCTCAGCGCGATACGCACCTGGGATCGCGCGGATCTCGGCATTCCCTGCGTGGGTGTCAATTTCGCCGCCGACGAGTTGAGAAACCCTCACCTGCCTGAGTTCCTGCGCTGGGAGATCGATCGCTTCGATCTCAGCCCGTCGCGGCTGGTCGTCGAAGTTCTGGAAAGCGTCATCGCCGAGTCGCATGAAGACACCGTCGCCAAGAACCTGCGGGCGATTTCAGCGATGGGATGCCGGATCGATTTGGACGATTTCGGAACCGGTTTCACCAGCACTATGAACATTCGCCGCTTCGCGGTGGCGCGCATCAAGATCGACCGTCAGCTTGTCGCCGGCGTGGACCGCGACCAGAACCAACGCGACATGGTGGCGGCGCTTCTGTCCATGTCCGAACACCTGCATGTCGAAACACTCGGCGAGGGTGTGGAAAGCGCGCAGGAGCACGAAACGCTCGCCCAGTTGGGCTGCGAGCACGTGCAGGGCTTCGCAATCGCGCGGCCCATGCCGCTGGGCGACACGCTCGCTTGGATCGCGGACCATCGCGCCAGCCTCGCAGCGACGCGGGACATCGTCGCGCAGACCTCCGAGCGTCGGGCCAGAAACACCTGAAGGCGTCTCGCCTAAGGTCCCCGCGGCGCTCGCGCGCCGGCGCGATCTGACAGCATTGCGCGTCTCAATCGAACAGGCAATCCATGCAGGCCTCTTTGCCTACGCGTCTCGCGTCGGAAATCCTGCCTGCGCCCCGGATTTCAGCTTTGTCCCTGCTGCCAAAACCGCTTGACCTTTGGACCGTCAAACGGTTGAACCACCGGCAATCCAAAGCATGGGTGACCCTGGATGGACGAGCAGAACCGCAACCTCCTTCTGGCCATGGTGCTGAGCACCGCGGTCCTGTTCGTGTGGTTCATAGTCTTCCCGCCGACCGAGCCTTCGTCCGTCGACCAGACGGCTGTGACTGCCGAAGACGGTACGGTCGCGCTGCCCGGCGAAGTGCCCTCGGTCGACGCCGGGAACACCGCGGCGCCTGCGGAAGCGCCGGCGCCGGCAGGTTCCGACGCGCCTCGCATTCAAATCGAAACGCCGAACCTGTCCGGCTCGCTCTCCCTAGCCGGCGGTCGGATCGACGAACTGTCACTGAGCCGCTACGACGTGCGGCAGGGCGACGACACCAGCCGGGTTCAGCTGCTTTCGCCCATAGGCACCACACAACCCTATTACACAGTTTTCGGCTGGGCGCCCGGCGGATCACTCGGCGCCGACGAGGTGCCCGGACCCGACACGATCTGGCGCGTCGAAAGCGGCGGCGCGCTGACGCCCGAGAGCAACGTCACGCTCGCCTGGGACAGCCCGGCCGGTCTGACATTCCGCCGCGAGGTCGCCGTCGACGATCGGTTCATGTTCACCGTCACTCAATCCGTTGAGAACCGCACCGACACCGCGATCCGCCTCGCCCCGTACGGCGTGGTTGCCCGCCATGGCGAGCCGCAGGACCTGATGGGCTTCTTCATCATCCACGAAGGCGCGATCCGAATGACCGACGGAGAGCTTCAGGAGACCGACTACGACGACATGCCAGACCTGCGGGCGGACGAGGTCTGGGGTCCCGCCTCCGATGTGGTTCAGGTCGAGGAAAGCGGCTGGGTCGGCTTCACCGATCACTATTGGATGACCACGCTCATTCCCGAGGAGGGCAAGCCCTTCACCTCGGTGACGCAATACGTGCCGGGCGCCGACGTCTACCGGACCCTGGCGCGCCACGGCACGATCGAGGTGGCCCCCGGCGCGACCTCTGAGAGCACGACCCGCGTCTTCGCCGGCGCGAAGGAATGGGAGACTATCCGCGACTACGAGGCCGGCAGCCGAATTGAAGGCTTCGGCCCCTCGCTCAGCTACTTTTTTGGCTTCGGCGAACAAACCGGTATCGACGGCTTCATCGACGCGATCGACTGGGGCTGGTTCTATTTCCTGACCAAGCCGATTTTCTTTGTGCTGCACGAACTCAATGTTCTGATCGGCAACATGGGCTGGGCGATCATCGGTTTGACGCTTTTGATCAAGGCCTTGCTCTTCCCGCTCGCGCGGAAATCCTACGTGGCGATGGCCCGGATGAAAGAGCTTCAGCCGGAAATGGAGAAGCTGAAAGAGCGCGCAGGCGACGACCGGCAAAAGCTCCAGACCGAGATGATGGCGCTCTACAAGAAGGAGAAGGTCAATCCAGCCGCCGGCTGCCTGCCCATCCTCTTGCAGATCCCGATCTTCTTCTCGCTCTACAAGGTGATCTTCGTCACCATCGAACTTCGGCACGCGCCCTTCTTCGGACCGTTCCAGGACCTGTCCGCGCCGGACCCGACCTCGATCTGGAACATCTTCGGCCTGCTGCCTTACTCCGCGCCCGACCCGAGCAGCCTCCTCGCGCTGATTTTCATCGGCATCCTGCCGCTACTTCTGGGCATCTCGATGTGGATGCAGCAAAAGCTAAACCCGGCGCCGACCGACCCGACACAGGCCATGATCTTCGCCTGGATGCCGTGGGTGTTCATGTTCATGCTCGGCGGCTTCGCCAGCGGGCTCGTCATCTACTGGATCGCGAACAACACGATCACCTTCGTCCAGCAGTACGCCATCATGTGGTCGCACGGCTACAAGCCGGACATCTGGGGCAATATCCGAGCCAGCGCCAAGCCCAAGGCAGCGAATGCAGATAAGGCGCCGCCCAAGAAGCCGGACAATTGACCGGCCGGCTGGCATCCATCTGGCGGCATCCGATCAAGGGCCACGGCTTTGAAAGCCTCGACGCGGTCGATGTCGAGGCCGGCCGCACGCTGCCCTGGGACCGCCGCTGGGCCGTCACCCACGAAGCTGCCAAAGCCGACGGCTCCGAATGGGCCCCCTGCGCCAACTTCTCGCGCGGCGCCAAGGCGCCTGCGCTGATGGCCATCGGCGCCCGGTCGGACGAGGCGGCGGGGCTGGTGACGCTGACCCACCCCGAGCGCCCCGACCTCACCTTCAACCCGGAAGAGGACGCGCGGGCGTTCCTCGACTGGGCGGCGCCGCTGATGCCCAAGGATCGCGCCGCCTCCGCCCGCATTGTCCGCGCGCGCCGTCGAGGCATGACCGACACCGACTTCCCGTCGATCTCCCTGGCGGGCGCTGCAAGCCTCCGCGCACTCTCTGGCAAGCTCGGCCGCCCGCTCGACCAGCGCCGCTTCCGCGCGAATTTCTGGGTCGAGGGCCTCGGCCCATGGGAGGAGTTCGAATGGGTCGGCAAGACCGTCACCATCGGCAGCGTCCGCTTTTCGGTACGCGAGCGGATCGAACGCTGCATGGCCACCACCGCCAACCCGAAAACGGGACGGAGAGACGCCGACACCCTCGGCGCGCTTGAAGACGGCTGGGGCCACCGCGACTTCGGCGTTTATCTCGTCGCCGAGACGAGCGGTCGGGTCGCCATGGGCGACGCAGTCGGGGCAGTCGGGTGACGCTCCCATTCCCTGTGGCGGAGATCAGCGAAGCCGCCCGAGAGGCAGGGCGCAGGCTGTTCTCCCAACAGACAGACTTCCTGAAAGGCGTGGTCGCGATCGACGGCCTCCCGCCCGGGGACCGGATGGAGGTCTGTTTCGCCGGACGCTCCAACGTCGGCAAATCCAGCCTGATAAACGCGCTCACCGGGCGAAAGGGCCTCGCCCGCGCGTCGAACACGCCGGGGCGGACGCAGGAGATCAACTTCTTCACGCTGACGGATAGCCATTATCTGGTGGACCTGCCCGGTTACGGCTTTGCGAAAGCGCCGCTTCCCAAGGTCGAGGCCTGGCAGCGGCTGTTGAAATCCTACCTTTCCGGACGGCAAAACCTGCGTCGCGCCTTCGTCCTGATCGACGCGCGGCACGGGGTAAAACCCGTCGATGAAGATATCCTGAAGCTCCTCGACAGCGCCGCCGTCGCTTTCCAGGTCGTGCTCACCAAGTCCGACAAGGTTAAAGGCCAAAGCCGCGACGCCGTCCTCGAACAGGTCCGGGCCAGCCTTGCGAAACATCCTGCGGCCTTCCCGGAGATCGTCGTGACCTCGTCCGAGAAGGGCGACGGCATCGACGCGCTGCGCGGGATCATCGCCACGCTGGCTTGAGCGCGACGGCGCGAGCCGTTAACGATGCCGCGAACCAGACGGGACGCGCGGATGAGGACGCAGGATTTCATGGAACGGGATTGGGCCGCCACGGCCGCCACGCTTAACTACGCCCTGCCGATGCTTCAGCGCTACGATGGGGCGACAGTCGTGGTCAAATTCGGCGGCAACGCCATGGGCGACGATGAGGCCATGGCCAGCTTCGCCCGCGATATCGTGCTGATGCGGCTCGTCGGTATCAACCCGGTCGTTGTGCATGGCGGCGGCCCCATGATCAACGACATGCTGTCCCGCCTCGGCATCGAAAGCACCTTCGTGGCGGGCAAGCGGGTGACGGATCAGGCGACAGTCGAGGTCGTTGAGGCCGTGCTATCCGGCCTCGTGAACAAGCGGATCGTCCAGGCGATCAACGATCAGGGCGGCAAGGCCGTAGGCCTCTCCGGCAAGGACGGCGGGCTGATGATCTGCGACCAAACGGACCCCGAATTAGGCTTCGTCGGCACGCCAAAGGACGTGAATACCGAGGTGCTGCAAACACTCTTCGCAGCCGAGATGATCCCCGTAATCGCGCCCCTCGGCGCCGGCCGCAACGGCGAGACCTTCAACATCAACGGCGACACCGCCGCGGGGGCGATCGCGGCCAGCCTCAACGCCGACCGCCTCCTGCTCCTGACTGATGTCGAAGGCGTTAAGGACGCCACCGGCGCCATCGTGACCGAGCTGACGCCAGATGCCGTGGCCCAGATGACGCGGGACGGCGTGATCGCGGGCGGCATGATCCCCAAGACGGAAACGGCCCTTGCAGCTATCGCGGGCGGCGTCCGGGCCGTCGTCATTCTCGACGGACGGGTGCCGAACGCCTGCCTGCTCGAGCTTTACACCGAACAGGGCGCGGGCAGCATGATCCGCCCGTCGCGATAGTGCTCGGCCGGATCGAAGACCTGGCGGCGGCGCGCCACCTCTCGGTCTTCGGCGCGCTCCATACAGACCCCGATGACGGGCTGGGCGACGGGACCATCGTTCTTCTCGGACCGAAAGAGCCCGGATTCTGGCGCCAATTCACGTCGCAGCCCGAGTTCCTGGATGGAGAGGACCATCCGCTCGACCGCTGGTCGGCTCGCGCCGTCTCGGCAATCGCGGCGGACCTGAACGCGAAGCCGCTCTACCCCTTTGGCGAACCGGTACGCCCGTTCATTTCCTGGGCGCTCCGATCGGGCCGCGCCTGGTCATCGCCGGTCGGCCTTCTGGTCCACGATGAGGCGGGCTTGATGGTCTCCTATCGCGGCGCGGTCCTTGTGCCGGAGCGGATCGACCTGCCCCGCGCGCAGCCCTCCCCCTGCCTGACATGCGCCGACAAGCCCTGCCTCCAGGCATGCCCGGTCGAGGCGCTCTCCGCATCGGGCTATGACACGGCGGCGTGCCATGCCTATCTCGACACAGAGGCGGGCGCGGGCTGCATGACGCAGGGGTGCGCGGTCCGTCGCTCTTGCCCGGCGGGGCTCAATTATCGCAGGATAGAGGCGCAATCGGCCTATCACATGGAACGGTTCCACTCATGCCGCTGACGCTGATCCTGATGCGCCACGCCAAGTCGTCCTGGGACGACCCGTCGATCGACGACTTCGAGCGCACTTTGAACGGCCGCGGCCGTAAATCGGCGGCGGCCATGGGAGATTGGCTGGTCAAGAAAGGCTACCTGCCGGACCTGGTCCTGGTCTCTGGCGCCCGCCGCACTGTCGAGACCTGGTCGCGCATGGCTAGCGCGTTTCCCGAAACCGCCACCATGCAAAGCGCGCCCGCGCTTTATATGGGCAGCGCGGACATCATCCTGGGCGTCATTCGGGCGCAGAAAGCGCCGACGCTGATGGTCATCTGCCACAACCCGGGCATCGCCGGTTTCGCGCGAAAGATCGTCCGCGCCCCCGCCGATCACCCCCGCTTTCACGACCAGCCAACCGCCGCCACGAGCGTCATTGAGTTCGAGGCGGAGAGCTGGGCCGACGTAGACTGGGGAGACGGCGAAGTGGTCGACTTCGCCGTTCCCAGAGAGTTTTTGCGCTGATCTGTCGGTCTAGTGGCCGAGAATCTGGCTGAGGAAGAGCTTCGTGCGATCGGATTTCGGGTTGTTGAAGAACTCTTCCGGTTCGTTCTGCTCCACGATCTGGCCCGCATCCATGAAGATAACACGGTTGGCGACCTGACGGGCGAAGCCCATCTCGTGGGTCACGCAAAGCATCGTCATGCCGTCTTCGGCGAGCTCGATCATCGTGTCGAGCACTTCCTTGATCATCTCCGGGTCGAGCGCCGAGGTCGGCTCGTCAAAAAGCATGATGCGCGGGCGCATGCAGAGTGAGCGAGCGATTGCCACGCGCTGCTGCTGACCGCCCGAAAGCTGACCGGGATATTTGTCGGCCTGCTCCGGGATCTTGACCTTGGCGAGGAAATGCATCGCCGTCTCCTCGGCCTCCTTCTTGGGCGTCTTGCGCACCCAGATCGGCGCCAGCGTGCAGTTCTCGAGGATCGTCAGATGCGGAAACAGGTTGAAGTGTTGAAAGCACATGCCCACTTCCGACCGGATCTTGTCGATATTCTTGAGGTCCGAAGACAAAAGCGTGCCGTCCACCTCGATCGATCCCGCCTGATGCTCCTCAAGCGCGTTGATGCATCGTATCAGCGTCGACTTGCCCGAGCCCGAGGGTCCGCAGATCACGATCCGCTCCCCCCGATTGACGGTCAGGTCGATGTCGCGAAGCACGTGGAACGAGCCGTACCACTTGTTCATGTTCTGGATGATGATCGCCACTTCATCCGAGACTTGCAATTGCGCAGCTTCAGTCATGTTCGCGCTCCTTATCGGTGATCTGTCGCCAGCTGGCGCTCAAGCCACTGGGAATATTGGGAAATGCCGTAGCAGACGATGAAGAAGCACACGGCGGCAAAGCCGTAGACCTCCCAGTAGATGCTGATCCAGTCAGTCGACTGCTGGATCGGCCCGCGGATCATGCCCACAACGTCGAACATCGAGATAACCGAAACCAGTGTCGTGTCTTTGAAGAGACCGACGGCCACGTTAACAATGCCGGGGATCGAGATCTTCAGAGCCTGGGGCAGGATGATCAGCCGGGTGGCCTGCGTGTAGTTCAGGCCAAGGCTGTCCGCCGCTTCGTACTGGCCCTTTGGAAGGGCGGCGAGACCGCCCCTGATCACCTCAGCGATATAGGCTGAGGAGAACATGGTGATCATGATGATCACCCGAAGGATCAGGTCGAAGTTTGTCTGCGGCGGCATGAAGTAGGCCAGCATCACGTTCGCAACGAACAGAAGCGTGATCAGCGGCACGCCGCGCACGAACTCGATGAACACAACGCAGACGCCCTTAATCAGCGGCATCCTGGACTGCCGGCCAAGCGCGAGCACGATGCCGAGCGGGATCGACAGCGACACACAGACAGTCCCGAGGATCAGGCTGAGCATGTAGCCGCCCATGTCGCGCGAAGGAACTGCCGACAACTCAAGCGGAATGATGAAGTTGAGCCCGGCAGCGACCGGCCCAAGCAGATACGCCAGCATGACGAAGATCGCCAGAAGCGCCGTCACCAAGGTGACCAGACCACCATCTTCTCCGCTCTGGTAGATCGTGTAGCCAACGAAGATCCCCATCGGGATGAAGAAGATGTAGGTGAAGATGCTCGCCGCCCAGAAGAGCGCGAACGGGATCACACGAAGCCCCTCGCCCCCAATGCTTCCCGCAATGAAACGCAATTCCTGCGCCCCGCTGAACAGCAAATAGGCCAAACCTATTCCGGCTGCGACGCCGACGACTGCGGCAAGATAGGTGCGAAGGCTCACCGACATATTCTCGACGATCCGGAAAACGAAACCGGTAGCAATGATTGCAGCCGCAACGAAGATCGGCACCCACAAGGACCCACCCCAAATCAGCCAGTAGGCGATGAAAGGATAGGCCGCGGTCAGAAGCAGGAACCGGCGCGGAACGTACATGTAAAACAGCGCGGGCGCGGCGGCGAACAGCAACAGGATGAACGCGAGCGTCGGGCGCCAATACGCGTCTGCCGGATATTTGAAGCCGAAGAGCAGATGGTCCCAGCGATCCACGAGAACCGCGAAACAAGCCCCAGTTTCCTTTCCTGCGGCGGCAAGGATGTCGCGGCACTCCCGGATCGAGGCGGCGTCCCAAACGCCATTGAGGAACCAGGGCGCGGCCCCCCAAACCAGACGAATGATAAAGTAGAGCGCAATGATGGTCAGGATCGAGTTGAACCAGTTCGAGAACAGGTTCTCGCGCGCCCATTTGATGACCCCGGATTCGCGCGCTGGCGGCGGCGACGGCGGGATCTGCTCGTGACGAACGAAGGAGACGTTGGTGTCGGTCATCTCAGCGCTCCTTCAGCTTCATGCGGTTGTTGAAGATGTTCATGAAGAACGAGATCAAGAGCGACACCGTCAGATAGAACAGCATCAAGAGCAGAATCGTCTCGATTGCGCGACCGGTCTGTAGGAGCGTGATGCCCCCAAGCGTTCCGGTCACATCCATGTACCCCACTGCGATCGCCAGCGAGGAGTTCTTCGTGATGTTCAGATACTGCGAGATCAGCGGCGGGATGATGACCCTGAGGGCCTGGGGCAGGATCACAAGCGACATGATCCGGTTCGGCCGTAGGCCCAGCGCCGCTGCGGCCTCGGTTTGCCCTTTGCTGATCGCCATGATCCCCGCACGGACGTTCTCTGCGATAAAGGCGCCTGTGTAGATCGCAAGAGCGAACCAAAGTGCGATCAGAGATCCGCGGAGCTGCATGCCGCCCTGGAAGTTGAACCCTTTGAGTTCGGGGACATTCCAAGTCAGTCCTAAGTAACTAAGGACGATTCCAACCGGGACTATCCATATCCCCAGGGTGTAATACCAAGTCGTCGGCCTGCTTCCGGTGGTTTCCTGAGTGTGTGTCGCCCAAGCCTGGACGCGGCCGGAGATGCCCCACGACAATACAAGCGCGAAGATAATCAAGAGCCAGTCCGTGCCTGTCGACGTAACCGGCATTTCCGCAGTCGAGCCGAAACTATTTGTGAACTCTGGCGCTGGCGCGAAGATACCGCGATTGGTGAACGCGACGGTGTCAAAGAAACTCATGGACGCCGCTGGGTCCTCGCCGCGGAACTCTCTCGGACCCGGCAGCGCATTGATCATGATCGAGAAGATGATCAAAATCCAGATCAGGACCGGGACGTTCCGGAAGATCTCAACGTAGATCGACATGATCTTGGCGACGAGCCAATTGTTCGACAAGCGAAGAACACCGGCGACCACGCCAAATACGGTCGCGGTGATACACGCAAGGAAAGCCACGATCAGCGTGTTCAACAGCCCCACAACGGCAGCGCGGCCATGGCTTGATTGGCTGTCATAGTCAATCGGGCGCTGGTTGATATCGTAGCCGGCAGGTTCTCCCAGGAATCCGTAGGAGATGTTCAGGCCGGCTTCGGCGAGATTTCGAACCAGGTTGCCGCCGACAAACGCCATGAAGGCGATGATGGCGACAAGGGCGATGAACTGAAATGTGAGTGACCGGTACCTGGTGTCGTTCAGAAGCATAGAAAGCTTGAACGAGTCGCCCGAGGTTCCGACCGGCTGATCGGCGAGAGTTGTCATGCTTGGCGTTCCCCGTCGCGTTGAGGCGCATTGCTTTCGCGCTCTTGCCGGCGCGCGCCTCTTTATGTTGCCCGGCTCACCCCAGAGCCGGAAGAAGAAAGGGCGCGGTCGATGCCGCGCCCTTCCTCAGGACTTTACCGGAACGGCGGCGAGTAGATCAGGCCGCCTTCGGTCCACTGAGCGTTCAGGCCGCGAGCCAGACCGATCGGCGTCGACTCGCCGATGTTCTTCTCAAAGATCTCGCCGTAGTTTCCGGCGAC
>JASJAU010000040.1 GCA_030066855.1 Paracoccaceae bacterium | reverse complement strand
AGGCGGCTCGCGAGGCTTTCGTGATCTTCGATCCGGATGAGACCGAGGATGCGATGCACGCTTCGCTCTTCCGCGCGTCCAATGTCACGCGGATCCGCTACCGGCGCGGTCGCTCGGGCGCTATTGATTCCGATTTACGGGCGATGGGCCTCGTATCGCGGCTGTCCGAGGCGGCAGCCAACGGCATACTGACCCGAGCCAAAGCGGCGCGCATCATGCGGGCGCGACATCAGCATGTGCCCTATCTGAGGGCGCTACTGGCGCGGACGCTGGCCGAGGACCGGCCGCATCTGACCTCCCGCCTCTGCCGCGCCGTTTTGCGCTGGAAACCGATCCCGCGCTTTCGCCATCATCTGGAGGTCGCGGAGCGAAGGCTTTGGCGCGATGGCGACAACCGAGCGGACGCGGAATACTCTGACGACGTCGCGGGCTAGAGCCCGGCAATCCCGGTGATCAGGCTCCGCTCCAGCCCGGCGCGGTCATATCCGCGCGCCGCGAGCTGGCGGTCGCTCATCGAGAAAAGGGTCGAATACCGCTCGGCGGGAGCGAAAGCGGCAAGGAAGCTGGCAAACCATGCAGGGGACGCCATTGGAGCTCTCCAAGGATGTTTGAATTGCGTTTCCCGGATCACATGGACCCGGCAAGGCCGTTTCACAACTGCCGTTTCCGCAACCCCGCTATGGCGCTACTGCATGGCGCGAAAAGGCGCCTCAGCTGTCGTAGTCGGGCGTCTTCCGCGCCTTCCATTTCTCCATGAGCCGCGGCCCGAAAACGCCTACGACCGCGCCCAGCGCCAAGGGCGCGGCATGGGGCGATCCGAAGATCATCGACAAGATCGCCGCCCCCAAAAGGCAAAGCGCCAGAGAGAAACCCCGCATCTCCAGCGGCTCGATCGGCGCGTCGGCCAAAAGAACGCTCTTGAGCGCCTCCTTGATCCTCGGTTCGGCATAGGGCGCGCCAAAGCCCGCAAGAACGCCCAGAATGAATGTCGCCAGCATCGTCAATCCTCCGTCCCGGATTCGCCAGCGCCAGCCTGCCAAGAAGCGGGCGCGCATGGAAGGGGCTTCCGTCTGGCGCTCGCCCCGGCCATCCGCTAGGACGGCGCCATGACAGAGCGCCTCACGATCCGCCGCCCTGACGACTGGCATCTGCACCTGAGGGACGGCGAGATGCTGAAAGGCGTCCTTCCCCATTCGGCCCGTGATTTCGCCCGCGCGATCATCATGCCGAATCTCGTACCGCCCGTCGTGCGCGGCGACGATGCCCGCGCCTACCGCGACCGGATCCTCGCCGCCCTGCCCGAGGGCGCCGATTTCACGCCGCTGATGACCCTCTACCTGACCGAAGACACCGATCCCGACGACGTGGCGGAGGCGCATGCAAGCGGCCTGGTGACTGCGGTGAAGCTATATCCCGCGGGAGCCACGACCAACTCGGCCTCCGGCGTGCGCGACTTCGACAAGGTGCAGGGCGTTCTGGAACGTATGGCCGAGATCGGCCTTCCCCTCTGCGTCCATGGCGAAGTGACCCACGCCGATGTCGACATCTTCGACCGCGAGGCCGTCTTCATCGATGAGGTTCTCGATCCGATCCGCCGCGCGACACCCGGCCTGCGCGTCGTCATGGAGCACATCACGACCGAAGACGCTGCCGAATATGTAACCGAAGCGACCGGCGACATCGGCGCGACGATCACCATCCAGCATCTGATGCTCGACCGGAATGACATGCTCGCGGGCGGTATACGGCCGCATTTCTACTGCCTGCCGATCCTCAAACGCGGCACGCACCGCCCGGCGTTGGTTGAGGCGGCGACAGGCGGCAACCCACGCTTCTTCCTCGGCACCGACAGCGCGCCCCATGCGACGGACCTCAAGGAGAACGCCTGCGGCTGCGCCGGATGCTTCACCGCGCCGATCGCGCTCTCCTGCCTTACCGAGGTCTTCGACGAGGCGGGCGCGCTCGACCGGCTAGAGGGCTTCGCCTCGCTGCACGGCCCTGCCTTCTACGGACTGCCGGTGAACCAGGCGACGATCACACTGGAGAAAGGCGCTCCCATCGACTTCTCCGACTCGGTCCCCACAGGCGCCGGTCCGGTGACCGTTTTCAACCCCGGCCGCCCCGTTCACTGGCGCGTCGCCTCATGAGCCGCAAATCTCTTCGACGAGATCTGCATGGTCGTCTCTTTGACAATGCGAGACCTGAATGATCCCTTCCAGCTTTCCCGCCAAAGACGAAATCGCCCGCCTCTCCGCGAACATGCTCCTTGAGATCGAGGCGGTACATTTCAGCCCGGCCGAGCCTTACACCCTCGCCTCCGGCCTTCCATCGCCCACCTACATCGACTGCCGCAAGCTCATCTCCTACCCTCGCATCCGCTCGACGTTGATGGACTTTCTGACCGTCACCGTGATGCGGGACGCGGGTTTCGAGACTTTCGACAACGTCGCGGGCGGCGAGACGGCGGGCATCCCGTTCTCAGCGCTCGTGGCCGAGCGGATGGGCCTGCCGATGACCTATGTCCGAAAAAAGCCCAAGGGCTATGGCCGGAACGCCCGGATCGAAGGCGTGATGGCCGAGGGCCAGCGCGTTCTCCTGGTCGAGGACCTGACGACCGACGGCGGCTCCAAGCTCTCCTTCGTCGATGCCATCCGAGAAACCGGCGCGAGCTGCGCCCACACCGCCGTCATCTTCTACTACGGCATTTTCCCCGAGACGATCGACACGCTCGCCAGCCACGGCGTCCGGCTCCACCACCTCTGCACCTGGTGGGACGTTCTGGCCGCCGCGCGGGAGGGTGGCGCCTTTGACGCAGCGACGCTCGACGAGGTCGAGACCTTCCTCCGCGCGCCCCGCGCCTGGCAGGAGGCGCGGCGCTAATTTTCTTCTCCACAGCGGCGCGAAACCTGTGGGCGAAGCGCCCACAGAATCACCCGCACCGAACCCGATCTAGAGGCTGATCCGGCCCGCTCCACCAGATTTTCCATCGACTGCGCTTGCCCTCAGGGTTATCCTGCCACTTACCCCCAGGGATTTCCTCCTAGCGCGACCCAAGGCGCGGGAGGTAACAAGAAGCCCGAGGGCAGGGTGAGCAGAATGAACGAGATCGCGCAGATCCGGCAGGGCGAGGCATCGGGCGAGACGGAAGAGACCGTCCCCCATAACATCGAAGCGGAACAACAGCTTCTTGGCGCGCTCCTGACCAACAACGACGTCTACGACAAGGTCGCGGGCGTCATCAATCAGACCCATTTCTACGACCCGGTGCACGCGCGAATCTATGAGATCGCCGCCTCGCGCATCGCTAAGAACGCGCTGGCATCACCCGTCACGCTGAAGGCGTTCCTCGAGGACGACCCCGGCCTCAAAGAGCTAGGCGGTCCCGCCTACCTCGTCCGGCTGGCAGGCGCCGCGATCTCGTCATTCGCGGCGCGAGACTACGCGCAGATGATCTACGATCTGGCGATCCGGCGGCACCTGATGGACCTCGGGCGCGACATCACCGCCAAAGCATCCCGCGTCGATGTCGAGAGCGAGCCGAAAGAGCAGATCGTCGAAGCCGAGCAGGCGCTCTACAAGCTCGGCGAGGCCGGGCAGTCGGATCAGGGGTTCCAAAGTTTCCTACTCGCCCTGAAGGACGCGGTCGAAGTTGCGAACGCGGCCTATCAGCGGGACGGCCATCTCTCCGGGCTTGCCACCGGGTTGAACGATCTCGACAAGATCCTCGGCGGCCTCCACCGCTCCGACCTAATCATCCTCGCGGGCCGCCCCTCGATGGGGAAGACCTCGCTCGCCACCAATATCGCCTTCCACATCGCCAAATCCTATCGCAAGGGACGGAAACCAGACGGCGCGGAAGGCGCGGTTGACGGTGGCGTGGTCGGGTTTTTCTCGCTCGAAATGTCGTCCGAACAGCTGGCGACCCGGATTCTCGCCGACGAAGCCAGCGTCTCTTCCGAGCTCCTCCGGCGGGGCGACTTCAACGAGGCGCAGTTCCGCGATGTAGTCGAGGCCGCCAAGACGCTTGAGGCCTGCCCGCTCTACATCGACGATACGCCGGCGTTGCCGATCGCCCAGCTCGCCGCCCGCGCCCGGCGGCTGAAGCGCGAGCATGGGCTGGACGCGCTGGTCATCGACTACCTCCAGCTGGTTCGCCCGACCTCGTCCAAGGACAGTCGGGTCAACGAAGTCTCTGAAATAACGCAAGGTTTGAAGGCGATCGCGAAAGAGCTCGACATCCCCGTCGTCGCGCTCTCGCAGCTCTCGCGTCAGGTCGAGGCGCGCGAGGACAAGCGGCCTCAGCTTTCCGACCTTCGGGAATCAGGCTCTATCGAGCAAGACGCCGACGTCGTGATGTTTGTGTTCCGCGAGGAATACTACAAGGAACGGGAGAAACCCGGCGATCACGACACGGAGGCCATGGCGAAATGGCAGGAGGAGATGGCGAATCTCCACGGCCTAGCCGAAGTCATAATCGGAAAACAACGCCATGGCCCCATCGGCACGGTGAAACTCGCTTTCGAAGGCCAGTTCACCAGATTCGGCAACCTCGCGCGATCCTGGCAGCGGGACGACGACCGGTTCTGAGCGTTCCGCGCTCGCGCCGCCTGTGCTAGCCTCTGGTATTCGTTTACGAACTGCGGGGGACGGGATGGCTTTGGATCAATACGGCTTCAAGCACGGGCAAGCCTGGCGCGCGCTATGAAAGACGCGAGCTTCACGCCCGATCAGGTGCTCGACTTCTGGTTCCCCGACACTGGACACGAGAACAATCCGGAAACCCATGGCGCCTTTTGGGACGAGCGGATGCAGGGCGGTATGGACGCCGCGATCATTGAGCGTTTCGGCCCGCTTACAGAGGCGGCAGCGCGTGGCGAGCTGGACCATTGGGCGGAAACATCACGCGGGAGGCTCGCGCTCTTGATCGCGCTCGATCAGTTTCCCCGCTCTTATTGGCGCGACACGCCGGGGGCCTACGCGCAAGACATCAAGGCGGCGCGCCTCGCGCTGGAGGGCATCGCGAACGGGCACGCGGGCGAGTTGAGATTCTACGAAAAGTGTTTCTTCCTCATCGCCCTGAGCCACTGCGAAGGGCCCGAGCATCTGGCGCGGCTGGAGAGCCTGGACGCGTTCGTGGACACGATCACCGACGAGCTTCCGGAATGCCTCGGTCCGATGAAGGACGGTCTGAAAAATCAGCACGAGCGGGTAAAGGATGTTCTAAAGGCTTTCGGCCGACATCCTCACCGAAATGCGATTCTCGGACGGATGTCGACGCCCGAGGAAGAGGCCTACATCGCGGCCGGTGACTTCCCACATGTGCGTAGCGTGGAGGAAGTGGTTTCCGGAGATCAATAGGAACTCCTCGGTTCACCGCCGAGAAGTCTCACCAAGAGGTTGCCAGCCGCCTTTCGCCCAGATTTGACTGGACTGGGCCTGCCCGTCGGACCAGCTTGACCCCATGCTTCGCGCGATGCTTGCCTCCGCCCTGCTCCTTTCAACCCCCGTGGCGGCCTCTTCCGACCTGATCGAAGTCGACGTGGAGCTGGCACTGATGGTTGACGTCTCGCGCTCGATGGGACCGTGGGAGCTGGAGCTGCAGCGCAAGGGTTATGCCGAGGCGATCCGCTCCGACGAGGTCACCCGCGCGATCGAGACGAGCTTCACTGGCAGCATCGCGCTCACATATGTCGAATGGGCGGGCAACGGGCTCCAGCGCGTGGTTGTACCCTGGACCCTGATCGATGGGAAGGAAGCGGCGGAGGCCTTTTCCGAGAAGCTTGTCGCGACCTACAATCCTGGCATGCGACGCACCTCGATCTCGGGCGCGATCCTCTTCGCGACAGAGGACATCGAAAGCAACCTCTTCGACGGTCTCCGCCGGGTCATCGACGTCTCAGGTGACGGGCCAAACAACGACGGGCGCCCAGTGGTGCGAGCCCGCTACTTGGCGCTGGAGAAAGGCATTGTGATCAATGGTTTACCCTTGATGACCGAGGACTCGACCTCGCGCTGGGGGATCGACGATCTGGACGTCTATTACGAGACCTGTGTGATCGGCGGTCCTGGCGCCTTCGTCGTGCCGGTCACCGACTGGGCCGACTTCCCGCTGGCGGTGCGGCGCAAGATTGTGCTGGAGCTGGTCGGCCCGCCCGACGGCCTCTGGCCCGCCTCCGGGCGGACGGGCGAGACACCCGACGGCTACGATTGCATGATCGGGGAGAAGATCCGGCGCGAGCGCGAGCTGATCTACGGCGAGCCTTAGGCACGGCCCCTTTCCGCTTGACGCCCACGGGGTGCTGGCCGAAACCAACAGCCATGGGCGCCGCGCATCTGACCATCGACCTTGACGCCGTCGCCGCCAACTGGCGGGCGCTCGACGCGATGTCGGGGGAGCACACCGAGACCGGCGCGGTCGTGAAGGCCGACGGCTATGGCCTCGACGCCAACCGCGTGGCGCGGGTTCTGGCGGCCGAGGGCGTCCGGAGCTTTTTCGTCGCCCAGGCGGAGGAAGGCGCCGAGGTGCGGGGGGCGGTCGGTCCGGAGGCCGATATCTACGTCTTTTCAGGCCACATGGCGCATGACACGGATCTGTTGAAGGCCTCTAACCTCATCCCGATGCTGAACGCTCCGGAGCAAGTCGTGCGGCACTTCAAGGAGGCGCCCGGCCGTCCTTTCGGCGTCCAGCTCGACACAGGCATGAATCGGCTCGGCATGGAGCGGTCCGATTGGGACGCGCTCAGGGGCGAGCTAATGGAGGCCGGTCCGCGTCTGGTGATGAGCCATCTCGCCTGCGCCGATGAGCCCGCGCATGCGATGAACCATCTGCAGCTTCAGGCGTTCCGCGAGATGACGGATGGAGTGGCCCATCGCCGGTCTTTCGCCGCGACCGGCGGCATTCTCCTGGGGCCGGAGTACCATTTCGAGGTGACCCGCCCCGGCATCGGCCTATATGGCGGCCAACCCTTTGCCGACGCCGCGCCTGTCGTCCGGCTCTCGATCCCGGTGATCCAGACCCGCATGGTGCGGCCCTTCGAGACGGTGGGCTACGGCAATACATGGGAGGCGACGGTAGAGACTGAAGTCGCCACGATTTCAGCAGGCTACGCGGACGGGTTGATCCGGGCCATAGGGCCGAACGCGCGGGTGTTTGCGGGCGATACGCCCTGCCCGGTCGTAGGCCGAGTGTCGATGGATTTGATCACTGTGGACGTCAGCCATCTTGGAGCCACGCCTGAGACGCTCGACATCCTCTGTCCGGCACAGAGCGTCGACGATGTGGCCGACGCGGCGGGAACGATCGGCTATGAGATCCTGACATCACTCGGGCCCCGCTACCACCGGACCTACGAGGGCGGCGCATGAGTTTCTTCGCCGCCATCGGACGGTCCTTCCTCATTCTGCTGAGCGCGATCGGGCGAGTGACGCTCTTCGCCGTCGAGACCGTCAGCCACATCGCACGACCTCCCTATTACCCAAGGGAGCTCGCCACGGCGCTCCTGCAAATCGGGTACTTCTCGCTGCCCGTCGTCGGACTCACCACGATTTTCACCGGCGGCGCGCTGGCCTTGCAGATTTACGCCGGCGGCGCGCGCTTCTCTGCCGAAGCCGTCGTGCCGCAGATCGTCGCCATCGGCATTGTGCGGGAGCTGGGCCCGGTTCTGGTCGGCTTGATGATCGCGGCGCGCGTCACTTCGTCGATCGCCGCCGAGATCGCGACGATGAAGGTGACCGAGCAGATCGACGCGCTGGTCACGCTCTCGACCAACCCGATGAAGTACCTGACGCTGCCCCGCGTGCTGGCCGCGACGCTGGTCGTCCCTGTGCTGGTCGGCATCGGCGACGTGATCGGGATCATGGGCGGATATATGGTCGGCGTGAACCGGCTGGGCTTCAACGCCGCAACCTATCTCACCAACACGATTGATTTTCTCGAGGCGCTCGACATCATCTCCTCTCTTGTCAAAGGCGCGGTCTTCGGCTTCATCGCCGCGCTGATGGGCTGCTACTTCGGGATGCGGTCAGGGCGCGGCGCCCAGGGCGTGGGCGCGGCCACAAAGGGCGCGGTCGTGGCGGCAAGCGTCCTGATACTCGCCGCCAACTTCCTCCTCACCGAGCTGTTCTTCGCCGCATGATCGAGATCCAGGGCATAACCAAAGCCTTCGGCACCAAGGAGGTTCTCCGGGGCGTCGATCTGACCGTCCCCAAGGGGGAGAGCATGGTGATCATCGGCGGCTCGGGCACGGGCAAATCGGTGACGCTGAAGTGCATACTCGGCCTGATCCCGCCGGATGACGGCGTTGTTCTGGTCGACGGGCAGGACGTCACCCATATGAAGCAGGGTTCAGAAGAGCGGGACGCCTTTCTCGCCCGCTTCGGGATGCTGTTTCAGGGCGCGGCGCTTTTCGACTCCCTGCCCGTCTGGCAGAATGTCTCGTTCCGTCTTCTCCGGGGCTCGCTCAAGAAATCGAAAGACGAAGCGCGCGAGATCGCAAAGGAAAAGCTCCGTCGCGTCGGCCTGACCCCGGACGTGGCCGATCTCTATCCAGCAGAGCTGTCGGGCGGCATGCAGAAACGCGTAGGGCTCGCACGCGCTATCGCCGCCGACCCCGAGATTATCTTCTTCGATGAGCCGACCACCGGCCTCGACCCGATCATGGCGGGCGTGATAAATGATCTGATCCGCGAGATCGTGGTCGAGATGGGTGCGACTGCCATGACCATCACCCATGACATGTCGAGCGTCCGCGCCATCGCCGACGACGTCGCCATGATCCACAACGGCAAGGTGCGCTGGAGCGGCCCCGTGGGCGACTTGGACGGAAGCCACGATCCCTACCTGCACCAATTCGTGACCGGCAGCGCCGAAGGGCCGATTGAAGCCCTGCGCTGACCAATCTGGCGGATTCGCAACAGTTCGTTCACGAATTGGAAACACTCCGGGACTCCTTACCATTTGTTAACCAAGATGGCTTCAGCTGCTGGTCACTGGGGGTGGCCGAAGACGCGGAGCTAGCTATGTCGGCCGTTGAGCTGCTGTTCGCTGTCCTGATCCGGGCATTCATTCTTGCGCTGCCAATCGGCGTGGCGATCCTGGCCTTTCGCCGGCTGGCGATCTCCACAACCTCGAACATGTGGGTCTACGCCCTTATTTGCGGGTTTTCCGCCTTCACCGCCGCCGGGCTTCTGCCCTGGGCGCTGGCGTTTCAGCCACCGCAAACGGCGTTCCTTCTTTCCGCCGTGCTCTCCCCGCCACTTTGGATGGCGGTGGTCGTGGTCCTGGGAGTCGGACGCCGCGACCGCTACGAACCGGCTCCTGGGGCGCCGCTGGAGGCCGAGGAGCCGCCAATGCCAAGGATAAAACCGACACTCGTTCTGACGGACCCGGTTGCACCACCAGCCCCGGTGCCGCTCTTCCGCCACCACAGACCGGTGAAACCCAAGCCTGCCGACACGCCTCTCGCCTTCGCCGAGCATAAGTCGCTGTTGTCTGTCGCCCGCGACATGCGCGGGCTCAAGACCAGCGAGGAGCGGCGTTCGCGCCGGCTTCTCCCGCCGCCGGGAGCTATCGGCGACCTGCCCTTCGTCCGCTGACGGGGCTTGTCAGAAACGGTCAACACCCTGTTTCCATCGGAATCGGCGGGTTCTGTGGTACGTTGCACATGTTCCGGCGCGTGTCTTTATGCCGGTGCTGGGGTAAACAGTTTTGGGGTTTGTCATGTTCGGTTTCGGTCTCGCGCAGGTTTGGCGCGTTCAGTCATTCTTCCAACTCATTGCGATCGCAGCGTTTTCTCTCCTTTCCATCGGTCTGGCAGCGGCATTCGTCTGGGCGCTTGCCGGCGACGGGCCACGCCTCTCCGTCACCCTGACTCGCGCCGGCGGAGAGCCCTTGGACGCAGGCCTCTGGATTCATGGCCTTGCGCTTGCAGGCGCCGTTCTGCTTCTGGCCTACATGCCCGCGAACTGGCGCGTCCTTCGATTGGAGACGGCGCATCGCGACTTCAACATCCGCATGGAAGACGTCGCACGCGCCTACTTCGCAGCCCACGCTGCGGACCGCGAAGGCGTCTTCACTCTGCCGAGCGAATACGACGCCGTGCGTGAACGGATGGCGCATCTGGCCGACCATCCGGACCTCGGAAACCTCGAGCCCGCCATTCTTGAGCTGGCCGCGCGGATGTCACGCGTCAGCGAGGATCTGGCCCATCGTTATTCCAACGAGGCGATCGAACGGGCGCGGACCTTCCTGGCCGAGCGCGAGGGCGAGGCGAGCCGTCTGCAGGGCCGGATCGAGACAGCGCTCGCCGCCTCCCGCGAGATCCGGCGCTGGCACGACCGGGTCGCGCTCGAAGAGGATATCGCGCAATCCCGGTTGGATCAGCTTATCAACGAATTGAACGAACTGCTTCCCGAGATGGGTCTCGGCCCGGTGACGCGAAAGAAAGGCAAGCGCTCGGAGATCATTTCGCTTCGGAGCCGTCAGTCGCCGAGCGTGGTTGCCGACTGAGCGCCGCCTTGCCTCCGCGCAATGGCGGGGGCAAGAAGGCGGCATGGCCAAGCAGTCCACCTTCACCTGCACGAATTGCGGCGCGGTCCATTCCAAATGGTCCGGCCGCTGCGACGAATGTGGCGCTTGGAATACGATCACCGAGGATAGCGGGCTGAGCGAAGGCGCCGGATCAGCATCGCTCGGCCAGGCGCGGGGCAAGGCGATCGCGCTCAGTGATCTGGTCTCGGACGAACAGCCCCCCGCGCGAACGCGCTCCGGCATGGCCGAACTCGATCGCGTGCTGGGCGGCGGTCTCGTACCCGCCTCCGCCGTTCTGGTGGGCGGCGACCCCGGCATCGGAAAATCCACCGTCCTCCTGCAAGCCGCCGCCGCCTTTGCGGGAGCCGGTCTAAAGGCCGTCTACGTCTCCGGCGAGGAAGCGGCGGCCCAGGTCCGCATGCGGGCGAAGCGCCTCGGGCTGGAAGGCGCCAGCGTCAGGCTCGCGGCGGAGACGAACCTGCGTGACATCCTGACGACACTCGATAAAGAGCGGCCGGATGTCGCGATCATCGACTCGATCCAGACCATGTGGCTCGACACCGTGGGGTCTGCGCCCGGGTCGGTCAGCCAGGTGCGCGCCGCCGCGCATGAGCTGACCCGTTTCGCGAAACGGCGAGGGATCAGCGTCGTGCTGGTCGGCCACGTCACCAAAGAGGGACAGATCGCTGGCCCGCGCGTGGTCGAGCATATGGTCGACACCGTGCTCTACTTCGAAGGCGAGCGCGGGCACCAGTTTCGCATACTCCGCGCAGTCAAGAACCGCTTCGGCCCAGCGGATGAGATCGGCGTCTTCGAGATGACAGGCTCCGGATTACAGGAGGTCGCAAACCCCTCTGTGCTCTTCCTCTCTGACCGGGAGCAGCAAAGCGCCGGATCGGTCGTTTTCGCTGGGATTGAGGGCACGCGCCCTGTTCTTTGCGAGTTCCAGGCGCTCGTTTCCCCTGCCCCTGCCGGTCAGGCCCGCCGCTCGGTCGTCGGCTGGGACGGCGGGCGGCTCGCCATGATCCTCGCGGTCCTCGAAGCGCGCTGCGGCATCCCATTCGCCGGTCTCGACGTCTATCTGAACATCGCGGGCGGCCTCCGCGTCACCGAACCGGCCGCCGATCTCGCTGTGGCCGCAGCGCTACTCTCCGCCCGCGAAGATGTGAGCCTGCCCGCCAATACTGTCGTTTTTGGAGAAATCAGCCTATCAGGGAACCTGCGTCCCGTGGGGCAGACCGAGACGCGGCTTAAAGAGGCCCGAAAACTGGGTTTTGAGGCGGCTATCCTGCCCGAGGGAAGCAAGGCGAGCGCCGAGACGGGTGTCAGGGCCCAGAAGATGCCGGACCTGCAAGCGCTTGTCGGTGATGTATTTGGTGCCGGCTGAAAAGCCAGAGAAAGGGTAAACGAGGCAGATCATGGACGGTTTCACGATTCTCGACGGCATTGTCGCCGTCGTTATCATCCTTTCGGCGGTTCTGGCCTATTCCAGGGGGTTCGTACGCGAGACGCTTGCCATCGGCGGTTGGATTCTCGCCGCGATCGTGGCCTATGTGTTCGCGCCGTCAGCCGAACCGCTGATGAAAGAGGTGCCGATTCTCAGAGATTTCCTGGGCGAATCGTGCGAGCTGGCGATGATCGCCGCCTTCGCTTCGGTCTTCGCGCTGGCGCTCATTATCGTGTCGGTCTTCACCCCCCTCTTCGCGGGCGCAGTCCAGCGATCGGCCATCGGGGGCGTCGACCAGGGTCTCGGGTTCCTCTTCGGCGTGGCGCGAGGCGTGCTTTTGGTCGCCATTGCGATGATCATCTACGAGCGGGTCATCGTTTCGGACCCCCTGCCGCTGGTTGACGAGAGCCGTACGGCGGTCGTTTACGCCCAGGTCTCGGAAAGCATTCAGGAGAACTTGCCGGAGGACGCGCCGGGATGGATCGTCGATCGCTATGACGCGTTGATCAGCGAATGCGAGGCCGCCCAGGGCAACTGACGCAAGGTCATTTCCGTCACATTCAAGGGCGTGATTCGGGCTGCGGCTGCAATGAATCCGCTCGAAAACAAAGAAAAATCATAAAAAACGCCGGAAAACATACTGTTTCCGGGCGCCAAATGGCCCGAATAGGGCGGATTCCAGCGGGTCCGCCGCCACGAAATCTCCCGGTTATTGTTTTGAGTTCCTGAACAGCCTGGCGCGATTTCCATTGGATTCCAATGACGGGAGGTCTCGTCCGCGAGGATTGTCCACAAATCCGCGCCGATATCTTTTTTCGGCCGGGAAGTCTGGGCCGACCGCTCCACAAAGACGCCCGAAAGCCGAACATTTGCGCCCAACTGGCGCCCAGCGGCTTTGGCACATTCATACCTGTAAGCGGAACCGAGGTTCTGCGTAGCGAGTGAAAGAGTACGGCGCCGGGGGGAGTACGCCCCCGGCGCCACCCCCCAGAAGGGCGGTAAATGGTGAATGGGTTCTTGGTTATCGCCCGCGTGTATTAAGTGTCGCCAGTAGGGTGCAATCCCCCCGTCCGAGAAGGCCCGCATCGCGTTTTGATGCGGGCCTTCGGCATTTCGGGACCTGCCTTTCACGGACGCTTAAACCTTGTCGCCTAGAGGCGATGGCATGAACGTTTTCGGCCCGATCGTCATCCCGCTCCTTCTGACCGCGACCGCGGTTGCCGGACCGGTCAGCGCGGTGGCGCTCGCACCTCCGGTTGACGACGCGGCGCCGCTCCTCGTCGTCGGGCCTGATGCGGAGGCGCTGGTCCGTCAGGCGGGTGGCGATCTCATCGGTCCGGAACGCGCTCCGCTCGCCGTAATTGCCCAAGGGGAATCGGGCTTCGCCCAGCGCCTCGACGGCGCATGGCTCGTCATCGATGCGCGATGGCTTCTCGCGCTCTGTACCCCGTCGAAAGGATAAGGAATGGAACCGGCCCCAGAAGACAGGAACGTCGTCCGGTATCTCGCCTTCGGCGCGACGGCGATGGTTCCGCTGATCGCGCTCGCCTGCTGGATGGCGGGCAACGCTCTGTTGGTCCCAACCTTGACATCAGCCGCCTTCGCTACGGCCGGGGTCGCCGCGATGCGCATGCCGTCCGCCACGGGCAAACCCGCCGTCGGCCTGGCGGCTATCGGCCAGTCGATTGCGCTCACGGCGGGGCTGACCGGGCACCCATGGCAGATCGACGCGCACATGACCTTTTTCGCCGCGCTCGCAGTGCTAGTCGTTCTGAACGACGTCCGGACGATCCTCGCCGCGACCGCCGCCATCGCGCTCCACCATCTGAGCCTTGCCGTCTTCCTCCCCGCGCTCGTCTATCCCAGCGTCGACCTGGTTGCCAACCTGCAGCGGACCGTCTTCCACGCGGTCGTGGTTCTGGTTGAGGCGGCGGCGATCTCGATCGCCATCATTCGTCAAAAGCGGCTCCGCGCCGAGATCACGCAAGGCATGGAGGCGGTGCGAAGCGCCTCGGAGGCGGCGGAAGCCGCGCGCGGGCTTGCCGAAGCGGCTCGGCGCGACGCCGAGGACAAGCGGACCGACGCAATGGATGCGCAGGCGAAGGCGGAGGCGGCCGTGGCGGCTCTCGAGACGGAAAAGCTGGAAATCGCCAAGCTCAACGAGCAGGGCAAAGCGCGGGACGCCGAGGAGCTGCGCGCCGCCGATGCCCGGCGGAAGGAACAGGAGGCGATCGTCGCGGCGCTTGGCGAAGGCCTGCGCGAGCTGTCGGAAGGCGACCTGACGGTCCGCCTTCGGACGCCGTTTCCCGAGCAATACGAAGGGCTGAGAATCAATTTCAACCGTGCGATGGAAACGCTTGAGTCAGCCTTGAGCGAGGTGTCAGAGAACGCCGGCCAGGTTTTCGGCGACTCCGACGGCATCAGCGATGCGGCAGAGGCTCTCTCGAAACGGACCGAACATCAGGCAGCGACGCTGGAAGAGACCGCGGCGGCGATGGAAGAGCTGGCGACGCTGGTCAAGACCACGGCCCAGAACGCCTCGCAGGCTTCCAATTCCTCCGACGGCGCGCGCGAGAGTGCGAAAGAGAGCGGCGAGATCGTCGCGCGAGCCTCGGAAGCCATGACCGAAATCAGCGCCTCCGCCGTTGAGGTCTCTAAAATCATCGGAGTCATCGACAACATCGCGTTTCAGACCAACCTTCTGGCACTGAACGCGGGCGTGGAAGCAGCGCGCGCTGGCGACGCGGGGCGCGGCTTCGCCGTCGTCGCCTCGGAGGTGCGCGAGCTCGCGCAACGATCCTCGGACGCCGCCAAAGACATCACCAGCCTCATCACAAAAAGCCAGGGGCAAGTCGATATGGGCGTCAAATACGTCGGCGACACTGTCGAGGCGCTCAATCAGGTGATCGCGGCGGTCACGGACGTCTCCGAGCGAGTCGAGCGGATCGCCTCCTCGGCCAACGAGCAGGCGCGCGGACTGGGCGAGATCAACAACGCGGTGACCGAACTTGATTCGGTCACCCAACAGAACGCGGCGATGTTTGAGGAAACCGCCGCAGGCGCGCGGAGCCTGACGGGAGCCGCCAAGAATATGCGCGCCCTCACCGAGCGCTTCCGCCACGAGACGCACGCGCCGACCGAGGTCCGCGCGGCGTGAGCGCGGTTGGCCTGTAAAGAACCGGCCTCTCCAACGCGGGCGAACGGTGGCGGACGGAACCGCGCGCATCGCATCGCGCGAGGCAGGCCAACCTACGGCAAGAGAAAGCCCCGCGCGGCGCGGCGCGAGGCTTCATGATTTGGTCACCGCGGCACCCCGCTCCGGGGATCGCGGCATGCCCACGTCAGGTGAATGCGAGAATCAAAACCGGCGCGCCCAGCATGCCGGCAATGATGAGCGTGAGGGACAGTCCGAGACCTTTGAACATGGGGATGCAGCTCCTGACAGAAATGGTTGGGTAAGAGGTAGTTAGTGCCCCGCGCCATGGCATGCATGCGTCACCTCGCCACGCTTCGCGCGAGGCGAAGCCCGCGACGCCGCGCCGGCGGGGGAAACCTGCGCGGAAGGCAGCTCTGACCCCGTGACACTTCCATGACAACGCTCTATGTAACCCCTAGCTGCTCTGACCATGGACCTGAAACGATCCTGATGGCCGACACTCCGTCTTCCCGACCGCTGACGACCGATCCTTTCGACGACGACAAGCTCCGCGAGGAATGCGGGATTTTCGGCGTTACCGGCGTCTCGAACGCGGCGAACTTCGTGGCCCTCGGCCTCCACGCGCTCCAGCACCGGGGGCAGGAGGCGGGCGGCATCGTCACCCACGACCCCGAAGCCGGTTTCTCGAACGCGCGGCGCTTCGGCCTCGTGCGCGACAACTTCACCAGCCAGAAGATGATGGACGTCCTGCCCGGCCCCATCGGCATCGGCCATGTCCGCTACTCCACCGCCGGATCAAAGGGCGCGACGCAGATCCGCGACGTCCAGCCGTTCTTCGGCGAATTCGCCATGGGCGGCGCGGCGATCGCGCATAACGGCAACATTACCAACGCAGACGCGCTTCGGCGCGAACTGATCGAGCGCGGCTCGATCTTCCAATCCTCCTCCGACAGCGAATGCATCATCCACCTGATGGCCCGCTCGCTGCAGCGGAACATCCCGGAGCGTATGAAAGACGCGCTCCGCCGGGTCGAAGGCGCGTTTTCCATCGTCGCGATGACGCGGACCAAGCTCATCGGCGTGCGCGACCCCTTGGGCGTCCGGCCGCTGGTCCTCGGCAGGATCGGCGACGGCTGGGCGCTGGCGTCCGAGACCTGCGCGCTCGACATCATCGGCGCGGAGTTCGAGCGCGAGATCGCGCCGGGTGAGATGGTGGTTATCGCCGACGGCCAAGTGTCCTCGCACCGCCCGTTCGAGCCGCGGAAACCGCGCTTCTGCGTCTTCGAGCATGTCTATTTCTCACGCCCCGATTCCTCGCTCGGCGGGCGGTCGGTCTACGAGACCCGCTCGGCCATCGGGCGCGAGCTCGCCAAGGAGGCGCCGATCGAAGCCGATCTGGTATGCCCCGTGCCCGACAGCGGCACGCCCGCCGCCATCGGCTATTCGCTGGAATCCGGCATCCCCTACGCCATGGGGATCATCCGCAACCAATACGTCGGCCGGACCTTCATCGAGCCCACCGAACAGATCCGGAATATGGGCGTTCGCCTGAAGCTGAACGTCAACCGCGCCCTCATCCGCGACAAGCGGGTGGTGCTGGTCGATGACAGCGTGGTGCGCGGCACGACGAGCCGGAAGATCAAAGAGATGATTCTCGACGCCGGCGCGAAGGAGGTGCATTTCCGTATCGCCTCGCCCCCCACCGCCTGGCCGTGCTTCTACGGCGTCGACACGCCGAAGCGCGAGAAACTTCTGGCCGCCACCATGAGCGAGGAGGAGATGCGGGATCACCTCGGCGTCGACAGCCTGAAATTCATCACGCTCGACGGCCTCTACCGCGCGGTGGGCGAGGCCCAGGGCCGCGACCCGGCCTCGCCGCAATACTGCGACGCCTGTTTCTCGGGCGAGTACCCGGTCGCGCCGTCGGATCAGATCGAGAAGGGCTTCGCACTGAAGGCGGCGGAGTAGCGCGGCGGAGCGCGAACGGACAGCAGACACATGGACCTCAACGACGATCCCCGCTGGCAGCGCTTCAACGATTCCTCCCGTACCTGGCGCGGGCGGACCTTCGAGGGCGTCTTCGACATCGGCTTCGACCATCCCGACCCCTGGCCGCATGGCAACCGGTCCGAGAGCGGCGAAGAGGTGATGATCGTCGGGCCCGACCAGCTCGACGCCGATCTCTGCCAGATCGGCAAACACCGGTTCATTCGCGCGGTGCTGACGCTCCCCATCATCGGGACTGACCAGACCTTCGCCTTCGGCGCCTGGGGCAGCGTAAACCCTGCGAACTTCGACCGCTATGTCGAAAACGCGGCGGCGGGCGGGTTCGAGGGATGCTTCGCCTGGTTGATGAACAAGCCGCCCGGCTTCGACTTCGATGACTGGCCGCCCTGCAACCTCGTCGTCACCGATCCCGCCGAGCGCCCGCAATTGGAGGTGCACGACGGCTCGCATGAGCTGGCGGAGCTACAGGAGACCGGGATCACTTTCGACCGATTGCTCGACATCTACGCCGCCGCCGGTCAGGACATCAGGCCGCATCTGATGGACGCCTGACGGGTTGACCCCGAACCCCAGCGGCGGCATCCCCCGGCCATGACGAAAATCGCTCTGATCACCGGCGCCTCTCGGGGGCTCGGCTACGCGCTGGCCGAGGCATTGGCCAACACCCACCACATCGTCGCCGTCGCCAAGACGGTTGGCGCGCTGGAAGAGCTCGACGACCGCATCCAGGCCAAGGGAGGCGCGGCAACGCTGGCGCCGATGGACATCACCAAGCCGGATGCGATGGCGCAGCTCTGCCGGGGGATTTTCGACCGCTGGGGATCAGTCGATCTCTGGGCCCACACGGCGATACACGCCGCGCCTCTGACGCCGGCCAACCATCTCGACGCCAAGGACCTGGCCAAGTCAGTCGCCGTGAACGTAACGGCGACCGCAACTCTGATCACCATGGTCGCTCCGCTTCTGAGCGCGGATGACTCGAGCGCGCTGTTCTTCGACGATCCCCGCGCCGGCGACCGGTTCTTTGGCGCCTATGGGGCGACCAAGGCCGCGCAGATCGCGCTGGCGAGGAGCTGGCAGGCGGAGAGCGAGAAGACCGGACCGAGGGTCGAGATCGTGACGCCCGACCCCATGCCGACCGCGACGCGAGGACGGTTCTTTCCGGGCGAGGATCGCAGCGCGCTCACACCGCCCGCGGATGTCGCAGCGCGGATTCTGGCCAACCTCTAACCTCTGAATCCTCTTTGGGCGCCGCCTTTTCGGATGCTAGGCTCTTGGCGGGGGTAGGTGGTATGACCAGATTGTCAGAGGCGCCGTGGTACCGGTGGGCCGTCGTACTCGCGTCGGCGCTGATCCTCGCGCTGGCGCTCGGCTCGATCGTGAACGGCATGTCGGCATTCATCGTGCCAATGGAAGAAGCGTTCGGCTGGTCGCGGGCCGAGATCTCACTGATCAACGTCGTCGGCATCATCGGACTGGCGATTGGCGGGCTGTTCATGGGCGCGCTGGCTGACCGGCTGGGCACCCGCCCCGTGGTCCTGTTCGGCGTCACCGTCGTCGGCACCTGCTATTTCTTCGCCGCCTTCGCCGAGGCGCTCTGGCAGTACTACGCGCTGATGTTCGTCGCTGGGTTCTTTGGCGCGGCTGCAATTTTTCCAACCATCATGGCCGCGCTGGGAAACTGGTTCCCGGTCGGCGCTGGTCTTGCCATCGGGATCGCCTCAGCCGGGCAGGCCCTGGGTCAGGGCGGGGTGCCTTTCCTGTCGGCAATCCTGATCCAGTCCTACGGGATCAGCGCGACCTTCGCGATAACCGGCGCGGCGATGCTGCTCCTGCTGCTGCCGCTGGCGTTGCTGCACGCGCGACCGCCTGAGCGGATCGCCGAGATGGCCTCAACCAACACGGCCCAAGGCGCCGGGTACCATGATTTCAAGGTCTTCGTTCCAACGATGTGCCTCGCCGTCCTCCTGTGCTGCACTTGCATGTCGATACCGCTCATGCACCTTGTGCCGCTGATCCAGGATCGTGGATTCGCGCCGGAGGAGGCCAGCGGCGTGATCTTCCTGATGCTGATGGTCGCCGTGGTCGGGCGGTTCTCGTTCGGCAAGCTCGCCGACACTATCGGCCCCCTGCCCGCGTATATGACGGCGACGGCGTGGATGACGGTGATGGTCTATGGCTTCATGCTGATTGAAACGCTGCCGGGCTTAACTTGGTACGCGATGATCTACGGGTTCGGATATGCGGGCGTAATGACCGGCATCCTCGTCTCGGTCGCAATGCTGACGCATCCGTCGCACCGGGCCCTGGCGATGGGCATCGTCACCATGTTCGGTTGGTTCGGCCACGCCAACGGCGGCTTTCTGGGCGGGCTCCTGTTCGACCTGACCGGCGACTACCAGATCACCTACGCGACGGCGGCGGCGTCGGGCATCCTGAACCTGATGATCGTCGGCACCTACTTTTCGCGCACGCGGGGCGGCACGCCGGCGGCGACGGCGGTCTAGCCCTTGTCGTGCACCTCCGGGACGAAAGTCTGCTCCTGCATGGGTGGACGCACGTAGCCTTTCTGCGCCGGACGCTCTTCCAGCTCAATGGTCTCGGGGCTGATATCCTCATAAGGCACCATCGAAAGAAGATGGCTTATGCAATTCAGCCGGGCGTGCTTTTTGATATCGGATTCAACGACATACCAGGGCGCCTGCTTGATATCGGTGTACGAGAACATGTCGTCCTTGGCCTGGGAGTACTCCACCCAGCGCTTCCGGCTCTCCAGATCCATAGGACTGAGCTTCCATCGCTTGGTTGGATCGGTCAGTCGTTTCTGGAAGCGGCGCTCCTGTTCCTCGTCGCTGACCGAGAACCAGTATTTTAGGAGTTGGATTCCGGAGCGGACGAGCATGCGCTCGAATTCTGGGCACGAGCGCAGGAATTCGAGGTATTCCTCCTCATCGCAGAACCCCATCACGCGCTCGACGCCCGCGCGGTTGTACCAGGAGCGATCGAAGATCACCATTTCGCCCGCCGCGGGCAAATAGGGCACGTAGCGCTGGAAGTACCATTGGGTTTTCTCGCGCTCGGTGGGCGCGGGCAGTGCCACGACCTGGGCGATGCGGGGGTTCAAGGGTTCGGTGATCCGCTTGATCGTGCCGCCCTTTCCGGCGGCGTCGCGGCCTTCGAAAATGACGACCAGACGATGGCCGCTTTTCTTGATCCACTCCTGCATCTTGACCAGCTCGATCTGGAGCGCGGCCAGGTCTTTCTCGTACTTCTCGTTCGAGATCTTTTTTGGTTTCCCGGCCTTCTTGGCGGCCTTCTTGTCAGCTCCCATAGTCCCCCCATGCCTTGGCGTCCCGCCAGTCTAGCACATCTTTCGCGGTTTGGGGGAGCGCGCGCGCCAGGCGCCCTTGCCTCGACCGCCGCGCTCTTCTAACCAAGTCAGAAGAGCATCTGGGGGCGCATCGTGCGGATACTCATCACCAACGACGACGGGATCAACGCGCCGGGGCTGCGCATACTCGAAGCGATCGCGAAAGAGATCGCGGGCGAGGATGGCGAGGTCTGGACAGTCGCGCCGGCCTTCGAGCAATCGGGCGTCGGGCATTGCATCAGCTACACCCATCCGACGATGCTCATTCAGCTGGAGGAGCGCCGCTTCGCCGCCGAGGGCTCACCCGCCGACTGCGTGCTGGCGGGGCTGCACCAGGTGATGAAGGACGCGCCGCCGGAGCTTGTTCTGTCGGGCGTGAACCGCGGCAACAACGCCGCAGAGAACGTCTTGTATTCCGGGACTTTGGGCGGCGCGATGGAAGCGGCGCTGCAAGGCCTGCCGGCTATCGCGCTCAGCCAGTTCTACGGGCCTGAGAACGTTCATCTGCCGAACCAGTTCGAAGCGGCGGCGGAGTACGGGGTGGACGTGGTCAGAAAGCTATTGCGCCACGGGCACTGGGACGACGCGGGGTACCGCGTCTTCTACAACGTGAACTTCCCGCCGATCCCGGCGGAGGGAGTGAAGGGCCTGCGCGTCACCACCCAGGGCTGGCGCGAGGAGACGAACTTCGGCGTCGAGCCGCATATGGCGCCGTCGGGACGGATGTTCCTTTGGGTCAAAGGCGGCCCTCAGCATCTGCCGACGGGTCCGGGCACGGACGTGACCGCAAACCTCGATGGATATGTGTCGGTCACGCCCCTTCGGGCCGATCTGACCGCTTATGACACCATCGCCGAATTGAAGGACCGTATCGAGGAATGACCTCGCGGGCCGAACAGCAGATGGCCTTCGTCTTCGCGCTCCGTCAGCGGGGCGTGAAGGACAAGCGCGTTCTGGAAGCGATGGAGAAAATCGACCGAGGCGAGTTCGTCAAAGGGCTGTTTTCAGAGCGGTCCTACGAGGACATGCCGCTTCCCATCGCCTGCGGGCAGACCATCAGCCAGCCATCGGTGGTCGGGATCATGACCCAGGCGCTGGACGTGCAGCCGCGCCACAAGGTGTTGGAAGTCGGCACCGGCTCCGGCTACCAAGCCGCGATCCTCAGCCAGCTCGCGCGGCGGGTCTACACCGTCGATCGGCACAAGCGGCTGGTGGACGAGGCGCAGGCGGTTTTCGACAAGCTGGGGCTGACCAACATCACCACGCTTGCCGCGGACGGAACGCGCGGCCTGCCTGAGCAGGCGCCCTTCGACCGGATCATTGTGACCGCCGCCGCCGAAGATACGCCAGGGCCCTTGTTGGCAGAACTTAAGGTTGGGGGTATCATGGTGCTACCGGTCGGACAGTCGGACGCGGTGCAGTCGCTAATCAAGGTGACGCGGACCGAGACAGGCTACGACTACGACGAGCTTCTGCCGGTGCGGTTCGTGCCGCTTCTTGACGGCATGGGACAGGATTGAACGACAGGTTTCCCGGAGACGGACCCGCGGAAGAGGTTCCCCCGGAATTTGAGGATCGAGCGATGACAGGAACGGCTTTCTCTCTGCGACTAGCGGTAACGAGCGCGGCGGCGCTGGCCCTTGCAGGCTGCGGCAGCCTTGGGGATTTGGACTTTGATCTCAGGGGGAACGCGGGCGTTCTTGACACGTCCGACGCGGCCCGCGGCGCGACAAATACCGCGCCCGTACCGGACGCGCGGGGCGTGGTGTCATACCCAGAGTACCAGGTCGCGGTGGCCCGAAGGGGTGACACGGTCGAGACGGTCGCGGCGCGGGTGGGCCTGCCGGCGGCAGAAGTCGCGAGCTACAACGCGCTGCCTTTGAACGTCGCGCTCCGTGAGGGCGCGGTCGTCGCACTGCCTCGCCGCGTGGGCGAACCGGGGAGCGGAGCGATTCTCGGATCGGGCAACGTGGACGTGGCGACCATCGCCGGTTCGGCGATCCAGCGGGCCGAGGGCGCCCCTGGACTGCCTTCGGGATCGCAGCCTGTGCGGCACCAAGTCCGACCGGGCGAGACCGCTTTCTCGATCGCGCGGACCTACGGCGTACCGGTCGCGGCGCTCGCCGAGTGGAACGGGCTCGGTCCTGACCTCGAATTGCGGGACGGGCAGTACCTGCTGATCCCGACTGTGGCGGAAGAGGTTCAGGTCGCGGCGCTGGAGCCGGCGTCGCGGCCGGGCGAGGGAACGGCGACCCCTGTGCCGCCTTCCGCCGCTGCGCCGCTGCCCGAGGTCGACGCGACGCCCGCCCCCGCGGCGCCGGCGCCCGCCCCGGCGCCCGCCGCCGACCAGACGGCCGCTTCGGATACCTCGCGGCTTCGGATGCCCGTGCAAGGCCGGATCATTCAGGAGTACGAGGCAGGCGTGAACGAGGGCATCAGCCTCTCCGCCGCCGCAGGTGCGGCCATCGTGGCGGCCGATGACGGAACGGTCGCGGCGATCACCCAGGACACCGACCAGGTGCCGATCCTTGTCATCCGGCATGAGGGGAACCTGCTGACGGTCTATGCGGGCGTCGACAACATCCGCGTCGAGCGCGGCGACCGCGTCAGCCGGGGCGAGCGGGTCGCGTCTGTGCGCGACGGCAACCCGCCGTTCCTGCTCTTCGAAGTGCGAGAAGGGTTCGAGAGCGTCGACCCCCTGCCCTATCTGAACTAGTACAAGCGCTCGACGCGGTCGATATCGTGCCGCGCCTCGATCTCTTCGAGGGTCTCGGCGGGGTTCACGGTGGATTTGACCCAGCGGGCGACCGACGGCGCGCCTTCGGCGCTGGTCCAGCTATCAGGGTGCCAGAGCTTCGAACGGACGACGCATTTAGAGCAATGCATGAACGCCTGCTCGACCGTCACCACCAAAACGAGCGCGGGCGCCCTGCCGTTCACAGCGAGCGGCTGGCGCAACGCCTCGTCGGCGGCGATGACGGCGGTTCCAGAAACGCGCAGCGTGTCGCGGTGGCCGGGGATCATGAAGAACAGCCCGACGCGGGGGTCGTCGATGATGTTCTCAAAGGTGTCGAGGCGCTGGTTGCCCACGCGGTCAGGGATGATGAGGGTCTTTTCGTCACGGACCTGAACGAAACCCGCCGGATCGCCCTTGGGAGAAATGTCGTGCAGCCCGTCGCGCCCCACCGTCGAGATTATGCAAAAGGGCGAGCGGGCGATGAAATCACGCGCGACATCGTTCAGATGATCGATGTCCTTTTCGTTGGCCGCGCCCGGCCGTCTCGGGATCGCTTCTCTCAATCGTTCATGCGTTGTGATCGGCGCGTTGATCTCCAATGGCATATCCCTGCTCCCGCTTTGCCTGGCGCCAAAGACGGCGACGGCTGAAGACCTAGCAGGCCAATCCCACGCTGTCGCTGGTTTGTTTGACGGAAGCGGGCGTCTGGCGTCGAAGACGAGACGCCAGCGTTCGGAGCTCAGAGAGATATGCCCTTCCGCCCCGCCAGGTCGGTGAAGTATTGCCAGGCGACCCGACCCGACCTGGCGCCGCGGGTCGCCTGCCATTCGATGGCCTCGGTGCGGAGCGTGTCGTCATCGATCGCGACCCCATAAGCGTCGCAATAGCCTCGGATCATGTCGAGGTATTCGTCCTGAGAGCATGGATGGAAGCCGAGCCAGAGGCCGAAACGGTCGGAGAGCGAGACTTTCTCTTCCACCGCCTCGGACGGGTTGATGGCCGAAGAGCGCTCGTTCTCGATCATGTCGCGAGGCATCAGATGGCGGCGGTTGGAGGTGGCATAGAAGACCACGTTGTCGGGCCGCCCCTCGATCCCGCCGTCGAGCACGGCTTTCAATGACTTGTAGTGCTGGTCGTCGTGGCTGAACGAGAGGTCGTCGCAGAAAAGGATGAACCGGTCTTCCGTGCCCCGAAGAAGGTTCAGGAGACGGCCGACCGACGGCAGGTCCTCCCGCTGGATCTCGACGATCTTGACCGTCTCGCCTTCGGCATGAACCTGCGCGTGCACGGCTTTGACCAGGCTCGACTTTCCCATCCCCCGCGCGCCCCAGAGAAGCGCGTTGTTGGCGGGCAGGCCCCTGGCGAACTGCCGGGTGTTGTCGAGCAGGATGTCGCGGGCCCGGTTGATCCCGATCAGGAGATCCAGAGGCACGCGGTTGACCTTGCCCACGGGGTCGAGCCGATCGGGCGTGACATGCCAGACGAAGGCGTCGGCGGTCGTGAAATCGGGTGCCGCAAGCGGCGCGGGCGCCATCCGCTCAAGCGCGGCGGCGATCCTCTCCATAGGGTCGTCTATCACGCCTTGGCGTCCTCATCGTCGTCCGGCTCGCCCCAGAGCTCTTCATCCTCACCCAGGATGCCCTCCTCCCGAAGCTCTTCGGTCTTCTTCCGCTCGACCCGGCGGACGAGCTGGATCGAGATTTCATAGAGACCGTAGACCACTGTGAAGAGGATGATTTGGGTGACGACATCCGGCGGCGTCACGAGCGCGGCGAGGACGAGGATGCCGACCATGGCGTATTTGCGCGTGGACGCCAGACCGGCGGCGGAAACAAGGCCCGCCTTGCCCATGAGCGTCAGAAGCACCGGCAGCTGAAAGCAAAGTCCGAAGGCCATGATGAACTTGAGCGTGATATCGAGCGACTCGTTGACCTTGCCGAAGAACGTGATCCGCACGCCCTCTTCCGTCTCCGGCACGATGGCGGCGTCGGCAGGCAGTTCCGGTGCGCCGCCGGCGAGGAGGTTGGCGAAGATCGACGAGACGTCCGCGAAGCCTAAGAAGAAGGCCATGGCGAGCGGCGTCACGATGAAATGCGCGAAGGACGCACCCAGGAAAAACATGATCGGCGAGGCGATCAGGAAGGGCAGAAACGCCGCCTTTTCCTTGCGGTAAAGGCCTGGCGCCACGAAGCGCCACATCTGATGGGCGATCACCGGGAAGGCCAGGCCGAAGCCGAACACCATCGAGATGCGGAAGAGCGTGAAGAGATATTCCTGCGGGCTTGTGTACTGCAGCGTCGGCGACGGGTCGCCCAGACGGCGGAGCGTGTCTTCGATCGGGTCGACCAGGAATTGCAGGATCGGCTCGGCCACGGTGAAGGCGACGACGATACCGATGATGAAAGCAATGACCGACCGGATCAGTCGGGTCCGCAGTTCCGACAGGTGCTCTATCAGCGGGGCCGAGGAGTCCTCGAGTTCGTCGTCGGCCTGGCTCATGCGCCCGTCTCGGATTTAGGGGTTTCTTCGGCAGGCTCAGCGGTGTCCTGCGTCGCCTCGGCCTCCTCAGGCGCTTTCCACTCGGCCGCCATTTTCTTGGCGTTCTCGTTGGCTTTGCGAACCGTCTCGGCGCGCTCCTCCGACTCTTTCGCAGCTTCCGCACCCCTGTCGCGCGGCTTGGCGGTCGATTTTGTCGGATCCCACTTCTCGAACTTGTCGGTGGCCTCCTTGATCTTGTCCATGCCCATCTTGGAGGGCGAGGTCATGTTCTTGAGATCCGCCGCGGCGGTGTCGACGCCGGAGTCCTTGGCGGCGTCCTCCATAGCGCGCTGGAAATCCCGCGCCATGCGCCGGATCTTGCCCGTGAAGCGGCCAAGCTCCCGGAACAGTTTCGTCAGATCTCGCGGGCCGAGGATGATCAGCGCGGTCACGCCGATCACGAGAAGCTCGCTCCAACCAAGGTCGAACATGGGCGCCGTCCCGGACGAGGTCAGACCTTGTCCTTCTCCTCGGCTTCCTCAGGCGTCACGTCGCGGGCGGCGGCCGAGGCTTCGTCCTCAAGCTCTTTCTTGCCCTCGTCTACGCCTTTCTTGAAGGCGGTGATGCCTTTGCCGACCTCTCCCATGAGCGACGAGATCTTTCCGCGTCCGAAAAGGACGAGGACGACGACGGCGATGAGCAGAAGGCCCGGAAGGCCGATGTTGTTCAGCATGGGTCTCTCTCCCTGAAATCCGAAAAGCTATTTAGGAGGGGTTCAGCGCGAGGAAAAGCAGGAAAGCCCCTGTTCGCATCATGCAGGCCGCGAAATACGGGGTTTTCGCCTGTGGCGAAACGCAACTGACAGGTTTATGTCAGTTGGGGTGGCGTAAAGAGAGGTCGCAAACAACCGAATCGGAGACCGACCATGACCAGACTGACACCCCTCTTCTTTGCCGCGACCATCGCCCTCACGCCCGCCGACGCCGCACGCTCCGCCGGGGCGGAGGAGCCCGTGCTCGAGATCGTAACCTTCCGTCTTGCCGAGGGCGCGGACGACGCCGCCTTCGTCGAAGCCGCTCGAGGTACCGAGGCGAAGCTTCGGGAACGCGGCGCCCTCACCCGCCGGTTCCTGACCAAGGACGAAACCGGCACCTGGACGGACGTGATCGAGTGGACCTCGATGGCGGAAGCGCTCGCCGCCGCCGAAGCCGTGATGGCGTCTGAAGCCTTCGCGCCCTTCAGCGCGATGATCGATCCGGCGAGCGTCGAGATGCGTCACGCGCCGATCCTCTGGCGGATGGAGTGATGTGAATGCGCCGCACCGACCGTCTGTTCGAACTGATCCAGATCCTGCGCGACGGGCGGCTGCACAAGGGCGCGGACATGGCGGAGCGGCTAGGTGTGTCGCTCCGCACCATCTACCGGGACATGGACACGCTGATCGCAAGCGGCTTGCCGGTCGAGGGCGAGCGGGGGCTGGGCTACATGATGACGGCGCCGATCACGCTCCCGCCTCTCAACCTCAGCTTGACCGAGCTAGAGGCGCTGCACCTCGGCCTCGCCGTCGTATCGAAGGCGGCGGATGACGAATTGAAGGCAGCGGCGCAGACGCTTTCGCAGAAGGTCGACGCGGTCCTGCCGGAAGACCGGGCCGCGCCGGCATCGGGCTGGGGATTCGCAGTCTATCCCTTTGCGGAAGCCGCGCGGGGGTTTGTCCACATGGCGCCCCTTCGGGCCGCAATCCGCTCGCGCCGCAAAGTCGAGATCGCATACGCCGCTCTTGATGGCGAGGAGACAAAACGGACCATCCGGCCCCTGCAGATGGAATACTGGGGGCGGGTCTGGACTTTGACCTCCTGGTGCGAGCTCAGGCAGGACTTCCGCGTCTTCCGAGTGGACCGGATCAAAACGCTCGACGTCACTTTCGACAATTTCGAGGAGGAGCCGGGCAAGACCCTGGCCGATTACCTCGACCGGGCGGACGCGGAGTGATCTTGTTTGCGTTCTCGCGCACCTCGGGGTGAGGGCCGAAGGGCGGAGCCCTAGCCGCCTTTCGGAAAGACGAAGCATTTCCCCCGCCTCGCCATCAACCAGAGCACCATGCCGGGCTTAGGCAGGAATACGGAAGGCACGGTCGCGCTCAGGACCGAGCCGTCGTGGTCCATCCGGAACTCGACCAGGCTCTCGCGGCCCATGTAGCGGGCGCGAAGCACCTCCGCCTTGGCCGGCACGCCGTCCTCAGGAGTCGGGTTTGGCCCCTTGCCGCTCCGGTCGAAATCAATGCGGATGTGCTGGGGCCGGATCACGATCTCGACCTCGCTCCCATCGGGGAAGCCGGGGGCGAGGAAGTCGCCGAAAGGCGTATCGGTCAGAGCGCCTCGCACCTTGCCAGGGATCACGTTGATATCGCTAAAGAAAGCCGCAGCCATCTTGTCGACCGGCGCGTTGTAGACGTTGTAGGGCGCGCCCTGCTGAACGATCGCGCCGTCGCGCATCAGCGCGATCTCGTCAGCCATGCGCATCGCCTCGTCCGGCTCGTGCGTGACCAGAAGGACCGCCGTCTGCTCCGCTTTGAGGATGTCCAGCGTCTCGTCGCGGATGCCGTCCCGCAGCCGGTTGTCGAGGCCGGAAAAGGGCTCGTCCATCAGCATGACTCGGGGTTTCGGCGCGATGGCGCGGGCGAGAGCTACGCGCTGCTGCTCGCCGCCCGACAGCTCGTGCGGCAGCGCCGTTTCGAAGCCCCGAAGATGCACCTTCTCAAGCATCTCATGCGCCCGGCGGCGGCGGTCGGTGCGGTTGCCGGTCAGACCGAACCCCACATTGTCCTCGACCGTCAGGTGCGGGAAGAGCGCGAAATCCTGGAACATCAGGCCCACGTGCCGGTCTTCGGGCGGCAGATGTGTGGAGCCGGCGGATAGAACGCGACCGTCCAGCGTCACCGATCCGGCATCCTGCCGCTCAACGCCCGCGACGATCCTGAGCGTCGTGGACTTGCCGCAACCCGACGGGCCGAGAAGGCAGGTCACCTGCCCCGGCGCGATCGAGAGCGTCACGTCGTCCACGACGTTCCGGCCGCCGAAGCTGCGGCTCAGACCCTCGATTCCCAGTCCTTTGTTCCTGTCGCTCACCACGCCCCATCCGAAAACCCGACCGGAGCGGTCGGAATTGTCCGGGCTTATCAACGCCCCGCCGAACCGGCAAGTCCGGCGGGGCGGACGCCTTAGAGCGTCGCGTTCACGCCGCCGCCGTCGTGCAGGATGTTCTGCCCGATCATAAAGGCCGCCTGCTGGGAGCAGAGAAAAGCGCAAGCCGCGCCGAATTCCTCGGCGGTGCCATAGCGGCGGACGGGAATTGTCGCCTCACGCTTCTTCTTGGCCTCTTCGATCGTGATCCCCTCCTTCGCGGCCACGCCGCCATCGAGCGAGATGGCCCGGTCAGTGGCGTGGATGCCGGGCAGGAGATTGTTGATCGTCACGCCCTTCTCGGCCACCTGTCGGGCGGTGCCGGCGACATAGCCGGTCAGCCCGGCGCGGGCCGAGTTGGACAAGCCGAGCGCGGGGATCGGCGATTTGACCGACTGCGAGGTGATGTTCACAACGCGGCCCCAGCCGCGCTCCATCATGCCGGGGACGAGCGCCTTCATCAGCGCGATGGGAGTCAGCATGTTGGCGTCGAGCGCTGCGATGAAGTCGTCGCGGTCCCAATCGATCCAGAGGCCCGGCGGCGGGCCGCCCGCGTTGGTGACGAGGATATCGACATCGCCCGCTGCCTCCAGAACCTTGGCGCGGCCCTCTTCGCTGGTGATGTCGGCGACGACGGCCTTTACATCCACGCCGTAGGTTTGGTTGATGTGCTTTGCCGTCTCTTCAAGCGCTTCGGCGCCCCGCGCGTTCAAGATCAGATCTACTCCTTCGCCCGCCAGAGCCTCGGCGCAGCCGCGCCCCAGCCCCTTCGACGAGGCGCAGACCAGCGCCTTTTTTCCGTTAAGCCCGAAATCCATGGATCGCCTCCCCATCTGGTGTCGGACGGGGAGGTAGCGCGGTTTCCCGGGAGGTTCAAATGGGGATCAGGGATCGTAGGTGTCAGCAGCTAGCGCCGCGTCGTAATCCGTTGCCGACAAAGCGTCGTCAAGTGGCGCCGCTAAGAGAGTACGCACGGCAAGACCTGTGGCGCCATCAAGCCGGTAGTTGCCCTCGAGAGTGCCGCTCAACTCGATGCCGTCCACTGTGCCAACGAGGTCCAGGGTAATCACGTCCGATCCATCGCCGTCGTGTGTGAACGCCCAGCCAGAGGATGCGACTGCGGTCACGCCTGTGCCTGCAGGTTTTTGGTCCGCCGCGAGATCCGTTTCAAAGAAGCTGTCCGCGGTCCCGGTAAGATCGCCACCGGCTGCAAAATCCGCCTCCAGATCGACGCGACCAACGTAGCCAGTAGGTGAGATACCACCCGCCGGTTCTAGGTCTTCGCCAATAATGATGACGCCATAGTACCCCACGATTCCTGCTGCCGGCATCGTACCTGCAATATCCGTCGGGTCGCTCGCGCCATAGCTGATCAGCCGGTCAGCCGCGGTATCCAGAGAGGCGTAAGGGACCGGCCCATTGCTGAGGTCGACGAAGCCCAGATTCCCTGCGCCGCCGCCTCCGCACGCCGATAGCCCCATGAGGCCCGCACCTACCAAAAGTACGCGAAAATTAATTTGAAATGCTCCCCACAGCTTTAACCGAAGGTCACCCTACGCGGCCCCGCGCTCAACGCAAGGGCGAAAAGGCGAACCAATCCTGAACTGGTTAATTGCTACGGCGCCGGCCGGGAATTCGGGAACAATGCCGGCCGCGGCCCGGGCATTGTTCCCGGGCTTGTCATCCACCCATCGGCTGCATGAAGAAACTCTCGCGCGCGATCTTGCCGTTCTCGACCTCGTAGAGCGCGACCTCTTTCATCTGCCAGCGCTGATCGTTCGACTTGTCGGTCGCGTCGATCTCGAAGATCACACTGAATTTTTCCCCGTTTACGAAGGGGCCATCGATATTGACGTCGTGCACCTCGAAAGCGCCGTTCCACCAGTCGTGCTTGGCTTGAATCCCCTCGATCCCTTCGGTGACCGGGTTCATCCCTTCCGGCGCCATGGGCTCGACCGAAACCGCATCGGGGGCGTAGAGCGTGGCAAGCCCCTCGGCCTCGGTGTGGTTCTTGCAGTGCTCAACGAGCTTCTGAGCGATTTCCTGAGTGTTCATCGTGGGATCCTCTCTGTCATTGCTGCCGATCAGACTTCACATGTTCTTGTTATGTTCGCAAGCTTTCACGCCGCGACCCATCCGTCAACTCACGGGCGCGTGACTTGTCACGGATCAATGCGTCTTCGGGCCGTTCGCGCATTCTGTAAAAGAACAGATTTGGAGAGCGCTATGAATTGGAAAATGACCAACCATCGACGCAACATGCTCGGCCTCATCCTTGTCGGCGTGGGCGCGGTTCTGCTGATCGCTCAGTTCTTTGGCGGCACGGGCCAGTATTTCTGGCCGTTCTTCATCATCGCGCCGGGCGCGGCGCTGGTGGTGGTGTCGCAGGCCGCGGACGGCGAGATGCGTAAGCTCGCCATGCCGGGCATGACCATTTCCGGGATCGGGGGCATTCTGTTTTTCCAAAACCTTTTCGACTACTACGAATCCTGGGCCTATGTCTGGGCGCTCGTTCCGTTCTTCGTGGGCGCCGGCATGATGCTGGCGGCCGAAGAAGAGGAAGGCGAGCACGGGACCGAGGCGGCGCGAAACCTGATGACCTGGGCGCTGGCCGCGTTTCTGATTTTCGCGGCGATGTTCGAGTGGTTCATCTTCGACGGCGGTGTGGCCTTAATGCGGTATCTCGTGCCATTGGCGCTGATCGGCATCGGGGCGCTGTTCCTCTTCGGCCGGTCGACGGGTGCTGAGCAGAACGAGCCGACTGAAGACGGGCAGGTCTGATCCCGGCTGAGCCGGGGTCCCGGAAACGCATTGACCGCTTCCCTCCCGGGGCGGCAGGGCCTATATGCCCGGCCATGCTGGACCGCGCCTCAAACACCGCCCCCCTTCCGCCGGAGATCGCCCGCCGCCGCACCTTCGCGATCATCTCGCACCCGGACGCGGGCAAGACCACGCTGACCGAGAAGTTCCTGCTTTATGGCGGGGCGATTCAGATGGCGGGACAGGTGCGTGCAAAGGGCGAGGCGCGGCGGACGCGCTCGGACTTCATGCAAATGGAGAAGGACCGGGGGATCTCGGTCTCCGCCTCTGCTATGTCCTTCGATTACCGCGATTTCCGGTTCAATCTGGTGGACACGCCGGGCCACTCGGACTTCTCCGAGGACACCTATCGCACGCTCACCGCCGTCGACGCCGCGATCATGGTGATCGACGGGGCCAAGGGCGTGGAGAGCCAGACGCAGAAGCTCTTCGAGGTTTGCCGCCTGCGCGACCTGCCGATCCTGACCTTCTGCAACAAGATGGACCGGGAGAGTCGCGAGACGTTTGAGATCATTGACGAGATTCAGGAGAACCTCGCCATCGACGTGACGCCCGCGAGCTGGCCAATCGGAATGGGGCGCGATTTCATCGGGTCTTATGACATGCTGAACGATCGGCTCGAGCTGATGGAGCGCTCGGACCGGAACAAGGTGGCCGCCACGATCAAGATCGACGGATTGGACGACCCGAAGCTGGCGGAGCATGTGCCTGACGGGCTGCTAGAGCAGCTTCGCGAAGAGGTTGAAATGGCGCGCGAGCTCCTTCCCGCGTTCGATCAACAGGCGTTCCTCGACGGCACGCTGACTCCGATCTGGTTCGGTTCGGCGATCAACTCCTTCGGCGTGAAGGAGCTGATGGACGGGATCGGCGATTTCGGGCCGGTGCCGCAACCGCAATCGGCCGAGCCTCGCCAGGTCAGCCCGGAGGAAGGCAAGGTCGCAGGCTTCGTCTTCAAGGTTCAGGCGAACATGGATCCCAAGCACCGCGACCGGGTCGCCTTCGTGCGGCTTGCGTCGGGGCATTTCCAACGCGGCATGAAGCTGACCCATGTGCGGTCGAAGAAACCGATGGCGATCTCAAACCCGGTCCTGTTCCTTGCTTCCGATCGGGAGCTGGCGGAAGAGGCCTGGGCGGGCGACATCATTGGCATCCCGAACCACGGGCAGCTGCGCATCGGAGACACGCTGACCGAGGGCGAGGCGATCAAGGTCACCGGTATCCCCTCATTCGCGCCGGAGCTTTTGCAGGTTTGCCGCGCTGGCGATCCGCTCAAGGCCAAGCATCTGGACAAGGCGCTGATGCAGTTCGCTGAGGAAGGCGCGGCCAAGGTCTTCAAGCCGGTAATCGGCGCGGGCTTCATCGTCGGGGTCGTCGGGCAATTGCAGTTCGAAGTATTGGCCAGTCGCATCGAGATGGAATACGGGCTGCCGGTCCGATTCGAACCTTCGCAATTCACCTCGGCGAGGTGGGTGTCGGGCCCGAAGGATAAGGTCGAGGTCTTCGCGCAAGCGAACAAAGGTCACATGGCGTCGGATAATGACGGGGATATGGTCTATCTCACCCGGCTCCAGTGGGATATTGACCGCGTGGAGCGTGATCATCCGGAGCTGACGCTATCGGCAACCAAAGAAATGATGGTGTGACGGAAGCGCCCGTTTGCTTCTACTGCGATTCGGGCGATCTCGACTTCCCATGCAGGCGCGGCGGGGCGTTCGATATCGAAACCCTGGCGAGCGCCTATTTCGAGCATGTCCTCTGGGACGCTTCGGCCAATGGCGAAGGCGGCGCGCATTGGTCGTATAGTTGCGCCTTTGAAATCGCGCACGATCATCTCCGCCTCGCCTGGGACCTGGTTCTGTCCATCTTGCCGAAGCTGGAATCGACGGCGGACGCTGCCCACTTCGCGGCGGGGCTGCTTGAGGACTTAATCGAACAGCATGGCGACGAGCTGATCGCCGACATCGAGGCTTTGGCGGCCCGATCGGATAGGTTCAAGGTTGTCCTGACCGGAGTCTGGCCGCAGGGGCGTAGAGACACTGAAACATGGAAACGGGTCGAGGCGGCCCGGTCCGGGGCCGGCCATGTGGATGACGAGATGGACCTGCCGCCCTCCTGAGCGGCGAGGCGCCCGGCATTCTGTGGATAACTCTGCGCGCCGATTTCACAGATCTGACAGTTTCAAGTGTCAGAAAAACAACCACGAATTCGAACCGGCGGGCTCTGACCGCTAAGCGGATCGCCGCTCAGACTCCAATCCGCAGAGCCGCTCATTCGACCATTTCGTCACCGATGCCCTTGCAGGCCCGGATTTCTTCAAGGAAAGGCGAAAATTCGGGAGAACTGCGGGCCTCATACCGTTGGAAACAATCATCAAAAATCTGCGGGATTGCGCGCAAGTCGCCGCAGTGCGTTGACGCGCACCATTGTTTCCCCTACCTACCCAATCAATCGCGGCGGCTTGTTGATAAGTCGAGGCCATCCGGGCCGACGCCGCATGAGCCGACGGGCCGAAACTTGGTCCGTAACATATGGACCCAAATGACCAAATTCTCTGATCTGGCATTGTCGCCGAAGATCCTGAAGGCTGTTGAAGAAGCCGGATACGAAACACCCACACCGATTCAAGAAGGCGCCATTCCTGCCGCATTGGAAGGCCGCGACGTTCTGGGGATCGCCCAGACAGGCACCGGCAAGACGGCCAGCTTCACGCTGCCCATGATCCATATGCTGGCGCGAGGCCGCGCCCGGGCGCGGATGCCTCGGAGCCTTGTGCTCTGCCCGACGCGGGAACTCGCCGCGCAGGTGGCCGAGAACTTCGATACCTACGCCAAGCATGTGAAGCTGACCAAGGCGCTTCTGATCGGCGGCGTCAGCTTCAAGGAGCAGGACGCACTGATCGACCGGGGCGTCGACGTGCTGATCGCCACGCCCGGACGTCTGCTTGACCATTTCGAGCGCGGCAAGCTCTTGCTGACCGGCGTGCAGGTGATGGTCGTGGACGAAGCCGACCGGATGCTCGACATGGGTTTCATCCCGGACATCGAGCGCATCTTCTCGCTGACGCCGTTCACCCGTCAGACGTTGTTCTTCTCAGCTACAATGGCGCCCGAGATTGAGCGGATTACCAACACCTTCCTGTCGAACCCGGAGCGGGTCGAGGTGGCGCGCCAGGCGACTGCCTCCGAGACAATTGCCCAGGAAGTCGTGCTCTTCAAGGCGAGCCGCAGAGACCGCGCGGCCAAAGAGAAGCGGGCAATGCTTCGCGCGATTATCGCGCGGGAGGGCGAGGCCTGCACCAACGCCATCGTCTTCTGCAACCGGAAGACGGACGTGGATATCGTCGCAAAGTCGATGCAGAAACACGGGCTGAACGCCGCGCCAATCCACGGCGATCTGGATCAGTCGCAGCGGACGCGGACCCTGGATTCATTCCGCGACAAGAGCCTGCAGTTCCTCGTCGCCTCTGACGTCGCGGCGCGGGGGCTCGACATTCCCTCGGTCAGCCATGTGTTCAACTACGACGTGCCCTCGCATTCCGAGGATTACGTTCACCGGATTGGCCGAACGGGACGCGCGGGACGCGACGGAAAGGCCGTAATGATTTCCGCCGTACAGGACGACAAGCTGTTGGCGGCGATCGAGAAGCTGATCGACAAGGACATCCCGCGCGCCGAGGCGCCGGAGATCGCGGAAGTTTCCGAGGAAAAACCGCGCCGCACCCGCAGCCGGCGGACCAAGGCCGAGGTCGACGACAAGGTCGAGGCCAAGACGCCCGCGAACGACACGCCAGAGGCGCCGGCCGAAGACAAGCCGCGCCGGGAGCGCGGGCGTCGCGGCGGCGACCGGGACAGGGGCGGCAACAAGGTCGTTGGCATGGGCGATCACATGCCGAGCTTCATCGCGCAGAGCTTTGAAGAGCGGCTGGCCGGTTAGGCCGCGGCTTTCACCAACCCGCCGGCATTGCTACGCTTTCCTCGCATTACAGCGGGGAGCATCCCATGCCATTGATCGATATTCAGGTGATGGAGGGCGTCTTTGACGCCGAAGACAAGACGCGCATCATGGAGAGCGTCGCGCGGGCCTATGGCGAGGCTGCGGGCGGGCGGATGTTCGAGAACACATCCGTGCGGATCCATGAGGTAAAGAGCGGCGACTGGTACTACGCCGGCAATGTCCTGACCACCGAAGTCGGATTGCGGATCAGGGCCGAAGAGCCTTAAACGCCCGCGAGCCGGGCGCAGATCGCGGGCAGCATTCCGAAATCGTTGAACGCGACGTCGTGCGGGATATCGTGGACGGGCACTGCGCGGATGCCCTCGGTGTAGAAGACGAAGGGCGCCCCTGCCCTTTGCGCAGTTTCGGCATCGACCTCGCTGTCACCCACATAAACGCAGGTCTCGGCCCCCACCCGTTTCATGATTTCAAAGACTGGTGCCGGGTCGGGCTTACGAAGATCGAGATCGTCGCCCGCCATAACCACCTCGAATACGTCATCAAGCGTCGCGGCCTCCAGCGTCGGGATCAGGGGCGCGCGCGGCTTGTTTGTGCAGAGCGCGAGCTTGAAGCCGTCCGCAAGCAGCCGATCGACGGCCTCGCGGGCGCCCGGATAAAGCCGGGTCTGGAGCGCCGCCTGCTCGTAGTGCGGAATGAAGGCCGCCATCAGCCGGTCGAAGTCATGCGGATCCAGATCGGTGGCGTCGATCAGGCGCTGGAGTCCAATCTTCTCTCCCCGCCCGACGAAATTCACCACGAGGTCTTCCGTGACTGGCGGCAAACCTTCTTCCGCCAGGAGGGCGTTCATCGCCTGCGTGACATTCGGCAGACTGTCGATCAGCGTGCCGTCGAGATCGAAGACGATGGGCGGCTTCATGGGGTGAGGCGGCTGATTACAACCGTGACTTCGGGCTTCTTCCCGATCTCGTCCTGTGCCGTCTGGCGGGCGATACGTTTCAGCTCTTTCTCCAAATCGTCGTCGTCGGCGAGGGTCGAGCGTTTGGCACGACCCAGGAACTGCGACAGGTCCTCCTCCATCACATCGACGAGGGGCGCCTTGGATTTGCCGGTTTCGGGCAGGCCCATGATCTCGACCCAGGGCTCGCCCAGCGCCTCGTCGTCCTCAATGATCGCGGTGACGATGACGTGGCCGTTCAGCGCCATTCTGATGCGGTTGCGGACCACGCCGTCGAGCGCGCCAATCTGCACTTCGCCATCGAGATATGTACGTCCGGCTTCAACGTATTCGACAACGTCCGGGCGGTCGCCGGTCAAATCCACCATCGAGCCGTTGGGGGCAACGACGCCCGGAATCCCGCTCTCCTCCCCCAGCGCGACATGGGCACGCAGGTGGCGGTGCTCTCCATGCATCGGGATCAGCATCTGCGGATTGATGAGCTTGTGCATTTCGGCGAGGTCCGGCCGGTTGGCGTGGCCGGAGACGTGATAGTCGCCCGAACTGTCATCCACGACATCGACCCCCATCTCGGATAAGAGATTCATCACCCGGATCACGCCCTTCTCATTGCCGGGAATAGTCTTGGAGGAGAAGAGGAAGAGATCGCCCTCTTTCATCTCATGGCCAAGGTACTTGCCCCGGCTGAGCGCGGCCGAGGCTGCGCGGCGCTCGCCCTGAGAGCCGGTAACGATCAGCATGAGGTTCGTGCGGGGAAGATCGAGCGCGTCTTCGGGCGACACGACCTTCGGGAAATCGGTGAGGACGCCGGTGGCCACGCTCGCCTCGATCATCCGGCGCATTGCCCGGCCCATCAGGCAGACGGAACGCCCCGCCGCCTCCGCCGCTTCGGCCAGCGTTTTCACGCGAGCGACGTTGGAGGCGAAGGTCGTGGCGACAACCATGCCGGGCGCGTCCTGAATGAGACTGGTGATCGGGTCGGCGAGCGAGGCTTCGGACCGCCCCGAATGGGGCGAGAAAACGTTGGTGGAGTCGCAGACGAGCGCCTTCACCCCGCTCTCGCCGATCGACCGCCAGAGATCGGGATCGAAGGGCTCGCCCACAAGCGGCGTCGGGTCGATCTTGAAGTCGCCGGTATGGACGATGCGTCCCGCCGGCGTGTCAATCACAACGCCCGAGCTTTCCGGGATCGAGTGGCTGATTGGAACGAAACCGACGGTGAAGGGCCCCGCCTTGGTGGTTTCAGGCCATGGTGAGGCGACGGTGACGTTGGCCGGGTCCTGCCCCGCCTCCTCGAGCTTGCGGGTGGCGTGATGCGCGGTGAACTTCCGGGCAAAAACCGGGGCGCGGAGCCGCGACCAGAGGTGGCCGACCGCGCCGACGTGGTCCTCGTGCGCGTGGGTGATGAAGACGCCTTCGATCCGATCCGCGCGCTCTTCCAGCCATTCGACATCGGCGAAAATCAGATCGACGCCGGGGGAGCTTTCCATGTCCGGGAAGGTCACGCCCAGATCGACTATGATCATGCGTTCCTTTCCGGGTGCGCCCCAGCCGTAGACATAGGCGTTCATCCCGATTTCCCCCGCCCCGCCAAGGGGCAGGTAAATCAGTCTCTCTTTGCTCATGCGTGTTCCTTGTTGAACCGATGGATCACGGTGAGCCCGTGCATCGTCAGATCATCTTCGATGACGTCAAATAGCCCGGCGCCCTGCGCGAACAACGGCGCGAGGCCGCCGGTGCCGATGACTTTCATCGGCTTGCCGTATTCGTCCTTGATGCGTTTCGTCAGACCCTCGATCAGGCCGATGTAGCCCCAGAAGACGCCTGACTGAATGCACTGTACCGTGTTGGTGCCGATGACCTTTTCGGGTTGGCTGACATCGACATGGGGCAGCGCGGCGGCGCCCATATGAAGCGCTTCGAGCGAGAGGTTCACGCCAGGCGCGATGGGGCCGCCGACATAGGCGCCGTCTTCATCTACGACATCGAAGTTGGTAGCGGTCCCGAAGTCGACGATCACGCAATCGCCACCGTGGCGGTCGTAGGTGCCGGCGGCGTTGGCAAGGCGGTCCGGACCGGGCGTCACGCCGGGATCGACGCGGGGCGGGGTCGGCAAGCTGACCTCGGGTTTGCCGACGACCATCGGTCGCGTGCTGAAGTAGCGGTCCGAGAGGACGCGTAGGTTGAAGACGACCCGGGGCACGGACGAGGCGACGATCACCTCGTCGATGTCGATCGGCAGGCCCTTGGCCTCCAAGAGCGTCGAGATCCAGACGTAATATTGATCGGCCGTCCGCTGGTGCTCGGTCGAGGCGCGGTAGGTGGCGAGAAAATCAGTCCCGTCCCAGATCGCGAACTCGGTGTTGGTGTTGCCGCAGTCGATGCAAAGAAGCATGCGCGTATCCTTAGAAATAGACGTCCGCCGCCGGGATGGTGACGCGGCCTTTTGCGGTGGTCAGGACGAGCTGGCCCGCCTCATCGACGGTCTCGAACATGCCGGTGAGGTCGCCGCGCGAGGTCCGTGCCGTGATTTGTTCGCCCAGTTTGGCGGCGTGCTCGAGCCAGCGCTCGCGGATCGGGCCGAAGCCGAATCGTTGGAACAGCGCCTCCTCGGTCGCCATGTTCGAGGCGAGGGAGGACAGGAACTCGTCGCGGGGCATGGGGTGGCCGCCCTCGCCCGCCACGCTGACCGGCGGGAAGCCGCTGTCCTCGGTCAGGCGCGGAACGCCGCGAAGGTTCACGCCGATCCCGATTGACAGCCAGTCAATTCGGCCGCCCTGCCCCGTGCTCTCGAGGAGGATGCCGGCGACCTTGCCGCCGTTCAACAGGACATCGTTGGGCCACTTGGTGGCAAGCGCGTCGCGTTCTGTTTGCAGCGCCAAGGTCTCAAAGAGCGCATTCGCGGCGAGAAACGAGCGGAGCGCGGCCGAGGCGGCATTGCCGCCGGGCTTCATGACGAGCGTGGCGGCGAAGTTGCCCTTGGGCTCGTTCCAGGTCCGGCCACGCCGGCCTCGGGGCGTGGTCTGGCGGAGCGCCATGATCCATGTCGGGCGGTCGAGCGTGGGCGCGCGGCGGGCGGCCTCGGCCATGGTGCTGTCGACCTCGCTCAGGACAATGCGGCCATGGCCGCCGGGCCAGGGAAGGAGGTCGGTCATTCGCCACCTCCCGCAGCCCCTGATTTGGTGAGCTTAATTGACAAGCGTCGCCGCCGCCGCCGTCGCCGCCGCTTCGATGCCGAAGAGGTTCGCGACGCCCAGCACCATGATGGCCGCGGACCCGACCAGCGCGCCCCAGAGAACCGGAGAGGCCCCTTGATCGAGCTCAGACTCCTCTGCGCCGAAATACATCAGATAGACGATGCGGAGGTAATAGAAAGCGCCGATCACGCTGGCGATAACGCCCGCGACCGCGAGCCAGACCAGACCGGCTTCGACCGCTGCGAGAAGCACGTAGTACTTGCCGAAAAAGCCGACGAGCGGCGGGACGCCCGCGAGGCTGAACAACAGAACCAACAACGCCAGCGCCTTCAGCGGGTCGCGGCTGGAATACTGGCTAAGCGCGGCGATCTCGACAACTGGCTGGCCGTCCTTCTCCATCGCCAGGATGAAGGCGAAAGTGCCGATGTTCATGGTGACGTAGATCGCCATGTAGACCAGCATGGCTTGCACGCCGAAGGCCGACCCCGCGGCCAGGCCCATGAGCGCGTAGCCCATATGCGCGATCGAGGAATAGGCCATCAGGCGTTTGATATTCGTCTGCCCGATCGCGGCCACGGCGCCGAGGAACATGGATGCGACCGAGAGGAAGGCGAGAATCTGCTGCCAGTCGCCGACAACGCCCCCGAAGGCGTCGTGGACCACGCGAGCGAAGAGGCCCATCGCCGCGACCTTCGGGGCCGTCGCGAAGAAGGCGGTGACCGGCGTCGGCGAGCCCTCATAGACGTCCGGAGTCCACATATGGAAGGGGGCGGCGGAGACCTTGAAGGCGAGGCCCGCGAGCACGAAGGCGAGGCCGAAAAGAAGGCCGAGAGAGGTTTCGCCCTGAGCCGCCTCGATGATGCCGGCGAATGCTGTTGTGCCCGTGAACCCGTAGACCAGCGAGGCACCGTAAAGGAGGAGGCCTGAGGATAGCGCGCCAAGGACGAAGTACTTCAGGCCCGCCTCGGTCGACTTCACGCTATCGCGCCGAAGCGAAGCGACGACATAGAGCGAGAGGGACTGGAGCTCGAGCCCCATATAGAGCGCGATCAGGTCGCCTGCGGATACCATCATCATCATGCCGACAGCCGCGAGCGCGATCAGGATCGGGTACTCGAACCGAAGGAGATCGCGGCGGGTCATGTAACCCTCGCTCATCACCAGAATAGCGGCGGCGGAAAGCAGGATCGTGATCTTGGCGAAGCGCGCGAAGGCGTCGTCGACGAACATGCCGCCGAAGGCCGTATCCGTGCCGCCGCCCTGGGCGCCGATCCAGAAAGCCGAGGCGACGAAAAGCGCGGCGGTGATCCAGAGGATCAGGGGCGCCATCTTGTCCTTGGTCGTGTAGACTCCGATCAGCAGCGCGCCCATCGCGTACACCGACAGGACGATTTCAGGCAGGATGACGGAGAGATCGCCGGGTTGCATCAGTTGCCCCCTTCGTTCGACGCGACCATGGTGTCGGCCGCGAAATCGGCCACTGCCGTCTGGTAATCGCCCAAGAGGGCTTCGACGGAGGGGCCGATGATATCGGTCACAAGGCTCGGGTAGACGCCCAAGAGGATCGTCATGACGATCAGCGGCGCGAAGATTGCCCTCTCACGCGTCGTCATGTCGGTGATGGACTTCAGGCTTTCCTTGATCAGATCGCCCATCACCACCCGGCGGTAGAGCCACAGCGCGTAGGCCGCCGAGAGGATCACGCCGGTCGCGGCCACGGCGGCGACCCAGGTGTTGGCCTGGAACATGCCAATGAGCGTCAGGAACTCGCCCACGAAGCCCGAGGTGCCTGGGAGGCCCACGTTGGCCATGGTGAAGAGCATGAAGACCGCCGCATAGGCCGGCATCCGGTTCACGAGACCGCCATAGGCGTCGATCTCACGCGTGTGCATCCGATCGTAGATCACGCCGACGCTGAGGAAGAGAGCGCCGGAGATGAAGCCGTGGCTGATCATCTGGAATATCGCGCCATCCACGCCCTGCTGGTTCGCCGCGAAAATGCCCGCCGTCACGAAACCCATGTGGGCAACGGAGGAATAGGCGATCAGTTTCTTCATGTCCTCCTGCATCAGCGCCACGAGCGAGGTGTAGACAATCGCTATGGCCGAGAGCCAGAGGACGAAATCGGCAAGGAGGTCCGAGGCGACCGGGAACATCGGCAGCGAGAAGCGCAGGAAGCCGTAGCCGCCCATCTTCAGGAGTATCGCCGCCAGCACCACCGAGCCTGCCGTCGGCGCCTGCACGTGCGCGTCTGGCAGCCAGGTGTGGACCGGCCACATGGGCATCTTCACCGCGAAGGAGGCGAAGAAGGCGATCCAGAGAAGCGTTTGCAGCCCGCCGATGATCTGTACGCCCGCAATGCTCAGCGTGTCGTGGGCAAAGGTGTGGTTCAGAAGGCTCGGGATATCGGTCGTGCCCGCGTCGACATACATCGCGATCATGGCGACGAGCATCAGGACCGAGCCGAGGAAGGTGTAGAGGAAGAACTTGAACGAGGCGTAGATCCGCTCCTTCCCGCCCCAGATGCCGATGATCAGGAACATCGGGATCAGTCCGCCCTCGAAGAACAGGTAAAAGAGCACCAGATCCAGCGCCGTGAAGACGCCGAGCATCAGCGTTTCAAGCACCAGAAACGCGATCATGTATTCCTTGATCCGGTGGGTCACATCCCAGCAGGCCAGGATGACGATCGGCATCAGGAAGGTCGTGAGCATCACGAAAAGCACGCTGATCCCGTCGACGCCCATCTTGTAGGTGAGCCCGAGAATCCACTCCCGCTCCTCGACGAACTGGAAATCCGGGTTCGAGGCATCGAAGCCGGTCAGGACAAAAAGCGAGGCCAGGAAGGTGGCCGAAGTGGCAGCGAGCGCCAGCCATTTGGCGTTTTTCTGCGCCGCCTCGTCCTCGCCGCGCAAGAGCAGCGCCATGATCGCCGCCGCGATCAGCGGGATGAAAGTGACAATCGAGAGGAGGTTGTCGAGCACCATTACTCAGCCCCTCCCGTGATCGACATCCAGGTGATCAGGAAGCCGATCCCGATGACCATCCAGAAGGCGTAGGTAAAGATGTAGCCGGACTGCGCGCGTCCCGCGAGGCGGGTGAAGAAGGGAATGATCCCCATGGCAAGACCGTTGATCCCGCCGTCGATCACGTTGCCGTCCCCACGCTTCCACAGGAATCGGCCAAGCCACATCGCGGGACGGACGAAGAGGAAGTCGAAGATTTCGTCGAAGTACCACTTGTTCAGCAGGAAGAGGTAGAGAGGCCGCTGGTTCGCGGCGAGTTTGCCGGGCAGTTCGGGCCGCCGGATGTAGAATTGGAATGCGGTGAAGAAGCCGATCAGCATCGCGACGAAGGGCGAAAGCTTGACCCAGGTCGGCACGTGGTGCGCGTCGTCCAGAACATGGTTGTCGGGCGACATGTAGATCGCGCCCTGCCCCGGCTCCGGCGCCGGGCCCTTATCCTCAGAATGGTCGTCGCTCTCGGTCGCCGCGAAGGCCGCGCCGGGCAGAACAAGCGACGCCTCCTTCTCGTGCTTGGCGATGCCGAACCAATCCTCGACCGCGTGGTGATCCCCAAAGAATGGCTTGTACCAGACCATGCCCGCAAAGATCGCGCCGACCGCGAGAACGCCGAGGGGCGCGAGCATGGTGCGGGGGCTCTCATGCGCGTGCTCATGGGTGTGCTTGTCGCCGCGCGACTCGCCATAGAAGGTTAGGAACATCAGCCGCCAGGAATAGAAACTCGTAAAGAGCGCGGCGATGACGAGCATCCAGAAGGCGAGACCCGCGACCTGGGTGCCGCCCGCGTAGGCGCTTTCGATGATGGCGTCCTTTGAGACGAAGCCGGCGAAGCCGACCGGGAAGCCGAGATAAAGAAGCGGAATGCCCACGCCTGTAATCGCGAGCGTCCCGATCATCATAGCCCAGAAGGTGTAGGGCAGCTTGTCTTTCAGCCCGCCGTAGTTCCGCATGTCCTGCTCGTGGTGCATCCCGTGGATGACCGACCCTGCGCCCAGAAAGAGCATCGCCTTGAAGAAGGCGTGGGTGAAGAGGTGGAACATCGCGACCGAGTAGACGCCGACGCCGGCCGCCACGAACATGTAGCCGAGTTGCGAGCAGGTCGAATAGGCAATGACGCGCTTGATGTCGTTCTGAACGAGACCGACGGTTGCGGCGAAGAAGGCTGTCGCGGCGCCGATCACGACGATGAAGTTGGTGGTCCAGTCGGCGAATTCCATCAAGGGCGACATGCGGCAGACGAGGAACACGCCTGCGGTGACCATCGTGGCCGCATGGATGAGCGCGGAGACGGGCGTCGGGCCCTCCATCGCGTCCGGAAGCCAGGTGTGGAGGAGAAGCTGCGCCGATTTCCCCATCGCGCCGACGAACAAGAGGAAGCAGATCAGCTCGATCGCATTCCACGAGGTCCAGAGGAAGGTGATCTCCTGCTCGGCCAGTTCCGGCGCGGCGGCGAAGATGTCGGAGAAATTGATCGAGTCGACCATGAAGAAGATCGCCATGATCCCGAGCGCGAAGCCGAAATCGCCGACCCGGTTGACGACGAAAGCCTTGATCGCGGCGGCGTTGGCTGAGGGTTTGCGGAAATAGAACCCGATCAGGAGGTAGGAGGCGAGGCCGACGCCCTCCCATCCGAAGAACATCTGAACGAGGTTGTCGGCGGTCACCAGCATGAGCATGGCGAAGGTGAAGAACGACAGATAGGCGAAGAAGCGGGGGCGGTAGCTCTCGCCCTCGCGGAAGTTCTCGTCATGCGCCATGTAGCCGAAGCTGTAGAGATGGACGAGCGCCGAGACCGTGGTGATGACCACGAGCATGATCGCCGTGAGGCGGTCCATGCGGATCGCCCAGTCGGTCGCCAGCGTGCCCGACTCGATCCAGCGCAGGACTTGGACGGTGTAGACGCCGTTCTCATGCGCGAAGGGATCGAAAGTCAGGAAGATGATCCAGGACAGGAAAGCGGCAAGAAACAGCAGGCTGGTGGCAGTCCATTGCGCCGCCGCTTCGCCCATGATCCTCCAGCCGAAACCGCAGACGAGCGCGCCAATGAGGGGGGCGAAGAGGATTATCGTTTCCATGCGCCCCTACCCCTTCATCACGTTGACGTCTTCGACGTCGATGGTGCCGCGATTGCGGAAGAAGCAGACGAGGATGGCAAGGCCGATGGCCGCCTCCGCAGCCGCGACCGTGAGAACGAATAGCGTAAAGACCTGACCGGTGAGGTCCGCGAGATAGGCGGAAAAGGCGACGAGGTTGATGTTCACCGCCAGAAGCATCAGTTCGATCGACATAAGCAGAATGATGACGTTCTTCCGGTTCAGGAATATGCCGAAGATGCCGATGACGAACAGAGTCGCCGCCACAGTCAGGTAGTGTTCCAGTCCGATCATTGGTCCCTCACGAACGGAGTCTTTTGGCCAGCCGGCTCGGGCAAATGCGGAAACGCAGTGGCCTGGCTGAACGCAACGTACACAGCAACGGCGATGCCCGCGGCAATCCCGATTTCCGCGCCTATGCTCATCGGAACGCCCCGCAGGCCATGGCCGCCAGCGTCGCGGAGGCGGTGCCGAGGGGGATGCGCTCCATCTCGGGCGCGTCGTTCCGGGCGCCGTCGCCCTCGGCGATGGTGCCGACCGCAAGCGGCGCGCAGGTGACGAGGCGGATGGTCTGGGTGATTTCTTCGCCCAGGGTGCGAGAAGTTGTGATCTCGATCTTGCCGTCATCGCGGCGGAAAGCGTTCAGAAGCTCATAGCTCGCCTCGTCGCCGGGGATCTGAATTGGCGCGAGCGTGTCGAAGAGCGATGGCGCGTCCGGCTCCGCCGCCATTTCGGTGATGGCCTCGTCGGCGTCGGACTCCGCCGGGCCCGGATCGGCGGCGCGCTCGTCATCACCCGCGCCCATCGCCTCGTCTAGCCGCGACTGCAGTTCGTTGGCGGCCTCGCGGACCTCTTCGGCCAGCTCGTCGACCTCCTCCTCGACCTCGGTCGCGAGTTCGTCGACCCGTTCCTGGACCTGCTCTTCGGCCGCCTCGACGGCGCCCTCAATAGCGTTCCGCAGGACGAGCTCCGGGTCGTCGGTGGGAACCTCTGCGGTCTCGGCCTCCGGCTCGGGCTCCACTTCGGCTTCTGGTTCGGGCGCGGGCGCCTCTTCCACCGGTGCGGGTTCGGGCGTGGCGACGGCCACCTCCTCGGCGTCCTCGCCGACGAAGTTTATGCCAATCGCGATCACCAAGACCGCCGCCAGACCCCATATGGTCCAGCGCCAGAGATTGCCCATCGCGCCAAGCACGCCTGTGCTTTTCCTGGCCATGCCGTCAGAGCCCCTGCCCCGGTTTCACGTCCTTCATCACCAGCGACTCGTTCGGGTCGCGGTACATCTGCTGGAGGATGTCCTGCCGCTTGATGTCGACCCGGTGGCGCAGCGTCAGAACGATTGCCCCGATCATCGCGACGAGCAGGATCAAACCCGCAAGCTGGAACAGAAGGAAGTATTTATCATAAAGGATAAGACCGAGCGCGTCGGTGTTGTGGCGTCCGCCGTCGGCCACCGCATCAGGGCGCGCGGCGATCTCGACGCCCTCGGCGGTCGTCCAGACGCCCAGCGCGATGGCGAGCTGCATCAGGATGACGACGCCGATCAAGAGCGCCAGCGGCATGTAGCGGGCCATCTCAGCTTTGAGCTCGGCAAAGTCCACGTCGAGCATCATCACGACGAAGAGGAACAGCACCGCGACCGCGCCGACGTAAACGATGATGAGCAGCATGGCGACGAACTCGGCACCGAGGAGAACGAAAAGGCCCGCCGCCGAGAGGAAAGACAGGATCAGCCATAGGACCGAATGGACCGGGTTCCGCGACACAACGGTGAAAAGGCCGCCGGCAACGCAGGAGATTGCGAAGAGGTAAAAGGCCAGAACGGTCGGGGTCATTCCTCTTCCTCCGGTTCATCGTCCATAACCGAACTGGCGAGCTCCATCGCCTTGGTCATGGCCGGGATGCCGCCAAAGACGCCGACGAGGGCGATGGTTTCGGCGATTTCCTGTTTCGTCGCGCCTGCCTCGAGCGCGTGGCGGACCGTCATGCGGATCTGCGCCTCGGCCTGCGCGCCGAGAATGGTCAGCGCGCCGAGGGTCAGGAGAAGTTTCGTTTTCGCGTCAAGACCCTCGGGGTTGAAAGTCTTGCCCATAACGGTTTCCATCATGTCACGCGGCATGGTGGGGACCAACGCCTCGAACCCCTTGGGCGTGAAGGATTCAAGCGCGGGGTTCACCGCCTTGGCCCATTCCTGGCCCATGGCCATCATGGCCTCGAAAGGGTTCGTCGGATCACTCATCGGTACGGCGCGTCGATTTCGAGGTTGCGGGCGATTTCGGCCTCCCACCTCGCGCCATTCTCAAGGAGCTTCTCCTTGGTGTAGTAAAGCTCCTCGCGGGTCTCGGTTGCGAACTCGAAGTTCGGACCCTCGACAATGGCGTCGACCGGGCAGGCCTCCTGACAGAAGCCGCAATAGATGCACTTCGTCATGTCGATGTCGTAGCGCGTGGTGCGGCGGGAGCCGTCCTCGCGCGGCTCAGCGTCGATGGTGATGGCCTGTGCCGGGCAGATCGCCTCGCAAAGCTTGCAGGCGATGCAGCGCTCTTCACCATTCGGGTAGCGGCGTAGCGCGTGCTCGCCCCGGAAGCGTGGCGAGAGCGGTCCCTTTTCGTGCGGGTAGTTCACGGTGGCCTTTGGGCCGGCGAAATATTTCAGGCCGAGGCCCATGCCCTTAATGAAGTCCATCAAAAGGAAGTACTTGCCGGCGCGGTTCCAGTCGATTGATGCCACGGATCAGCCTCCCACTGCCCAGCGGGCATAGGCGCCGCCGAAGAGTTCGAATTTTGCGAAGAACGCCACGAGGACGACCCAGGCCAGCGAGAACGGCAGGAACCACTTCCAGCCGAGCCGCATGAGCTGATCATAGCGGTAGCGCGGCACGATGGCCTTCACCATCGCGAAGAGGAAGAAGAAGAACGCCATCTTCGCGACCATCCAGAGCGGACCGTCCGGCAGGAACGGCACAGGTGAGAGCCAGCCGCCGAAGAAAAGAAGCGTGGTCAGCGCGCACATCAGGAAGATCGCGATGTACTCGCCGGCCATGAAGAGAAGAAACGGGGTCGAGGAGTATTCGACCTGGTAGCCTGCGACGAGCTCGGATTCCGCTTCCGGCAGGTCGAAGGGCGGGCGGTTCGTCTCTGCCAGCGCCGAGATGAAGAACAGAAACACCATCGGGAAGTGCGGCAGCCAGTACCACGAAAAGAGGCCCCAGTTGCCGTCCTGCGCGGCGACGATGGCGCCGAAGTTCATCGATCCGGTCGAGAGGATCACGCCGATGATGATGAGGCCGATCGAGACCTCGTAAGAGATCATCTGCGCGGCGGATCGCAAGGACCCCAGGAATGGGTACTTTGAGTTCGACGCCCAACCGCCCATGATCACGCCATAAACTTCGAGAGACGAGATCGCGAAGACGTAGAGGATGGCAACATTGATATCGGCCAGAACCCAGCCGTCGTTGAACGGGATCACCGCCCAGGCGATCATAGCGAGGACGAAGGACACCATTGGCGCCATCAGGAAGACGAAGCGGTCGGACCCGGCAGGGACCACGATTTCCTTGACCACGTATTTGAGCGCGTCGGCGACGGTTTGGAGGAGGCCCCAGGGGCCCACAACATTGGGGCCGCGCCGGAGCTGTACGGCGGCCCAGATCTTGCGGTCGCCATAGACCAGGAAGAGCAGGCTGATCATCACAAAGCCGATGACCAAAAGGACCTGCGCCATGATGGTCACAAGGATACCGAACGGTGTCGTCAGAAACTCAGCCATGCCACCCCGTCTTGGTTCCCTTGGGCGGTTTTGTCCCGCCCCTTGTAAATCGCATCTCGCCCCCGAGTACCAGCCCTAACGGCCCGGTTCGCAAGGCTATTCCGCCGCCAGTTTGCCGCCCTTCCGGTCGCGCGCCGCCGCCTGCAATTCGCCCATTAGCGGTGCGGCGCGAAGGATCGGATTGGTCAGGAAATGGTCGCGGACCGCCTGGCCGAAATCGCCCTTGCCCTCACCTGTGGCTACGATGGGCTCCCAGTCGTTTTCCGGAACCTCGTCGATGGCCTTTAGGTGAGGCGCCTCGGCTACCAGCGCCTGGCGGAGCTCGGCGAGGCTGTTGTAGGGGAGCGTCGCGTTCATCTCGGCCGACAAGGCTCTGAGAATAGACCAGTTCTCCTTGGCCTCTCCCGGCGGGAAACTGGCGCGCATAGCGAGCTGCGGCCGGCCCTCAGTGTTGACGAAAAGGCCATTCTCCTCAGTCCAGGCAGCCGCGGGCAGGATAATGTCCGCGCGGTGCGCACCCCGGTCGCCATGGCTGCCCTGGTAGATGACGGTCGGGCCTTCGGGGATCTCGACCTCGTCGGCACCGAGGCTGTAGATCACGTCTGCGTCGTCGAGCGCTGCGGCCAGCCCGCCTTCGGTTGTCGCGTTCACGTCCATCGCCCCTACGGTCGAGGCGGCGGTGTGCAGGACAAGGAACCGTGACTCGGTCGCTTCGGCAAAAGCCATCGCCTTGGCCAACGCGTCAGCCCCGCCTTCTCCCGCAATCGCGCCCATGCCCGCGATCACGTAAGTGCGGCGCGATAGCGCGTCGGAGTTGTCTCCGTCGATCAATTTCTGCAAGCCTTCGTGGCCTGTGCCGAGATGGAAATACTCGTAGGTCAGATCGATTTCCTCGCCGACGACACCGATCTTGGCGCCTCGCGACCAGGCCTTGCGAATCCGCGCGTTCAGGACAGGCGCCTCGGCGCGCGGGTTCGCGCCGATCAGCATGATGGCCTGAGCATCTTCGATCTCTTCAATTGTGCCAGTGCCAACGTAGGCCGAGCGATTGCCCGGCGGAAGCGCGGCGCCGTTGGTGCGGCATTCGACTGACCCTCCCTGCCCTTCGACAAGCTGCTTTAGCGCGAAGACCGCCTCGACCGGGGCCAGATCACCGACAAGGCCAGCAACCTCGCTAGCGCCACCCAAGGCGCCGGCCGCCGCCTGAAGCGCCTCGTCCCAGCCTGCCGCGCGAAGCTTGCCGTTCTCGCGGAGATAGGGCTTGTCGAGGCGCTGCCGCCGGAGCCCATCCCAGGCGTAGCGGGATTTGTCCGAAAGCCATTCCTCGTTCACGCCATCATGGTTGCGCGGCAAGATCCGCATGACCTCACGGCCTTTGGTGTCCACGCGGATGTTCGAACCGAGGGCGTCCATCACATCGACGGATTCGGTCTTGGTCAGTTCCCAGGGCCGCGCGGTGAAGGCGTAAGGCTTTGACGTCAGCGCGCCGACCGGGCAGAGATCGACGATGTTGCCCTGCAGCTCGCTATCCAACGTCTGGTTGAGGTAGGAGGTGATTTCGGCATCTTCGCCACGGCCCGTCTGGCCAAGCTCCGGCATGCCAGCAACCTCGGTGATGAAGCGGACGCAGCGCGTGCAGGAGATGCAACGCGTCATCTGCGTGCCGACGAGCGGGCCGAGGTTCAGGTTGTCGACCGCGCGCTTCGGCTCGCGGAAGCGGCTGAAATCGACGCCATAGGCCATCGCCTGATCCTGCAGGTCGCATTCGCCGCCCTGATCACAGATCGGGCAGTCAAGCGGGTGGTTAATGAGGAGGAACTCCATCACCCCCTCTCGCGCCTTCTTGACCATAGGCGACTTGGTTTTTACGACCGGCGGCTGACCTTCGGGGCCGGGCCGGAGATCGCGCACCTGCATGGCGCAGGAGGCGGCAGGTTTCGGCGGGCCGCCCACGACTTCCACAAGGCACATCCGGCAGTTGCCTGCGATCGACAGTCGCTCGTGATAGCAAAAACGGGGGATTTCGATCCCGGCCTGCTCGCAGGCCTGTATGAGCGTCAAAGCCGGATCGACCTCGATCTCGATGTCGTCGATGATGATCTTCCGAAGATCGGACATATGGCGTCGGTTCCCTGAGTTCCGCCGCCCTTGTCCCCGGCGGCTGTCACCTCGCGCGGAGCAATCGCCCAGCGGCTGTTTTCTTGGCTATTTCCTCGCGACCGACAGTGCAATAGCCTTCCGGGGTTTCCGGTGTCGCTCCCCGGGCGGCAAGATCGGAGATGATCCGCGCCTCCAGGGCGTCCTTTTCGGCGTCGTTGTCCGTCAGTTCTTCAATATCGTCTTCCGTATAACCCGCATCCCGTGCCCATTTTTCAAGCGCTTTCAGGTAGTTATAAGCGCGAATCCAGCGCGGCGAGATGCTGTCGCAATTCTTGCGGACCTCGTCGGCGAGACCGATGGCGTAGAATCCGTTCACCACGGTCGGCTGCTCGTGAAGCGGAGCCTTGGCCGAAGCCGGCGCGGCGGCCGCAAGGCATAGCGCGAAAAGTGCTGCTTTGTTTCGCATCGGGGCATTCCTGCTCAGTGTCTTGCCACAACGGCAGCCCGCATCTGCCTGCGGTCAATATAGAGGGTTTCCGCAGCTATTGCAGAGCGGCGTGAGCGAATGTTGCAATTGTGACAGGCGATCGGCGGGCGACCGCGCTACTCCAGAGGTTTCTGGAGCCAGGCCCAGCCGAACGCGTGGTCGCTATCGCCGTTCTCTTTCAGGTGATCGAGCCGGGCGAGACCCTCCTCAACCGTGGGCCTGTGCCCCTCAGGCACCCACCACATCACGAAATGCATGTCGCCAAGCACTTCAAACCATTCCCGCCTGCGCAAGTAGAATTGCCTGTGGATGGTATTCCACACGAAGTTCTCCAACGTCTCGACGCTCTCCCAAACCGTCAGATTCGTGACGAAACGCGGATCGTCGCCGATGTAGTTCTCGGTGTTCCCGGTCCCCGGTTCGCCTGAACCCTCCATCATCCAGACGAAACCCGGCATGCGCTTGCCCAGCCCGTTCACTCGATCCAAAGCACCCATGAACTCGGCAACGCGCGGATCGTCGGTGTCGGCGACGAGGCGTCCGATGTTCAGTTCTGCGAGGTGCATCGATGCCGTTTGGTTCATCGCGTGGCCTCCCGCAACAACGCTCCAGCCTCAGTTTCCTGGCGTCGTTGCGTATCGCCCAAGACGCAGGGATCAACGCCCATTGCCCGAAGGACAAAACCTCGCTGAACGCCGCGCGCTACGACTTCGTCAATGCCCTCATCCATCTCAATTCCCTCGACCTTAGCGAGGTCCACTTCAAGCCTTTCACAACCGACGGAAATCGCCATGGCCAGCTCGAGGGGCGAGATCTCCCCACTCAGCTGCTGGGCGGCAGCCGATCCGCCAGCTAGACTTGCGGCCATGGCCGCGGCGTCTAGCCATTGAACTCCGCGGGCGCGGATTTTCACAAACGGGCTCACCTTTTCAGACAGCGGGCGTTGAAGACCATCTCGTTGCCATCGCGCGTGAACGCCCAGTCTCCCGTGACCGGGTCGATCGTCCACCTGGCATCGGACCCGCCGAAATTCGGAATGCAGTAGCGCGTCGCTTCAAAACGCGCGGACTCCCGAACCTGGTCGACCGTGGCCGATGCGGGCGCTTGAACGCGGATGGTCAGGTCGCGCCGGTCCTCCCCGCGTGTGAAGCTCGCGCGGTAGGGCAACGGCCGGGCCGCCTCTCCGGCCGCATCGCCGCGAATCCAGCCTCCGACGCCCGATAGGGCGTTGCATCCGGGGAGCGCGAGACAAAGGGCCAGGCACAGGATCGGTGTTGCTTTTCTCATGGCGCAGGCGCCTCCCCCATCGGCCGGTGCTTCGTCTGGAATCGCAGGCTATCGGGAATTGGCGTTTCGGGCCAGAGCGTTATGGCGGCGGTCTCGACCCCACCGCCCTGTCTTCGAACCGCTACTCCGCCGCCACCGAGCTCAGCTTGCCGGTCTTCTGCGCCTTGATCCGGTCCTCTATCTCGTCCCGGAAATTGCGAATGAGGCCCTGGATCGGCCAGGCCGCCGCGTCGCCAAGCGCGCAGATCGTGTGGCCCTCGACCTGCTTGGTCACGTCGAAGAGCATGTCGATCTCTTCGAGCTCCGCCTCGCCGCGCACCAGCCGGTCCATCACCCGCATCATCCACCCTGTGCCCTCGCGGCAGGGCGTACACTGGCCGCAGCTTTCGTGCTTATAGAATTTCGCGAGCCGCCAGATCGCTTTGATGATGTCGGTCGACTGATCCATGACGATCACAGCAGCGGTACCGAGACCCGAGCGCTGCTCGCGCAGGTAGTCGAAGTCCATGATCGCCTCGCGCATGCTCTCGCCCCGAATGCAGGGGACGGAGGAGCCGCCGGGGATCACCGCCTTTAGATTGTCCCAGCCGCCCCGGATGCCGCCGCAGTGGGTTTCGATCAGCTCCTCGAAGGTGATCGACATGGCCTCTTCCACGACGCAAGGGTTGTTCACATGGCCGGAGACGGCGAAAAGCTTGGTGCCGGAGTTGTTGGGGCGGCCGAAGCCCGCGAACCAGTCGGGGCCGCGCCGGAGGATCGTGGGCACGACGGCGATGGATTCGACGTTGTTCACAGTGGTCGGGCAGCCGTATAAGCCCGCGCCTGCCGGGAACGGCGGCTTCATGCGGGGCATGCCCTTCTTGCCCTCGAGGCTTTCGAGCAGCGCTGTCTCCTCGCCGCAGATATAGGCGCCGGCGCCGTGGTGCAGGTAGAGGTCGAAGTCCCAGCCCGATCCGGCGGCGTTCCGGCCAATGAGGCCCGCATCATATGCCTCGTCGATCGCGGTCTGGAGCGCCTCCTTTTCCCGGATGTACTCGCCCCGAATATAAATGTAGGCGGCGTTCGCGCCCATGGCGAAGCTGGCGATCAGGCAGCCCTCGACCAGCGTGTGCGGATCGTGGCGCATGATCTCGCGGTCTTTGCAGGTGCCAGGCTCGGATTCATCGGCGTTGACGACAAGATAGGCGGGGCGACCATCGGATTCCTTGGGCATGAAGGACCATTTGAGACCCGTCGGAAAGCCGGCGCCGCCGCGCCCGCGCAGGCCGCTGGCCTTCATCTGGTCTACGATCCAGTCGCGGCCCTTCTGGATGATCCCGGCGGTGCCGTCCCAATGGCCCCGCGCCCGCGCGCCTGCGAGCGTGCGGTCGTGCATCCCGTAGATGTTGGTGAAGATACGGTCCCTGTCTGCGAGCATTCCCTACCTCGTCACGCGGCCCCTGCGCAGGCCGATTGTCACCCGTCGCCCCGGCGCTTTTTCCAGATCTGCCATGTCACGATCAACGCCCAGAGAAAACCCGCAAGCGCGAAGAGGTCGAACAGGAAGACATAGCGGTCGGGCAGCCCGAGCTCGCCCCCGACCCATTGCGCTCCCATCCAGAGGATCATGGTGGCGGCAATCACGATCGACACTACCCGCGCCTGACGCGCGAGCGCTTTGTCGGAGTCGTATCCGTCGCTCATCGGTCTCCACTCTCAACGACCTTCTCAGCCGCTATACCCGCGCGGTTTCAGCCCGCGCAACTCTTTTCGGTTCCCAGGGCGCGGGGCGCGTACCCGCCCTCGCGCCGTTTTTCTTGCGTCAATAGACGTCGCCGTCGTCGACTTTCTTACTGAACTCGGTCTCGCCGCCGCTCGCAAGGGTCTTGGCTTGATCGACCCAACCGTCGCGGCTGACGCGTCCCTTGTTGATGCCTTCGAGATTCTCGTCGACCCAGGCGACCTCGCCATCGGTCCAGGACGCGATCTGACTGTACTGGTAGACGCCCATGCCGTGGAGGAACTCCTCAAGCTTGGGGCCCACGCCCTTGATCTTCTTGAGATCGTCGGGCCCGCCCTCAGGCGGCGCTTCGAGCAAAGCGGGTTTGGCCTGGGCGACCGCTTCGGCCTCAGGTTCGGGAGCGGCCTGGGGCTCCGGGGCGGCTTCTGGCTCGGGCGCAGGCTCAGGTTCGGGCTCCGGCTCCGCCTCCGCTGCCGGTTCGGGCGCCGGTGCCGGTGCGGGCGCGACCGGCTCAGCTACGTGAGTAGAGGGCTGAGCGGGCGTCTGGAACCCGCGGTAAAGAACGATCGTCGCGACCAAAGCGACGACGAGCGCAAGGAACAACGCAGGCGAGAAGGCGAAATCGCCCATCACCATAAGCGCTACGAGTGCGACCAGAAAGATCCCGCTTGCGATGGCGCCAACGATCGCAAGAGAACCCTGAGTGTGTCGTGACATGGAAAAACGCCTCCCGTTGCGTCAGTATGGGAGACTACATAGCACCAAAATGGCCACAGGAAAATCTTAACTGTCAGATTCTTCTGACAGCACTTTTGCCTGCCCAACCCAGTTGTCGCGAGTCACCCTGCCCTTGAAGCCTTCGAGGTTCTCGTCAACCCAGGCAATCTCCGCTTCAGACCAGCCAGCGATCTGGTCAAAATGGAATATTCCCAGTGAGTTGAGGAGCATTTCCAGCTTCGGGCCGACGCCGCTTATCTTCTTCAGATCGTCAGCTTTTCCGTCCCGGGCGGCCTCGAGCGCGATCGGCTTCGCGCCGGAAGTGTCAACTTGATTGGACGGCGCCTTTGGCGCATCGGTAACCGACGCGACCGGTTCTGGCGCCGGCTCCGGCGCTGAATCGCCGCCCTGCCAGGGCGCACGGAGCGGCACCTCGGTGCCGTCGATGCGCTTTACAGTGTCGCCGATGTCGGTCGCGAGGCCTGCCGAGGCGTTGAGCTTGATCGCGCCGTTCACGTACTCAGTGAGACTGGTCAGCCCGCTGGCGGGCTCCGAGGCGAAGCGGCCGTTTTGCGGCCCCGGCGTCGGCACTTTGCCGTCGGCCAATTCGTCGATGATCCCGCCCAGACGTTCGGCGGTCAGATCCTCGTAGTAGTCCTTGCCGATCTGCGCCATCGGCGCGTTGGCGCAAGCGCCGAGGCACTCGACCTCCTCCCAAGAGAACCTGCCGTCCACTGAAAGGTCGTGCGCGTGGGCGGCGATCTTCTTTTTGCAGACGCCGATCAGGTCCTCGGCCCCGCAGATCATGCAGGAGGTCGTGCCGCAAATCTGGATATGCGCGACCGAGCCGACCGGCTGAAGCTGGAACATGAAGTAGAAGGTCGCGACCTCGAGGACGCGGATATAGGCCATGTCGAGCATCGCCGCGACATGCTCCATCGCCGGCCGGGTGAGCCAGCCCTCCTGCTCCTGCGCCCGCCAGAGAAGCGGGATGATCGCGCTCGCCTGCCGGCCTTCGGGGTATTTGGTCATCTGCGCCTCGGCCCAGGCCTGGTTGGCGGGCGTGAAGGCGAAGCTGTCTGGCTGATCAGGGTGGAGGCGGCGCAGCATCAATTGGCTCCTGCGACTGAAAGGCTGAGACCGGCACCAAGCAGCGAGGCGATGCCCGCCGTCAGATGCGGCCCGTATTTCTCGCCCTTTCGGGCGTAGATGAATGTGTCGGCGGCGCTGGCGACAGCAAAACCAACAAAGAGCCCGAAAAGGACGTAGGGGTCTCCATACACCGCCGCGCCGGCCGCAAAGACGAAGAACGTCAGGTACCGGCCTGCCATAACCTCAGGAAGACGCTCGACCTTATGGTCCAACGGGGCGAGACCTGCCACCGGGTTCCTCAAAGTTAGCGCGGCAAGCCCGCCGGTGACGGCCACGGCTAGCACCGAAACGAGAGGAATGACCAAGACGTCGATGGTCACCGATCGACCTCGCCAAACACGATATCCATAGTCCCGATGATCGCCGAGACATCGGCGAGCTGGTGACCGGTCGAGACGTGGTCCATCGCCTGCAGATGCGGATACCCCGGAGCCCGGATCTTCGCGCGATAGGGTTTGTTGGTCCCGTCAGCAACTAGGTAGACGCCAAACTCCCCCTTGGGAGCTTCGACGGCGGCGTAGACCTCGCCTGCGGGCACGTGGAACCCCTCGGTGTAGAGCTTGAAATGGTGGATGAGCGCCTCCATTGAGGTTTTCATCTCACCGCGTGACGGCGGCGTCATCTTGCCCCGCGCCAGCACGTCGCCCGGCTCGTTCCTAAGCTTCTCGCAGGCCTGATGAATGATCTTCAGACTCTCGCGCATCTCGGCCATGCGGCAGAGGTAGCGGTCGTAGCAGTCGCCGTTCTTTCCGACGGGGATCTGGAACTCGAACTCGTCGTAGCATTCGTAGGGCTGGGCGCGTCGGAGGTCCCATGCCATGCCGGAGCCGCGCACCATGACGCCCGAGAAGCCCCAATCGAGCGCCTCTTCCTCGCTCACGACGCAAATGTCGACGTTGCGCTGTTTGAAGATGCGGTTCTCCGTCAGGAGGCCGTCGATGTCGTCAAGGACGCTGGGAAATTCCTTTGCCCAGTCGTCGATGTCTTCGATCAGATCGGGCGGCAGATCCTGATGCACACCGCCGGGGCGGAAATAGGCGGCGTGAAGCCGCGCGCCGCAGGCCCGCTCGTAGAAGTACATGAGCTTCTCGCGCTCCTCGAACCCCCAAAGCGGCGGGGTGAGCGCGCCCACGTCCATTGCCTGAGTGGTGACGTTCAGGAGGTGGTTCAGGATGCGGCCGATTTCCGAGTAGAGCACGCGGATCAGCTGCGCCCGGCGCGGCACTTCGGTGCCGGTCAGCCGCTCGATGGCGAGGCACCAGGCGTGCTCCTGATTCATCGGCGCCACGTAGTCGAGCCGGTCGAAATAGGGCAGGTTCTGTAGGTAGGTCCGGCTTTCCATCAACTTTTCTGTGCCGCGATGGAGAAGGCCGATATGCGGATCGCAGCGCTCCACGATCTCGCCGTCCAGCTCCAGCACCAAACGCAGGACGCCATGCGCTGCAGGGTGTTGCGGGCCGAAATTGATGTTGAAGTTGCGGATCTTCTGTTCGCCGGTCAGCGCGTCTTCAAAGTTTCCGTCCATCATCGTGTTCCCTTCCCCGATCAGGGGCAAAACTCATTTCTTGTCGATCTCGACCTGTTCCTTGAACGCCATGATCCAGAGAAGCAGGATCGCGAAGACCGGAACGATCGTCAGAAAAGACAGATACGGAGACATGCCGTGTTTGGGCAGGAGCCGCCAGAACGGCACCACCAGCAGGAATGCCGCAATGAACACCAGAGGAACGGGCACGCCCATCATCCCTCCTTCGCCTCCGCCTTGTCGTCGCCCGGCAGGATGTATTCGGCTCCTTCCCAGGGGCTCATGAAGTCGAACTGCCGGTATTCCTGCACGAGCGAAACCGGCTCATAGACAACACGTTTCTGCTCTTCGTCGTAACGGACCTCGGTATAGCCCGTCGTCGGGAAGTCCTTACGGAGCGGATAGCCCCGGAAGCCGTAGTCGGTGAGGATGCGGCGCAGATCAGGGTGGCCTGAGAAGATCAGGCCGAACATGTCGAAGACTTCGCGCTCGAACCAGTTGGCCGAGGGGTGGACACCGGTGATCGAGGGGACGAAATCCTCCTCCCGCACGCCGACCTTCAGCCGGATCCGGTGGTTCTGGTACATCGACAGGAAGTGGTAGACGACATCGAAGCGCGGGTCGCGTTCAGGGTGGTCGACCGCCGTGATGTCGATCAGCGTCGAGAAGCGGCAGTTCCGGTCAGTCTTGATGAACTCCACGAACCCGGCGAGCGAGGCCTGGGTCACGTTCATGGTGAGCTCGCCATGCGCGATCTCCCACGACAGGACGCAATCGGGCCGCTTGGCCTCGATGTGCTCGGCGAGTTCTGTGAGTTCTTCCGACATGTCCCTGCCCTATCGAGTAATCGTCCCGGTGCGGCGGATTTTGCGTTGAAGCTGCATGATCCCGTAAAGCAGCGCCTCGGCGGTCGGCGGGCATCCGGGGACATAGATGTCCACGGGCACGATCCGATCGCAGCCGCGCACCACGCTGTAGCTGTAATGATAGTAGCCTCCACCGTTGGCGCAGGAGCCCATCGAAATCACATAGCGCGGCTCAGGCATCTGGTCATAGACCTTGCGGAGCGCTGGCGCCATTTTGTTGGTCAGAGTGCCGGCCACGATCATCAGATCGGACTGGCGCGGAGACGCGCGGGGCGCGGTGCCGAAACGCTCGAGGTCATAGCGCGGCATCGACGTGTGCATCATCTCGACCGCGCAGCAAGCGAGCCCGAAAGTCATCCAATGCAGCGAGCCGGTACGCGCCCAATTGATGATGTCGTCGGTTGAGGTGACCAGAAAGCCCTTGTCCTGAAGCTCCCGGTTCAGTTCCTGGGTCGCGACATCGCGATCAGGCCCC
>JASJAU010000039.1 GCA_030066855.1 Paracoccaceae bacterium | reverse complement strand
GACCGGCAACCACTTGGGGAGGCATGACATGCCGAAGACACTGATCCTGGCCATCGGCCTCACCCTTTCGGCCTTCGCCGTCTCGGGCTGCGTCCCGGTCGCCATCGGCGCGGCGGGCGCAATCGCGGCCGACACGATCGCCGAGGACCGCGGCAGCGACCTGTTCTGAGCCCGACATCGATTGGGTAAACGGGCGCCGGTGGCGCGACGCCCGCGCGGGCCATCACATCAGAACGGCCAAAAGCTCCGCCAGACCGATCAGCGCGAGAAGCGCGGTTGAGATCATCTTGAGCGTGGGGATGTTCCGATCGCTCACGATCTGACCATAGGCGGAGGCCCTGGTTTCGTCGTCCATGTCGTCCCTGAGCGCGATAATGTCATCCAGCGCGACGCCGCCGGCCAGCACGCCGTAGGCGGTGGTGGCGATGACCAGAATGGCGAGCGTCAGCGAGAAGCCGCCCGGCCCGAAATGGATCAGCGCGGCGACGCCGAGAAAGGTGAAGATCGTGGTGCGCATGATGCCATTGTAATCGCCGGTGCGCGCGATCTGCAGTTGCAGGCGATGGTCTGGAGTCATTTGGTCCCCCTCCTTTTCCGATTTTTCGGATGCGGGGAGCCTACCACCGGAAGCGATTCCGCCCAAAAAATAGGCATGTAGTTGAGGCTTCTGGCACTCGCTCAACTGTTTGGCGACCGGGCGGGACGCAGGTCAGACCAGAACAGCGAAACCCCCGCGCGGGCGAGGCCCGGCCGGGGGTTTCGTGTTTGGTCTAGCGGCCGCGCGGCAGGGAGGGGCCGCGCGATGCTGTCACTCTTCCTCTTGGCGCTTCCGAGCTGTCCGCGCCATAACCGTGTACAACGCCGCAAACCCGCAAAGCACCGCCGCGGCCAGAAGGCCGTAGCCGGTGGATGTGAGATTGAATAGGACGTCCATGGTTTCCTCTTTCTTCGTATGGAAGATGAGACTTGGTTAATGAGCGAATGCGGTGGGATATTGTTTCGTTTGTGGAAATTTTGACATGATTTGGGAGTAGCGATCCGAAGTGAAGGGTGAGTTCGCTCCCCAGTTCCGCGCCGAGCACAGCTCTACGCCTCCCGCATTGCAACAATCCCGTCGCGAGGCACAAGCAATGTAGACCGAGAAGTCCCATGTCATTTAGGCAATACTTGAACCTCAATCGGTCTAATCGGCTCGAGCACCGCCTAGTTCAACTGTCTGTTCATGGAGTACCTGAGCACAAAGTATTTCTTTAGAGCATTTAGATAGTCACGGCTCTTCCTTCGAGACAATACAATCTCCCAGAATAGGAAACGGCCGCCGTTTTCACCTTCGTATCTTGCGCCCAGCCCTGCCCTTCGCAGCGTGAATTGCGTTAATGGGCACCCTTCTTCGGCCTCGCTCAGTCGACCCATGACGTCCAAGTCTATCTTCAAGCGACCATCACCCGTGAGGATACTGGCGATGATAAAAACACGCTTTCCAATCAGGCGGAGTTTCCAATCATTTCGAACTTCGCACCTGGCATTGATGTACCCGAGGCGTGCTCTCGCGAAAATATCACCGGATCTGTCGTACCCAACCTCGAATCTGAACCCGCCAAAACCCTCAATCGAGAACAAGAGAACATCATCGGCATGCGTGATGTTGAGTTCAAACACGCCTGCGACGACCAACTCACTAAGACCAATTTCGTGTTTAATCTCCATCTTCATAAATTGGTTTGATTCAAAAATTAGACGGCCGTGACCGTCAATTCGGTGTTGAGAAATCAGATCCTGCTCTTTGGGCAACGGAGAACAGTAGTCCGCCAATTCTCTGAGCGCAGCCACAGAAGACCTGCAAATCAGGTAAAGGCAAGAGATCAAATCATCCACGGACTTTGCATCAAGCGAGTCGATTCCAAACTCTGTAGCTCCGCTGCTATCGTAGTGAACGCCACCGAGTTTGTTCGCATGAAGGTCAATAACATCGCGAACCGAAAGCGGGACGGAGTCGACTTCCAAGACCTTCAAGCCAAGATAGTCGTCAATTTTAAACAAGTCTCGATTACGACTGAGGCTCGGCGGCCCAGCAATACTACCATGCACTTCGTCCTTCATGATGCCGACCCGATCCAGATCCGAATCCTGAGGATGAGGGTATCTGATCTTGAATCTGGGCTTCTTATTGCACACGTCAATCAGTCTGTGCTGATCCAGCAGCAATCTCCGCAAACACAAAGAAGCTTCGCCAGCGGCGGAAAGAGAAAGGTTTTTGGGGCAAGCCTCAAGCCGTCGCCAATCTGAATATAATAAGAGCCTTGGATCAATCATTGATCTGCCGGTCATTCAGGACGTTTCCGCGGTATGGGCGTACAATTGGCGAACGCTCTTCACTCCCATCCACGCAGCAATAAATGAGCGAGTGGCTAGCTGTCCATCTTCAGTGCGTTAATAAACGCCTCCTGCGGGATCTCGACCTTCCCGAATTGGCGCATCTTCTTCTTCCCCGCCTTCTGCTTCTCCAGAAGCTTCTTCTTCCGGGTCACATCCCCACCATAACACTTCGCCGTCACGTCCTTCCGGAGCGCTGACAGCGTCTCCCGCGCGATCACCTTGCCGCCGATGGCCGCCTGGATCGGGATTTTGAACATGTGGCGGGGGATGAGCTCTTTCAGCTTCTCGCACATCGCGCGGCCCCGGCTTTCGGCCCGGTCGCGGTGGACCATCATCGACAAAGCATCGACAGGCTCGTCATTCACGAGGATCTGCATCTTGACCAGATTGTCGGTGCGGTAGCCGGTGAGCTGATAATCGAAGGAGGCGTAGCCCTTGGTCACCGATTTCAGCCGGTCGTAGAAATCGAAGACGACCTCATTGAGCGGCAGGTCATAGACCACCATGGCGCGGGTGCCGGCGTAGGTCAGGTCTTCCTGAATGCCCCGCCGGTCCTCGCACAGCTTCAGCACCGCGCCGAGGTATTCGTCGGGGACAAGGATCGTCGCCTTGATCCGCGGCTCCTCGAGGTGATCCACATGGGTGAGGTCGGGCATGTCGGCGGGATTGTGCAACTCGATCATCTCGCCCGATTTCATGAAGACGTGGTAGATCACGCTGGGCGCGGTTGTGATCAGGTCGATGTCATACTCGCGCTCGATCCGGTCGCGGATGACCTCGAGGTGGAGAAGCCCGAGAAAGCCGCAGCGGAAGCCGAAGCCCAGCGCGGCGGAGGTCTCCATTTCATAGGTGAAGGAGGCGTCGTTGAGGGCGAGTTTCTCGATCGCTTCGCGGAGATCCTCGAACTCGGCATTGTCGACGGGGAAGAGGCCGCAGAAGACGACCGGTTGGGACGGTTTGAAGCCGGGGAGCGGCTCGGACGTGCCCTTCTTCTCATGGGTGATCGTATCGCCGACGCGGGTGTCGCGCACCTGCTTGATCGAGGCGGTGAGAACGCCGATCTCGCCCGGGCCAAGCTCCGCGATGTACTGCATCTCGGGGCGGAGAACGGCGAGCCGATCGATGCCGTAGCGCGCGCCGGTCTGCATCATCTTGATCTGGTCGCCCTTTTTGATGACGCCGTCGATCACCCGGATCATGACGACGACGCCGAGATAGGGGTCGTACCAGCTGTCGACCAGCATCGCCTTGAGCGGCGCGTCGCGATCGCCCGCGGGCGCGGGCAGGCGGGTGACGATGGCTTCCAGCACCTCGGGGATTCCAACGCCTGTCTTGGCGCTGATCTGCACCGCATCGGTGGCGTCGATACCTATGACATCCTCGATCTGCTCGGAGACCCGGTCGATGTCAGCGGCGGGCAGGTCAATCTTGTTCAGGACCGGCACGATCTCATGATCCGCCTCGATCGCCTGGTAGACATTTGCCAGCGTCTGAGCCTCGACCCCCTGGGAGGCGTCGACCACGAGGAGCGAGCCCTCGACCGCCTGCATGGAGCGCGAGACCTCATAGGCGAAGTCGACGTGGCCCGGCGTGTCGATGAGATTCAGGATATAGGTCTCTCCGTCCTTGGCGGGGTATTCGATGCGGACGGTGTTGGCCTTGATGGTGATGCCGCGCTCGCGCTCGATATCCATCGAGTCGAGGATCTGCTCCTGCATGTCGCGCTCGGCCACGGTGCCGGTCATCTGGATCAGCCGGTCGGCGAGCGTCGACTTGCCGTGGTCGATATGCGCCACGATGGAAAAATTGCGGATATTGGCGAGGTCGGTCATCTCCGGGGATATGTAGGGAATGCGGGGCTTTGGCAAGCGATGGCGCGCGGTTTGAAGGCTGTTTCAAGACGCGCTCGCGACGGCTAGGGTCCGAGGAGCGCGATGAGAGCAGGAAGCCGAATTGACCAGAGACGCCATCACGATCCGCGCGCTTGACCCCGATGATCTGGACGCCGTCGCAGGCCTGTTCGAACGCCTCTTCGCGAAGCTGCCGCGGGGCACGCTCTACGAGAAGTCTCGCGCTGATTTCCTCGATCTGCTTTCCGCCCGGAGCGGCGGCAATCTGGGCGCGTTCGAGAACGGCGCGATGGTCGGTTATACGCTTGTTCGGGTGGCGCCCTGGGACGCTCCGTACGAGACCTTTCCTCTTGGCGACGGGATCGCGCGCGGCCAGCCGGTGGCGGTTGCCGCCGGAACGCTGGTGGCGCCCGAATGGCAGGGCCGGCTGCTGGGCGCCCGTCTGCTCCGCGCCCGCCGACCCTCGCTCGAGGCGGGCGGCGTTCGCCACGCTGTCGGAGAGATGCTCATCGACAACCTGAATTCGGTGGCGATGTACCTCAGGACCGGCGGCGCGATCTGCGGGTTCAACACCGACAGCTTCGGCCTTGCGAACTTCGTGCACTATACAGGGCCGCTGACCGTCGACGCCGACCAGACGAAAGCCGTCGAAACGGCGCGGCTTGAAGAGATGGAGGCGCTATTCTTTCGGGGCTTCATCTGCCGCCGCCTCCGGACGAAAAGCAGGAGCAATGAAGGCCCTGTCTTCTCGCTCGCGCCACTTGCCGGCTGGCCGCGGTGAAAGGCAAACCGCCTGCTTGAGACTTGCAGCGGCGGCAGCCGTAGAATACATGTCCCCCGTTCACCGGCAGAGGTCCCTTGGCCATATGGAAAACGTCGTTCTTATCGTTCACCTGATCCTTGCGCTTGCGCTGATCGGCGTGGTGCTTTTGCAGCGGTCGGAAGGCGGCGGGCTTGGCCTGGGCGGCGGCGGTGGCGGCGGGGGCCTGGTGAGCGCGCGTGGCGCCGCGACGGCCCTCGGCAAGGTGACTTGGCTTCTGGCCATCGCATTCATTTGCACGTCGCTGACCCTGACAATCATCGCCGCACAGAACTCGGCGGGATCTTCGGTGCTGGACCGCATCGGCGTCGACGCTCCCTCGGGCGGCGACGCGCCGCTTCTGCCATCGGGCGACTCGCTTCTGCCGCCAACGCCCGACAGTTCGGGCGGCGGTCTGGACCTTCCGCGCGCCGACTAAGAGCGCGGGGCTGAATGATGACTGGCGCAGCCGCGTAGGGCGGCTGCGAACGGGCAATCCACCACAACACCTCGTGCGGCAGGCTGCGTCACCGCAAGATATTGCGGTGACCTGCTTGGCAAAACCTTCCGAATCCCTTATTTGTTGAACCCCGTGATGCTGCAGATTCGGGCCACCCGACGGCGCGGCGATCAGAGGCACATCGCGGGAGCTCAGGCGCATATGGCAAGGTTCGTTTTCATCACAGGCGGTGTGGTTTCCTCGCTTGGGAAAGGCCTCGCCTCGGCCGCCTTGGGCGCGCTTCTACAGGCGCGCGGTTATTCGGTCCGCCTTCGCAAGCTCGATCCGTATTTGAACGTCGATCCCGGCACGATGTCGCCCTTCGAGCATGGCGAGGTCTTCGTGACTGACGACGGAGCAGAGACCGACCTCGACCTTGGCCATTACGAGCGGTTCACCGGCGTCCACGCTCGGGGGACCGACAGCGTGTCCTCGGGGCGCATCTATTCCAACGTGCTCGAGAAGGAGCGGCGTGGTGATTACCTGGGCAAGACCATTCAGGTAATCCCGCACGTCACCGACGAAATTAAAAACTGGATCGCCATCGGCGAGGATGAAGTCGACTTCATGCTCTGCGAGATCGGCGGCACTGTGGGCGACATCGAGGGGCTGCCGTTCTTTGAAGCGATCCGCCAGTTCGCTCAGGACAAGGAGCGGGGGCAGTGCATCTTCATGCACCTGACCCTCCTGCCCTGGATCGCGGCGTCCGGAGAATTGAAGACCAAGCCGACCCAGCACTCGGTCAAGGAGCTGCGGTCCATCGGTCTCCAGCCCGACGTTCTGGTCTGCCGCTCCGACCAACCAATCCCCGAGAAGGAGCGCGAGAAGATCGCGCTTTTCTGCAACGTCCGGAAAGAGGACGTGATCGCGGCACCCGATCTGAAATCGATCTACGAGGCGCCGCTCGCCTATCACCGCGAGGGGTTGGACCAGGCAGTGCTTGATGCGTTCCGCATCTCGCCCGCGCCCAAGCCCAATCTCGACCGCTGGCTGGACGTGCAGGACCGGCTGGAACATGCCGAGGGCGAGGTGAAGGTCGCCATCGTCGGCAAGTACATTCAGCTCGAGGACGCCTATAAGTCCATCGCCGAGGCGCTGACGCACGGCGGGCTCGCCAACCGGACGCGGGTAAAGGCCGAGTGGATCGACTCCGAGATCTTCGAGCGCGAGGACCCGGCCCCCTATCTTGAGAAGTTCAACGCCATCCTCGTCCCTGGCGGGTTCGGCGAGCGCGGGACCGAGGGCAAGATCAAGGCGGCGCAGTTCGCGCGCGAGAAGAAGATCCCCTATCTGGGCATCTGTCTGGGCATGCAGATGGCCGTGATCGAGGCGGCACGGAACCTGGCCGGCATCTCCGACGCGGGGTCGGAGGAATTCGATCACGAGGCCGGCGAGAAGCGGTTCGAACCGGTGGTCTATCACCTGAAGGAATGGGTGAAGGGGAACCACACAGTCGCGCGAAAGGTCGACGACGACAAGGGCGGGACGATGCGGCTGGGCGCTTATACCGCCAACCTGACGGCCGGCTCACGGGTGGCCGAGGTCTATGGCAACACAGCCATCGAGGAGCGGCATCGCCATCGCTACGAGGTCGACGTGAAATACCGCGCGGCTCTGGAGAAACAGGGGCTTCAGTTCTCGGGCATGTCCCCGGACGGGCGGCTGCCGGAAATCGTCGAGGCCGAGGATCATCCGTGGTTCATCGGGGTGCAGTTCCACCCCGAGTTGAAGTCGAAGCCCTTCGCGCCGCATCCGCTGTTTGCGGATTTCGTGCGGGCGGCGGTGGAGGCGAGCCGGTTGGTGTGAGTAAGGGCATTCAATGTCGACCTCTGCGAGCACTCCGGACGACTCCCTCAGGTGCAATTCGAAACACCGACCCGCAGGACCCTGTCCATTCTTCTGATCAATTGAGGAGCCAGCCATGCCCAAAGGATACCTGATCGCGCACATCCGGGTGCGGGACAAAGAGGCGTTCGAGGAGTTCAAGTCGCTCTCGGGCGCGGCGATCAAGGCGCATGGCGGCAACGTGCTGGTCCGCAACCCGGCGCCGGACCACCGCGAGGGCGCGGCGGAAGGCCTGGCGATCGTGATCGAGTTCGAGAGCTACGAGGCGGCGCGGACCTTCTACGAATCCGAGGCCTATACCGAAGCGCGGGCAGTGCGGGAGCGGATCTCGGACACCGATCTGATCCTGGTCGATGGGCTCTGATTCCGGCGAACTTCGGAACGGGCTTTTCCACGCCTCCTGACGCGCCTATATCACCCAGATGTTTGGCGATCTTCTCCGACGCATGACCGCTCCCGAGCCCGACCCGTTGGATGACGGGGACGCGCGGCTCGCGCTTGCAGCCCTTCTCGTGCGCATCGCGAGGGCCGATGGCGACTACGCGCGGGAGGAGATCGCGCGGATCGACAAGCTTCTGGCGTCCCGCTACGGGCTCGGGCCCTTCGAGGTCACAAAGCTCCGCAGCGAGGCGGAGCAGCTCGAGAACGAGGCGCCGGACACGGTGCGCTTCACCCGCGCGATCAAGGACGCCGTGCCTTACGAGGCGCGGTCCGGCATCGTTGAGGCGCTTTGGGAAATCGTACTGGCCGATGGGGAGCGCGACCACGAGGAAGACGCGTTAATGCGGCTCGTCGCGCCGATGCTGGGCATCAACGATCGCGACAGCGCGCTCGCGCGACAGAGGGTCGAGCGCCGGGCATGATCGCCAGCCTGCCGATGTATGACCGGCCCGAGACGCGGGCCGCGACCGATCGATTCTGGCACCTCATCCGCGACGCGCTCCGCGCGCGGGGGGTCGCCGCGCCGAGCGACCTCACCCGAAACGGCGATCCGATGGACCACTGGAACTCGCCCGATCTCGTCATGTCGCAGACCTGCGGCCTGCCCTATCGGGCGCGGCTCTCGGGAGTCGTGACCCCTTTCGCCGTTGCGGATTATGGCCTCGGGTACGGTGACGGCCGCTATTCCAGCGTTATCGTGTCCCATGCGCGAGGCCCATGGCGGGACGCCAGGATCGCCGTCAACGATCCGCTGAGCCAATCCGGCTGGGCCGCGCTGAAGGTCTGGCTAGATTTCTACCAAGTCAGAACGTCCAAGGTAACGATCACTGGCTCCCACGCCGCCTCCGCGCGGTTGGTGCGCGACCGCGCGGCCGACATCGCCGCCATCGACGCGCATAGCTGGCAGCTCATGTTGGCCTACGACAGCTGGTCGCAAGACTTGTTCGACGTCACCTTCCTGGGCGGGCTGACAGAGCCTGATCTCGTGTCGCCAGGCCTCCCGTTCGTCACGCGTCGCGGCAATGATCCCGAACCGTACTTCGGCGCTCTAAGCGATGCATTCTATGCGATGGCCGACGAAGATCGCGCAATGCTCCACCTGCAGGGCATTCATCCGGCCTCGCCTGAGACTTACCTTGGCCTTCCGATACCGCCCCAACCAGTCTAACGCGGCACTATAAAGGCCGAATACCATTGCATCTCGCGGCGTTCCGCGCCTTACTCCCTCGTCGAGCCGCATAGGGGGGCCGCGTGTCAGAAAACGATCCCGTCATTGAAATCCATGACCTGCACAAGAGCTTCGGGTCGCTGGACGTTTTGCGGGGCGTCAGCATGACGGCGCCGCGCGGGCATGTCGTCTCGCTGATCGGATCATCGGGTTCCGGAAAGTCGACGCTTCTGAGATGCGCCAACCTTCTCGAGCACAGCCAGCAAGGCGAGATCAGGTTCGAAGGCGAGCCGGTGGAATGGCGCGGCTCCGGGCTAGACCGTCATCCGGCGGACAAGGCACAGGTGACGCGCATCCGCACAAACCTTTCGATGGTGTTTCAACAGTTCAATCTCTGGGCGCATATGACGGTGCTGCAGAACGTGATGGAGGCGCCCGTCACCGTGATGCGCCGCGATCCTTCGGAAGTTGAGACGAAGGCGCGGGAATACCTTGATAAAGTGGGGATTGGCGACAAGTGCGACGTCTGGCCCGCGCAGCTTTCAGGCGGCCAGCAGCAGCGCGCCGCCATCGCGCGGGCGCTTTGTATGGAGCCAAGGGCGCTTCTGTTCGACGAGCCGACAAGCGCGCTCGACCCCGAACTTGAGCAGGAGGTGATCCGCGTCATCCGGGCGCTGGCCGAAGAGGGCAGGACGATGATCATCGTCACCCACGACATGAACCTTGCGCGGGACGTTTCCGATCACGTGGTCTTCCTGCACCAGGGCAAGATCGAGGAGGAGGGCGACCCGGCCTCGGTCTTCGACACGCCGAAATCGGATCGCCTGCGGCAGTTCCTCTCCGCAGTCGCCGCGTGACGCCGTGTGCTTCTTGTATTCGGAAGTCAATCGCATAACCCTAAACACCACAAACGGGCGCCAGGGGATGCGGCGCCCCATACCAACTGGGAGTGAACCATGAAAAAATTGCTTTTGACCGCAGCCGCCGCGGCCGTCGCCGCAAGCGCGGCGCTTGCCGGCAGCCACAGTGTCGTCCGGATGGGAACGGAAGGCGCTTACCCTCCGTACAACTTCATCAACGATTCGGGCGAGGTCGACGGCTTCGAGCGGGAGGTCGGCGACGAGCTCTGCGCACGGGCGGAACTGACATGCGAGTGGGTGACGAACGATTGGGATTCGATCATTCCGAATCTGACATCCGGCAACTACGACACGATCATCGCCGGCATGTCGATCACCGACGAGCGTGACGAAGTGATTGATTTCACTCAGGACTACTACCCAGCTACAGCTTCGCGCTACATGGCGATGTCTGAAGGCGTCGATCTCGAAGGCGGTGTGATCGCTGCGCAATCCAATACGATCCAATCCGCCTATATCGCCGAAACCGGAGCCGTCCTCCTCGAGTTCGCGACGCCGGATGAAACCATCGCGGCCGTTCTGAACGGCGAGGCCGATGCGGTGTTCGCGGATGCTGATTTCCTTTTGCCGAAAGCCGAAGAGTCGGGGGATCTCATGCTCGTCGGCGAGCCGGTTCCGCTGGGCGGCGGCGTCGGAATGGGGATTCGCGAAACGGACGGCGAGCTGAAAGCCAAGTTCGATGCGGCGATCACATCGATGAAGGAAGACGGCACGCTCAACGAGCTGCTTATCAAGTGGTTCGGTGACGACCAGCCGACGTACTAGGCTCTGACAGAGGCGGCGGTCGAACGCCGCCTCTTTCGCACTGATGTTCAGTTTCTGCACCGAACCCGACGCGCTTGGCGCCTTTCAGTGGTTCGCCTGTTACTTCACTACAGGCGTCCATCTGAATCTCTATTGGAGTCTGGGCACTGTCCTCATTCTCCTTGCGATCACCGCGCCGGTTTCGCTCGCGTTCGGCTTCCTTGGGGCGATGGCGTCCCGATCCCGCATTCTGCCGCTTTCCCTGTTGGGAAAAACGTACACGTCTATGGTTCGCGGCGTCCCGGACATCGTGTTCTTTCTATTCTTCGTGATCGCGCTCGACCAGGCGCTCGAATGGACCAAGCACCAGATTGTCTGCCCCGACTGGACCGAGCCGATCCGGCAGGGCGCGAACTTCCTCGTCTGCCCGGAGGCAAAGATCCCTCTTGGCGCCTCGCCACAGGTCGTGCACGAGATCTACGGCTTTTTCGTCGCCGTCTTCACCTTTTCCATCGTCTTCGGCGCCTTCGCGGCGAACGTGCTCTACGGCGCGATGCGGGCGGTGCCCCGCGCGCAGATGGAGACCGCTGAAGCTTACGGCATGACGCCCCGGCAGTCCTTCTGGCGCATCCTCGTGCCGCAGATGTGGATCTACGCCCTGCCTGGCCTCTCGAACCTCTGGATGATCCTCATCAAGGCCACGCCGCTTCTGTTCATTCTGGGAATCGAGGACATCGTCTACTGGGCGCGCGAGCTCGGATCGTCCAAGTCCGCACGTTTCTTCGACTACCCGCACGGCGACTGGCGGCTCTGGTATTTTCTTGGCTTGCTGGTCTTCTACCTGGCGTTCACCCGCGTGTCCGAGATCGCGCTCGACCGGATCACCAAGCGATTGTCGCATGGACAAAACTTCGCGGGAGGCGGCGCGTGACCTGCGTCGAGGCGATCCAGGGCTACGCGCTCCGGTCGATCGGTATCGGCGAGCGCCTATTGCCGCGCGAAGACTTCACGCTCTGCCAGCAGATCACACTGATCGGGTCGGGCGTCCTTTGGAACATCTACTTCGGCCTTCTGGCGCTGGTAATCGGCTTCTTCATCGCCAATGCGGTGGCGGTGGCGAAGGCCAGCCCGCGTTATTGGCTGAGGAAACCGGCGGAGTGGTTCATCCTCGTCTTCCGGGGCTCACCGCTCTTCATCCAGTTCTTCCTCGCCTATTTCATCTTCCTTTCGATGAAACAGGCGGGCATCCTGCCCTTCCTCACGGCGGCACAGGCCGGCGCGCTGATCGTTCTGATCCTCAACACGGCAGCCTACTCCGGCGAGATCTTCTTCGGCGCGCTCCGAACCGTGCCCCGCGGCGATCTGGAGGCGGCGGACGCCTACGGGCTGACGGGGTGGTCGCGGTTTCGGCGGATCACCTGGCCCACAACCATGCGTCTTGCCTGGCCCGCCTATACCAATGAGGCGATCTTCCTGTTCCACGCCACAACGCTGGTCTTCTTCTCCGGTTTCCCGGCGCAACGGCAGCAAGGCGACGCGCTCTATTACGCGAACTACTTCGCCGATAAGACCTTCAACCCCTTCGTCCCCTACCCGATCGTGGCGGGCTACTTCATCCTTCTGACCTTGGCGATCATCGGCCTCTTCAATCTGATGAACCGGCGACTCAACCGGCATATGCCGCAGGAGGCGCGCCGCATCCGATACCGCCCCCAGTTGATCCGTTGACCTTATGGACGATTGGCTCGAGAAGCACCCCGAGGTTCAGAACATCGTCACGGCGGTCTGCGACCTGAATGGCCTTCCGCGCGGCAAGCGGGCGCCGGTCGCATTCGCCAAAAAGGCGCTGGAAGGCGGCGCGCGGATGCCGCTTTCCGCCTTAAACGTGGACATCTGGGGGCATGATATTGAGGACAGTCCGCTGCTTTTCGAGACAGGCGATCAGGACGGCCTCCTTCGCCCGACCGAGCGCGGCTTCGTCGCCCGGCCTTGGCTCGAGACGCCATCGGCGATGCTTCCGATGTGCATTCACGATGAGAGCGGCGCGCCGTTTGCGGGCGACCCCCGACATGCGCTCGGATCGGTGCTGGGTCGCTACGACGCGCGGGGATGGCGCGTCATCGCGGCGACAGAGCTGGAATTCTACCTGATCGACGACAGCGGCGATGAGCTGCTCCCCGTAGTCAATCCGACCTCGGGCCTCCGCCCGACCGGCGGCGAGGTGCTGTCGATCCGGGCGCTCGACCGGTTCGACACCTTCTTCAGTGAACTCTATCAGGCCTGCGAGGCGATGGAGATCCCGGCGGATGCCGCCAGTTCCGAGTCCGGGCTGGGTCAGTTCGAAATCAGCCTGGCCCACGGCCCAGCGATGAAGGCGGCGGACGACACCTGGCTCTTCAAACTGCTGATCAAGGGGCTGGCGCGGAAGCACGGGTTCGCGGCGACCTTCATGACCAAGCCCTACGCCGATCAGGCCGGGACGGGAATGCATGTTCACTTCTCGGTGCTGGACGAGACCGGGCGGAACGTCTTCGACAATGGGGGCGAGGAGGGGACGGCTCTCCTCCAGTCGGCTGTGGCCGGATGCCTCGACGCGATGCGCGACTCGACCCTCGTATTCGCGCCCCACGCGAACAGCTACGCCCGGCTCGTCCCCGGCAACCACGCGCCGACGGGCATCGGTTGGGGGTATGAGAACCGGACGGTCGCGCTGCGCATTCCCGGCGGAAGCCCGGCGGCCCGCCGGATCGAGCACCGCGTGGCGGGCGGCGACACGAACCCCTACCTGATGCTGGCCGTTGTCCTCGGTGCCGCGATGAACGGGATCGACGACGGCGTGACGCCGCCCGCGCCACTGGAGGGCAATGCCTATGCCGCCGGGCTGGAGACCCTGCCTGATGCGTGGGACCGCGCTGTCGCTCTCTTTGAGCAGAGCAAGGCGATCGCGCGGGTCCTGCCCGCAGAGCTCGTCCGGAACTTCGTTCTGACCAAGCGGCAGGAGATGCGGGATATCGAGAAGCTCTCCGCAACCGAGCGGCTCCGCCTATACGCAGGCGCGCTCTAGATTAGCCCCAGCTCTTCGTCTGTCGCCGACACACCGTATTTGTCGGCCGGCGGCATTGGCCGGTGCCGCCAGTGCGGGTCGAAAACGAACGATGACCGCGTCCGCCCCTCGACGAGCGCGCCGTTGCCCGCGCCCTTAGCGTAATCATAGTAGAGCTTGACGATCTGATCGTAGCTGACCTGCTGCGCGGCGGGATGGGCGAGGCAGGCGTCGCGCCATTTCTTTACACGCGCGAAAGCTTCGGTCTCCGGCAGATCGAAACCCTCGTAGTACTCCAGAAACCAGAACCGCATGAAGAACGGCGTGAATACCGTCTCCACCCAGCCGAATTCATCGAAGAAGAACACGTCCCCCGGCGCGTAATTGACAAGGATGTCACCTAGCGCCCGGTACTCGGCCAGCATCCCGTCGCGATATTCGCCCCGCCGGTCGGGATCCTGGTTCATGACATAACTGTAGCCCGCCATGCCCAAAGGGCCCTCGCGCTGGACGATGAGGTTCTCCAATGCGTGCTCGTGCGGATCCTGCCGCGCCACGGGCCGCTCGCCGAACGTCTGCTCGACGAACCGGAGGATTACGCGGCTCTCCTTCAAGGGCGTCTTGCCCGGCACCTCCATCACGGGCAGCGCCGTGGTGCCACGCGACAGCTCCAATAGCCGCGGGTCGCGCGGCTTGGTGATGTCGACAACCGAAAACTCAATCGTGTCCGACAGGCCCTTCAGCGCAAGCAATATCTCTACGCGCTGGCTGAACGGGCAGACCGGGATGTGGTGGATGCGATAGGGCAACGGATCCTCGCGGGTTGTTTCCTCCAACCCTAGGCCGACCAGCCGAAACCGCCATGGGAATGTCGCACTTTCCTAGGCGGAACGGGCGCTCGAGCCTGCAAGAGTTGACGCCTCTCGCCGCCCCTGCCACTCTCGCGCTGTTCTGCCTGTGGGGGGTCGGATCGAAATGACAGTGCAACGCCTGACGCTGCTTCCGCAGCCGAACGCGGACGGCGCCATTCCGGTGCCGCAGCCGCCCGAAGTGCTGTCGATCACCCGCATCTCAAAAGGCGCCCCCTGGCGCACCGAAGCGATGCGCAGCTACAGCCGCCCGTCGCTGATCTGGTTCACGCGGGGTCAGGGCCGGTTGACCGTCGCGGGGCAATCGGGGGGATACGGGGCGCACAACGCGGTTTTCCTGCCCGCCGGCACGATGCACGGCTTCACCTCCTCGGCGCCGGTCCTTGGCAGCGTCGTTCTCCTGCCTGTCGGTGAAAGCCATCGCTGGCCGTCGGAGCCGCTCCACCTGCGCCTGCGCGAGGTTCGGCTGCAGCGCGAGCTGACGGGTTTGATCGATGCGCTGGACCGGGAGTGCCAGTCCGACGCCCCTTTCTCGGACGAAGCAGCGTCGCTCCAGGCCGGCTTGCTCGCGGTCTGGTTCGCGCGGATCAGCGAGACCCAGGTGAACGCGCGGCTGCAATCGGGCGGCAACCCCTCGGGGCGGCAACTGACCGAAGCCTTCACCGCGCTCGTGGAGCGGGAGTTCCAAAGACCGGTTGGCATAACCCATTTTGCCGACCGCCTTGGCGTCACCCCCACGCATCTCAGCCGTGTATGCCGGCAACATAGCGGCCGGCCGGCGTTGAAGATCCTGAACGACCGGCGTCATTTCGAAGCCTGCCGCATGTTGAGCGACACGTCGTTACCTATCAGCACGATCGCGAAGCGGACAGGTTTCAGCTCGCCGGCGTATTTCACGCGCGCCTTCCGGGCGGCATCCGGGCAGAGTCCGACGGAATTCCGTCAGGCTCGATAGGATTTGCGGCGCATCCGCTGGCAATCCGACGCGCGGCTCTCCATAGTGTGAAGCAAGACCAAGCTCCGGCTGATTGACGGACACGGCCGCGCATGTGGAAGTGCGGGCCGAAGCTATGCATGACAACAGATCGGGAAGGGCGCGCGCGCCGATGAAGGCAAAAGACGCACGTCGAGAAACGCACCCAACGGCCCTGACAGAGGCGGACGACTATCGGGACGGCAAGATCAGCCGCCGTGAGTTCCTCGCCCGCGCCACATCGCTCGGCATCTCCGCTGGGGCGGCTTATGGCCTGATCGGCGCGACCGCGCCTGCGCGGGCGACGGGCCACGCGCAGTTGGGCGGCGCCCTGCGCGTACAGATGGACGTCCGCGAGCTGGGCGATCCCCGCGCCTGGGAGTGGAGCCCGGTGGGCAACCTCGCCCGGGGAACGCTGGAATACCTGGTCGAGTATCAGAACGACGGGACGTTCCGTGGCATGCTTCTGGAAGGCTGGGAGATCAGTGAGGATGCGCTCCGCTATACCTTGAGGGTTCGGCCCGGCGTCAAATGGAACAACGGCGACGAATTCACCGCTGAAGACGTGTCCCGCAACATCATCGGCTGGTGCGACAAGACCTTTCCGTCGAATTCCATGGCCGGACGGTTCGCCACATTAGTCGACCCGGAGACCGGCCAGGCCCGGACCGGCGCGGTCGAGATTGTCGATCCGCTCACCGTGGCGCTCAACCTCCCGCATCCCGACATTTCGCTGATCGCCGGCATGGCCGACTACCCTGCTGCGATCACGCATGCATCCTTCGACCCGAGCGATGTCCTGAACGCGGTGGGGACCGGGCCCTTCCTGATCAGCGAATGGGCGTTGGGCGCCCGCTGCTTGCTGACGAAGAACGCCAGCTTCGCCTGGTGGGGCGCGTCCGTATTCGGGGAGCCGCCGCTCGATACGATCGAATACATCGACTATGGCACCGATCCGGCAGCGCATCTGGAAGCGCTCGAGACCGGTGAGGTCGACATGCTCTACGAGTCGGTCGGCGAGTTTGTGAGCATCATGGATGAGCTCGGCTTCGAGAAGTCAGAGGTTCTGACAGCCGCCACGATCGTAGTGCGGCCCAACCAACTGGCGGAGGTGGAAGGCATTCGGCCCTATGCCGACCGCCGCGTTCGCAAGGCGCTGCAACTCGCATGCGACAACGCGATCTGCCTGGAGCTCGGTTATGGTAACCGGGGCGTTCCAGCGGAGAACCACCACGTTGCGCCCGTGCATCCGGAGTACGCCGAACTGCCGCTGGAAGCGCCCGACCCTGCGGCGGCGCGGGCGTTGATGGCCGAGGCGGGGATGGCCGATTACGAGCACGAGCTGGTGTCGGTGGATGATGACTGGCGCAAGAACACCGCCGACGCGGTGGCGGCGCAGCTGCGCGATGCAGGATTCCAGGTTAAAAGGACCGTCCTGCCGCTCGCGATGTATCAGGCGGATTGGAACACCTTCCCTTACAGCACGACAAACTGGAACCACCGTCCGCTTGGCGTGCAAATCCACGCTCTTGCCTATCGTTCGGGGGAAGTCTGGAACGAGTTCGGATGGGCGAATGAGGATTTCGACGCGCTGCTCACCCAGGCGCTCGGAATCGCGGACGCGGACGCGCGGCGCGAGGTGATGCGCGAGATGCAGAAGCTCATCCAGAATGACGGCGTGGCGATCCAGCCCTACTGGCGCTCTCTCTTCCGTCATTCAAGACCGGGGCTGGTGGGCAACGAGATGCATCTGACCTTCGAGATTCATCCCTACAAACTCGGCTTCGCGGCCTGAGGCCGCCGCCTGTTCGGATTCTCCGGGCATTCGTGGTAGACTGCCGCCATGCGTTACGCGTTGATCCTCGTTGTCGCCCTGACGGCGCTTCCGCTGAAGGCGCAGGAATCCGAGCCGGAAGGCACCGACCTGATGGCCGAAGCGCTCCGGCTCTTCATGCGCGGGTTGATGGAAGAGATGGAGCCCGCGCTGGACGACCTCTCCAACCTTCTGGACAATCTCGACGCCTACCACCCGCCCGAGGTGCTCCCCAACGGCGACATCATCATCCGGCGGAAGAACCCAAAGGAGAGCGAGGAGATTCCGGAGGGTGAAATCGAGTTATAGGTGAGGCCCTGCTTAGCTCCGGCCTTTGACCACGATCTCAGCATCCCCCAGCGCGAGCGCCAGCGATTTCAGTCGCGCCTCGGCGACTTCGCCAAAGAGCGCCCGCGTGCCGGCCGCGAGTCGAAGCTCCAGGACCTTCCGCTTCGGGAAGAACTTGAGACTGCCCATCGTATCGTTCTCGGACGCAGTGAGCATTGCGCCGAAGCGCAGCGCCTTTCCGAGCGCCTCGGCCTGTCGCAGATCGTCGTCCGACAAAAGCTCGAAAAGCTGCGCGAAGGGCGAGCCCTGCCGGACATTCTTGTAGCGGTGCAAGAGCGCGACGCCCAAGAGCACGCGCTCGCGATGAGTCATGCCGCCAAGATTCGCGCGCGTGACCTCATCGAAACAGACTTCGTGCCGGTAATCGGGATGCGCCCGCCAGCTCACGTCGTGCAACAGGCAGGCCGCCTTGATTATGCGGGTCTCAAGCGCCCCCCGGCTTGTGAAGAGCGGCAGAACAAAGTCGTAGAGCCTCTTGCCGAAGCCGGGCATGCGGGCGTCCTTGCGCTCGGCGAACCGGCAGGCTTCGATCAAGGGATCACGATCGCGCAAGCGTTGAGGCATCTGCTCGTAGAGCATCCCTTCGCGGATGCCATAGCTTGAGATCGCGATTTCCTTCGGTTTGAACTGGCGGACGAGTTCCTTCAGGACAAGCGCGGCTAGGGGCACCAACGCGATCCGCGCCTCGCCCAGGCCGTTCTCAGCCCTCAGCGCCTCAGGGTCAGTGACGGCGATGTGGTCGACCGTGCGCTGGATGTCCTTCCGCGACATCCGGTATTCGTGCAAGACCGCCAGCGGATAGTCGCGCCGCCCCATGTCGATCCGGGCGATCGCGCGCCAGGAGCCGCCGACCAGAAAGAGCCGCCGGGGCTCGCGGTCCATCACCTCGGCAAGTTTGGCGACCTCGGCCTTGATGTGAGCCTTAACGCCCTTCTTGCCGCCTTTGATCGTCTTCAGGCGCTGCGGACCAAGTTTGGCGCTGATCCTCCGCCCCACCCGGCCCCCGCGCAATTCCGCGAGTTCCATCGACGAGCCGCCGATGTCGCAGACCAAACCCTCGGCGCCGGGCCAGCCCAGAAGGACGCCCTGGGCGGACAGCCGCGCCTCCTCCTCTCCGTCGATCACCCAAAGGCGGAGGCCGGTCTCGCGCCATACATCCTCCCTGAACGCGGGACCGTCCTCCGCCTCGCGCACCGCAGCAGTCGCGACTGCCGTCAGCGGTGCGATTCCCATGGCGCTGGCGAGAAGCTGAAACCGCTTCAAAGCCGCCATCGCCCGGACCTTGCCTTCGGGATTCAACCGGCCGGTTTCGGCCATCCCCGCGCCAAGGCCCGCCATGACTTTCTCATTAAAAAAATACGCGGGGCTCCGCGCCGCGCCGTCGAATATCACCATGCGGACCGAGTTCGAGCCGACATCGATCACGCCAACCCGGCTGAGCGCCCGCGCCGACGGATCCTCGAAAAGCGGTCGGCCGAAAGGTCCCCAATCCTCGGTCGCAGCGGTCCCGCCCGCGTCCATACGTGACCCCCCAAAGGTTCGGTCGCGACCTTGCCCTGAGGGTGCGGCGGCGTCAACGCCGGACATGTCAGAGATCCAGCTTCATGCTGACCGGGAAATGGTCGGAGGCCGTCAGAAGCGCCTGTCTCAGCTCAGGCGTCTCGAAACAGACCGGGTCATCGATGGGATGCCAGATGCGCCAGTCACGACACTTCTCGCGCAGGCCGGGTGAGACCATTATGTAGTCGAGAAGCGTCTGGATATAGCGCCGCTGATCCGGCAACCAGAACCGGGCCGAGGTCGGCATGGCGCCAAAAGGTCGTTGGATGATCGATTGGGCGTGGGGATCGTAGAGTTGCGCCTCCTCATCGACGCCCAAGACGATCTCCACGCCTGATCTCCCGAAGAGCTTCTCGTACTCGTCCAGCCCCGGACCGTCATTGAAATCGCCTAGAACGATCAGCGGATCGCCCCTGTCGAGATGGTCCTCGACCCGCTCGCGCAGCCAGATGCATTGGGCCAGCTGTTTGCGGCGGTTCTGAATGGCGATGCGCATCATCTCCTCGTGCCGCCGCGCGCCGTGTGGCGCCTTGGACTTGGCGTGCACGCCGATCATGCGAAATGCGGCACCGGCGGCGGTCTCAACCTGAAGCTCCAGCGGCGGTTTCGACCAGACGACTTTCTCCGGGGAGGAATCCACATCGAGATCGATGCGATAAGCGCTGTCGAAGCGCGGCTGGCCGACCGGGTCATGCCGCATCGACAGGACGTCCGGGTCATAGAGGCAAGCGATCTCCTGCTGCGTGTCGTTGATGAAACCCTGAACAGCGGTCCGCGCCCGGAGGCCCACGGTCGCCGCGAAAGTCTCGAGGGCCGTCACGCCAGACCGGCGTCGGTGGCTGTCGGGCGCCTCGATGATCATGATGGCGTCGGCGTCGAGCGCGGTGAAGACGATGGCGAGGCTCGCGATCTGATCCCGTCGCCGCACATCATGGCGGCCCGACCATCCGCCGTCATCCCGAAGGTTGCCGTGGTCGTCGAACAGGTTCGAGAACCATTCGACGTTGTAGGTGGCGATCCTCATGCCCCGCGGCTCTCGCTGATCGCCTCCCAGGCGCGGTTGATGGCAACCATGCGCTTCTCGGCCATTTTGAGCGCCTCCTCCGGCAAGCCGCGCGCGATCATCTGGTCCGGGTGGCTCTCGCGGACGAGACGCCTCCAGGCGGATCGCGCGTCGTCCAAGCTGGCTTCGGGATCGAGACCGAGCACATCCCAAGGATCGGGCTGGGCGTCCGGCACGAAGCGGGTGCGGATCGCACGGAACTCCCGCTCGCTCAGACCGAAGATCAGCGCGACTTCGTGCAGGAAATCGTCCTCGTTCGGATGATACTCGCCATCGGCCATGGCGATGTGAAAGAGCCCCTCCATCAGGTCGTAGAGGACGCCGTCGGCTTGATTGAACATGGCCGCGATCCTGCTCGCGTACTCCTCGAACCCGGCGACATCGGTCCGCGCCAGGTTGAACAACCGCGCCGCGTTGTCCTCCTCGCTCTTTGGAATGTGGAACACCTCGCGAAAGGCCGTCACCTCGTCGCGGGTGACGAGCCCGTCGGCCTTGGCCATCTTGGCGCCCAGCGCGATCACGGCGATGGTGAAGGCGATGGAGCGCTCGGGAGGCGTACGGAGCTTCTCGAAAACATCCGTCAGGCTTTCGCCGGCGCGGAGCGCTGCGATGGCATCGGCAATGCGGGACCAGACGGACATGGGGCGGACCCTAGTCGCTCGCATCCATGGCGTCACCCTCCGGTTGCAGCCATTTGCGCATGAGGTAGAGGTCGAGCCAGCGGCCGAACTTGAACCCGACTTTCGGCAGGCGCGCGACATGCTCGTAGCCAAGGGCTTCGTGAAAGGCGACGCCTTCAGGGTTCTCGGCGCTGACCCCGGCCCAGAGGGAGCCGACGCCGGCGTTGGTCGCGTGGTCTTCTATCGCCCGCATCAGCGCCCGGCCCCGGCCCGCGCCACGCGATCCGGGCGCAAGGAGGATAGAATGCTCCATCGTCCGCGCGTATCCCGGCCCGTTACGGAACTGGTTGTAAGTCGCGTAGCCCGTGATCCGGCCGTCCTGCTCGGAGACGAAAACCGCTTGATTGCTTTCGATCATCCGCGCCATGTCTGAGGCGGTCTGTTCTTGCGTCTTGAAGGAGACCGTCGTCTCGCGGATGTAGTGGTTCAGGATCGCGGCGATCTGATCAGCGTCCGCCGCCTTGCCTTCCCGAATGATCACGCGAGGACCCTGTTGCCTTCGGGGGTGGCGATAGTCGCGATCAGGCGTTTCTCCGGCCCCTTTTTCAAAGCAACGCGGTCGAGCGTGGCAAGGGCCGGAAACGCCTCGCGCAGGTCTTCGGCCTCAGGATGGAACACGTCGAGCTGGGTCAATCGCAGCCCATGATCCGGAAGCCGGCGCGCCGGGTGCATGCCGCCCGCCCATTCGATCAGCGCGGGGCTAGCGTCGTCATAAGGAAGTCGCCCGAATTCCGGAACCGCCATGGTCCAGGTCAGATCGCCTCGCGTCTGTTGCATCGGCATTCCGCTGCCCGGCGGCGCGGCCTCGATCGCCGCATCGAGATCGTCGGTCCTGCAGATCCAGTTGGTGAGACTCGGCGCGCCGGTATAGGCGTCCAGATTGAACCAGCGCCGGTGTTTTGGCTTCGGCGCGTCCGGATCGACCGCGATGATTTCGAGATAAACATCTCCGCCAAGCCCGACGAGCTTGTTGTGCGTGCCCATGCGCGGGTGCCGGCCGCCGGGCGAGGCCTGAACGCCGAGGATCGCTTCGACAAAGGCCGTTCCCTCGTCGAGATTACGCGCAACTACCGCGATATGATCCAGCTCCAATGAATACATCGGCACACCATCTGCGACGTTACAGCGCGGATGGCAAGCAGGATTCACAGGCGTGGGAGGCCTGCCGCCGCCCGTTGCGTCAGCGAGACCGCGCCTCGCGAATGAGCCTGAGGATGTCTTGGGCGGCCTCAGGGATATTGGTCCCCGGTCCGAAGATGGCCTTGACGCCCGCGTCTTTCAGAAAGGCGTAGTCCTGCTGCGGAATGACACCGCCGCATATGACAATGATGTCTTCCGCGTCGCGGTCCTTCAGCGCCGCGACCAACTTGGGCGCCAGCGTCTTGTGACCGGCCGCCTGAGATGAGATCCCCACCACATGCACGTCATTGTCTGTGGCGTCCTGCGCCGCCTCCTCAGGCGTCTGGAAAAGCGGTCCGACATCGACGTCAAAGCCGATGTCCGCGAATGCCGTCGCAATCACCTTGGCGCCCCGGTCGTGGCCGTCCTGGCCCATCTTCACGACCAGCATTCGCGGGCGCCTGCCCTCATCCTCGGCGAAGGCTTCGACATCTTTCTGGATCGCCGCAAACCCGGCGTCGCCCTCATAGGCGGCGCCGTAGACGCCTGCGAGCGTTTTGACCTCTGCCCGGTGGCGTCCGAACACTTTCTCCATGGCCATCGAGATCTCTCCCACTGTCGCGCGGCTGCGCGCCGCCTCTACCGCCGCCGCAAGCAAATTGCCGTCCCCCCGCGCCGCGTCCTCCACGCCCTGAAGCGCGGCATGACAGGCGGCCTGGTCCCGCGCGGCCCTGGTCGCTTCGATCCGGGCGACCTGCGCCTCGCGCACCTTCTCGTTGTCGATGTCGAGGATATCGATCGGATCTTCCTTGTCCTTGCGGTACTTGTTGACGCCGACGATCACCTCCTCGCCCCGGTCGATCATCGCCTGACGCCGCGCCGCCGTTTCCTCAATCCTGAGCTTGGGCATGCCGGAGACGACAGCCTTAGTCATACCGCCCATCGCCTCGACTTCTTCCATCAGCGCCCAGGCCTTGTCCGCCAGTTCCGCCGTCAAGCTTTCGACGTAGTAGGACCCCGCCAGCGGATCGACGACATTAGTGATCCCGGTTTCCTCCTGCAGAATCAACTGCGTGTTCCGGGCGATCCGGGCGCTGAATTCCGTCGGGAGAGCGATGGCCTCGTCCAACGCGTTGGTATGGAGCGATTGCGTGCCGCCCAAAACCGCGCTCATCGCCTCATAGGCGGTGCGGACAACGTTGTTGTAGGGATCTTGCTCCTGCAGCGAGACGCCGGACGTCTGACAATGGGTGCGAAGCATCTTGGAGCGCGGGTTCTTCGGCTCGAACTCGTCCATGATGCGGGACCAGAGAAGTCGCGCGGCGCGGAGCTTGGCCGCCTCCATGAAGAAGTTCATGCCGATGGCGAAAAAGAAGCTCAGCCGGCCCGCAAACTTGTCCACATCCATGCCTCGGGCGATCGCGGCGCGGACGTACTCGCGACCGTCGGCGAGCGTGAAGGCGAGTTCCTGCACGAGGTTCGCCCCAGCCTCCTGCATGTGATAGCCGCTGATCGAGATCGAGTTGAACTTCGGCATGTTTTCCGAGGTGTATTCGATGATGTCCGCGACGATCCGCATCGAGGGCTCGGGCGGGTAGACGTAGGTGTTTCGAACCAGAAACTCTTTGAGGATGTCGTTCTGAATCGTGCCCGCCAGAAGCGACTTGTCGTGCCCCTGCTCCTCCCCCGTCACAATGAAATTCGCGAGAATCGGGATGACAGCCCCATTCATCGTCATCGAGACAGAGACCTGATCCAGCGGTATGCCGTCGAAGAGGATCTTCATGTCCTCGACGCTATCGATGGCCACGCCCGCCTTGCCGACATCGCCCAAGACGCGGGGATGATCGCTGTCATAACCCCGGTGAGTGGCGAGGTCGAAGGCGACCGAGACGCCCTGCTGCCCGGCGGCAAGCGCCTTTCGGTAGAAGGCGTTGGACTCCTCGGCTGTGGAGAAGCCCGCGTATTGCCGGATCGTCCAAGGGCGGCCGGCATACATCGTCGCTTTCACGCCCCGCGTGAAAGGCGCGTAGCCCGGGGTCGAGTCCAGATGATCGAGCGCGCCCGTGTCCTCCGCCGTGTAGAGCGGCTTCACACGAATGCCTTCCAGCGTCTCCCAATCGAGGTCGTCCAGGGCGCGGCCGCGCAGCTCTTTCTCGGCCAAAGACTTCCAATCGGTCATTTCCGGCTCCCGGTTTTCTTCGTCTCGGCGTTGAAAAGGATGTGACACGGCGTCAATCCCCTTCGAATCCTCGAATTACGGCATATATTAGGTGTCGACGGAGGACCGATGCGACCGACTAGACGACTGACAGCGTTTGCTTTTCTTGGAACAGCCCTGACCGCGACGACGGGGCTGGCGACGGACGCAAGCGTGACGGAGCTCACCGCCGTGGAGGCCTGGGAAGCCGACCGTACGACCGTTTTCGACGCAGCGGACGTCGATCTCGCCGATTTCCAATGGATCGCGCGGCCCATCGTGGTGTTCGCGGACACGGACGCCAATCCGGCGTTCCAGGAACAGCTTGACCTTCTGCAAGCCCGCATCGACGAGCTGGTGGCGCGGGATGTCGTCCTGATCACCGATACTAACCCGACCGAACGTTCCGAGATCCGAACGTCGCTCCGGCCGCGCGGCTTCATGCTGACGCTCATCGGTAAGGACGGCGGCGTGAAGCTCCGCAAGCCGTTCCCTTGGAACGTGCGCGAGCTCTCGCGTTCCATCGACAAGATGCCGATGCGGCAGCGGGAGATCCGCGACAGCGTCTCGAATTGAGCGCAACCGGTCATTCAAACTCCATGATAACTTCGTCGACCTGAAGGCTGGCGCCCGGTGCGGCGTTGATCTTGGACACAACGCCCTTCTTCTCGGCGCGAAGGATGTTCTCCATCTTCATCGCCTCGATGGTGCAAAGCGCCTGGCCCTCCTGAACCTGCTGTCCCTCCTCGACATCGATCTTCACGACCAGGCCCGGCATCGGGCAGAGAAGGAGTTTTGAGGTGTCAGGCGCGATCTTTTCGGGCATCAGCGCCGCCAGTTCCGCCTGTCTTGGCGTGAACATCGTGACTTGCAGATCGGCGCCACGGTACCGAATGCGGTAGCCGCCCGTCCGCTTCCCGACTTTCAGGATCAGCGTCTCTTCGTTGACGTTCAGATGCGCCAGCGCGTCGCCCGGGGTCCAGTCGCTCTCTACCCGGATGACGTCGCCGTCATCAAAGCGGACGGTCGCGCCATCGTGGTCGGCGTCGATGGCGACGGCGTATTGCGCGCCCTGAAGGCTCGCCACCCAATCGACGCCCACGCGCCGCTCGTGGTTGTCCATCCGGCCGGAGATGCGCGTCCGACGGATTTCGGCGACGCGGTACATGGCGGCGACAGAGGCGGCGATACGTCTGAGCGATCGGTCATCCAGCGTCACGCCCTCGAACCCGTCCGGGTACTCCTCGGCGATGAACGCGGTCGTCATATCGCCCGAGACGAACTTCGGATGATCCATGACAGCGGCAAGGAATGGCAGGTTGTGCCCGATCCCCTCAAGCTCGAACGCGTCGAGCGCGTTGCGCATGACCTCGATCGCGTCAGCGCGGGTCGGCGCCCAGGTGCAAAGCTTGGCGATCATCGGGTCGTAATACATCGAGATCTCGCCGCCCTCGAAAACGCCGGTGTCGTTCCGGATCGCGGCATGAGGCTCGGCGACCTCCGTTGGCGGGCGGTAGCGCGAAAGCCTTCCGATCGACGGCAGGAAACCGCGGTAAGGGTCCTCGGCGTAGAGCCGGTTCTCGATCGCCCAGCCGTTGATGCCGACGTCGTCCTGCGCGAGCGACAGCTTCTCCCCTGCCGCCACGCGGATCATCTGCTCCACAAGATCGACGCCAGTGATAAGCTCGGTAACCGGGTGCTCGACCTGAAGGCGCGTGTTCATCTCGAGGAAATAGAAGTTCTTATCGCCGTCGACGATGAACTCGACCGTTCCGGCGCTGGTGTAGCCCACGGCGGAGGCCAGGGCGCAGGCCTGCTCGCCCATCGCTTTCCGGGTCTCGGGATCGAGGAAGGGAGACGGCGCCTCCTCGACGACCTTCTGATTCCGGCGCTGGATCGAGCATTCGCGCTCGTTCAGGTAGATCGTATTCCCGTGACTGTCCGCCAGAACCTGGATCTCGATGTGGCGCGGCTGGGTGACGAACTTCTCGATGAAGATGCGGTCATCGCCGAAGGAGCTCGCCGCCTCGTTCTTGGACGACTGGAAACCCTCGCGCGTCTCTTCCTCGTTCCATGCGATCCGCATACCCTTGCCGCCGCCCCCGGCGCTCGCCTTGATCATAACGGGATAACCGATCTCGCCCGCGATCCTGACCGCCTCATCCTCGTCTTCGATCAGACCCATGTAGCCGGGAACAGTGCTGACACCGGCCTCGGACGCGATCTTCTTCGAAGTGATCTTGTCGCCCATGGCCTCGATCGCACCGACCGGCGGACCGATGAAGGCGACGCCCTCTTTGTCAAGCGCCTCGGCGAACTTGGGGTTCTCGGACAGGAAGCCGTAGCCCGGATGCACGGCTTCGGCGCCCGACCGTCTGATCGCATCAATGATCTTGTCGATCACGATGTAGGACTGGTTCGCGGGCGGCGGGCCGATGTGGATCGCCTCGTCCGCCATCTTGACGTGAAGGGCGTGCTCATCGGCGTCCGAATAAACGGCGACGGTCGCGATGCCCATCTTGCGGGCGGTCTTGATGACCCGGCAGGCGATCTCGCCCCGGTTCGCGATCAGGATTTTCTTGAACATGCCCCCTCCTCGTCCGGACGCGCGGGGCGCCGGGCGCAAAAAAGGCCGGACCTGGTAAGACCCGGTCCGGCCTGAATTCCAGTTAGTGCCGCCCTTTCGGGCCGGTGATCAGATGTCGTCAGCCAGAGCGCCTGCGGCCGCGCCGACTGCCGCGCCTGATATGCACTCGCCATCTTCGAGCACCTCGCCCGCCGCGCACCCGATTGCGGCGCCGAATATGGCGCGCTCCAGATCGCTGCCACGGTCGCAGGCCGCAAGGCCGATGAGGGCCGCGAACGCGATGAATCCGATTCTCTTCTGCATGGGGTTTTGCCTCCGTTACCAAGGTTGTTCTTATGGCGCGAATCCTTCGCACGAGAGGCGGTAAAGGCAAATGACTTGTGATAATCCCAGCAGCGTTCGGCGAAGCCTCGCCAACTACAAAAAGAAAAGGGCGGCGCGACACCGGTTCGGATTCGCGACCGCCCTGAAGGGGAAGGGTAACGGTTATGACTTTCTGGAGCGCGCTTGGTGCTGGGGGGTAGCGCCCCTGAGGCACCTTCCCGCGATTCCCCTCCGTGCGCAAAGCCCATCGGCCGTGTATGGCCCGAACTGGCAAGGTCCCGCCGCTTTGGGAATGCGATGTGCGGGATCATGCCAAAACGCTCCCGTCAAACGCCTCGGGAAAGGACGCGCGCGCTCGGGCGGCGTCGAGGCGCAGGACCGCGTCATAGCTCTCGGCGTCGAAAGGATCATCGACGGCGACGATCTCGCGTCCGATGAGCCAGCTCAGGCGGCCTGCGTCCAGGTTGCCGCGCGGAAACGGCTCCTCGCCGAAATAGTCCCAGAGGCAAGCCACGAAGGCCGCATCGGCCCGACGATCTGGCGCTTTCCGGTCGGCGAAACGCTCGCGGCGAACAATTGCGGTGGCGCCTTTGGGGTTTGCGCGGCGGATCGTGAATTGGAAATCAGTGCCCGGCAGACGGCCCGGGAAGCCTTTGTGCTTTACCAAAACAAAGCTCCCGGATCAGAAGCGCGGGAGCTTATTGAAGGGAAGCTTCCGTCACAGCCAGAGGAGCCGTGCGGCAGTGGGATTGTCCGGCCCCCCGTGTTCCGGGGGGCCGAACGGAAAGATGGATTACATCTTGTCCATCGTGGGCTCTTCCATGATCGGCTCGGGCTCGACGAAGACAACTTCTTCCTGCTGGGCGCAAGCGGCGACGACGGTGAGCAGGCCAAGGGCCAGGATGGATTTGAGAATAGCGGACATAACTGCCTCCTTCGATCTGGTGTGACTGCGTTCTCCGCACAGCCACGCGGAACTTTTGTATCAGCCGAAAAGCCGGCTTTGACCAGCTTATCCGACCCATGAGCCAAGAAAAAATCACCTTTCTTGCACTGCGCGGATACACGCTGAATAGCGGCAACGTTACCCGCCCGCATGAAATCGGGCAAGTGGCATGAAGATATCCGCGATATGTGGCCTCGACGCATCATTACAGGGGTATATTGTCGTGCTTCTTCCAGGGATTGCTGAGCTTCTTGCCCCGAAGCGAGGCGAAGGCCCGGGCGACCCGGCGGCGCGTCGAATGCGGAAGGATGACCTCATCGATGAAACCGCGCTCCGCCGCCCGAAAGGGATTGGCAAAGTTCGTCTCGTATTCGGCCGTGCGCTCGGCGATCTTTTCCGGATCACCAAGCTCGGAGCGATAAAGAATCTCGACAGCGCCCTTGGCGCCCATGACCGCGACCTGCGCTGTCGGCCAGGCGTAGTTGAAGTCTCCGCGCAGATGCTTTGACGCCATGACGTCATAGGCCCCGCCATAAGCCTTCCGCGTGATGACCGTCACCTTTGGCACCGTCGCCTCGCCGTAAGCGAAGAGGAGTTTGGCGCCGTGTTTGATGACCCCGCCGTATTCCTGGCTGGTTCCCGGAAGGAAGCCTGGCACGTCGACGAGCGTGAGGATCGGTATCTCAAACGCGTCGCAGAACCGAACGAAGCGCGCGGCCTTTCGACTGGCGTCGATGTCCAGCACCCCGGCCAGAACCATCGGCTGGTTCGCCACGACGCCGATGGGCGATCCTTCGATGCGCACAAAGCCGGTTATGATGTTCGCCGCGAACTCCTCCTGCAACTCGTAGAAATCCCCTTCATCTGCGATTTTATGAATGAGTTCCTTCATGTCGTAGGGCTGGTTGGGGTTCTGCGGAATGAGGGTGTCGAGACTCGCCTCGATCCGGTTCGGGTCATCAAAGAACGGCCGGACCGGCAGCGTGCCGCGATTGTTGAGCGGCAGGAAGTCGAACAGGCGGCGGATCTCAATCAGCGCCTCTACATCGTCTTCAAAGGCGCCATCCGCGACCGAGCTCTTCTTTGTGTGGGTCGAGGCGCCGCCGAGCTCTTCGGCGGTGACCACCTCGTTGGTCACCGTTTTCACCACGTCCGGGCCGGTGACGAACATGTAGGAGGTGTCTTTGACCATGAAGATGAAGTCCGTCATCGCGGGCGAATACACCGCGCCCCCCGCACAAGGCCCCATGATCACGCTGATCTGTGGAATGACGCCGGAGGCCATGATGTTCCGCTGAAAAACCTCGGCGTAGCCCGCCAGCGAGGCGACCCCTTCCTGAATCCGCGCCCCGCCAGAATCGTTGATGCCAATGACCGGCGCGCCGTTCTGCATCGCCATGTCCATGATCTTCACGATCTTCTGCGCGTGCGTTTCGGAGAGCGAGCCACCGAAGACCGTGAAGTCCTGGCTGAACACATAGACCTGCCGGCCGTTGATCGTGCCCCATCCGGTTACCACGCCATCGCCCGCGGGCTTGTTCGCCGCCATGCCGAAATCGGTCGTGCGGTGCGTGACGAACATGTCGAGCTCTTCGAACGAGCCCTCGTCCAGCACAAGCTCGATGCGCTCGCGCGCCGTGAGTTTCCCTTTCGCGTGCTGCGCCTCGATCCGGCGCTCTCCGCCGCCCAGCCGCGCCTCGGCGCGCCGTTTTTCGAGCTCGGCAAGGATATCGGACATCTCGGAAGCCTCCCGTTAGTTGGTCGTGCCTAGCCGTTTCGACGTGCGCGACAAAGGAGAATCTCGCGAATTTGCATATTTTGCGAATAGCAAACCAATAACTTTGCAAATCACTCCGCGCATCCAGGCACAATGCCTGTGGCTGGACAGCGCCCGCCATTGCGCCTACCCCGGCATGATGCAGACACGCCCAGCCGTTCGGTTTCTTGATCCGGGCACGCCGCCGCACATCATCACGCTTGTTCTGATCGCCGGTCTCGGCGCGATGAACATGACCGCGATTCTGCCCTCGCTGCCCGCGATGACGGCCCACTTCGACACGACCTATGGCGTCATGCAGCTGGCCGTCTCGGGCTATCTCCTTGTCACCGCCGGCCTGCAGCTTCTGATTGGGCCGCTCAGCGACCGCTACGGGCGCCGAAGCGTCGTGATCGGGAGCATCGCGATCTTCCTTATCGCAACCATTGGCTGTCTCCTCGCCCCGACGGCCGAGGTCTTCCTGTTCTTCCGCATGGTTCAGGCGACGGTGGCGGCCGGCCTCGTCCTCTCCCGCGCGATTGTGCGCGACATGGTTCCGCAGGACGAGGCCGCCTCGATGATCGGCTACGTGACCATGGGCATGGCGCTGGTTCCGATGGTGGCGCCTATGATTGGCGGCGCACTGGACGAGGCTTTCGGGTGGCAGGCTACTTTCTGGTTCCTGACGCTCGCGGGCGCGGGCATCGGCTTTCTGGTGCTACGCGATCTTGGCGAGACCGCGTCAGGAGAGGGCAAGAGCTTCGCCGCGCAGTTCCGCGACTACCCCGAGTTGTTCCGCTCCCGCCGTTTTTGGGGCTACGTATTCACCGCCGCCTTCGCGAGCGGCGCCTTCTTCGCTTTTCTCGGCGGCGCGCCCTTGGTGGCGACTGAGGTCTACGGGCTAACGACATTCTGGGCCGGCGTCGGCTTCGGCGCGCCCGCGATCGGATACGCCTTCGGCAATTTCCTGTCCGGTCGGTATTCAGTGCGCTTCGGGATCAACTGGATGATCCGGACAGGCGCCATCGTATCGACGGCCGGACTGCTCGTTGCGACGCTGATCGCCCTGTTCGGGTTCAGCAACGCGGTTTTGTTCTTCACGTTCTGCACATTCGTCGGGCTTGGAAACGGCATGATCATCCCGAATTCGAGCGCGGGCATGCTGTCGGTCCGCCCGCATCTGGCGGGCACGGCCTCAGGCCTCGGCAGCGCCATCATGATTGGCGGCGGCGCCGGGTTGTCGGCCTTTGCCGGAGTGGTGCTGAAATGGGGCGGCGGCAGCCTTCCACTCTTGATCCTGATGACGCTCTGCACCGCGCTCGCCGTAGTCGCGATCCTTTATGTCATCGAGCGCGAGAAGGTAGTGACAAGCTCGGAAGCCTTGCCAGATTAGCAAAGTCCCGTCAGGGTCTTTGCAAACCTTTGGGAAGGCGCGATGGGAAGCCAGAAACTTTACGCCGGATCAAAACTGCGCGAGGTCAGGCAAAGGCTCGGCCTGACGCAAAAGGATTTCGCTCAACGCCTCGGCGTCTCCCTGCCCTACGCCAACCAGATGGAGAACAACCACCGGCCCGTCTCCTCCGGCGTGATCCTCGCGCTCGTGCAGGAGTTCGGGTTCGATGTCAGCGAGCTTTCCGAAGGCGACAGCGAGCGGCTGGTCAGCGACCTGCGCGAGGCGCTGGCGGACCCGGTTTTCAAGGACGCCCTGCCGCCACAAGCCGACCTGCGCCTCGTCGCCGCGAACGCGCCTTCAGTCGCCAAGGCGGTTCTCACGCTGCACCGGGCTTACCTTCAGGCAAACGAGCGGCTCGCATCGCTTGACGAGGCGCTCGGACAGGATGGTGTAAGACCCGGCGCCTCGCCCTGGGACGAAGTGCGCGACTTCTTCCACTACTGCGACAACTACATCGATGCGGTGGACAAGGCGGCCGAAGGCTTCGCCGCGCCAGAGGACCTGCAGGCAGGCATCGAGCGCGCCTACCGCCACCTGGGGATCGATCTGCGAGAGACCGGCGATCTGGGAATGGTTCGCCGCTACGACGCGCGGGCGCGAAGCCTCTACATCTCAAACCGGATCGACCCGCCCACAAAGACTTTCCAGCTTCTGCACCAACTCGCGCTCATCACGCAAGAGGACCTGATCGAGGCGACGCTGGATCTCGCGCGGCTTGAAACCGAGACGGCGCGGGAGATCGCCAAGATCGGATTGGCCAACTACTTCGCCGGCGCCGCGCAAATGCCTTACCGGTCGTTCCTCGAAGCGGCGCACGAGACCCGACACGATCTGGAGCTTCTGGCGCGGCGGTTCGGCGCCTCGCTCGAGCAGGTTTGCCATCGCCTCTCGACCCTGCAGAGGCCAGGCGAGAAGGGCGTGCCCTTCTTTTTCGTGCGTGTGGATCAGGCCGGCACGATCACCAAACGCCACTCAGCAACGCGCCTTCAGTTCGCTCGATATGGCGGCGCCTGTCCGCTCTGGAACGTGCACCGCGCCTTCGAAACGCCCGGCCAGTTCCTTCGCCAACTGGCCGAAACCCCCGACGGCGTCCGCTATCTCTGCCTTGCGCGCGAGGTCTCGACCGGCGGTGGCGCGTTCCGGGCGCCGATCCGGCGGTTCGCGCTGGGGCTAGGTTGCGAGGTCAGCCATGCGGGCGACGTGGTCTATGCGGACGGCCTTGATCTGAACGACGGCGCGGCCTTCGAGCCGATCGGGATATCCTGCCGGATCTGCGAGCGACCGGACTGTCATCAACGTTCCGTGCCGCCCCTTGAGCGAAGGCTCAATGTCGATCACACTCAGAGGGGCGTCCTGCCATATGAGGTCAGCCCATGATCCTGAAGGCACTTGCCGTCATCGCTTCGACCAGTTTTCTGGCCCTCTACTTGCAGAAGTATGAAATGGCGATGGTCTACCCGTTCGACCAGACCTACGTGACCCCCGCAGAGGCGGGCGAGGCGCGGCTGGCCGAGCAGCGGTTTTCCACAGGCGACGGCGAGAGGCTGGTCGTCTGGCGCGCCGAGGCCGCGCCCGGGCGGCCTACGATCGTGTATTTCCCCGGCAACGCGGGCGGCCTCAAGGACCGCGCCGAACGTTTCAGGCGTCTCCTTGATCGCGGCTATGGGCTGGTGGCGCTGGCCTATCGCGGCTCGAGCGGCTCAAGTGGCAAGCCGGACCAGGCGCTTCTGATCGCCGACGCGCTCGGGGTCGTCGCGCGCGAGGCGGCGCCGGTCGTGCTTTACGGGGAGAGCCTCGGCGCCGCCGTCGCGATCCAGGTGGCCGCTGCGGGGCACGGGGACGCGGTGATCCTCGAGGCGCCCTTCACCTCGGTGCGCGATCTGGTGCTGAAGCAATTCCCGATGGAGGACCTGACCCGGTTCATCACCCAGCAATGGGACAGCGCCTCTGTCATCGGCGAGATCACGCAGCCGCTGATGGTCGTTCACGGCCGGAACGACAGGATCGTTCCATTCCACATGGGCCGCCGGATCTATGAGGCCGCCGCCGCCACATCGAAGTCCCTGATCGCGCTGGACGGGATCGGCCACAGCGGAACCTGGACGGTCGAGATGCAGATCGCGCTGTTCGATTTCATGGACGGTTTTTAAACGCCCGAGATCCAGCCCGCCAAATCCTCAACCACCGCGTCCGTCATGCCGGGACTCAGGATGTCGCCGGCCAGGACGTGGTTGAAGGGGTCGTCACCCGGCATCAGATCGACCGCAATGATCTCCGATGGTCCGCCCCATCGGGCGGCGATTTCTCGAGTAGTTTCGTGATCGACAACGGTGTCAGCGTCCGAGAAATAGAAAAGCGCCGGGGCGGCGACCGCTGAGAAATCCGCGCCCCGCGCATGGGCGACAAGCGCGCCCATTGGGAACAGCGCCGTGGTCGGGTAGGAGGTCGTCCAGTAGCGTTCATGATCGGGGTTCAGCGCCTGGAACCCGCGCTCCCGGCCGAAAACCAGCGGCCCCCAATAACGAACGGCGGGCCATGTGAGAATCCGGGCGGCGGCATTCCCGATGCGGAAGTTCGGCGAAATGAAGATTGCCGCGTCCACCCCGCGCCCCTCGGCAAGCGCGGCAGCCAGGAGCGTCGCGCCGGTCGAGGTACCGATCACAACGAGCCGGTCGCCGATCAGATTGGCCAGCGCCAAAGCCTCGTCCAAGTCCCGCGTCCAGGCGGCGATCGTGCCTGACGCCATGGCCGGTCCGCTCCGCCCATGGCCAGCAAGACGAGTGAAGATGAGGTTCGCGCCCAAGGATTCCGCAACTTGGTCGGGAACCGGTCTGATCTCTTCCGACGTGGCGGAAAAACCGTGCAGATAGACCAAGGCGGTCTTTGTCCGCCCGCCAGGTTCCCCCGCCCAGAGGATCCGTTTCTCCACGCCAGGCGTGATGTCGTCGAACCGAGCCTCCTGACGGGCGAGGTAGGCCTCCGGGTCGGCGCCGATGACGCTTGGATCGAAAGTGGCGGTCAGATCCACAGGCTCGCGCGGCCCGACTGCGAAGAGCAGAAAAACCGCGGCCACCAGAGCCAGACCCAGCCGGCCGGCCCAGCGCGCCGTCGCGGTCAATTCAGCCGCCCGCCCGCGCGACAACGTCTTCGACCGAGCGGGCCAGAAGCGTCAGGCACTCGGGCTCGGAGAACCGGTGGTCGGCGCCTTTGACGAGCGTCAGGCGCATGTCCGGCGCTGTCGCGTGATCGAGTAGCCGATGGGCGACCGACACATCCACATCCGCGTCGTCCGTACCCTGCAGGAAGCGCGTCGGAATCTGGAGGTCCAGCTCGTCCTCCAGAACGAGACGCGCCCGTCCATCGTCAATTAGACGCTTGGTGATCACATAAGGCTCGTCAGAGTAGTCGGAGGGCAGTTCGACCTGACCCGCGCTATCTAGCGTCGTCAGCTGATCCTCATCGAACGCCGCTCGCATGCTCTCGGTGAAATCCGGGGCGGCGGCGATGGTGACGAGGCCGGCGACCAGGTCGGGCCTGTCCCGCGCGATCAGAAGCGAGATCCAACCCCCCATCGACGATCCCACGAGAACCTGCGGGCCCTTTGTCAGGCCCTCGATTATGGCGATCGCGTCGTCCATCCAATCGCCGATAGAGCCGTCCTCGAAGACCCCGCCCGAGGCGCCGTGCCCCGAGTAGTCGAACCTGAGAAAGGCGTGTTTCCGGCGATGCGCCCAATCCTCGAGATATAGGGCTTTCGTCCCCTCTTTGTCGGACCGGAACCCGCCGAGGAACACCACGCCCGGGCCCGCGCCTTTGGTGCGGTCATAGGCGAGTTTTCGGACGTGGTCCGTTTGGAACTGACTGGACATGATAGGGCTCCCTGTACCTGCGGAAAGCTACCGGAAGACCGTCGCGATGCAACATCTCCGTCGGGATCGTGCGGGAGCGCCCGCTCGTCGTTGACAAAGCGCGGCGCCGCTGCCACATCGCTCGGCACATACCCGCAACCGGGCGTTCCGTGGGCGCCAAACCGACGAGGAGACCGGCCGATGGCCCAGATTTCCCTGACATTCCCCGATGGCAATTCGCGCGATTTCGCGGCCGGTGTCACCGCAGCCGACGTCGCGAGCGGCATTTCGACCTCACTCGGCAAAAAAGCGATCAGCGCGACGCTCGACGGCGCACACTGGGACCTGCAATGGCCGATCAAGGACGACGCTTCAATCGCCATTCACACGCTCAAAGACGACGACCAGGCGCTGGAGCTCATCCGGCATGACCTGGCGCATATCATGGCGCGGGCGGTGCAAGAGATCTGGCCGGACGTGAAGGTGACCATCGGGCCGGTGATCGAGAACGGGTGGTACTATGACTTCGACAGGCAGGAGCCCTTCACGCCGGAGGATCTGGGCCGGATCGAAGCTAAGATGAAAGAGATCATCAATCTGCGGGACCCGGTCCGGACCGAAGTCTGGGACCGGGATCGGGCCATTGCCCATTATCGCGAGACGGGCGAGAACTACAAAGTCGAGCTGGTCGAAGCGATCCCCGGCGATCAGCCGATCCGCATGTACTGGCATGGCGACTGGCAGGACCTCTGCCGGGGCCCGCATTTGCAGCACACCGGTCAGGCCCCGGCGGACGCGTTCAAGCTGATGAACGTCGCCGGCGCTTATTGGCGCGGCGACTCCTCGCGGCCCATGCTCCAGCGGATCTACGGCGTCGCGTTCAAGAACCGTGACGACCTGAAGAAGTACCTCCACTTCCTCGAGGAGGCCGAGAAGCGCGACCACCGCCGGTTGGGTCGCGAGATGGACCTCTTCCACATGCAGGAGGAGGCGCCAGGTCAGGTCTTTTGGCATCCGAACGGCTGGTCGATTTACACGACCCTGCAGGACTATGTGCGCCGCAAACAGCGCGCGGGCGGGTATCGCGAGATCAACACCCCGCAGGTCGTGGACCGCAAGCTTTGGGAGGCGTCGGGTCACTGGGAGAAGTACCAGGAGCACATGTTCATCGTCGAAGTCGAAGAAGAGCATGCAAAGGAAAAGGCGATCAACGCGCTGAAGCCGATGAACTGCCCCTGCCACGTGCAGGTCTTCAATCAGGGTCTGAAGTCCTATCGCGATCTGCCGCTCCGGCTGGCCGAGTTCGGGTCCTGCGCGCGGTACGAACCCTCGGGCGCGCTGCACGGCATCATGCGCGTGCGCGGTTTCACCCAGGACGACGCGCATATTTTCTGCACCGAGGATCAAATCGAGTCCGAATGCGCCCGGTTCATCAACTTCCTCGCGGAAATCTATGCCGACCTCGGCTTCCCGGAGTTCGAGATCAAGTTCGCCACCCGGCCCGAGAACCGCGTCGGGTCGGACGAAAGCTGGGATCATGTCGAGGGCGCGCTGGAAGGCGCAATCCGCGCCACCGGCCGCGACTTCACGCTGGAACCGGGCGACGGCGCGTTCTACGGGCCGAAACTCGACTTCTACCTCACCGACGCAATCGGCCGGACCTGGCAATGCGGCACCTTCCAAGTGGACCCGAACTTGCCCGAGCGGCTGGGCGCGACCTATGTGGGCGAGGACGGGGCGAAGCATCGCCCCTACATGCTCCACCGCGCTTGCCTCGGCTCGTTCGAGCGGTTCATCGGGATTCTGATCGAGGAGCATTCTGGCAGACTGCCTTTCTGGCTCGCGCCCCGGCAGGTGGTTGTGGCGTCGATTGTCTCCGATGCCGACGATTACGTGCGCGAGGTGGTCGAGACGTTGAAAAGAGCGGGCGTTCGCGCCGAGGCCGACGTGCGGAACGAGAAGATCAACTACAAGGTCCGCGAGCACTCGGTCTCGAAGGTGCCGGTCATTCTCGCTATCGGCCAACGCGAGGTCGAGAACCGGACCGTCACAGTGCGGCGGCTAGGCGAAAAGCAGACCCAGGTCCGGACCTTCGCCGAGGTCACCGAGGAGCTTTCGGCGGAGGCCCTGCCGCCCGACCTTTCCGCTGCATAGCGCCTGCCGTCACGCGGAATGCGGAAGCGTGACGTTGGCGGCGAGCAGCGCTTCGGCCGCCGGCCGGGGCGGACCGAAATAGTGACCCTGGGCGAAGCGCCCGCCCAGATCCGCGACGGTCCGCGCCTGCTCGGCGGTCTCGATGCCCTCGACGACCACGCTCATCTGCAAATTCGCGGCGAGGTCCAGAACAGCGTCGAAAATGAACCGGGCTTCGCTCGAGATCTCGATCTCGTTGACTAGCGACCGGTCGATCTTGAGCTCATCAGCCGAGATCGCCCTGAGATAGGCCATTGACGAGAAACCGGTCCCGAAGTCGTCGACGGCGATCCGGCAGCCGAGCGCCCTGAGCCCGGTCAGGATGCGCCGGACCTCGGCCCAGTCGCGCAACTGCACCGTTTCGGTGATCTCAAGCGTCAGAAGCTCCGGGGGAAGATCGGTGCCGTCCAGGATCTTCCGGACCGTCGAGATGATGAGGGTCGAGCTGAATTGATGCGCGGACAGGTTTACGCTGATTGACAGCTGCGTGCCGTGGCGCCGGTTCCAATCCGCCACGATCTTAGTGGCGCGGGCGAGAACGAAGGCGTCGATCTCGACAACATGCCCGCTTTCCTCGGCGAGCGAGATGAAGTCGCCCGGCGGGACGAGCGCGTCCCGGCGCCACCAACGCACAAGCGCCTCGAACCCGTAGACCCGCCCGTCTTCCATCGCGACCTTGGGCTGCAGGAACACCGCAAGATCGCCATCCGCGATCGCGCGGGGCAGCTATTCGACAATGGCGCGGCGCTCGTTGTAGCGGGCTTCCAGCGCGCTGTCGTAGAAGCTGCACCGGTTCCGCCCTTCGTGTTTCGCCGCATAGAGCGCGAAGTCGGTCACGCGCGTGAGCGTGTCGACGGTCAGGGCGGTCCGGTCGAACACGTGGGCCGTCGAGGCGGCGCCGATGCTTACGGAGACGCGCAACGTTTCGCCATCAAACCAGAACCCCTCCGCCACGTCCGAAAGGATCGCGTCGCCGAAGTCCCTAAGGGTTTGCTCCAATTCGCTGCCGATGACGATTGCGAACTCGTCGCCCCCGAGCCGGGCCGCAAAGCCGCCGGCCTCCGTCGCGCGCTTTTCGATGATCTTGGCGACATGTCGGAGCGTGGCGTCGCCGGCAGCATGTCCATAGGTATCGTTGACCGCCTTGAAGTGATCCAGATCGACCAGGAACAGCGTCAGGGGATCGCTCCGAGGCAGAAGCTTCTTCATCCGGTCCTTGAACTGGACGCGGTTGGGCAGCGTCGTCAGGGCGTCAAAATAGGCGAGATATTCGACCCGGCGCTCCGCCGTCTCGCGGGCATTTCGGCCGAGCACCTCGCGACGGAGAAGCAGAAGCGCGCCGCCGCCGAGACATGTCAGGCCGACCAGACTGATCCAGAGGACTTGGCGGAGCGAGGTGATGGTGGTGGCCTTCTTGGCAAGAAGCCTGAACTGCATCCGGCGCAACTCGTCATTCCAGATGGCGAGGTCGCCGCGCGTCTGGTCGCTGACGCGGCTGATCTCAACGGCCATACCGTCGACATCTGCAAACCCGCTGGCAATGGCCTCGTCACCGATGTCCACGAGCTTCTCCAGCCCCTCGATTGCGCGCATTCCGGACGGAAACCGCAATTCGGGAGAGAGCGTTTGGCGAAAACTGTCAGCACGGACGTGCAGAATATCGAGAGCGCGTTCGAACCGAAGCGCCGTCTCGCCGCTGACCTCCCCCTCCCGCAGCGCGTCAAAGGCAGCGAGGTTCAGGCGCTGGACATCGCTCAGAGAGACAAAACCGTTGCGGGACTGGCGGTCCTCAAAAAGGTGCTGGTTCGCCAGCATCGCGCGAACTCCCTGCTCCGCGAAGATGGCGGCGTAGGTGCTGACCCCGAGAATCGCGCCGAGCGAAAGAGCGATCCCGAACCGAGTGGCAAGCGCGTCGAGCGCGCGCAACAGCAGTGCGTTGGTTCGGGGGCCGGTCGACATGGACCTGCCTCACCTGGCCCGCTCGATCCGTTTCGCCATCCAGACGAGGTGCTGCTCCAGCACATTTGGAGATGCGTGATACGCCGCGTCTTCCACTACGAACAGGAGCGGCCCGCGCTCCCTGCCCGGGATCGGCCTCCCGTTCACGCGGGTTGCAATCAGGATCGGAACCTCGCGCCAGGCCGCTTGCGGAATGTCGCTGGTGAAGTCGTTTTCCGCCGTGACGCGGATGGCCGGCGCCGCGTCGAGGCCGTTGGAAGCCAGAACGTCGGCCAAAAGCACGCCTTCGAACACCGCCTGCTCTTCCCGCCAGGGCGTTTTTGTTACAAGGCGGTATGTCGGATGGGCTTCCAACGTTTCCACCGTATAGGATGCGGTCTCGCCATTCGGAGCGACCACGGTCAGTTCGGCGCCCGGATGCTCGATCGGGGCGAGCGCCACGGGTTCGGGCGGCGCGTCCGCCCACGCCGAACAGTTGAAAAACAGGCAGAAAACAACCCCTGCCAGACGGGATCTGTATGCGCGCATCAAATGCTCTCACCTCGCTCGCCGCGCCCCGAATTCCCCTGACGCCAATCCGGTTAAGCAACGGTTGTCGCCTCTTTCTCCGTGCGTACACGGCGCGTCTGGGCTGGCGTCAAGTCACAGTTCATTGATGTTTCATTGTTTAACGACTTCGTGGATGACGCCGCTGTGATTGGCTTGTTACGAGGGAGGACGCCTAAGTCCCGAACAGCCGCTGGTGCGGCGCGTCAAACAACCGAAGTTCAAGAAGGACACCTCACTATGTCGAACACGACCAAAACCCTCGCCGTCGCCGGCGCCGTCGCCGCCGCGCTGGCCGCCCAAATGACCGTCCCGGCCCACGCCCAAGCCAAAGAAAAGTGCTTCGGCGTCTCGCTCGCGGGTGAGAACGACTGCGCCGCCGGGCCTGGCACGACCTGCGCCGGCACCTCGACGGTCGACTATCAGGGCAACGCCTGGACGCTGGTCGATGCCGGTACCTGCGCCGATATCGAGCTTCCCGCGATGGCCGACGGCACGGCGCGCATGGGCTCGCTGGAAGAGCTTGACCGCGACCTGCCGGCGTAATCCGACGTCGCACCACGACGCCCGCGCTGCCGGCGCGGGCGCTCTCTCTTTTCCGGGACAGGCCATGCTAGACACAACGACCCAGAGATTCGAGCGCCTGCCAGACGCGCCCGGCGTCGGCTACAAGCCGCAGCATTTCCAGGACATAGCGTCAGACCCCGGCCCCGTCGGCTGGCTGGAAATTCACGCGGAAAACTACATGGGCTCCGGCGGACGGCCGCTCGCCCAGCTCCGGCATCTGGCCGAGCGGTTTCCGTTCTCGGTCCATGGCGTCGGCCTGTCGATCGGCGGCGAGGACCGTCTGGACCCGGAGCATCTCGCCCGGCTGAAGCATCTCGTGGATTGGCTCAAGCCCGCCAGCTTTTCCGAGCACCTCGCCTGGTCGACGCATGAAAGCGCGTTCCTGAACGACCTGCTCCCCCTGCCCTACACCGAAGCCACGCTGGCGCGGGTGGCCGACCACATTGACGAGGTACAGGACACCCTGGGTCGGCGGATGCTTCTTGAAAACCCGTCGTCCTACCTCGCCTTCGACGAAAGCACGATGGCCGAGACCCAGTTTTTGCAGGAGGTAGCGCGGAAGACGGGCTGCGGCCTGCTCCTCGACGTCAATAACGTCTTCGTCAGCGCGACGAACCTCGCCACCGACCCCGTCAGCTATATCGACGCCTTTCCCCTGGACCTGGTGGGTGAAATCCACCTCGGCGGCCATGACGAGGACGAAGACGATCACGGCGCGCCCCTGCTGATTGATAGCCACGGTCGCGAGGTCGCCGACCCGGTCTGGACGCTCTACGAGCACACGATCCGCAAGGCTGGCCCCCTGCCGACCCTGATCGAATGGGACAACAACGTGCCCGAATGGCCCGCTCTTGAGGCAGAGGCCGTCCGTGCGGCCCGCGTTCTGCAAAGCACGCCGGCATGACGGTGAGCCAGTCCGACTTTCGCGCGGCGCTCCTCGACCCCAAGGCGCAACGACCCTCGGGCCTCTCCGACGGAAAAGGCGACAATGCGGGCCGCCGGTTCGACGTTTACCGCAACAACGTAGCGGTCTCGCTCACCGAAGCGCTCGAGACCGCGTTCCCGGTCGTCGCGAAACTGGTCGGAACCCAGAACTTCAAGACCCTCGCCGGCGCCTTTCTCCGCGCCCACCCGCCCGCGTCGCCTCTAATGATGTTCTACGGGTCGGAGCTGCCGGCCTTCATCGCGGCCTTCCCGCCCACGCGCGAGATCGGCTACCTGCCCGACGTAGCGCGGCTGGAACTCGCGCTGCGGCAGAGCTACCACGCGGCCGACGCCCAACCCATCAACCCTGCGGTTCTGGAGACCACGCCGACGGAGACGCTTATGGCATCGCGCGTCGGCCTCGCCCCTAGTCTGCGCCTGATCCGCTCGCCCTGGCCGATTCACGCGATCTGGCGCTTCAACATGGTTGAGGGGGCCGCGAAGCCGGAAATGGCCGCCGAAGACATAGCGGTCCTCCGAATGGAATTCGACCCCGAACCGGTCCTTTTGGGACCCGGCATGGCCGATTTCGTCGAGGCGCTGACGAACGGCCGGGCCCTTGGTGAGGCCGTCGAATCCGCCTCCCTCAGTCCAGACTTCGATCTGGGCAGAACCCTCGCGCTGCTCCTGGCGCATGAGTGCATCATATCGATTGGAGAAATGACATGATCCGGCTGCTCACATCGGCCCACGACGCCGTTTTTCGAAGCCTCGAAGGCCTTTCAACGCCGGTCATGACCACGCTGGCGCGGTTTCTCTTCGCGGCGACGCTGCTGCTTTACTACTGGAATTCAGGGATGACCAAGCTGGGCGACGGAATCCTCGGCTTCATCCAGCCGTCCGATGGCGCCTACATCCAAATCTTCCCCCGGACGATCGAGGCCATCGGTTACGATTTCTCGCAGCTCGGCACTTTTCACTGGCTGGTTGTCACCGCCGGAACCTGGGCGGAGTTCCTTCTGCCACTCCTGATCGTCATCGGCCTCTTCACCCGCCTCGCCGCGCTCGGCATGATCGGATTTGTCGCGTTGCAAAGCTGGGTCGATCTCTTCGGACACGGCGGGCTGGCGAACGGAACGCTCGGCGCGTGGTTCGACCGGATGCCGGACGGGATCATCCTCGATCAGCGGGGCTTCTGGGTTTTCGTTCTGCTCTACCTGATGTTCCGTGGCGGCGGGCCGCTGTCGGTCGACCGTTGGCTCAGAAATGCGACTTCGGCCGGTCAGGACGCCGGGCAGCCAGCGCGAGCATAGCGGCGAGCGCGCAGAGCGAGACCGGGAAGATGGCCGGAAAGCCGATCCCGAACGCCCAGTAAAGCCCCGCCGCCGCGGCGGCCAAAGCAAGTCCGCCCCATAGCGCCCGATAGCGCGCCATCGCCGCGCCGGCGATGGCAAAAAGCGGCGCGAGAACGCTCATGGCCCGCACCGCATCAACGTTCTCGGGCAGTTCGAACAGGTCGGGCCATTCGCCCCAGCGATAGATCGCCTCGGTATAGCCGAAGCTCACCATGCCCATGAGCAGCGCCAATAAGCCGCCAATCAACCCGAGCGCTGCCGCCGCGTTTCGCATGTTTGCGTCCTCTCCGTCGCAAACTCATCTAATGGCTCGGGCCTCACTTCCCAAGATGCGCGACGCTCTGAGCCTCTCCCCAGCCGAGCGTGACGGTCGCCGCGCCCTCGATCACCGGGCGTTTCATCAGCGCCGGATGACGGTCCAAAAGCGCGAGCGCATCGTCCTCCCGCTCTCCATCGCTGAGGCCGCGCCATGTAGTTGAGCGGCGATTGATTAATTCATGACCGAATGCGTCAAGAAATCGCGCCTGCGTCGCTTTGTCGAGAGGGCTGGACCGCACATCGCGGAACTCATAAGAAACCCCTGCATTATCAAAGGCTTTCGCTGCCTTGCGGCAGGTGTCACAGGTTTTCAGACCATAGATAACAGTCATCGGCGGCAGCTCCTCACGCAGGTTTCTCTTGTGTTTTCACAGTGAAGCCCCAGTTTCTACCGTGCACTGAAACCATCATGCCCGCCCCCCGGGCGAAGTGCTGGTTTGCGCTGCGCCATACACGCGTTCTGAAGAACGCCGACTACTTTGAAGGAAGACAACATGCCGACAGGCACAGTAAAATGGTTCAACACGACGAAAGGGTACGGGTTCATCGCGCCTGATGAGGGCGGAAAAGACGTATTTGTTCATATTTCGGCGGTGGAACGGGCTGGGATGACCGGGCTCGCCGACGACCAGAAAATCTCCTACGAGCTGATCGAAGGGCGCGACGGGCGCCAGTCAGCGGGAGACCTTAAGGCCATTTAAGGCCGCGATCGCGAGGCCGGATCAAATCCCGGCCTCGCGGTCCGCCGTCTCTGCCGTGACGGTCTCGAGCACCGGGACCGGCGCGGGCGCCGGAGCGGATCCGGTTCCGCACCGGATAAAGATTTGACTTCCATTTGAGACACTTACGGTCTGCGTGACAGTGCCTGCCGGGGTGACTGCGGCGATCTCGTAGTCGCCGTCGGGCACGCGCAGGACCAGCGGCGCGCCGATTCGGCAGGTGCCGACGCTCCTCCCGTCAAGGACGAGCGCGGGGTTGGCTGCGACGCTGGTGGCCAGCCCGAAATAGGCCGCGCGGTAGATCGTGATTTCATTCGCCGGATCGACGCCCTGACCGATAATGGTCGGGTCGGGGTCGGGCGCGGCGGGACCGATCTGAACGGCGCCGACACAGCCAGCCAGCAGGAGGGGGAGGAGGAGGTATCGCATTGGCCGAGCCTAGCCGCGCGAGGGCGGCTTTGTAAGCTGGAATCGGCGCCGGCCTCGCGTCAGTCGAGCGCGCTGATCTCGAACAGGTGCCCGTCCGGGTCGCGGAAGAAGGCGCGGGTTTCGCCGTGATCGTAATGAACGGGCGCCGTGAGAAATGCGGCGCCCCGCCCAGCGAGCGTCTCATAGGCCGCATGCGCGTCGGGGACCCTGAAGATGAGCTGGGCCGAGACGCGGCCCTCGGGCGGCGTGTCGAAGGTGAGACCCGGCTTGTCCTCGGTCGGCGGTCCGCCCGTGGTGATCAGAAGCCATTGGCCGAGAAGCTGGAAGACGGCGGAGGTGCCGCCGTACTCGCGCTCAAGCTCGGCGCCCAGAACATCGCGGTACCACGCGACGGAGCGGGCGAGGTCGGAGACGACGAGGTGGCGCGTCAGCTCCATCTCATCGGTGGGGAACCCGCCCGCGGCCATGTCAGAAGATCGCCTGCGCGACGATCATCACCGCCAGCGCGGCGATCCAGTAGCCCGCGTCGACATTGCGGGCATAGGTCGACTTTCCGGAAAACGCTCCGCCCGACCATTGCAGGCAGGCGAAGGCCAGTGTCGCGAGAACAACGGTCAGAAGCGCGTTGCCCGCCGCCGTGACGCCGACAAACCAGCTCATCAGCAGAAGGCCGAGGCCCTGCGCGCTCATGGCGTTAAGCGGCATCTCGTTGGCCGTTCCCATTTCAACGCCCGATCCCTCAGCCCATTTCGGACCGAAAAGCATCGGCGAATACCAGAGCCAGCCGACGAGGAAGGCGACGATCGCCCCAAGGACGACGCCAAGCCAGCTGACGCCCATTGTGAGTTCACCCATGCGCGTTCCCTTTCCTGTGAGTGTCCGCCGCGGGGCCGACGCCCCGAAGCGTGGGGCAATCGTACCATTTTTCGGGCAAATCGGGAATCCCGCGCCGGATTACTGGGCGACAGGGTGGAAGACGGCGAGCCAGATGGTGTCGTGGTCGGGGTCGGTCCAGGTGACGCGGTGGCGGACGTGGGGGGCGAGGTAGAGCCAGTCGCCGGCCAGCAGCGTCCGGTCCTGCCGCTCGCCCTCGATCCGCAGCCGCGCGCCGCCGGCGACGACCATGACCCACTCCCCCTCGTCCTGATCGTACCAGTAGTCGTCGGGCGAGGCGTGGCCGCGCGAGACGATGCGCTCGACCCGGACGCCGGGGGCTTTGAGGAGGTCGGTGACCTCTTCAAACGTCATGTCGAACGGCAGCTGGGCGAAGATGTTCCGGGTGGGCTCGGTCATCCCCTAGCGGTGGGGGTCGCGCTTGGAATGCGCCGACTGGAGCCGCTGGCGGAGTTTCGAGGCCGCGCCTTTGAGCGCGGCGGGAATGTCGGAGGCGTCGGCATGGGCGGCCATGGGGGCGAGGCCGCGGGGCCGCGCCTCCATCGTGCAGCGGATATGGTCGGGCCCGTGCTTGTCGGCGTTCTGATCCTTCAGGTGCACCTCGACCCGCGTCAGCCAGTCCTTCATATGGCCGAGATCGTTCTCGACCGCCATCTCGGCCACCTCGACGACCCGCTCGTCGCCCTGGATGAAGTTGTCGGTGCTGACATGGATGTCCATCGCGCGTCTCCCGTTTTGCTTTTCTTGCCGTTTAGGAGATCAGACGGCGGAGGGGAAGGCATTGAGGGAGGTCAAGTTGGGGGTGGGACAGTTCTAAGCGAAACAAAACCTAACACTTGAAACCTTCGCTCGCTGTCATTGACTGTCGGCTCCTTGCCAATACCACACCGGTGGCCCAAAGCACGGATTCACTGACCCGGTTTTACCTACTGCAAATCGGCAAAGCCCTCAAACTTTTCTACGATCACTTCAGCAGCTTCATCAACGACCTGTCCTAGGACGTCATTCGCGAGTTCCTGATTGAAGTCCATCGCAGAACGTGAAAACTCCGCCGCAATAGAAAGCTCTCCGGCCTTCAGTGCCGCCAGCGCAATAGTTGTATCTATTTGGGCTTTTTCCTTGTTTGCTACTTCAATATCAGGGAAGGCCGCCGGTACGAAGTCGCTAGCAGACGTGTACATTAGAAACGCTTTTGTATAGTTACCTTCCTCTGAGTATA